>JACQCZ010000011.1 GCA_016201405.1 Candidatus Acetothermia bacterium | reverse complement strand
GCTGTCGTTGTTGGCGACTGGAGCATCGTTGACGGGGCTGATGGTGATCGTGACGGTAGCGGTGTCAGAGCCGCCATGGCCATCGGAGATGGTGTAGGTGAAGGAGTCGCTGCCATTATAGTTGGCGCTGGGGGTGTAGGTCACAGTGTCGTCCCCGTTGAGTGTTGCAACGCCATGGCTGGGTTGAGTCAGCGAGATCACGGTTATTACGTCATGATCCGGATCGCTGTCATTTGCTTTTACATCGATTGTGACGGGTGTATCTTCATTTGTGCTCATTGTGTCATTGATGGCATCTGGTGGTCTGTTTGTCACGGGAGCAGCTCTAACTGTGACTGTTACGGTTGCTGTGCTGCAGAGGCCGTGCGGGTCACAGACCGTGTAGGTAAAGGAATCTGTTCCAGTGAACCCAGGGTTTGAAGTATAGGTGATTGTCCCATCTGGGTTGATAGTCGCATTTCCATGTGTGGGCTGGGTGAGAGCAATTACGGATAGGGCCTCATGCTCTGGATCGCTGTCATTGCTCGTCACAGCGATGACTACCGGTGTGCTTGAGGCCGTCGCTGCCGTGTCATTGTTGGCTACGGGTGGCAGGTTGGGCGAAGTCACTTGCACGGTCACAGTCGCTGTGTCGCAGAGATTGCCCGGATCACAAATCTTGTACGTAAAAGTATCCGTTCCACTAAATCCAACGTTGGGGGTATACGTGACTGTGCCATTTGCGTTGATGGTAACTGTGCCATTGGAGGGCTGGGTCACTTGGGTAACCGTCAGCTTGTCATTGTTTGGATCCGTGTCATTCGCCAGAACCGAGATAGTGATTGGCGAACCGGCAGGCGTAGTGGCCGTGTCATTGACGGCGTTCGGCGTGTTGTTATCGCCCGTCTGCCCTGGTGGAGGATCGAGAGGAGGCTGGTTGGATAGAGGAGCGGGACAGCCAGCAAAGATGCTCTCACGACTGGTGATAAGACAGGTGAACCAGTCTTCAGTCTCGCCGTAAATGAAGTCTCCCTGTCCATTCCAGCCACGGCCCCCTAGGCCCACAGGCTTAAAGAAATCTTCATCCACCTTCTCTGTTGTGACTGTAAAGCGGATCCACATCTCGCCAGAGAGAGGTCCGGTCAGAATCTTGGGCAGCGTGATCGTGCCACTGAACCCTGGCTTTAAGTTGTAGGGCTCTTGATCGAGTCTCAAATTCTGGATGGCCCACTCCGCAGTCGTGATCTCTCCTCGCTTCGAGTCGCAGTTGGAGAAGTCCGCCCAACGTCCATCATGGTTCCAATCAAAGAGCGAGTTGAGATAGAGCGGACCGGCGGTAGCATTTGCAGGAATCGTAACGAAGACTTGCAGCTCGACGACGCTGCAGGTGAGGAAGCTGCCTGGAATCCAGCCATCGTCGAGATCGCGGTCTACTTCCAAAGCGTTATTCTCTTGGGTCACATCTTGACCCAGGAAGACGCGATCTTTTGGAAATCTGTGCAGGATGAACGAGGGATCAAAGGGTGCGTTATAGGTAGCTGGAAAAGCTCCAATGATCTTTGGATCGACGTGATCATACGCTGCCCTCAGTGCGTCTGGGGCATCCCCGTAATCTCCGAGAGGTCCGTTCTCGCTCTGCTGGGCCGTGCCTAAAAGGCCGACGACTCCAAAAACAAGCAAGGCAACTCCTACCCATTTAATCTGCGCCCATCGCTGAATAAACGGGTTATGTTTATCGCTATTTTGTGTGGTCATCATTCTCCCCCTTGGGTTGATTTGCTTGCGAAATACCCAGCGAGGAGAAATGAAAAGGGCAAGAGGTTTGTTTTAGATCCTCCTGCCTACTGATCAAGCCTCGGAAAATGAAATGACCTCGCATGGGTGTTTTTTGACTCCCTTTGCGAGGCTTTCGGCAGCCCAGCCATCTCAGCTGAATCGAGTCATCTGCTGAGATCTGTGACTTTGCGCCCCCGCTTCACAGCGGGTTAGCCCTTTCGATGCACTCGGCATCCAAATTTCTTTTTGGTTGCTAACCTGAGTCTTTCAAACCTCTTTCTGCTGCAATGACTACAGCACAAATTCTAGATTTTATAACTACTTTTGTCAATCTTGAACGTAATCAAGAGTACACCTCTTACTGGCGCTGAATCTCTTGACTACTCTCTTGCCTCACTGATTGGGTCACATTCCCTTTGTGACTCTTTTCGACCATGAGTTTAACATTGTATCTGTCCTTTGTCAAGTCTCCTGTATCCTCTTTGAATGCATTGACTACGCTCAAACATCGTTGACATCAATCTCATCATCCATTAAAGTATAGGTTATGATGGCACGATTGGGGCATTGGCTTCTAACCCATATGAATGCGTATGGCAGGCTCAGTCAGCGCAAGCCTTCCACCTCACCCTTTCCCCGATAGGGGTACACTTCTCTTTTCCCTATTTTTAATTTGACGTTGTGTACTACATATCCGGAATAAGCTCCATTCGTTTTAGTTGTCCTTGAGGAGGACTCTATGCTGCAGGATAAGAAGATTACGGTCATTGGTCTTGGAAAGATTGGTGGAACGCTGGCCAGCAGCCTCATTTGCAGTGGCACGGTGAAGAGCGAATATGTGAAAGGAACGACGGCTCATCCAGAGAGTGCAGCTAACGCATCTCAGAAATTTGGCTTCGAAGTCTGTGCTAACAATGCCAATGCCGTTCAGGGCAGTGACATCGTTGTGCTGTCGGTCAAGCCACAGAATATGGGAAAGGTTCTGAATGAGATCAGAGAGGTGCTTGAGCCGCACCAGCTCATCATCACCCTAGCAGCGGCCGTCCGCACCCGGTATGTGGAAGAGCAGCTCGGAACATCTGCCAAAGTGAGTGCTGTTCCGGTCGTTCGAGCTATGCCAAACACGCCATGTCTGGTCGGCCAGGGCATGACTGTGCTTTGCCCAGGCAGACATGCCAGTCGTGAGCAAATCGAGCTGGCGCGGGAAGTCTTTTCTGCTGTTGGACTGGTCGAGGTGATTGACAACGAAGACTTAATGGATGCGGTGACAGGGCTCTCCGGAAGCGGCCCGGCCTATGGCTATATCATCATTGAGTCGCTGGCCGAAGGCGGTGTCAAAGTGGGCTTGCCACGAGATCTGGCGACAAGATTAGCTGCCCAGACGATGTTGGGAGCAGCTCAAATGGTGATTGAGACAGGAGAGCATCCGGCAAAGCTCAAAGATGCCGTCACGACTCCAGCTGGAACGACAGTGGATGGCATTATGGAGCTCGAAGATGGCGGTCTGCGTGTGGCGCTCATCAAAGCCGTGAGCAAAGCGACTCAGAAATCAAAAGAGCTTTCGCGTTGAACTAAAGAAACTGAAAGATCTCTTCAAGAGTCTGCACCCGTGCGCAACTCGCGTGCGGGTGCTCGCTTTTCCGATCTAGCAAAACCGGCTTGATGCCAGCATTTCGGGCGCCCTCGATATCTTCTACCCAGCGATCTCCGATATGAATTGCCTCTTGGGGTTGGCAACCTGCACGTTGCAATGCTGCCTCGAAGATTCGTCGATCGGGCTTGCTCGCTCCGACCTCTTCAGAGTAGGTAATTGTATCAAAGAATGAAGTCAAACCGGTGTGATCCAATCTGCCAATCACCAGATGACGGGAGTTGGCGATCACACCTAGTTGATATTTCGCTACTTTTAACTTTTGCAGAGTCGAAATTGCATCTGGATAACTGTCCCACCAGCGTACTTCTTTAAAACCCTCAACAATCTTCTTGACCAGACTTTGATCTGGATCAGAAATTTCTAGCTGTGTTAATAAACGTGCATTGAGGTCCATCCAGAATCCAACGTCATTGCCAAAGGCCTCTCGACGTCTTTCGAGGTCGTTGGGATTTAGATAGAGCTTCTTGAGTAAATTCAGATCGACACCGACCCCTGATTCTTGGCAGAGAATTTGGAAGATTTCTGGAGGGGTCTGATTGATATAGATGAGTGTGTCATGGACATCAAAAAAGACGACCCGGATTTTTGATTTTTTTGTTTGGCTTCCAATCTTCATCTCGCTCAGACCCGGTCTCCTAGCTTGAGGAGCTCATCCACAATCTTGCGCAAATGCTTCAGGGTGCGGCATTCATAAAGGTGATCACAATAGGGCTCGTACGTACTCATGACAGAATCGCCGCCATTCCAGAGACCTCGATTCTCGGGGTTTAACCAAATCACTCGCTCTGCACGTCGCTGAAAGTTTTCCAAGATTTGTTCTCGTGGCGGGGCGTAATTGTTCCGCGCATCTCCCAAGATCACCAGCGTCGTGTGGCGGTCAATCTCGGAACCGGCCAGATCATCAAATTGCCGGAACGAAGCTCCATAACTGCTTCTCCTCATTCCCCAGCCTTGCAACCGCAGACGAGTCAAGACGCGCTCGACAGCCTGTCCGGCGCGTGGGAAGCGTGACATCTCTTGAGTCAGTCTTTCGGTCACCTCCATCGTCTCATCTTCAAAGACGAAGCTGCGGCAGGTGATCGGAGTGGCCTGGAAGGCCCGGGTAAGCATCAAGAAGAAGCGAGCGAAAGCCTCTACGCTACTGCTGATGTCGGTAAAAACAAAGATCTTTGGCTTGTCTTGTCTGCGCTTACGATAGGCCAGGCGAACTGGGACACCTCCAAACTGAATCGACCGCCGAATGGTGCGTCTCAAATCAATCTTGCCGCGAGTTCGGCGTTGAAGCCGCCTGCGAAGCTGCATAGAGAGCGCTTCAATCAGATGCTCGATCTGCTCTTCGATGAGCAGGGCTTCGCTGGGGTCCATGCGCGCGAAGTCAACCTCTTCAAAATCACCCTGCTCGACCAGCGATCGCATGGCATTGGGAGAATCTTCCATCTCTTGAGATTGCAAGAATGCCTTTTCCAGATCGGCCTGGATCTCACTCAGGCTTTTGGCTGTTCCCGTGCGCTTCGAGACCATTTGGCTGAGCAAGAGCATTGCGGTCTGCAGGTTGCTGGCATTGTCTGAGCGGGCGGGATTGAAGACGAAGCGCCCAATGAACTGGACTGCCCGCTGGATGGCCATTTGATACTGTTGATCTTTGTTCTCAGAGGGCTTGGGCATTGCATTCGAGAGATTCCGTTCTGATGTGTCTTGTGAGAGGGGCGGTGATTGATTCATCGAAGGATTCTGCTCATCTGCCCATGCTCCAAAATAGAGATCAAAGACCCGGTCAAAGATCGCTTCGTCGCCTCTTCGCTTGACGAGAGTCGCCTTCAGTGCCGTCTTCCAATCGCTGGGAGCCGATGTGATCTGGACGGCTTCCATGGCATCTTCCGTTTCGGTGAGCCCGACGCGAAGCCCGGCCACGCGCAATAGATGCGTGAACTCCAGAAAGAAATCGAGCGGGTCATGGAGGGCGAAGCTCTGCGAAGCCATTAGGTTCCCGAGGAATCTGCGAAGACGTTGATCTGCTCCAGATCGGCCTTATGCTTGAGCAAGATTGTGGCCGTCTTCCGCAAGACCTCTTCATTGACATCCTGGATGCCCATCACCTGGAGCGTCTGCGCCCAGTCGAGCGTCTCGCTCACGCTGGGAGCTTTTTTCAGGTCTTTCAATCGCAAGGACTGCACAGTCTCGACAATCTTATCAGCCAGCTTTTCGGAGAGATCCGGCACTTTTCGGAGCAGGATCTCTTTCTCGCGCTCGCGAGTTGGAAAGTTCATATAGAGATAGACACAGCGCCGTCTCAGCGCCTCGCTCAGCTCGCGGGTGTCGTTGCTGGTGAGCACCACCACGGGTCGCTTCTCTGAGGTGATTGTGCCCAATTCTGGAATTGTGATCTGAAAATCGCTAAGCAGCTCTAATAAAAATGCCTCAAATTCTTCATCGACGCGGTCAAGCTCGTCAATCAACAAGACGACGCGCTCTTCGCTGCGTAAGGCTCTTAATAGCGGGCGCTCTAGAAGATAATCTTTGGAGAAGATATCGGTTGCTAGCTCCTGCCACTGCGCATCGCGCTCCGCTTGGATATGCAAGAGCTGTTTTGAATAATTCCACTCATAGAGCGCCTTCTCCTCACCCAGCCCTTCATAACATTGCAAGCGGATGAGTCCTCCGCTCAGGACTTTTGCGAGTGCTTTTGCCAGCTCGGTCTTGCCGACTCCTGCCGGTCCTTCGACAAGCAACGGCTTTTCTAAGTGCAACGCAATGGCCACTGTGAGAGCCTGATCAGGGTCCATGACATAGTTATGCGTTAATAATGCTTCTCGTAAGGCTTCGGGCTTGAGCATGATAGGTTCAGGGTAAACCATAAATGAGCCTGCGACAAATCGCTCAATTGCATCTGCAGAACGTGAGAATTAAACTGAGTGCTATGAGCTTGCCAAAGTTTGAGAGTCTGCGGGTAGAGTCTCTGATGGAGTTGTTCGCCAAATCGGCCAAAGCCATTCCGGCCGATCATTTTGAATGGAGACCCCAACAGGGCGGGAAATCTGCGAGCGAGATTCTGGAGCACGTCATCGGAGCCAATCACATGTTTGCCACCCTGATACGTGGCGAGAAGATGCCAGAGAGTGGCACGCAAGACTTTTCAATTCGCTCCAGTCAGCTCAAAAAGGGGTTTGAGAAGATGCAGCAGAGTGCACTTGTGCTCTCAGAAGCGATTGCTGCGGTCGATGACTCGCAGCTGCTCACCGAGCGCAAGATGCCTTGGGGTGAGGTCTGGAAGCTCTCAAAGCTGATCAGCACGCCCAGCTCCCACATCTCTCATATCATTGGGGGCAGATCTGCTATCTGCAAACACTATGGGGCGATCAGGAAGACCACTATTAGTCGCTCGTTATTGATCAAAGATATCTCTTGAACCAGGTCAAAGTCTCTTTCCAGGCATCTTTGGCGGTATCTGCGTTGTACCCAGTGGGGCGTGTGTCATTGAAAAAGGCATGGCCTGCGCCATCATAAATTTTGAACTTATTCACAATTCCACTCTCGGTAAGAGCTTTTTGTACTGCATTGATCTTATCGACTGGAATACCCTGATCTAGTGCCCCGTACAGCCCCAAGAGAGGCGCCTTCACTTGCTTGGCTTGCTGCGGGTCAGCGAGCAATCCATAAAATGGCACAGCCGCCGCAAGTCTATTCTCAACCAGAGTCGTCTCAAAGACGAGTCTTCCGCCCATGCAGAATCCTACGATGCCGACTTTGGGTCCCTTCGTCTCGGATTGACTCAGCAAGTAGGTGATGGCACTCTGAATCTCACGCACTGCGTTCGGCAGATCGAGCTGCATCACCAGCTTGCGAGCTGCGTCTGGCTCTGTGGTGACGGCTCCATGATAGAGATCGGGAGCCAGTGTTGCATAGCCCTCACGGGCCAGACGGCGTGTCACATCTTTGATGTGGCCATCGAGTCCCCACCACTCCTGAATTACAATAATACCTGGAAATGAGCCGTCCTTGTCTGGAAATGCCAGATAGCCATTGAGCGACTTGCTTGCATCATCGAGATGAGGATAGCTGGCGATCTCAGTCTGGAGACCTGCTTCAGAATCTTTTTGGGCCATTCCGAGAGAACTTTTGCGGGCATCTACAACGGGCTCAGGCGTCTCATCGCTCGTTTTTCGCTCACAGGCTGTAAGCAGCGCAGTCGCTGCGGTCGCGCTGCCAATGGCCACTGTGGCGCGCTTGACGAATTCTCTTCGGCCAATCTGGCCCATTTGAAGAGATCGCACCAGCTCCATCACATAGATTCGGTCCATGACCTGCCTCCTCGCGTTGCAATTATTTAGTGCTGCATCTGATACGCTTTGATGGCATCCTGCAGATCGCTCTCGCGAAAGTCCGGCCAAAGAGTGGATGTGCTCCAGAAGAAGGCATTGGCGGCCTGCCAGAGAAAGAAGTTGCTGATCCGCTGCTCGCCCCCCGTGCGGATGATGATGTCTGGATCCGGCAGATCGGGCGCATAAAAGAAAGCCCGAAAATCCTCTTCGTCAAACGATTCAGCCTCTTCCAGAGTAAGACTTCCAGCGCTGACCTCGTCGCTGATCGCTTGAACAGCTTGCAAAATCTCTTGCCGTCCGCCATAGCTGAGGGCCACAGTCAACTGCAGACCGGAATTCTCTTGAGAATTGTTGATGGCTTTGTTGATCTCTTCGCGGATATTCTCGTGGAAGTCATCGAGTCTTCCGATAAATCTCAAGCGAACATTCCGTTTTTGAAGCTCATCTGGCTCTTTCTTCAAATAGTCAAAGAGCAAATCAATCAGCCCCCGCACTTCGGCGCTTGGACGCTTCCAATTTTCCGTAGAGAAGGCAAAGAGAGTGAGATAGGAAATCTTTAGCTCATCGGCGGCAAAGCGAGAGATGCGCTCGACGGCCTTGGCTCCCTCAAAATGGCCACGAATCCGCTCCATCCCGCGCTGCTCCGCCCAGCGGCCATTACCATCCATAATAATGGCAATGTGTCTGGGTAAGCGGGTCTTCTCGTTCAGATCTTGATTTTCTGTCAACGGCATTTACATGCCCAGCTGGAAATTACTTCCACTTGATCGTGCAGCCGACAGGCGCAGTCTCTTTCTGCGGCACTTCTTTGCCACCAATCACTGCTTCCAAAGCAAGTTTCAGATGTTGCATCTTAACAGCCTCTGGTTTTTCATAGTTGTCATCAATGGTGCCGTGATACCGCAGCTTTAGCGTCCCATCAAAGAGAAAGACTTCTGGAGTCCGCTCAGCGCCATAGGCACGCGCCACTTTTTGCGTCTCATCATGTAAATACGCAAAAGGATAGCCCTTCTCTTTGCCGCGAGTGACCATGCCCTCAAAACTGTCATTGGGATGTTTGACTGGGTCGTTGGCATTGATGAGCACGAACTTTACACCCTTGGACTGAAAGGCTTTGGCAAGCTGGATGATGCGATCTTCATAGGCTCGGACATACGGGCAGTGATTGCAGCTGAAGATGACAGCCGTCGCTTTTGTGCCCTTTTGCTCACTCAAGCTGTGAGTTGCATTATCAGTTCCCTTGAGGCGAAAGTCGGGTGCTGCATCTCCATGCTCTAGCATTGGATGCTCCTCCTTGATCGGCGAATCAATAATCAATCATTTGCCTAGCATGCTCTGTGCTTTTTGAAGCGCTTCGATGACGTGCGACAGGATGTCCGGCGGGATGGCCACGCCTTTTTTGGTAGGGCGCCAGTCTTCGCCTTCCTCTTTGCTGGCATCATAGAAGATGCGGACGTCAACGTATTCTCGCCCCTTGAAGACATTCTTCTGAATGAAGATCTTTTCGCCAGAGCCGGGGCTCCGCTCGATGGCCAAGATCAATTCGCTTTGGCCTTGTTGTTCGTTCTCATCTTTTTCAGGCATCATTGGCTCCTTGTGAAATGGGATTGGATTATTCGTTAAGCATGATCATTTTGAGCCGAAACTTCAACTTTTCGATTTGATTGAGATGAGCGCAATGGCTTGCGCCATGATTCCTTCTCCCTGACCAATGGGGCCGAGCCCTTCGGTACGGGTCGCTTTCAGATTGATCTGCGCGGGTGAGATTTTAAGAACCGCAGAAATCTTCTTTTTCATAGGATCAAAATGAGGTGCCAACAAAGGCTCTTCAGCAAGAATCATCGCATCCAGATTTTCGATCTGATACCTCTTTGAGCTGAGTAATTTTTGTACTCGCTCCAACAGAATAAGACTGGAAATATTCTTGTATTGCGAATCACTTGCCGGGAAATGGATTCCGAGATCACCCAGCCCGGCCGCGCCCAGAAGCGCGTCGCAGATGGCATGAATTAGCACGTCTGCGTCGGAGTGGCCATCCAACCCCTTTGTGTGCGGGATCTCAACGCCGCCAATCACTAGCATGCGTCCAGATGCAAACCGATGAAAGTCCGTGCCAATTCCCGCTCTCATAGGGCTATGAAGAGAGCCCTTCGATGTGGGCGTCACGGCTAAGATGAATCCCTTCTGCAGCCGGATGTGCGGGCAGACCGGGCATCCTGAGAATCTCTCCGGCCAATGGGACAATAAATCCGGCACCCGCGGAGAGCTCCACATCGCGAATTGTGAGACGAAAGCCTGTGGGACGTCCCAGTCTCTTCGGATTATCCGAGAGCGAGGATTGCGTTTTGGCGATGCAGACAAGGCTCTCCCCATACCCATTCTTCTCATAGAGCTGGAGCTGCTTCTTGGCCAAGGCCTCAATGTTGACACCATCGGCCCCATAGATCTTCTTCGCGATGACCTCGATCTTCTCGGTAAATGATTGCTCTGGCCGGTAGAGAAACTGGAATTTTGCCTTGCCGGAGTCTGCCAGCGCAATCACTTTCTCTGCCAGCTCGACTCCTCCGTCCCCCCCACGAGCGACCACTTGTGAGACGGCGCATTCGACGCCTTTGGCTTTGCAAAAATCTTGCACCACTCGAATCTCTGCGGGCGAATCTGCAGGGAACTGATTGATGGCTACCACGAGCGGAAGCCCAAAGTATCCAATATTTTCGATGTGCTTCTCTAAATTCTCAAGCCCTCGCTGCACTGCATCTGGGTCTTCATGCTCGATGTTGGCCGATTCGGGCACTCCGCCATGAAGCTTTAGCGCGCGAATTGTGGCCACCAAGACCGCAGCTGATGGCGAAAGATTTCCAATACGGCACTTGATATTGAGAAACTTCTCCGCTCCCAAATCAGAGGCGAAGCCTGCCTCTGTCACGACATAATCGGCTAGCTTGAGCGCCAGCTGCGTGGCCACAACGCTGCTCGTTCCATGAGCGATATTTCCGAAAGGGCCGGTATGAACGAGCGCGGGCGTATTTTCCAGAGTCTGAACCAAATTGGGCTGGATCGCATCTTTGAGGAGCACGGCCATAGAGCCTGTCGCTTTGAGGTCGTTCGCCCGAATTGGCTTGTTATCATAGCTATAGCCCGTGACGATGCGACCGAGGCGCTCTTCCAGTCTCTCTATGCTTGTGGACAATCCCAAAATGGCCATGACCTCGGAGGCCGCGGTGATCTGAAAGCCGGCTTCGCGGGGGACGCCACCGGCTGTGCCGCCCAGGCCGATCACAATCTGGCGAAGTGCCCGGTCATTCATGTCAAAGCAGCGCTTAAAAGTAATCTTTCTCACATCATAGCCGAGAGTGTTGTTGTGGTGGATGTGATTGTCGATGAGGGCAGCCAGCAAATTGTTGGCCTTTTCGATGGCGGCAAAGTCACCCGTGAAATGGAGGTTTATCTCTTCCATGGGCATCAATTGAGCATAGCCCCCGCCTGTGGCACCGCCCTTGATGCCGAAGATGGGTCCGAGCGATGGCTGCCGAAGCGCGATCATCCCACGTCTCTTCAATCTGCCCAAGGCCTGCCCCAATCCAATGGTGGTCGTGGTCTTGCCTTCACCATATTTGGTCGGGGTCATAGCTGTGACTAAGATCAGTCTTCCATTGGGCAGATTTCTTCGCTTTTCTAAAGCAGACAGATCAATTTTTGCCTTGGAGTGTCCAAAGGGAATGAGCTCTTCTTCCGTGATTCCGATCTCTTTCGCGATCTGTGTGATGGGTTTTAGAGTAGCGCGCGAGGCGATTTCACTGGAGCTTGGCATCGGGTCTTCCTCCTACCAGAGCATTATAGGGTCTGGCAATCTCAGAGGACAATCGCAGAGGTGAGCGATTTCCTTGTGATCATTTTGGTATGACATCATCATGGCTATACGGTATGGATCTTCCCTTTCTTGCCCTGTTAGGATTATTTGGCTCAATCGCTTGCACGGGGTTCTTTATCCGTGTGATGCGCTCAACTGGGTCTGGACAGCCGATCCGGGAATATGGCCCCAAGATTCATGAGCACAAGCGCGGGACTCCGACCATGGGCGGAGTCCCGATTCTTCTGGTCTTCTTGCTCGTATTGCTTGCGAATCTAGTCGTGTTGAGGATTCCTCTCAGCACAGAAGCGTCTCTATTAATTGGTGCGACGTTTTGCTTTGGCCTTATCGGACTTGTGGATGATCTGCTAAAATTACTGCAGCAGAGCTCAAAGGGCCTGCTCGTTCGCTACAAGATCATCTTCCAGCTTCTCACTGCTGCTGGGTTTTTGCTGATCTATTTTGCATCAGGAGCCGTCTCCACATCCCTTGTGATCCCATTTATGAATGGCGAGCTGCAGGTGAGCCCTCTTCTCTTTTCGATCATTGCGGGTTTCACATTCTTGGGGATCGTCAATGCCATGAACCTAACGGATGGCCTCGATGGCCTGGCTAGCGGTGTGACTCTCATCATTCTAACTGCATATGGAGTCATTCTGTTTGCTACTGGGCTGCATGGAGAACTCTTCAATGTTGTTCTGCTCTTCTCGGCTATTCTGGTTGGTTTTTTCATCTTCAATGTCTTCCCGGCAAAAATATTCCTGGGAGATACTGGCTCGATGGCTATGGGGGGATTTATCGCTGCCCTTGGGATTCTAACTCATACAGAGTTGTTGCTACTGCTGTTTGCTATCATTCCAGTTGTGGAGACGCTTTCGATCATTCTGCAGCTCACAGCCTTTCGGCTCTTCAAGACGCGCATCTTCAAAGTGAGTCCGCTCCACCATCACTTTGAGCGTGCCGAAGGCGTCGACTATGCCTTTCTCCTTCCCAATATCGAATGGCCTGAGACAAGAATCACATCTGTCTTTTGGGGAGTCTCTGCACTCTTTGCAACGACGGGCGTTCTTCTCTATCTCTTCTTCTAGAATCGACACTGCGGGCTGAGTACACTTCAGAACACCTTATGAGAAGTGACCGCTTTTTACTCGCCTGCAATCGCAAACCAGTGGATGCAACACCCATTTGGATCATGCGGCAGGCCGGGCGCTATCTAAAGGAATATCGCGACATTCGCGAAGAGTTTGACTTTCTCACACTCTGCAAGACTCCAGAAGCAGCGGCGAGAGTGACACTACTCCCCATCGAAAAATTTGATCTCGATGCGGCAATTCTGTTTGCGGATATCATGCTCCCGCTCGAAGGCATGGGGATTGATTTTGATATCGTCGAGAGCGTGGGACCTGTCATTGAGAAGCCTGTGAGGACTCTGGCCGATCTAAGACGACTTCGAGTTGGCCATCCAGAAGAGTCCGTGCCTTATGTCCTTGAGACTGTCCGGCTCGCTCGCCAGAGATTGGCTGGACGCGTTCCGCTCATCGGCTTTGCTGGTGCCCCGTTCACACTGGCCAGTTATATCATTGAGGGCAAGCCTTCTAAAGAATTCATTCTCACTAAGCGCCTGATGCTCACAGAACCCATAACGTGGC
This sequence comes from Candidatus Acetothermia bacterium, assembly GCA_016201405.1. Taxonomy (GTDB): domain Bacteria; phylum Bipolaricaulota; class Bipolaricaulia; order RBG-16-55-9; family RBG-16-55-9; genus JACQCZ01. The sequence continues at coordinate 4,958 of JACQCZ010000011.1, read as the reverse complement.
ACGCGCTGATGGAGCTCTTGACAGAGACTGTGTCCGAGTATCTCAAGGCTCAAATCAAAGCAGGCGCTCAGGCTGTTCAACTCTTTGATAGCTGGGTGGGCGCTCTTGCCCCCAAAGATTATTCAGAATTCGTCCTGCCGTACACCAAGAGAATCTTTTCTGTGCTCAAAGAGTGCAATGTGCCTCGAATTCACTTTGGGGTGATCACGGCTTCTTTGCTCGAGCAAATCAAAGAGACGGGTGCAGATGTGATTGGTGTGGATTGGCGGATCCCACTCGACCAGGCGTGGAATGTGATTGGCTACGACAAATCCATCCAAGGGAATCTCGATCCTGTAGTTCTTTTTGCGTCTCACGATGTAGTTCAAAACCACGTTGAAGAAATTTTGCGTCAGGCAAATAATCGCCCTGGCCATATCTTCAATTTAGGTCATGGAATTATGCCTGATACGCCACCTGAAAATGTTGCATTTCTTATTGATCTAGTGCACAGGCTGAGCGCAAATGAGAGAGCAAAAGCATAGAGTCGTCATCATCGGAGGAGGATTTGGCGGCCTTTTTGCAGCCAAGTCTCTCAAGAAGGCTCCCGTAGAAGTGACTCTGATTGACAGGCGCAATTTTCATCTCTTCCAGCCGCTTCTCTACCAAGTAGCCACTGGAGGGCTATCTCCGGCCAATATTGCTTCGCCCCTCCGGGGCATCTTGAAACGCCAAATGAATACTCGAGTTCTGCTCGGTGAAGTAATAGACATTGATGTTAATAAGAGACGAGTCATTCTTAAAGATGGCGAGATTCTATATGACTCATTGATTCTTTCAGCTGGAGCGCGCCATCATTATTTCAACCACCCTGAATGGGAGAAGCTGGCGCAAGGCCTCAAAACAATTGAAGATGCCACAGAGATGCGCGGGCGTATATTGTACGCTTTTGAACAAGCCGAGCGCGAAAGCGGCCTTGCAACACTCAAAGCTTGGCTCACTTTTGTGATTGTGGGGGCAGGTCCGACAGGGGTGGAGCTGGCTGGTGCGCTGGCCGAAATAGCTAGAAATACTCTTACACACGATTTCCGAACCTTCAATCCCGCCGATGCTCTGGTTTTACTGGTGGAGGGCACAGATCGGGTCCTGCCGCCCTACCCGCCGGACCTCTCTGCAAAGGCTCTCCAATCTTTGCAAAGACTGGGTGTCATCGTGCGGCTAGATGCGCTGATCACGGAGATTCAGTCAGACTCGGTCACACTCAAAATTGGTGACCAGATTGAAAAGATTCCGACTCATACTGTGCTGTGGGCGGCAGGCGTTTTAGCCTCACCTCTTGGCAAAAAGCTGGCTGAGAGGACAGGTGCCAAACTCGACAGAGCGGGCCGCATTCTGATTGAGCCCGATCTCACCATTCCAGGTCATCCAGAGATATTCGTGATTGGTGACATGGCCAGTTATTGTTATCAGACTGAGCGCCAACTGCCGGGCGTCTGTCAAGTAGCCATGCAGCAGGGGAAATATGCAGCACAATTGATCCAAAGCAGGCTTAAAAAGAAAACAATAAAGCCATTCCATTACAAGAATCTGGGGGATATGGCCACAATTGGCCGCGCTGCCGCAGTTGCCGATTTTGGCTGGACACGCTTTTCAGGGTGGCCAGCCTGGGTACTCTGGATCTTTATCCACATCTTCAATCTGGTCGAATTTGAAAACAAATTATTAGTGATGGTGCAATGGGCCTGGAATTATTTCCGCAGAAACCGCTCGGCCAGACTAATTACAGAACAAGTTCGCACTCAAAGAGAAAATTCTTGACCATTTAAGGGGACAATCTCTCAATCAGCCAAGTACCGCCTTTCTGTTTTGTGTAGCGAAAGCGGTCATGCAAGCGGTGATCGCGGTGCTGCCAGAACTCAATCAGGGTAGGGATGACCCGGAAGCCGCCCCAATAGCTCGGGCGCGAGATTTTCTGGTTATTATAAATCGCCCTCAGCTTTGAAAAATCTTCTTCGAGAAAACCGCGATTGGGGATGACTTGGCTCTGATGGGATACCAATGCCCCCAAACGGCTCTCCAAGGGGCGAGTCTCAAAATACTGGTCTGATTCTCGCTCAGGAATTCTTTCAACGTGCCCAGTAATTCGAATTTGTCTGCCGAGCGGCTCCCAATAGAAGACGAGTGCGGCTTGTGGATTGATAGCAAGATCATGTCCCTTTTGACTCTCATAGTTCGTAAAAAAGACAAAGCCCTTGGCGTCAAAATTTCTCATGAGCACCATGCGGGCAGACGGAACTCCGTCTGGAGTAGACGTTGCTAAAGTCATTGTGTTGGGTTGGATGAGGTCAGTCCTGGAAGCTTCATCAAACCAGCGCTCGAACTGTGCAATGGGATCAGAATTGAGATCAGCGCGTCGTAATGGGGAGATCTGCTGTTTTTTGCTCATACTGAACCTTCATCCTGGCGATGGTTTTCCAAGTTCGCCTTTTCGAGCCTCGGGCAAAGGTCGGTTGGCGGCCAAAGCTGTCGAAGCGAAGAGGACCAGTGTGATCCAGATCAGGTCCATCATAAGGAGATGGACTATTTGTAGCCAGACGGGAGCAAGCAGCGTCACGTTAAGTGCTCCCAATGCGAGTTGAATCAGAAACAACAAGACAATGATTTGTGAGAGACGCCTGACGGCTTGACTAGGGCGAGATGCAGAGACGAACCCACTGATCACAATCCAGAAAAAGGCGACGGAGATCGCCACAACTGGATGAAGGAGTCTCAATTGAGTGAGAAGAGGGGCGGTCGGCGAAAGGTCTTGCTGCACTCCCTGCGCCAGTGAACTGGAAGGGTAAAGTGTGTCGCCGAGCGCAGTCAGAGCCCCGCTCGTCCCTAAGATCATTGTTGCCATGAGGCCTGCCCCAAGCAGCCAGAGCACAGCTCCCTGCTCGCGTAGTCGAGAGCGAATCCCGGTAGACGCCCAGCGGGCCGTAAGAGCGAGTGATGCCAATAACAAAAAGGTATTGACTAGATGAAGAGAGATTGTGAAGGCACGGGCGACAGAATCATTCGTATCCACAAGTCCAAAGAGAACCAGGCCAGCGCCAATTAGCGCCTCGGTGATGATAAATAGTGTAGAGAGGCTTGCCCCCAGTCTCGCGGGATGCCCCTTTGAAAATGCCCGAAAAGCCCAAACAAGTAGCAACAAAATGAGCAAGACGGATATCCCGCTGCTGACCCGGTGTGAATATTCGATGAGCGTTTTGATTTGATCAGTCTGTGGAATCACTTCCCCATTGCAGAGCGGCCAGTGACTGCCGCAGCCCGCTCCAGATCCTGTGGCGCGGACGTAGGCTCCCCAGAGGATGACGCCGACATTGTAAGCAAGAGCTCCCCAGGCAAATGGAATGAATCTCTTTTGTGAAAACAACGCTATCCCAGGCGCTTCTGAAAGTCGCTCATGAATTTGACCAAGACCTTAACAGAGTCGAGTGTGACGGCATTGTAAAGTGAGACTCGAATGCCGCCAATGGAGCGGTGCCCCTTCATTCCGACCATCTCATTCTTAGAAGCGTCCGACAAGAATTGAGTCTCTAACTCTTCGGATGGAAGCCGGAAAGTGACGTTCATCTTTGAGCGGCTTGTCTTCTGGGCGCAGCCTCGATAGAAGCCCTTCGAGCCATCAATGGCATCATAGATAGTCTTTGATTTTTCTGTGTTCAACTTCTCTACTTCCTTAAGCCCGCCCACTTTTAGAAGATGCTTTACGACCAGCCCCACGATGTAAATGGCAAAGACCGGTGGGGTATTGAGGAGCGAATTCTCTTTTGCGATCTGCTGAAAGCTCAAATTGCTGGGCAGATCATTGCGGCAGCGCTCCAGCACATCTTTGCGAATGATTAAGATTGTGACACCAGCAGGACCCATGTTCTTTTGGGCACCGCCGTAGATAAGAGCAAAGCGCGAGACATCAATCGAGCGGCTCAGAATATCGGAAGACATGTCGCAGACGAGAGGCACACCGCCAGAGTCAGGGGTGTGGTGGTATTCTGTGCCATAGATGGTGTTGTTGCTCGTGTAGTGCAGATAGGCCGCGTCTGGGCTCACTTTGTAATCGCCATTCTGTGGGACGTGATCGAACTTTGTGGTTTCGCTCGACCAGATGGATTTGGCTTTGCCAACCTTCATGGCATCGGCCAGTGCATGCTGACTCCAGTAACCCGTGACCAAATATTCGGCAACTTTGTTCGCAGGCAACAGATTCATTGGAACGAGCCCAAACTGGGTTCTGGCTCCGCCACCCATGAAGAGAAGTGAGTAATCATTCTCAGAAAAGCCAAGCAGCTTTCGGATGTCTGCTATAGCCTCGTTGTGGACTTTCTCATAAACGCTTCCACGATGGCTCATCTCTAAGATGGACATGCCGGAGTTTTGAAAATCGATCAGACTCTCTTGAATTTGCTCAAGGACAGGCAGAGGCAAGGCTGCGGGTCCGCCATTGAAATTATGAACTCGCCGGGTCATTTCAAGCCTCCTGAACATCTGCAATCTCTATCATGCCACGTCATTCCGGGCGGAGCGAAGCAGAGACCCGGAATCCAGGAATTTTTCATTTACTCAAACTTTAAAACCACTGGATTCTTGCTTTCGCAGGAATGACGACCTTTCACATTCAGAATCTTGTCTAAATAAGACTACATGCAGACATTACCGAAGTGAATGAGATGGGTCAAACGGAAGATGTCTTCTACAATGCTTATTGGTACTTCTTCAATTCTTCATCAATTTCGGTCACATCCTCTTCAGATATGACCTTTGCATACTTTACCTTAACACGTTTAAGCAATGCCTTAGTGGCCTGCCCCCTATTTTAGTACCACCCGTAAGTAGAGACTGTGGTTGCCATTCTGCCGTTTGCTGCTCTGGTGCGAGGATGGACGCCCATGCTCCAGCAAGGGAATCCGTACACCGTCTCGAAACTCCACCGGGGT
>JACQCZ010000007.1 GCA_016201405.1 Candidatus Acetothermia bacterium | reverse complement strand
TTCTCTCCCTGATCCCCTGCTGCCAAGATCTGTACCACTTGCTGCTCGCTGAATCGGCTCTTCTTCATCTGCTTGGCTCCTTCCTTGATCCGCCGATTCTCTACTTTTGACTGGTACAGTTCTAGGGGTGCACGCCCTATGCACTCGCTCCTGTGCGAACTCGTCCGAAGAGAACGTATGATCCATTAAAAGAAATCCCTGACCCGGAAGGTTCTCATATACCGGTGTTGCTTGCTAGAACTTTCGCATCAAACTTATCGAGTTGGGAACTTCTTAGGAAAGCGCTAAGCGAATTTGGCTCTGATTCAGGATTATTTAAAGATATTGAAATCAGACGGTGGAGTACAAAGGAAAGGGGGCCGTTTCAGATAAGAATTAAAGTCTCAGGCACTGGGCATAATCTTGTAGATGTTGGTTATGGAGTAAGCCAAGTACTGCCTGTGCTTGTGGAATCAATAAAATCACCCAATGGAGCAACTATTCTATTGCAACAACCAGAAGTCCATTTACACCCAAAAGCTCAAGCATCGCTTGGATCTGTTTTGTTGGCGTTGTCCAAGAGCCAGAACAAAACGTTTATTGTCGAGACTCATAGTGATTACCTTGTTGACAGGATACGCATGGATGTGCGAGACAACGAAGATTTGTCCCCGTCGGATGTATCAATATTATTCTTTGAGCGCAAAAAGGGTGACGTTATTATTCATCCAATAAGTATCGACAAACGTGGAAATATGGTCGGAGCACCAAGGGCATTTCGCCGATTTTTTCTTGAAGAAGAGAAACGTTTCCTATTAGGTTAAATCATGTGCATTATCATAGATGAGGACGTCGCAAGTCTTGTATTTCGTGACCCACCTCATACTAACTTCCATGCCGCTTTGAATTGGCTCACACATAGCAAGAAGAATGGAAAACTTGTATATGGAGGAACGCTAAAAGAGAAGCTGTTCAATATCACAGCCGCTCGAAGATTTATTTTAGAGCTAAACCGTAATGGGCGGCTCAATATCGTCGCTGAATCTGAATTTCGAAAAGAATTGGAGTCCGTCGAAGGATCGAAAAGCTGTCGATCAAATGATACGTGTGTAATTGCCCTCGCACGACTTAGCGGTGCCAGAACGCTTTGCACAAATGATAAAGATTTGATGCGCGATTTTACAAACCCGAAGTTGATAAGGCCAAAAGGGAAGATTTACAAAAATAAGAGCTACAGAAATAAAGAACTAAACAATTTGCTACGTCATACCCAATCATGTAAACAATAAGAAGGCTTTGAAATTGATGCAAGTTATGGCACCTTAGAGTTGATTGTATTGACGCAATAAATTAAGTTTACGTTATGAGGGAAATAAAAAATGCTTCAAAAATGATTCTTGTTGCTTCGATATTTCTGGCTGTTTTCATTCTCACCTCCTGTTCCAACTCAAACAAGTCCAGCAGCACGACGAATACCTCAAACCCACAAACGACTACTTCTCAGAAATCGAATACTACAAATACTCAGCAGCCAACGACACCTCCAACAACGAGTAACAACACGCCAACCCAGCCAGCTCAACAACCTAAAGAACCTCAGCAACAAGTGAACCCTGGAACTCCTGAGACCACAACGCCTTCACCAACGGACCAGCCAGGCTCAGCAAACCCTGGGACTGCAACTCAGGCCGGGAAAGAGCAAGAGAAGAAATATACACCCACAGTCGGCTCATATGCCCCGCCTTTTACAACGTTTACGTTGGATAACAAGCAGATATCACTCGATCAGTTCAAAGGCAAGACTGTAATCCTGAAATTCTGGGCCAGCTGGTGCGCCAAGTGCCAGGCCACGGCCCCCGAGCTCAATAAATTTTATGCCGATCACCCAAATGACGTCGCCATCATCGCCATCAACCTCAACCAGGCGGATACCTTCGATGGCATCAATCAGTACATCCAGAGGTACAAGATCACCTATCCCGTCGCCGTAGACATAACGGGTGACATCTCTACTCTGTACCGCGTCTCTCAGACATCGACCTACTTCATCATCGACCCGCAAGGAGTCATTCGCCAGATCTTCACCTACCAGACTCTGAAGGCCAAAGACTTCGAGACGGCGTACCAAAAGGCGCAGCAGCCAGCCCCGTAAGCATCGATTTTCTCAAGCGGGATAAAACGAGTAGAAAGTCTTGTATTGGGCAAAATCTCGCCCTATAATACAGCGTTTATTCGGTATTATTCGCTCATTATCGAGGTTTTATAGGAATTCATAAGGAGATGCAGTATGCCTACCGCTAGCGGCCTGGAGAATGTGATCGCTGCTGAGACCCGCCTCAGCATGGTGGACGGAACCGCCGGAAAGCTCGTCATCTGTGGCTACCCGCTGGAAGAGATCGCTCCGAATGCCACGTACGAAGAGGCTCTCTACTTACTCTGGAACGGGAGACTCCCAAACGCGAAAGAGCTCAAGGATTTTGAGGCCGAGCTGGAGGCCGAGAGCAGTATGCCTGATTCCACGCTTCTGGTCTTGAAATTGGCGGCCAAGGCCAAAGTTCCAACAATGGACGCATTGAGAATGGCTGTCTCCACGCTCTCTGTGGTCGATCCCAAGCCAGCCGACGAGTCGATTGAATCGAACCGCCAGCGAGCAGTCTTGCTCGCGGCCAAATTTCCGATCATTGTCGGCTCCTACTGGCAGCTCAAGAATGGCAAAGAGCCGATAAAGCCGAAGGCCAAATTGAGCCGCGCTGCGCAGTTTCTCTATCTATTTAGTGGTGGTGAGACGCCAAGTCCCGAGTTTGTGAGGGCGCTCAATACGTATCTGGTCACTGTCAGCGACCATGGCATGAATGCCTCGACATTCACAGCCCGCGTCATCACCTCAACTCTCTCTGATATGTTCTCAGCCGTCACGGGCGCGATTGGCGCTCTCAAAGGCCCCGCCCATGGCGGAGCCCCCGGCCCAGCGCTCGATATGGTCTTTGAGATCGGCAAGCCGGAGCGCGCCGAAGAGGTGATCCGCAGAATGTTGACGCATGGCGACCGGCTGATGGGCTTTGGCCACCGCGTCTACAAAGTGCGCGATCCCAGGGCAGATGTCTTGTCTGCCGCTGCTGAAAAGCTCTATGAGAAGGCGGCCGACCGCGATCTCTACGACCTGGCCAAATATGTCGAGAAAGTTGCACTTCGATTGCTTGAAGAGTACAAGCCTGGTCGTCATTTGCAGACGAATGTCGAGTACTTCACGGCTATGGTGCTGCATGGCATTGGGCTGCCTTCAGAGCTATTTAGCCCCACCTTTGCCATCGGCAGAGTGAGCGGCTGGACGGCCCATGTGCTGGAGCAGCAGGAGAACAACCGCCTCATTCGCCCCCAATCCGAATATGTTGGGCCAAGAAACCTAAAGTGGGTCCCGGTTGAGAAGCGGGCGTAGTTGAGCTTTTGATTGTCATTCCTGCAAGCAACGGGTCGTCATCCCGGACGCAGCGCAGATCCGGGATCCAGTAATTTCAAGGTCTCTGGATTCCTGCTGGAGTTTACCCCGGACTTGATCCGGGGCAGGAATGACTGGGAAGAGCCAAATATATTATTCTAGCACAACCACCCGCACATCATGTCCACAAAAATATTAGAACAGTTGGGGACCCGCACGCTTCTCATGGGCATCTTGAACTGCACCCCCGATTCATTTTCGGATGGCGGGGCTTTTCTCTCTCATGAAGCGGCACTCACCCAAGCCCGCAAGCTGATTGATGAGGGCGCAGATATTCTCGACATCGGCGGTGAATCTTCTCGCCCTGGCGCTGATCCGACACCTTTAGAAGATGAGCGACAGCGCGTCATTCCTGTTATCAAAAAAACCCGCAAAGATTTTCCCGATCTTTGCATCTCGGTCGATACCTATAAATCGCAAATCGCCCAAGAGGCCTTGGATGCTGGAGCCGATCTCATCAACGACATCAGCGCGCTCCGTTTCGATGACCAGATGGCCTATGTTGTAGCAGAATCAAAATGCCCAGTCATTCTGATGCACATGCAGGGCACGCCCAAAACGATGATGGAGAATCCCCATTACGATGACGTGGTCGCAGATGTGATTCAGTTTCTGAGAGCGCGCATCGATTTCGCCAAGTCAAATGGCATCTCAAGCGACAAAATAATCATTGATCCAGGCTTCGGCTTTGGGAAAAGGCCGCAACACAATACGGCCATCTTGAAAAGACTGCTAGAATTCAAAGTGTTGAAAAAACCAATTTTGCTTGGCACATCTCGAAAATCCTTCTTGGGAGCCATCACAAAACGCCCGGTTCAAGAACGGCTTGAGGAGACAATCGCCAGCGCCGTGGCTGGCGTCTTGAATGGCGCAGATATCGTTCGGGTGCATGATGTCAAAGCGGTAAAGAACGCGCTGCTGGTTGCCGATGCGCTGCGATAGGCGTATTATATTTATGGGGGTGGTAAGATGAATCTTGACATCAGGCAGTTGAAGAATTCCCCCGGTCAAAACTTTCCCTTCGATTGGACAGAAGAGAGTGAGCCTGTCGACCATAAAGGCCAGCCTCTCAAGCTGACAAGACCCGTCCACGCCAGAGGCAAGGCACTTTACCAGAGCGGTGTTTTGCACATCCAACTCGATCTTGAGACTGAACTCGAGACAGAGTGCAGCCGCTGCCTCACATCCGTTCGCATTCCCGTAAAGCTTCATGAGTTTCTTGAGTTTATCGAAGAGCCAAAAGAGGGAATGAATCACGTCCTGATCGAAGAGTACAGCTTTGAGCATGGCCTGGACGAGATGGATCTCCTGCCCTATGCCACGAAGCTGGCCATCTCATCACTCGATATAAAGCCGCTCTGCAGACCCGACTGCCAGGGGCTCTGCCCCACCTGTGGCAAGGATCTCAATCAAGGAATATGCAAGTGCGCTTTGGCGGCTGAAAAGGGCGATCCGCGCCTCAAGAGGCTGAAAGAGCTCCTCTCATCCCAAGAATAGGCTCCATGAAAGTGCTTGGCATCGACCCCGGACTGGCCATCACCGGGTACGCCATTCTTCAAGAGAGGGCGGGCAATGCCCGCGCGCTGGAGCGCTTTCAGGTGCTGGAAGCGGGCGTCATTCGTACCCATCCAGAGACAGAGACTCCGCTGCGGCTGCGGGCGGTTTATGAAGACGTCGTTCATCTGATTGAAGAATTCAGACCTGAAGCTGTCGCTGTAGAAGAGCTTTTTTTTAATAAAAATGTGACCACCGCGATGGCCGTCTCACAGGCCCGCGGCGTAGTCCTGTTGGCCTGCTCAGAATTGCTCATGGAGAGCTTTACGCCACTGCAAGTGAAGCAGCAGATCTGCGGCTATGGACGTGCCACAAAGCCCCAGATGCAAGCGATGGTGCAGCGATTGTTGCGCCTCAATGCACTGCCCAAACCCGATGATGCGGCAGATGCCATCGCAGTCGCACTCTGCTATTTGATGCGCAAGAACTCTCCCATTCGCAGCTTGGCCGGCGTGAAAGGACGTTAGAGAACCCGATGCCCACACTCGGAATCAAAGAGGAGCCTAAGAAGAAGCGTCTGCTTCTTCTTGATGCAAGCTCCATCTTCTATCCGGCCTATCACGTCATGAAGAATTTCGCCACGCGAGATGGCTTCCCGACGGGCGCAATCTACGGCTTTCTGCGCACCCTGATCATGCTTCTCCGGGATTACCCATCCGATCATGTTGCCGTCGTCTATGACGCCCCGGGCAAGAAGATTCGCCATGAAAAATATGAGCAGTACAAAGCGACCCGGCGAAAGATGGAAGATAACCTTGTGATGCAGGTTCCAGTCATCAAAGAGCTCGTACAAGATCTTGGATTGCCAAGCTATGAGCAGATGGGTCTTGAGGCCGATGACCTCATCGCCATGTTGGCCAACCAGGCTCGCAAAGAGGGATACGAGGTCCTGATCGCCACCGGAGACAAAGATCTCTTGCAGCTTGTGGATGACCGGGTTTTCATTTTGAAGCCTTCGCGCAATCCGGGTGAGGATCTGAAGAAGATGGGCCCCAAAGAGGTCGAGGCCTATATGGGCGTCCCGCCGAGCCGCGTCCGAGATTATCTCGCGCTCACAGGTGACACCAGCGACAACATCCCCGGCGTGCCCGGCATTGGAGATGTGACGGCACGAAAGCTCTTGGCAGAATTCAATTCTCTGGATGAGCTACTCAAAAACATCGACAGGATCAAGAATGAGCGCGCCCGCAAGGCGATTGGAGAGAATCAAGAGTCGGCCAGGCTCAGCTATGAGCTCGTAAGTCTCCATGACGCGAAGCTCGATAAACCCGTAGATTCTTGTAAGCCCTCAGAGCCTAACTGGAAGAAGATCGCAGAGCTCTTCGAAAGACTTGAATTTCGATCTTTCATAGAAGAGCTCCAGTTGAGCTCTGTTCAAGAGGCTCCAGCAGAAATTCACCACGTAGATTTCAAGATTATTTCTGATGAGAACTCGCTCAATGAGCTCTGTGGAAAGCTCAACGCCGTAAACCTGATCTCGCTCGATCTGGAGACGACGAGCGAAGATGACATGAAGGCTGAGATTGTCGGAATTGCCCTCGCGGTCGAACCAGGAAAGGGCTTCTATATTCCCGTCGGACATGTCAAGAATGATTCTTATACACAACTAGAATTGAATCACGTTCTTGAAACGCTTCGCCCGGTCTTGACTCGAGTTGAAACAGAGCTGATTGGCCAGAATCTCAAATACGATCTCAAAGTTCTCAAACGAGCGGGTCTTGCCATTGAAAAGATTGCTTTTGATTCCATGCTGGCAGCCCACCTGATCGATCCGGCGAGCCGCAAGAGTCTCGATGACTTGGCGCTCCGCTATTTCAACCAGAGGATGCAGAGCTTTACAGATCTCAGCAGCGAAGACATGCGCAAGGTCCCCATAGAAGAGGCTGCTGATTATGCAGCGTTTGATGCTGAGGTTGTGGTGCGCTTGCGAGCGCAAATGGAGCCAGAGCTGCAGAAGACCGAAGTGGACAGACTCTTCCGTGACATTGAGATCCCCCTTGTTCCTGTTTTGGTCGATATGGAGCTTGCCGGAATCTTAGTGGACAAAGATATTCTGCAAGGGCTGGCCAAGCAATTTGAGACTCTTCTCTTACAGCTTCAGGAGGACCTTTTCAAGCTGGCCGGACAAGATCTTAATCTGAGCTCTCCCAAACAGGTCGCGTTTATTCTCTTTGAGAAATTGAAGTTGCCCATCATCAAGCGCACCAAGACAGGCCCTTCTACCGATGCAGACGTGCTGGAGCAACTGGCCATGCAGCACCCATTCCCTGAGAAACTTTTGGCCCACAGAGAGATTGAAAAGATTCTCAATACATATGTTCATAAGCTTCCTGAGCACATCCACCCAGAGACCGGTCGGATTCACACCTCGTACAACCAGACAATAGCCGCTACGGGACGCCTCTCCAGCATCAATCCCAACTTGCAGAACATCCCCATCCGCTCGCAGCTGGGTGGCCAGGTCCGCGAGGCTTTTATCGCTCCGCCTGGACGTCTCTTGCTTGGAGCCGATTACTCGCAGATTGAGCTGAGGCTGATGGCCCACATTGCACAGGACCCCGGGCTCATCAAAGCCTTCCAGAATGATGAAGATATTCATTCCCGAACGGCATCTCTTGTCTACGGAGTACCTGTTGAATCTGTCAATCCGCAGCAGCGTGATCTGGCCAAGCGCATCAATTTTGGCCTGGCCTATGGCATGGGGAGTTTTGGGTTAGCGCAGTCCGCAAAGATCTCGCGTGGTGATGCTCAGAAATTTATTAAGAATTACTTTGAGAGCTACCCCGGTGTCAAAGTCTACATGGATGAGATTGTAAAAGAGGCCAATGAGCAGGGCTATGTCAAGACTCTCTTTGGCCGCCGCAGATATTTTCAAAAGCTGGACAGCCGGGCGGAGCGCGAAGCGATCAACATGCCTCTTCAGGGCAGTGCTGCCGATCTGATGAAACTGGCCATGATCAATGTCGACAAAGAGCTGAAGCGGTCCAAGCTCAAAGCCACGATGTTATTACAGATTCACGATGAATTGATTTTTGAAGTGGATGAGTCTCACGCCGAGAGATGCAGTGAGCTAGTTAAAAATACGATGGAGAATGTGATGAAGCTCAATGTACCCTTAAAGGCCGATACCAAAGTTGGCAAAAACTGGGGCGAGATTTAACTCTTATTTCAATTCTTTTTGGGGGAGCGCAGAACTGGCTCCCGTGCCGCTTTTACATCATCCAATCGGCCTACAGTCATGTTGTGCGGAGCCGTCTTTAATAAGTCTGGATTCTCTTTTGCTTCTTTGCTAATTTGAATGTAGGCATCCGCCAGCTCGTCTAGCTCTTCTTTGGAAACTGTCTCTGTTGGCTCGATCATCAGCGCCTCTGGGACAATCAACGGGAAATATACAGTCGGCGGATGGATCCCATAGTCAATGAGTCTTTTAGCAATGTCCATGGTGTGAATGCCCTCAGCGATATCTTTTCCGGAGAGCACAAACTCATGCTTACAAAGCCTGTCAAAGGGGAGTTTGTAATGGACCTTTAGCTTGTTCATCAAGTAATTGGCATTGAGCACGGCGTTGCCGCTCACGGCGCTCATGCCTTCATCGCCCAGCGAGCGAATGTAGGTGTAGGCTCGCACAAGAATCCCAAAGTTTCCGTAGTACGAATGCAATCTTCCAATTGACTTTGGGCGGTCATCATCGAGCAAGTATTTGTCACCTTGCTTCACGACAGCTGGCACAGGCAGATAGGGAGCCAGCTTCTCAACAACCGCCACCGGACCGGCTCCCGGACCTCCGCCTCCGTGCGGAGTCGAAAAGGTCTTGTGTAAATTGAAGTGGACAATGTCAATGCCGAAATCTCCGGGTCGAACGCGCCCCACGATTGAATTGAGATTGGCCCCATCGAGATAACAAAAGCCGCCAACCTCATGGACGAGTCTTGCAATCTCAAGAATATCCTCTTCAAAGATGCCAAGTGTGTTGGGAACCGTGAGCATGATCCCGGCTACAGTGTCATTGAGTCTCTCTTTGAGAGCGGTCATATTTACCATGCCGCGCTCATCCGATGGAAGCTCAACAACAGTAAAACCGGCAATATTGGCTGAGGCAGGGTTGGTGCCATGGGCAGAGTCTGGCAAGAGAATCACTTTTCGCTTGTCGAGTTCGCCATGCTCTTCAAAGTACTTTTTGATGAGCAGCATGCCAACAAACTCGCCATGCGCGCCAGCAGCAGGCTGAAGCGTAATCGAATGGAGCCCGACAATCGCTTTGAGAATCTCAGCCAGATCATAGATGAGCTCCAAGTTGCCTTGCGAAAGCTCTTCTCCTTGGAAGGGGTGGGAGAGCGCAAGCTGTGGGATGCGCGCCGTCTCTTCATTGATGCGCGGGTTGTACTTCATCGTGCAGGAGCCTAGGGGATAGACTCCTGTATCTACACCAAAATTCTTATTGGAGAGGGCCGTGTAATGGCGCACCAGCTCAATCTGACTCACTTCGGGGAGTTCTGGCTCAGTCTTTCTTAATAGCCCTTCGGGAATCAATTTATTCAAGGGCTCTGTTGGGACATCCGATCCCGGGATGCGAAGCGCCCTTCTGCCTGGAGCACCCTGATCAAAGATCGTCAATCCTGCACGCTTCATCTCAAGACCTCCTGAAGGGCGTGAACAAATTTATCCAGCTCTTCGCGCGTCCGCTTCTCCGTGACAGCGACGAGAAAAGTATTTTTGAATCGATTTGGCGAGAGATCAATACCGCCCAAGATTCCATGCTTGCGAAGCTTCTTCAGCACCGAAGATGCTCTCTTTGGAAGCTGAATCGCAAATTCATTGAAGAATGGCGACTGCGGCCACTTTAGCGAAAGCCTCGGAATCTTTTGCAATTCGCGTGCGAGATAATGTGCCTTTTGAACATTCAGCTCGGCCAGCTCGCGAAAGCCCTTCTTGCCCAGGGTTGCAAGATAAATTGTGGTGGCCAGAGCGCAAAGCGCTTGATTGGTGCAGATATTCGAAGTTGCTTTGGCACGCTTGATGTGCTGCTCGCGGGTCTGAAGTGTCATGACATAGCCAATGTTCCCGTCGTGATCGCTGGTGCGGCCGGAGATGCGCCCCGGCATCTTTCGCAGGTACGCCTGCTTACAGGCGAAGAGCCCAACCAGTGGTCCTCCGAAGTTGGGGGCATTTCCTAAGACTTGTCCTTCGCTCACGACAATATCGGCTCCGAACTCACCGGGAGACTTGATCACTCCCAACGCAAGTGGATGCGCGCTCACGCAGAGCAATGCATTTCCGATCATCTCTTTGATGCCGGAGAGGTCTTCAATAACTCCAAAGAAATTGGGAGTCTGGACGAGCACTCCTCCCAGCTTGTCATTGGCATGCTTTTTGATAAATTCAAGATCGAGCTGTCCTCTCTCATTCTGGGGAATCTTGACCAGCTTAAAATCGGCAGCCCAGGCATACGTCTCAGTGATCTGCTGGAAGTGAGGATGAACACTCTTAGCCACCAGAAATTTTGTCTTTCCGGTGTGGTGATGCGCCATCAGCATCGCCTCGGCCAGCGCTGAGCCGCCGTCGTACATTGAGGCATTGGCGACATCCATCCCTGTCAATTCGCAAACGAGTGTTTGGAATTCAAACATCCAGGTCAGAGTTCCCTGGCTCGCTTCGGCCTGATAGGGTGTATAGCTCGTGAAAAATTCAGATCGCGTAATTAAATGATTGACTACACTCGGGACATGATGATCATAGATCCCGCCCCCCAAGAACGAGATAAACTTGGTCGAATCAACATTCTTTGAGGCCAGCTCGTTGAGATGCTGTTTGATCTCCAGCTCGCTCAGCGGCTTTAGTCCAACCGGCTCAAAGCGATCGACAATTGTCCTTGGAATGTCCGAAAAGAGATCTTCGAGTGTCCGAAGGCCGATCGATTGCAACATCTGACGCTGGTCTTCGGGCGTATGCGGTATGTATTCGCTCATTAGGATTGTTGGTTTTTACAATTCGCCGACGTACTCTTCGTACTCTTCAGCGGTCATTAGCTTGTCTAGCTCATCGGGATTGGCCATCTCAAGAACTGCCATCCAGCCGCGCTCATGAGGAGATTGGTTGACGAGCTCCGGGTGGCTCTCCAGCTCGCGGTTGACTTCGACCACTTTGCCACTCACGGGCGCGAAGACATCGGATGCCGCCTTCACAGACTCCACGGTGATAAACGAGTCACTCGCCTTCACTTTGGCTCCCATGGCTGGAAGCTCCACATAAACAACATCGCCCAGCTCATCCTGGGCATAGTTTGTAATGCCCATGCGGGCTTTCCCATCTTCCTGCTTGACCCATTCATGCTCTTTGCTGTATCTAAACTTTTCCGGGTAGGCCATTGGCTCCCTCCACTTCGGGATTTGATTCGATTATAGTTTTCACAAGAATCACTATGCAAGCACGAGTCACGATTGCGCTCATCTTTGCTGTCTTTGTGATCAGCACCGCTTCGACTCTGATCAAGCTGGCGGATGCGCCTGCCTTGGTCATTGCCGCCGTGCGACTTGGAATTGCGGGGCTAGTCTTGACGCCTGCTGCGCTTGTAGTAAGGCGCGAACAGCTGAAGAATCTATTTGTCAGCAATGGAAGACTGGCTCTGCTGAGCGGCGCGCTTCTCAGCCTGCACTTCTTTACCTGGATCAGCTCGCTTCAATTCACGTCTGTCGCCAGCTCTGTCATTTTGGTCGCGACCAATCCCATCTTTGTGGGGTTTGGATCAGTCGTGTTGCTCAAAGAGAAGCTGAAGCCGCTCTTGATTCTGGGGATGGCTGTCTCGATCACGGGAGCGATTCTGATCAGCCTCAATGATCTGAATCTGGGTGGTGGTGCCATTTATGGCGATCTGCTGGCCATTCTGGGTGCGATCACCCATTCGGGTTATCTATTGATTGGACAGCGCCTTCGAGCCAAAGCAGACAATCTGACCTATATAACACTGGTCTATGGCACAGCAGCGATCTTGCTGGTTGGAGCGGCTCTGATAAGTGGAATGTCGTTTATTGGTTATTCTTCCAACACATATTGGATGATGATCCTATTAGCAATAGGGCCACAGCTGATCGGCCACAGCTCCTACAACTGGGCTCTCCGCTATATCTCAGCAGCGATTATAGCTGTGGTCATTCTGGCCGAGCCTATCGGGGCTACCGCGCTCGCCTATTTCATTTTGGGTGAGCAGATCACGTTGCTGGAAGTCTTTGGAGGAGTTCTGGTACTCATTGGGATTGGGCTGGCGATCCGCTCCGCACAGAGACCTCGGCTTGAACTCAACTCAAATTCGGATCAAAATAGCAAGTCATGAAGAAGGTATGGGCAGCGATCGGAATATTTTTACTGGTTATGGCTGCTGTTGTTCTTTTAGACCCCGACCTCAATGCCTGGGTCCAAACTTTAGTCAGTAGCAGCGAATCAAACAGAGCCACTTCTAGCCAGGCGATACAAGTGCCATATACTCCCATCGGCATCCTCACACCCTATCTGCCGCTTCGCATAGGGCGGCCTGCTCCCAACTTTGCGTTGCGCGATCTCAATGGAAATGTCGTCAAACTCTCTGACTTCAGAAACAAGAGATACGTCTTGCTCAATTTCTGGGCAACATGGTGTGCGCCCTGTAAAGAAGAGATGCCCTATTTCGAAGATGTCTATCAAAAGTATGGCAAAGAGCTGGTAGTATTGGGCGTTGATCTACAAGAGTCTGCCGAAGTCGTTCGGACCTTCACAAAGCGAGAGGCTCAGGTGAGCTATCCAATATTGGTTGATGCCGATGGATCTGTGGCACAGGCTTACACACTCTTTGCTGAGCCAACGAGCTTCTTTATCAATAAAGAGGGCAGAATTGTCGGAATTGATGATATGCTCGCCAAATTTGGAGCCTTCACATCCCAAGAGCTGAACAAGAAGATCCGCCAATTTCTTGACTACAAATGATTATTTCTATTAACGGGACCCAATAGAAGATGCCTGACCTTTCAAAACTGACGCTGATCATCGTGGTCGCTGCCCTCGTGGGCCTGCTTCTTGCTCTGGCGAGTCACAGCTCATCGCAAGCGCCTGATGCAAAGCTGAGCTCGCTTCCAACCTGTACGTCAGATCGCAGCGATTCTGCTTATAAAGACCAACCACTGACAGACATTTACTTTTCTCAGGACGAGCTGAAGAGCATTGGAGTTGGCTGCAACTCGAAAAGCGTCACTCTTCTCAAGTCTGTAAATCTATCAATGCTTCAGGTCTATCTGGCACCGGACGCCATCCAATCGATAGATGCACCTGAATTTGAGCCATCCTGGACTGCGGATAGCTGGCTCTCCGATGACGATCTTGTGCTGACTCTAACGAGTGGCGATATTGCAAGAGCATATCCCACGGCCATTCTCAACTGGCACGAGATTGTCAATGATCAGCTGGGAGAGGTTCCAGTGGTCATCACCTTCAGCCCGCCCGCCAATGCTGGCATGGCCTTCGAGAGACCGATGATCAATGGAAAGCTCGCGACTTTTGGAACATCGGGCCGAATTTATCAATCCGATCTTGTGATGTACGACCGCGTGACCGGCTCCTTCTGGTCTCAGATGGAGGGCCGCCCTATGGTCGGATCACTGGTCGGCCAATCGGAGCAGCTCAAGCAGATCCCTCTCGGAATGAGCCGCTGGGGGGACTGGAAGAGAGCTTACCCCAAAACCGAAGTCCTCGCTCGCCCGACTACAGCCATTGCGCTCGGAGGCAAGCCTGCAATTGATCCTCCGCACTTGGCCAGACTCGTCTCTCGAAATTACTCGATCAATCCATATGCCCGCTATCTCTCAGACCGCCTCGATACATTTGGAACGCCATTTGCCGATACCCGGTTGGGTGCCAAGACCTTGATCACAGGTGTCCAATCAATCGACGGGCAGTCACGCGCCTATCTCAAAGATTCCATCGAGAAGATCGGCTCGCTCAATGACCAGTTAGGAGAGACCCCTCTTGTAGTTGTATGGAATCCAGAGACCCAAGACGTTTCAATCTTCCAGCGAGCTGTGAAAGATCAAGTCTTGCAATTTTTAGTGCGAGGTGGCGAATTGGTGGACACTGCTACCAACACCGAGTGGAGCTTCGATGGGAAAGCACTCGACGGACCCTATGCCAGAGAGGGCGCACAGCTTCAGCCGGTAGCAAGCTCGACCGCCTTCTGGTTTGTCTGGCTCACCTTCCACCCTGAGACCGATCTGTACGCTGAATGATCAAGTTCCTGCGCTTCTGCTCACGCCACAAATTTCTCTCGACTCTATTCTTTCTTGTTTTGATGAGTGGGCTTGCCATCCTATTTCACCGCCCGATCTTGCTTGCTGTTGGGAACTACTTGACTGCATCAGACCCGCCTGAAAAGGCCGACGTGATCCGGGTATTGGGCGGCAGCCCCGACCGATATATTTATGGAATCGAGTTGTATAAACACGGCTTTGCTCCCAAAATTATCTTTAGCATGTGGGACAATTATCTGCCGCTCTTTCACCGCTCGATCAGTGAGGCTGTTCACGATTATGCCCAGGCAGAAAAGATTCCAGAGAGCGCTGTCGAGATCACCTCAGCCGTGAGCACCTACAACGAGGCCGTGCTCACCAAAGAGATGATCGAAAAGAATGGCTTCAAATCGGTACTGATCGTCAGCTCACCCTATCACATGCACCGTGCGGCAATGATCTTTCGCCATGTGATTGGGAAGGAAGCAAAGCTAATCTTTGTGGCAGTGCCATCGGGCTGGACAGACTTCAAGACCGAATGGTGGAAAGATGAAGAATCGACTGTGGCCGTCATTCATGAATATGTTGGCATTGTCTATTACTTCTTCAAATACATTCTTTTTTAGATTATATTCGCTAAATTAACTAATGAAGCACTGCGACTTTGCCCGTATGCTGAACAACTCGGCCATCCCTCTCTAGCCCTAGGACATAGAGATAGACACCATTGGCAACGACTCTGCCACCACTTGACTGGAAATTCCAGCGCAGCTCAGCGCAGCTTGATTGGTCTGCATAGATCTTGCGGCCATTCGAATCATAGATCTCAAGACTCATGCGATCTGTATCAACCCCAGCCGCAAATTGAACGGATCTGCCGCTGTAACTGAGCCTGAAGGGTTTTTTGTTACCATGATCGCTCTCATTGCTCTGTACAGCGACTTGGCTCGTCCAGGCATCCAGCACCTGAAAGAAGAGGGTGTCGTTGATCTGTCGCCCAATCCACTTATCGACAGCTTTGAAGAATTCTCCGTCCTCAATGAGTGCATTATGATTGAGATCAAAGCCTGAGACGTCTTGTTGTGATGCTGCAGGAGCCACCAATCGGGAGCCCAATGCAGACTCAGGTGAGATGGCCTGGATGGCTGAGTAAGCATCCACACGCGAGAATGACTTTCTTAAGTTCTTTTCATAAATGGACTGCCCCGTATCCTGCAGAGTCTGGATGAGTTCCGCTCGCGTCAGCTTGGGGTTCTTAGAGAGCATCATCGCAATGATTCCAGTCACAAGCGGAGCGGAAGCTGATGTCCCCCCAAAACGCGGATTGACCGATGTGCTTACAGTCGTTCCGGGTGCAAGCAGATCGAGATATTTGGCCACGTTGGAATAACAGGTGATGGAGTCCATCTTTGGGGTGTCTGAGCAGCTGAAATCATCGCTCTCAAAGTTGAGCTGCGAGCCATCGAAGTCATAGGTCGCCCCAACTGAGATGACATCTTCGTGACAGGCTGGAAAGCGCAGCGATCCCTTACTCCCCTGATTGCCGGCGGACGAGACAAAGAGGATCCCCTGTTGCGACAGGCGATGGATAGCACGCCCAAACTCCGTCAGGTCAGTACCACAGTGATTGGCGTATAGCTTGTCGCCCATTGAGAAGCTCATATTCACAACTTTAACGGGAAGCTTCTTGGCTTCGATCTCATCGAGACAGCCTGTAAAGTCTGAGATGATCGCAACGGAAAAGTCAAGCTTGCAGAGCCAGATATCGGCATCGGGAGCCGTCGCCCGCACAATCTCAAAGACGGATTCGCCATGAGGAGCGCCGGGGAAAAGAGAATTCCAGTCGTCAATCACCAGGATTCCAACGCCTTTGCCATCGGCCTTGAGCTGCTGATGGGCATCGTCGACTCGTGTGACTGAAAAGCTCTCCGCGATCTGGCCCTGGACGACAGGCTCAACTTTCTCAAACTGATAATTGCCGTGTGCAAAGAGAATTTGTGCTGTAACGGGAAGACTGCTGATGATTATAAGTGAAAATAATAGCTTGAAAAGAAAACTGGCTTGCCTCATGGACACACACCCCTCATGGTTCTTTGTGATATGCGATGCCGATACGTACTGCTTGTCCATATTGTCTACGGACATATGGGATACGAAAGGGATGACAATTACACTGAGCGAGGGGAAGTGTGTCTTGTGCGGGCGTTAAGAAGAGGCGGCTCTAGCCCTGATAGAATCAAAGAATCCTGGCAGCACTGAGACTTGAGTCTCCCTTCAATTGACTTTTGGGATGAAACGAGTCTATAACTCCAGCGGCGATCACGATGGAAACGGAACTGCTCCAAGAGACTGATCAGCTAAGCATCGAAGCTGAGATCCTGCGGCATATCTGGTATGAGAGCACCGCGACACCGCTTCAGCTCTCCAGAGAGCTGAAGCACGACCTGAATGTCGTCTATGACTGCATGGATGACTTAATGGATCGCGGCTGCATCTATCAATTCTGGTCTTCTCCGCAAGGGCTTGAGCGCTCCATCTATTGCCTCACGAGACGGGTGCATCGGCGGCTCCAAGATGCCTTAAAGGCTTACAGCCGATACAGGCTGCGAGAATTTTGGCTCTCCTTCAACCGGGAGGACCTCACCTGGCTCTCCAATTCATTCCAAAACTGAGACCTTCATTACCACAACGCCGTGAGAAAATTGAGCTCCGATCAGCAAAGAGCATTTGTTCAGCATCTGCTTCGCTGGTACAAGAAGAATCAGCGCCCACTTCCCTGGAGAGAGACCAGAGACCCGTACTCTATTTGGGTCTCGGAAGTGATGCTCCAACAGACGCGCGTCTCGACTGTCACTCCTTATTTTGAGGGGTTTTTAGAGCGGTTCCCCACCGTAGAGGCCTTGGCCAAAGCTCCTTTGGATTCTGTGCTCAAGGCCTGGGAAGGACTGGGCTACTACTCTAGAGCCAGAAATCTTCACCGCACGGCTCAGATCGTTTCAACACAATTGAACGGAAGATTCCCAGATACTCGCGCTGCGCTATTGGAGCTTCCGGGGATCGGGAAATATACCTCTGCCGCCATCGCCAGCATCGCTTTTGACTGCGATGTGCCTGTTCTGGATGGAAACGTGCGGCGCGTTCTGGCACGAGTTCTGTATATAAAGCGCGATCCAAAACTGCCTAAGATTGAAAAAGAGCTTGATGCCTTCCTAAGAAAAATTCTTCCCAATAAAAAAGCTGCTTCATTTAATCAGGCCCTCATGGAGCTGGGCGCGATGATCTGTCTGCCCAAAACTCCCAATTGTCCAAAATGTCCGGTCGAAAAGCTCTGCGGAGCCAGGCGCACTGGCGTTGAGCGCATCCTGCCTGTCAAATCAAAGCGCCCTGCAAGACCGCATCACCATGTCGCCATCGGCGTAATCTGGAAAGATTCTAAACTGCTCATCACGCAGCGCCATCATGAAGGACTGCTTGGAGGGCTCTGGGAATTTCCAGGTGGAAAGAGGCACCCCGAAGAGTCTCTAGAAGAATGCCTTCATCGAGAACTGAAAGAAGAACTGAACATTGAAGTGAGCATCAAGCAACAACTGCCCACTGTGCAGCATGAATATTCGCACTTTCGCGTCACGCTCTATCCCTTTGAGTGTAAATGGCTACGCGGCAGGCCTCAAGAAATAGGATGCATCGATTGGGCATGGGTGAAACCCCAAGAGTTGAAGAATTATGCCTTCCCGCGAGCCAATCAAAAGATCTTTCGCGCTCGTTTTGAGCGTGAGCTCAATCTCAGCTCGAACTCGTCCCTTCTCTAGATTAAGAACGGCAGCAAGAGAAAGAAGAGGACAAACTGCAAAAGGAAGAGCAAGAATCCTTTGGCCCCTTGATTGGGGGAGGCCTGCTGGACGCTTGCGTCTACAACGCCTGTGATCGAGAACGGGGCACTGAACTTGCCGTTGTAGATGATGCTAAACGACTTTTGGATGTCAATACTGGCGGGTAATTCAATGATCCCAGCCGAGGTCGCATTTGTTTTGACATGTCCCGACAAGAAATCATCGGTTATTGCATGGACCTGATCGCTGCTGAGAAGACTGGTCGCATTATCCTGTGAAAACGTGAGGCTTAAAGGATTGAAACTGGAGTCACGCGTGGGAACGACCAGAGTCAGCATCGCCTTCTTCCCAACATAGGGCGCAACGGCATCTTTTAGATTGGGTTTGAGATGGCTCTTCATCACGTCATCATTGATATAGACAAACGCGAGGATGAATTGATCTGCATCATCCGTGACAAAGAGAGTGGCCAACTGGTTCTGATCAATGCCTGTGTTTTGACTGATGACCTGCTTGGCCAATTCTTCTTGCGGCGTCTGCGCCTGAACGGCAGCGCCCCACAAAAAGACCAGAAGCGCAACTACAGAAATAAAAGAAGAGATAATACGACTCTTCCGCGTCATACGAACCTCCTAGAGTCGTTCCAGCAAGCTGGCTGGCCTGTGCCTAGATAATGGCCAAGAAGGCAACCAATGCCAACAAAAAGACGAACCAGAATCCAAACAGCAAGGCGAGTGACACGGTAATCACTGGCATTTTGTGACCTCCTTTCACTCCTTACAGCCCTAGATTATAGACACAATGCCATAAAAATACAATAGGTCGCTGTATTTTCGAATACGCAGGGTGAAAACCGGCTCGTTTCGGGAACTCATTCGTGTGGTTCAATAGAAGACTAGATCTCTTCGCGCTTTGGCTCACGCGCCATCAGCTCAGAAAGCTTTTGGAGAGGGCTGACCCGCTCATAAAGACTTTCATAAACGCCGCGGATGATGGGAAGGTCAATGGCATGCTCTGAGGCATATCGGTGGACGGCTTTTGCCGCATAGACCCCTTCAGCCACCATCTCCATGCCGTGCAGAATTGACTCTAGGCTCTCGCCTTGGCCGATTCTCACTCCTACGGCATGATTGCGGCTCTTGCTCGACATGGCTGTGATCACCATGTCGCCCAGGCCTGCAAGGCCAAAGAAGGTCTCTTTTCGTGCGCCCAGATGTGTACCCAGCCGCGTCATCTCTACCAGACCCCGAGAGATCAAGGCACCTTTGGCATTGTCCCCAAAGCCGAGCCCATCGGAGATGCCAGCAGCAAGCGCAATGATATTTTTGATCGTTCCACCGAGCTCAACTCCCAGAATGTCTTCGCTAATATAGACACGAAAGCGCTCGGTGTTAAAAGCACTCTGGAGGAGCGCAGCCTGCTGCTGGTCCTGGCCAGCCAAGACGACTGTGGTGGGAAAGCCTTGAGCCGCTTCAACCGCAAAACTTGGACCTGAAAGAGCATAAATCCGATTGTTATCAAGCTCTTCGTGAAGCACCTGTGACATGGTGATCAAGCCTTCGGCAGCGCGCTCATACTCAACGCCTTTGGTCAGGCTGATCAGGATCTTACCGACAGACTGCTCTTTTAGAATTTTATTTAAACTCGACGCAATCGAGCGGAGCGCAAAGGATGGGAGAGCAAATAGATAGGCATCTTGGCTCTTGAGATGGCTCAAATCGCTGGTTGCGGAGAGACGTTGTGAAAGCCTGATTCCTGGCAGATAGCGCTGATTCTGATGCTTCGTTGTGATCTCTTCTGCAAGCTCAGGCTGCCGAGTCCAGAGGAGCACCTCATGCCCTTTCTCAGCAAGAAGAGATGCAACAGCCGTGCCCCAGCCTCCACCCCCGAGGACTGCCATCGAGAGTCTAATCTCTGACGTCATTCTGCTGCAGCAAAATGTGAGCGCTGCCTATTTCGAATTCTGATCCTCATTGCTGTTCGCAGTCGTAGAGACAGGATCATCGGGGCTCTTGCAGGGACAGGTTTTACCAGCAATCCCAGGAGAATGCAGCCAATCCAGCGCTGTAGCGATGTCATTATGCTCAAGCCTCTGCTGCAGCTTATCAAGCTGGGGCTGGAATGTGGATACAAATCCACCAAAGAGTAAGGCAAAGCGATCTTTTTCGACTTGCGTCGAATCAACTTTTGTATCCGTGATGAGCTGCACCGGATCGGTATGGATCTTTTCTCGAATCTGCCCCAAAACACCCAGCGCTCCCTGATAATCATCCTGGCGCGCATCTTGAGCGAGATCATTAAAGAGCTTTCCAAAGCTCTTAAGTACAACATCGGACGCCGTCGGCTCTATCGCAGCCGAGCCTGATTGTGTTGTGGTTGCACCATGAGAGAGACCGATCGTCCCCAGCGATGCGCCAAAATTCTTCATCTCATCTGAAATTTCGTTAATAGAATCAGCCCACGAATCGACGTGAAACCCTTTGGCAGGAGCGAGCCCCACCCCTTGGACAGGGTGCTGCCCCGGCGTCAGATATTCTGCCGTGGTAATGATGAGCTGTGAGCCATCGCTGAGAGGAACGGATGTCTGGATAACGCCCTTTCCAAACGAGTTTCTTCCAATCAGAATCCCCATGTGATTGTCCCGGATGGCACCGGAGAGAATCTCTGATGCGCTGGCCGTGCCCTCATCCATCAAGATCGCGATGGGAAGATTGGGGCGATTATTGCCAAAGCTCTTGTCATCCATCTCGCTTGAGCGCTGTTTTTCGATCAGAAGCACACCCCCTTGATCCACAAAGAGGCTGCCAATCCGCTCTGCAGCGCTCAGATAGCCTCCGCCATTCCCGCGCAGATCCAGAATCAGCCCCGTCAGCTTTTTGGGCGCGGCTGAGTCATCGAGGCTCTTGAGAGCACGCTCCACTTCGCTGGCCGTGGTATCCCCAAACCGGTTGATGGTGATCTTTCCAATATCACCGTCCATGAGCGCCGATTCAACTGATGGCACATGAATCTCATCGCGGGTGATCGTGATCGCTTCCTTGTTGCCATCTTTATGGAGGACCTGAATCTTTACTTGAGTCCCCTTTTTGCCACGCAGGCGGCTCGATGCCTCTGTGGTCGAGAGGCCATCTGCCTTCTCTCCATCGATGGTCAAAATCACATCCCCAGAGCGCACGCCGGACTGCTCAGCAGGCCCGCCTTTGATGGGGTTGGCAACAATCTGGTTGTCCCGCAATTCAATATAGGCGCCAATTCCTTCATAATCGCCATTCAAGCTGCCCGTGAAGTCGTTGTACTCTTTCGGAGTATTGAAACGGGTGTAGGGGTCCTTCAAGGTTGATACAAGGCCGCGAATGCTGGCCTCTTCCAAGGTCGATGGGTCTTGAACTCGATCAGGCTGATAGAAGTTATCCTTCATCTTTTGATAGACTTCTTTCAAGAGGTTAAAGTCGGTCTTTGTCTTTGCGGCTGCTGTGGCCGAGGAGGTCGGAGAGTTCGATGGAGTCTGGCTTTGGGTCTGATCTTGTGGTTTTTGATTATTGGCTCCGGCCGTGGAGAGCAGCCCTTGAGTGACCAGCGCCGCCATCAAAACGACCAGACCAACCAGAAGCACAAAGACAAACTTGCGATCCATATCTTCAAGACCTCCGTTTTATTGATAGTAATTATAGCGTATTGCCATGACTTCTCTACAGAATGACAGAAATTTTCTTGTCATCAAAAGATTCTTTCCCTAGACTCTTTCTAAATCAATATGATTCATCACATTGAAGGCATAGTCGCAGGCCGGACGGAGAGCTCTCTCATCATTGAGATGGGAGGTATTGGCTACCAGGTTCACACCTCACGCAAGACGTTAGAAGAGACCTTGGGGCTGACGGACTCTGTGAAGTTATTTACATCTTTGATTGTGCGGGAGAATGAAGTCTCGCTCTTTGGCTTCAGCACGGATGGTGAGCGTCAGCTCTTTGAGTTATTACTGACCGTCTCTGGAATCGGGCCCAAAGTGGCCATTGGAATTCTCTCTTCGATTACGCCCGAGCGCTTTCAGGAAGCGATCTTGACGGAGAGCCGTGCCAGCCTGTCAGGCGTCAAAGGCGTCGGCAAGAAGACCTCTGAGCGCCTAATCATTGAGCTCAAAGACAAAATTGCCAAGATCCCTCTTGAAAGAAGCGGGGCACCGGTCAAGACCCGCCATGCAGAGATGGCGCTTCGCGCCTTGACGCAGAACCTGGGCTTTGGCGAGCGCGAAGCTCGAAAGGCTCTGGAAGCGATCCATCAAGAACATGGCGATCTCTCGACCGAGCAGCTCATTAAACATGCACTCGGCTATCTATCCAGACGTTCATGACGATCATCTTTGATGAGCGATGTTTGGAATTCTCTGCACCAGGCCACCCCGAATCTCCGGAGCGAATCTCAAAGTCTATTCCACTTCTGCAAAAATATCATGACGTTCTGTGGCCTGAGCCGGCCACAGAGAATGAATTACTAAAAGCCCATTCCAGAGAGCACCTTCAGCGGATTAAAAATCTTGAATTTTGGGAGCCCGACTGCCCGCCTTACCCCAAGATCTATGAATATGCATCGCTGGCCGCTGGGGCGGCAATTCTGGCCAGCCGCATCCAGGGATTCTCGTTGATGCGCCCACCTGGCCATCATGCCAGCCGGGATCGAATCGCTGGCTTCTGCTACGTCAACAATATTGCCGTCGCGGTCAAAAATTCTGGCAAGCGAACGTTGATCATCGACATTGACGGCCATCACGGAGATGGAACTCAGGCGATCTTCTTAGGCGACCCCCAAATAATCTTTCTCTCACTGCACAGCTCGCCCAACTACCCCGGGACGGGACTGCGCTCAGAAAGGAACTGCCATAATATCCCGCTTCCGCACTATTGCGGGGATCAGATCTATCTTGAAGCTCTTGATCGAGCTTTGGCTGAAATAAACTTGATGGGAATTGAGCAGATTGCTCTCTCAGCAGGCTTTGATACGTTTCAGACTGACCCGCTTGCATCGCTTGGGCTCACTTCAAGCTGCTATCAGAACATTGGAAGCCGAATTGCAGAACTAAAGCTCCCGCGCTTTGCAGTTCTGGAAGGCGGATATGATGTCAAGCATTTAGCAATGAACATTCACCGATTTCTTCAGGGCCTCTTTGGGCATGCGGGCAAAGAATTGTAATGGATCCAGAGATGCGGGTCTTTCTTATTGTTCCATGAGCCAGGCGGAGTATTGAAATAGCGAAGGGGAAGCTCTTCGAGCTTTGGCCCGCCTTCGCGCATTCCGATCGCCATTGCGACCGGCTTGTCTCCCTCATAGATGGTCACTAAATAGCCATCATAATTTGCGCTTAGCCGCCAGCGAGCAACCTCGCGGAAGGTCGTATCGACCTGATCAAAGCAGAGGCTCTCTCCTTCGAGAAATAGATCGACTAACCCAATGGTATGCTTGCTGCAAAGGTCGCCACAATCCTCATCTCCGGGCAGCAGCGGGTTTTCGCGATCCGTATATCCAGTGACGCGGGTCGCCGTTCCATCGACATAGTGATCATTGAGGGTGATTGAGCTCTTGTTTTCAATGTGGTCCCAGATCGCCATTCCTAAATAATGGGCGTATTCTCGCGGCACCATAAAGCCGTCAATGACCTGGTCAAACACCTGGACTGAGATGGTATCGACGCGGGGCCGCTTTTGGGCCTTTACAATGATGTCATCCATCACTTTGCCAATCTCATCGGGTGTTAGCCTGCGGTCCGTATGAACGACGTATTGATAAAACATAGAAGGGCCCGCGCTCAGATTGCGGATCTTCTTGCTGTAAAGCTCATACTCGACGGCTCCTTTATCAAGTACCAGCGTCTCTTTGACCGCTTCGTAGGCAATCACACGAACGGTGACTTGAGACTGGTTCAACATTCCGTTCTGATCAGTGAGTGTGAGGACGGCTTGATATTCGCCCAAATTCTTATAGGCATGCGATGGGTTCTTCTCATCGCTCGTCTGGCCATCTCCAAAGTCCCAATGATATTTTACGATTGCGCCACCAGGCTCAGCCTTTGAAAAATCGCTGTTGAACGTAACTTGAAGCGGAGCTTCGTCGCTGATGAATTGGATACGTATATTGTCTGCTCCGGCAGGCCCAACTGAGGCTTGAGCGCTGGGACCCACTTGAACTTTGGCAGTCATACTGTCTTGCGCACTCTTTCCCTTTTCATCGGTGACCGATATTTTGACATTGTAATCTCCGCTCTTTTGATATTGATGACTCGTCTTTAAATCATGGCTCGTCTGGCCATCTCCAAAATCCCAGGTCGCCTCTTTGATCTTGCCATTTGCACTGCTCACAGTGGCGCTAAAGTCAACGTGGCTTCCCAACGGTGGTATAGGAGGCACGATATGAACTTCAAGCGATGAAGAACTGCTTTGAGTAGAACTCGATGTTGAGTTTGAACTGGAGTTTGAGCAGCTTGTTACAGCCAGAAATCCTGCAAACAATATGCATGACAAAATCAAATAGCCTGATCGCTTTATCATCAAAAAGCCCCACACCTAGTAATGCAATAGTATACTCAATCTTCCCATCATCAGCCTGCCAGAATCATGCATTGATCATACTCTTCATTAAGCGCGTTTGAATGAAGGTTGCGCCAAAGGCTGATTCATACCAAAATCAGTGCGCAATCTATGCCCATCAAAAAAGAGCTGCTTGCAATTCTAGCCTGTCCCCAATGCAAAAGTTCCGTTGAGCTTTATAAAAACACCTGGCTCATCTGTAGCAACTGCTCCCGTAAATATCCAATCAAGAATAATATTCCTGTCTTGCTAATTGAAGTGGGAGATCAGTTCAAAGAGGTCTCACAAGAGCAGCTTCCTGATCTTGAAGCTAATGAGAGCTCTCGCTAATTCTGTTGAGATCCGCAGCCTGCTCCGCTAGACGGGGGGAGAGACCCGCATAGACGTCTTCAAATAAGCTCTCTCGCAAAGGCGGGGGAGCTGCTTCCACAATCTTAATAGCTTGCGAAATCTCTTCGTCAAACTTCTCTTTGAGAGTTGCTTCTTTTTGCTCATTCCAGAGCCCTAATGAATCTAGATAGGAGCGGAATCGCTTGATGGGGTCGCGGCGCTGCCACTCTTCCACTTCTTTTGAGTCCCGATATCGGGTGGGGTCATCAGAAGATGAGTGGCTCCCCATTCTGTATGTCACGGCTTCGATCAGCGTTGGGCCGCCGCCTTTGCGCGCCTTCTCCACGGCCATCTGCGTCACCTGAGTGACAGCCAAAATGTCATTTCCGTCTACTTGGACGCCCTCAAAGCCATAGGCAGTCGCTTTCACAGCAATATTTTCCGAGGCGGTCTGGCCACTCAGCGGCACAGAGATCGCCCACTGGTTGTTCTGGCAGAAGAAGATGACGGGCGCCTTTTTGACGCCCGCAAAATTCATCGCTACATGAAAGTCTCCCTCCGAAGTGGCCCCATCACCCAAATAGGCCATCACAACAATGGGGTCCTTCTTGATCTTTGCCGCCCAGGCCGTTCCGACAGCGTGCGGAAGCTGCGTCCCGATGCAGCTCGACCAGGCCACAAAATTGGCGGGCTTGTAGCCATAATGACAGGGCATCTGCCGCCCCTTTTGCACATCGAGT
The DNA here is from genome assembly GCA_016201405.1 of Candidatus Acetothermia bacterium. GTDB lineage: Bacteria > Bipolaricaulota > Bipolaricaulia > RBG-16-55-9 > RBG-16-55-9 > JACQCZ01. The sequence continues at coordinate 154,051 of JACQCZ010000007.1, read as the reverse complement.
GAGTTCCCATAGACTTGGGCCAGATAGGTCGTGAGTGGCATCCCGCGCATCAGCGCGACCCCTCCCTGGCGCAGCGCCGGGTAGATCCAGTCTTCGGGCTTCAAGGTAAAGCCACTGCCAACGACAGCCGCCTCTTCTCCCGTGCAGACGCCATAAAACCCAATTCGGCCCTGACGCTGCAGATTCATCATCCGTGTGTCGAGTGTGCGCAAGAATGAGATCCAGCGATAGAGATCCAGGAGCACAGCTGGACTCATCTCAGGACTCATTTTGTTCTTTAATGTTCCATCATTTTTTAATATTTGGATCATCGGTTCTCCTCAATCACACCTGATATGAACCTTCAGAATCATAACTCAAAATCGAAAACTAGCGCTTGGTAACGCCTGCCGGCTCATCCAGCCCAAGAATCTTTCGCACCAGCGGATTCTTGCGATCGAGGCGGTAGGCTTCAATCTCGCGGCTCTCACCCGGATAGAATTTGAAGAGAATCTTCCCTTCGCGCTTGACCCGCTCAAAGAAGTCGCGCGCCTCATTCCACTCCTTGAAGCCGCACTGGGAGTCCTCCATAAGCTGGTCAATGACCAGCTTCCATCCAATATAGTTGTAGCGCCCTTCAAGAATAGCCCTCTCTAAGTTATCCATCACTTCAACGAAGCGGCTGATCCTGTCGTCATAAGCAGTCTCAACTAAAAAGGGCACAAACTGGCCAGCCTCTTGCAGCACCTGCGCTACTGTGCCTTCGATGCCCGAGACAATGACACTCTTCCCAAAGTCATTTCGCGAGAGGTTGAGCACATCCAAAAATATTTTATCACCTGTCATAAAGACATAACGCTCGATCTCGGGGCGAAAGCTGAGGGAGCGGAAGATGTCTACCACCACACGCATATCAATCTTGTTTTTGGTGGGTCGCCCGTCCCGATCCCGGTCTTTGGGGACGTTGATGGCGTGTATGCCTTCGTTATCAAGCTCGATCTTAAACCACTCTGGATAGGTCGCTTCGCTAAAATCGCCATAGACGTTGATAAACTTGACACCCCCAAATTGGCGGGCCTTTTCGACCAGCTCACGCGCTTGCAGCTCGCGCCCATACTGTTTGCGAAATCCTATGAAAATATTTTCTAAATCCACAAAGACTGCTGTGGTCGGAAGATTCGACATAAGACGCCCCTTTCAAAAAAATAAAGTGCTTCATAAAATTTTTCGTATCTCTTGACAAAACTCAGTTGTCTTGGCTCTGCCTCCTTGGTCTAAGGGTAATACCTTGCCCTCGTGATAGGTCTTGTAAATAGCGGCTTCCAGCCGCTGCGCCTCCTTTCCAAATCCCAGATACTCAAGCATTAGCCCCGAGGATAAGAGAGTTGCCGTGGGATTGATCACGTTCTTGCCAGCGAGATCGGGCGCAGTGCCATGAACCGGCTCAAAGTAGGGCACAGAGCCACCATAGCAGCCACTCGGTGCCAACCCCAATCCACCGATTGTCGCGGCTCCGACATCCGATAGAACATCTCCATACAAATTGGGGGTGACGATCACATCAAATTGCTCCGGAGATTGGACCAGCCTCCTTGCGGCGTCATCGACAATAAAGTGGTCATAGGGCAGACCCGCCTTCAGCACGACCTCTTGCACAATGGCCTGAAACAATCCATCCGATTCTTTGAGCATATTCAATTTTGTAAAACATGAAACTTTGCCGGAATAGCCTTGTTCTTTGCGCTTCTTAGCAATCTCGACTCCAAACTCCGCGATGCGTCTTGTCCCTTCTTCGGTAATGACCCGAAGAGCAAACTTGCCATGTGTTGATAAATCACCAACTCGCTGCCCTGTGGCGTCTTGCACGTTGGGGAGCATTTCGACTAGCTCTGCCAAATTGCCTTCACGCCCCGGATAGAGCCCTTCCAGATTCTCACGCACCATCACATAATCGATGCGCTCTGGATTTTTGAGCGGGCTCTGCGCACCTGGAATGTGGCGGACGGGCCGTAGATTGGCATAATTTTTGAGCCCCCACCGCAAATAGAGAAGAATGGGCAGAGCTTTTCGGCTAGCTGCCCCAAAGAGCACAGCATCCGCTCCGTCAATTTGATTCTTTAATAATGGCGGGACTTTACCTGCGAGTAATAGCTTTTCATCAAGTTCTGGCTCGACAAATTCAATGGGAAGCTTGAGTGCTTTCAGAATTTCAAGAGATGGAAGGACGGCCTCGGGTGAGGCGTCATCTCCTGAAAAGACCAGCACGCGCTTTAAATGGTTCGGCATAGTTTGAGTTGGCAGTGCTAGTTGAGAAACTCGCGCGGATCGGTCAGCTTGCCGTTGATCGCCGATGCCGCAACTGTGGCCGGAGACGCAAGATAGACAGCCCCAAGACCTGAGCGTCCCTTGAAGTTGCGGTTGGAGGAGAAGACTCCCACTTGCCCTTCGCGCAATGTCCCGGGGCCCATCGCAATGCAGGCACCGCAAGATGGCGGAATCAATTCTGCCCCGCCCTCGAGCAGCCAGCGAAAATAGCCTTGACGACCCGCCTCTTCCCAAACTCCAAGAGTCGATGGAGAGACGATAAACTTATTTCCCTTTTTGACGAAATGGCCTTTGAAGACCTTGGCTGCCGCCGCGACATCTTCAATCTTTCCACCCGTGCAGCTACCCACCCAGCTCACGTCAATCCGGACACTTCGCTTGAATTCAGTGATCGGCACGCCGTTGTCCGGCTTGAAGGGCTTAGCAACATAAGGGACCAAGTTTGAAATATCAAAGGACATTCTGTCTTTATAAATGGCGTCCGAATCTGAGCGCAGCATCCCGACGGGAAAGATGCCGCAGTTGGCTCCGCCTTCCACAGTCATATTCGCGATTGTGGAGCGGTCATCTGCCGTAAAGTGCTCAAGGGCTGGGCCCGTAAACTCAACGACACAGTTGGTGAAGCCATTCATCGTTACTTCGCTCAGAATATAAAGAATCACATCTTTGGCGTAGACGCCCTTGGGCAGCTTGCCATTGATCTCAACGAGCATCGTCTCAGGCACGTCTACTAGCAATCTTCCTGAGGCCATAATCTCAGTCAGATCGGTGTTGCCGATTCCAAAGGCATAGCAGCCAAATGCGCCATGGGTACAGGTGTGCGAGTCTGTGCCGACCACGAGCGTATCCGGTCTTATGAGTCCCTTTTCTGGAAAGAGGACATGACAGATTCCGTGGCTCACAAAGGGGGCAGGCGGCAGGAAGGCGTTGGGAAGCTGCTGCTCTTTCACAAAAACAGAGGCCTTTTGGACCATCTGCTGCGAGTGCCAGTCATCTCGAATCAAGGGAATCTGAATCGTGTGGTCGGCAACAAACAAGATCTTTTCAGGATCGCGAACCCGGAAGTTCTTTCCATAGGCACGATAGAGCTGATCTGCGGCGACGGGCAATGTCAGCTCGTGGGTTATGACCCGGTCAACTTCGGCATAAACGGTCATGCCAGGCTTGACATAGTCAATGCCCGCTGCCTTGGCCAAGATCTTCTCCGAGAGCGTCATTGGGCGCTGGGGTGCGCTGGGCTGAGCCACATTTGTGCCACTCTGATTAAACGCCGTGAGGCCCCCCATCTCGGTGATCTGGCGGTGAACGGAAGCCATCCCCTGATAAAAATCATCATTGAGCTCCACTTCAATCACATCACCCGTCTTCACTTTTGAAGGCAGAATATCCAGATTTTTTGAGTTGGGAAGCCCCATGTTGATCGAATTTCTATAAAAGATTCTGGCAAACGACGGGGCAATTACCGCCTCAATTCCGGCTTTGCGAAGCGCCAATGGCGCAACCTCCCGCGAGCTCCCGCAGCCAAAATTGTCTCCCGCGATCATGATCGTGTATTCGCCCGCCTTGAAGGGAATTTTGGCGGGATTCTTGGATTCGTGCAGATCTTCAAGAGCGTGCGGCCCCAAGGTATCTAAGTCAGTCGTCGTGCAGTGGCGCGCCGGGATGATCTCATCGGTGTTTACGTCATTGCCAACAATAAATACTTTTCCGCGAATCTTCTTGGCCATAATGATCTTCACCTGTTTTCAAAAAAATATAGAGCAAATAGCTTATTGTAAAGAGAGGCGGGCAGTGACACAAATCGGTAGTGGGCCAGTTTGAACTCTTGGGGATTCCGGCAACGCTGAACGCCGATTCCGGAGGGAAGCCGTAACCTTGATCGTCTACCCCATCGGTGGTACGCTTACGTGATGCGACCCCTTCGGTATTCCATCAACGTCACATTGGACGGATGCTGCGATCATCGGGCAGGTTTACCGGACGAAGAGTTGCATCGTCACGCGGCCGAGATCATCGCCCAGGCCGATGCCCTCCTCTTTGGCCGGGTGACTTACGAAATGATGGAGGCAGCATGGCGGGCGCCGGCACAGACGGGAGCAAGGCCGGATTGGATGGAAGAGTGGATGGAACCTTTCGCCCGGACGATCGACGCGGCGAAGAAGTACGTCGTGTCGAGCACCCTGGACCGGGTCGATTGGAACGCGGAGCTCGTGCGCGGGGATCTAGGGAAGGCCGTTCAGCAGCTCAAGCGGGAGCCGGGCAAGGGACTGTTCGTGGGAGGCGTGAAGCTCGCGCTGGCGTTGACGGAACTGGGATTGATCGATGAGTACGAGTTCATAGTGCATCCCAGACTAGCAGGCCACGGGCCGACGTTGTTCGCGGGGCTATCGAAGCCGCTCGACTTGAAGCTCGTGAGCCGGCTGGAATTCGGCTCGGGGATTGTGGCGATGCGGTATGAGCCGAAAAGGGAGCCATTGGGTTTCCCGCGACTGTTGCGAGGATTCCCCATTCGTGGCGCTGTTTGATCAGAAAATAATCAAACTGACCCACTACTGATAAATCAGGCCAGTATGGGTTCAAGCATTGACAATCACCTGGTTGTGACGTTCATCACCATCGCCAGCAAAAAATTGCATGCTTCCACTTGCAGGTCACCAAGAGTGATCTTGGTGACAGAGATTCCTTGACTCCATTTGAATGCTAATTTATACTGCAAGCGCATATTCTGGCGCTCAAGGTGCCCTCGGAGTGTGGTCCAGCCATGAATGAGATGTACGACAGATTCTCCCCTGAAGCTCAAAAAGTGATGGGCTATGCCACGCAAGAGGCAGAGGGATGGAACCACGATTATGTGGGAACAGAGCATCTGCTCCTCGCCTTTACACGGCTCAAGGGGACAGCCGTCTTTAAGTTTTTGGAGCAGAACGGAATCACGCATCAGAAAGTCTCAGAGCAGGTGGAGAGCGAGATCGGACAAGGGGATTCTCGCTATACAACCCCGCCTTTGAAATCTACGCCCCAGCTCAAGCGGATTATTTATAAAGCCTATGACGAAGCGCAGCGGTATGGCTCTCAAATGATCTATTCACAGCACCTCCTCATTGCCTTACTGGAGGAGGAAGAGAGCGTCGCCACCCAAATCCTTCGCCGCTTCAAGATTGACGCCGATGACGTGCGGCGGCACTTTGCCCCCGCCATGGAGAAAGGTCTGATGAGCAGCAGAGCGAGACGAGATGAGAAGCGCTGGAAGTCTTTGGAGTTTGGAAGAAATCTGGTCGAAGAGGCCAAGGAGGGGCGGCTTGATCCGGTCATTGGCCGCGAGCGCGAGATTCAGCAGATCATCCAGACCTTGAGCCGTCGCAAGAAGAACAATCCGGCCGTCGTGGGTGAGCCGGGCGTCGGCAAGACGGCTGTGGTAGAGGGCCTGGCTCAACGGATCGCTACCGGAGATGTTCCGGCACCGCTGCTCAATAAAGAGATTATTGAGCTTGATATGGCCAGCATGGTCGCCGGAACCAAATACCGCGGCGAGTTTGAGCAGCGCTTAAAGAACCTAGTCAATCAAGTCGTTGAATCCGGAAATATCATTCTCTTTATTGATGAGCTGCACACAGTGGTCGGCGCTGGCGGCGCAGAAGGTGCTATTGACGCGTCGTCTATTCTAAAGCCGCCACTAGCCTCAGGTCTGATTCAGTGCATTGGGACAGCCACACTCGATGAATATCGCAAGTACATCGAAAAAGATCCGGCGCTGGAGCGCCGCTTTAAGAAGATCGTGGTCAATGAGCCTTCGATTGAAGAGACGGTCCAGATTCTCAAAGGGCTAAAGCCCCGCTATGAGACGCACCACCGGGTAAAGATCTCGGAAGAGGCACTTTGGGCATCGGCCAAGCTCTCCGACCGCTATATCACCGATCACTTTCTGCCTGACAAAAGCATTGATCTGGTGGATGAGACAGCGGCCAAGATCAAGCTCGATGGCTCTGCGCCATCCCCTGAGATTCGCACACTGGAAGATGATTTGCGGGCGCTGATGGAAGATGAAGAGGCCGCAGCCAAAGAGCAAGATTACGAGCGGGCTGCCGAGCTTCGCGACCGCCAAGATTCGCTTCGCGACCGCCTGGCCGAGCTGCGTCAGGAGTTCCGCGAGCATGAAGGCACCGTCACCTCTGATCACATTGCCGAAATGGTCTCCAGCTGGACGGGTGTTCCAGTTGGGCACATGAAGATGGAAGAGTCTCATCGTGTCCTCTTTATGGAGCAGGAGCTTCACAAGCGCTATATCAATCAAGAAGAGGCGTTGCAGTCCATCTCACGGGCTATCCGGCGCGCCTATGCCGGAGTCAAAGACCCCAAGCGCCCCATCGGCAGCTTTATGTTCCTCGGTCCCACCGGAGTTGGAAAGACATATCTGGCAAAGATTCTGGCCGAGTTCTTATTTGGTGACGATGAGGCGATGATCCGCATTGACATGAGCGAGTACATGGAGCGCTTCTCCATCTCTCGCCTGATTGGAGCACCGCCCGGTTATGTCGGGTATGAAGAGGCGGGAGAATTGACAAAAGCCGTTCGGCGGCGGCCCTACTCGGTCATTCTCTTCGACGAGATCGAGAAGGCCCACCGCGATGTCTTTAACTTGCTGCTTCAGATCATGGATGATGGCGCACTCACCGACGCTCAGGGACGGCGAGTGGACTTCAGAAACACCGTCTTGATCATGACTTCAAACATCGGGAGCAAGATGATCACCGACCGGAGCACCCTTGGCTTTGGCGTCGGCAAGGAGAGCGGAAAGCTCAACTATCAAGAGATCCAGACGCGCGTCATGACCGAAGTCAAAGAGGTCTTCCGGCCTGAGTTTCTCAACCGGCTCGATGACATCATTGTCTTTCATCCACTTACCGAAAACGATGTGGATGCCATCTCGGAGCTGATGATCAAGGAGCTGGAGAAGAGGCTCGCTGAGCGCGAGATCGTGATCGACATCACGTCCGAAGCCAAGAAGATCATTATGGTGCAAGGCTTCGACTTGAAGTATGGCGCCCGCCCACTTCGAAGAACGTTGGAGAAGCTGGTCGAGAACCCCATCTCAGACAAGATTCTCGAAGGCGACTTCACCAAGGGAGATCATATCCACATCACCGCAGAAGAAGGCGTCTTGCGCTTCACAAAAGAGGCGCGGGCGGACAAGGTCAGCGTAGAATCCCCTGCACCGTGATGGCTTAGATGGAATACCGCTGCAGTAGCTGCGGATATTCATCTCTCAAGTGGCTGGGCCGCTGCCCGCAATGCGGCCAGTGGGACACTTTCCAAGAGGCGCAGCCTGGCGCTATTTCCGAAAAAATCTCATACGAGCCTCCCCGCCGGCTGGATGAGATTCCCGTCGAAGCGGGTGGCCGCTGGGCCAGTGGCATTGAGGAATTCGACCGCATTTTGGGCGGCGGCGCGCTTCGCGGCTCAACAATCCTAGTGGGTGGCGAGCCTGGCATCGGCAAATCCACGCTGATGCTGCAAGTGGCAGGTCGGCTTGCCGAGATCTCCAAAAAGCCTATTCTTTATATCTCAGGTGAAGAGGCTCCGGCCCAGATCAAAGTTCGCGCAGAGCGCGTCGGAATCCGCGACTCGGCGCGCCTCATGATCTTGAACGAGCAGCGGCTGGGCGCCATCAGCAAAGTGGTCGTCGAGATCCAGGCTGCGGCTCTCATTGCCGATTCAATCCAGACCATCTTTCCCGGCATGATCAAGGAGGGGCTTGGCACCATCCATCAAGTGGGCGAGGTCACGTTTCAGCTGAGCCAGCTTGCCAAATCTCAAAAGATCCCGGTCTTTCTGATCGGCCACATCACCAAGAGCGGTGAATTTGCTGGACCCAAAGCGATTGAGCATCTGGTCGATGTTGCCCTCTACATTGAAGGCGGACGGGATAGCGACATTCGCATCTTGAGAGCGGTCAAGAACCGCTATGGCTCAACCGAAGAGATCGGCGTCTTCCAGATGAACGAGTCTGGAATGCGCGAGATCGAGAATCCATCCAAATTTTTTATCGAGCGGACCGGGGAGGCAAAGCCAGGCTCGGTCATCTCGCCCAGCCTCGAAGGGACACGCCCCATTCTCGTTGAGATTCAGGCTTTAGTCGCATCGACTCGCTCCAACTTCCCACAGCGCCGGGCGACGGGACTCGATCCCAACCGCATGGCGCTGCTGCTCGCGGTCATTGAGAAGCGGCTAGGGCTGCACATCAGCGGCGATGATGTCTATTTGAATGTCGCTGGTGGATTGTCGCTCCGCGAGCCGGCCATGGATTTAGGAGTCGTCGCGGCAATTGTCTCCAGCTACAAGAATCGGGCGATTGACCGGGAGACGATTGTAATTGGAGAGATTGGGCTCTCGGGCGAGCTTCGAAAAGTGCGGGCTCTTAAGAAGCGGCTCTCTGAAGCAGCCAAGCTTGGATATCGCCGCGCCGTGATCCCGACTACAGAGAAGATGGATGAGCCTGGGTTACAAATAATGGAAGCCTCAGGAATTGAGGAGGCGATGGAGGCGCTTGGCCTCTAAATTTTAGTACGAGGTGCCCCTTTTGGCAGACGAGATCGCCACAGAGAGAGACGAGAGACTGCTCAAGATTTTAGAGGCGACTGCGCCCGGAACTCTTCTGCGTCAGGCGATCAATAGCATGGTCGATCTGGGCAAAGGTGGCCTCTTGGTGATTGCCGATGAGGAGAAGGCCAAGCAAGTTGTCCACAACTGCTTTGAGCTTTACACCGAGCTCACCCCTCCAAAACTTGTTGAGCTCTCCAAGATGGACCGCGCCATTGTCATGGATGAGAGCCTCTCCAAAATTCTCTTTGCCAACGCCTATCTCGTGCCCGATCCCACAATTCCTTCGGAAGAGACAGGAACTCGCCATCTGACTGCCCAGAAAGTCGCGCGCCAACTGGGTGTCAGCGTCATCGCCATCTCGGCCAGCCGCGGACGCGTCACAATCTACTGTGGTGACTACAAGCACATGCTGATGGACACTGTCACGCTTACAGCGCGTGCCAATCAGGCTTTGCGCATCCTGGAGCAATACCGTCTCACCTTTGATGACCTCTCTAGAGAACTGACAGCCATTGAGCTAGAAGGGCGCGTGCTGCCCTATCACATTGCGAATTTCATCCAGACGATCGTGCAGATGCTGGCTATTCAAGAAGACATTGAGCGATTTTTTATTGAGCTGGGCGAAGAGAAGGAACTGCTGGAATTACAGCTCGACTGGCTGATGCTCGATGTCATGGATGAGCTGCAGATGGTCATTCGCGATGTTCAGCTTGGCAAGCGCGCACCCGAGAAGATCATTGAGGATTTCAAAAACCTCTCACCTGAAGACCTCCTCTCAACTGAGAAGATTATTGAGATATTGGGTTATGAGGGGCGTGAAGAATCGCTCGATGAGATCATTGATTCCAGAGGCTATCGCGTGCTGAGCCAGATTCCCCGCATTCCTGTCGTGGTGATTGAGCGGCTGGTGAAGAGCTTTGGCACGCTCTCGAAGATAACGGCTGCCACAGAAGAAGTGCTGATGGAAGTCAAGGGAATCGCGCGAGTCCGCGCCAGGGCAATTCGCCTTGGGCTGCAGCGCCTCAAGCGCAGCCTGATGCTCTGGGATTAATTTTTAACTATCATGAATGCAGAGTGGGGAAAACTACAGGAAGCCAGTCAATATATTCGCGCCCGCTATAAAAAAATCCCTGAGATTGGCATTGTGCTTGGCTCTGGTCTTTCGGGTACCATACCCGATCTACTCAATGAGACCCGCTTTTCGTGGACAGAGCTGCCGCATTTCCCAAAGCCTTCTGTGGAAGGGCATGCTGGCGAGTGGCATCTGGGACAGCGCACGAGCAGAGAGATTCTGATCCAGCGTGGCAGAGCTCACTATTACGAAGGCTTTTCGATGAATGAGATTGTCTTTTCGATTCGCCTGATGAAGCTGCTTGGAATGCGGGTTTTGATTCTCACCAATGCTGCAGGCGCTATCAATCAGAATTATAGAGTTGGGGATTTTGTCCTCATCCGGGATCACATCAATTTTATGGCAGAGAATCCCCTGCGTGGCGAAAATATAGATGCACTCGGCCCACGTTTTCCAGATCTGAGCGAAGTTTATTCTAAGAAACTTTTAAAAATTGCAAAAGAATCTGCTGTGCAACAAAAAATTCCACTTCATCAAGGAATCTACGTGGCCACTCCGGGTCCTATGTTCGAGACGCCAGCTGAGATTCGCGCTTACAAGATGTTAGGAGGCGATGTGGTGGGCATGTCCACCGTCCCGGAGGCCATCGCTGCACGACACGCGGGAATGGACATTTTGGCCATCTCCTGCGTCACGAATTATGGCGCAGGGGACGTCCGAAATGGCGAGCTGCGCCATGACGATGTCCTCCAAATAACTCGTAATCGGGCAAGCGATCTGACACGCCTTTTGGATGGCATTCTCAGTCGCTTGTGACGGGCTTCCAGCGTCTCCATTCTTCAGGCAAGGCTGGGGAAGAAGCGCCCGGTCGAAGTGGCAATCTTTTCGTCGCTGTCATTGATAATATGAGCTTCGACTGTGATCAATTTTCGAAGCTCAGTCACTTTGGCAGATAGGTGCAACGTCTCTCCGGGCTTGGCATGCTTAAAAAACTTCGTGTTGAGATCGCGTGTGACGCAGAAACAATCTGCCGCAAAAGATGCTGCCCAGATGGAGATCTCATCGAGCAGACTCACCAAAACTCCGCCGTGTGTAATTCCAGGATAGCCGCTGTGCTCAACCTGCGGCACAAATTCAGCCTCAACAATGCCATTGTCATAGTATGAACGAAGCTGCAAGGCACTCGGGTTCCCTTGCGGATTGCCACAGACAAAGCAACCTTCGAAACGTGGTAACTCAATTCTGCTTTTCATAGAAAGAGTCTAACAGTGGCGTGTCCTGCTCTTCAAAAATAAGGAAGCACTCACTCATTTTAGATGCCACCAAGATGAAGAGAATCGGCTTGGGTTCAGAAGATCCTTGAACAAGACTTTCATAATCCTGTCCGTCTCATGAACCCAAAAGCTCAAATCAGCATATACATCGTGCAATGAATGAACTGAGATTCAAAGAGGCAGAGAATCAATCTGCTCATGGGAGGGCAGACATGTGCTGGTCAGCACAATTGGGAGCGGAGCGCTATCGCGAGCTGCATTCGAATGCAAGAGTCGCCAGGTTGATCCAGCAGGCTGGCTCGCACAGAATTCCTCTGCTCCAGCAGGTTAAGAATAGCATCCGTGCTCTTATCATTGGAGATGAGGGCTCACGTCAAGCTCGCAGAGAGCTTTGGCCTTCTCAGTCCAAATCCGAAAAGAAGATCATACCTCCATTCCGAAGGGTTCTGTAAATCCAACACTCTCTTGCTTGTGTAACATTGTTATGCTACGATGGTATGTCATGATTGTGACGGGATGAAAGGCATCTCAAAACAAGATGGCTTGACCCTGACGAGACGTCAGAGTATAAGCTCAGCCATGAAGCCGACGTTCGACACAGGAGGAAGGCTATGAGAAAAATTGCATGTGGCATCATCTGTCTGTTACTGGGATTTTCGGCTGTTGGGCTCTCACAGCAGAATGTGGATACTGGCAACTTTTATTTCCAGCTCAATCAAGACGCTGGCGTCGAAAACTTCACCTACACACAGCTGGCGAATGGCAACTTCCAGCTTGTTTCCAACTTTCAAGCCCTCTCCGATCAGTTAATTTTGGACTTCGGCACGGATAAAATTTTCACGGAAACTGTCATCTTCACACCTGACTTCAATCTCGTTTCGTACAACGCCAACTCCGAGACCGATCGCGGCACGCTGGAGATTGACGTCACTGTGAAAGACCAGGTCGCCTCGATTCACCAGAAGCGCCAGGCGCCCGGAGAGACAGCAGAAGAGCGCCAGCGTGATGTTATCTTAGAAGACAACGTAGTGACCACAGGCATCGCGGCCAGCCAATTTTTATTGTTGCAGCAGTACATCAACGAAAAGCTCAAGCTCGATATCAGCAAAGAGACAACACTCAATGCCTTCGATCCGACCGATATTAACAACCCGCTGGTCGAGCTAACCATCAAACATCTGCCCGATGTGATCGTTCAAGACGTAAAGACCCAAGCCAAGTTCACCGCCCATCGCTATGAGGTGAGCCAGGATTCATTCAAGGCCGATCTCATCTCATGCTCTGCGGAAGCGGTGGCCAAGATCTGCGACAAAGAAGGGCGCTTTTTAGGGTTCATCTCTTCAACAGCCTCTCTGGCTGGAGTCGAGCTGGACAACGCGCCCAATGCGAGCGGCGCATTGGTCAAGTCAGTCGCCGATGGCTCCTTTGCGGCACAGGCCGGGCTCAAAGTCGGAGATATTATTACCGAGGTGGATGGAAAGGCCGTCAGAGACAGGCTTGATGTGGGAGATCTCATCCGGTTCAAAGATCCAAGTGTTCCGGTGACCTTCACGGTCTTTCGGAATGGTGGAACTATGACTCTTCAAGTGCGCCTCAGCGGCTCATTCCTCACGGTCTTTCGGTTCGATCTCTTTGAAGGCGGATTCACAATCCTGGGGGAGGCATAAACCATGCCGCTTGTAGTGCAAGCGAAGAATCTCACCAAGATCTATCGCATGGGGAGCGTGGATGTCCATGCTCTCGATGGCGTCGACGTCACCATTGAAGAGGGTGCGTCCTTGGCCATCATGGGCCCATCCGGATCAGGCAAGAGCACGCTGATGAACCTGATTGGCTGTCTCGACAGGCCGACATCGGGAACGCTGATTCTGGCTGGAAAGGACATCAGCAAGCTCAAAGACAAGCAGCTTGCCAAGATGCGCGGCGAGATGATCGGTTTCGTATTCCAAACCTTCAATCTCATACCCCGCGTCAGCGCGCTGGCCAATGTGATGCTCCCGATGAGCTTTGTCAAGACAATTCCCAAGCGGAAGCGCAAGACGCGAGCTATGGAGATTTTAGAGCGTGTCGGCCTTGGCCAGCGAGTGAAGCACATGCCGAGCGAGCTCTCCGGTGGTGAGCGCCAGCGTGTGGCCGTCGCCCGCGCACTGATCAATGATCCCAAGCTCATCTTCGCCGATGAGCCAACCGGAAACCTCGATTCCAAGACGGGAAAGTCAATTCTGGAATTATTCAAAGGGCTGAATGATGAAGGGCGAACGATCATCACGGTGACGCATGATTCAAGCGTTGCATCGTATTCAGAACGAATGATCTACATGGTCGATGGAAAGATTGAGAAACAGGTTGCGGAGGTGGCGACTCGTGGAGCAGCGTGATGCCTTTCGGCTGAGCTTTACCAACATCCTCGGCCACAAGATGAGAAACGTCTTAGCTGTACTCAGTGTGACTATTGGAATCGCGGCTGTTATTGCGGTCGTCACGATGACTCAGGGCCTACAGTCAGCCCTGCTCAACGTCCTCACGAAAGACCTGCTGCGGGCCAACATGATCAATGTGACCGTCGAAGGAAGCCAGGGTCTCTTTGGCTCCGACCGCGTCTTCACGGATCAAGATGTGGCCAATGTAAAAGCGATGGATGGTGTTCTGGCAGCCGATGTCTTTGCGCCGGTCAACGGAAACCCAATCAAATACAACGGAAAACTCTTGAAGAGTGCCAACGTTCGCATCACCACCAGCAGCAGCATCATTCCGATCAATGCGGGGCGCTTTGTAGATATCAATGGCTCTGCTGAGATTGTAGTTGGTGCGGAGACCTCCCAGACCATCTGCGAAGCGCTTTTGAAGGGCGATATTGGCGATGGGATCACCACCGCACAAGAGGATGCCAACAAGAAGACCTGCGAAAATGCTACTACAAATCCTGCATTATCGAGCCGCATCCTCGGCCAGAAAGTGCAGCTTCGCTATCTGAAGAATAAAGAGATTCATTCCGAAGAGCTTACCATTGTTGGTCTGGTAAAGAAGTCCGAGTTCATCGGCGGGACCAACTCGTACGTCAGCCCCTTCTACCAGGGCTATACGGAAAATCTCAATGGGACCGACGTCAGCGTCTATACGGGCGTCGTAGTCAGCGTGGCCGACATCAATGGAGTCACAGCCGTAGCCGACCAATTGAAAGAGTACTTTGACAGCTACAATTCGGACGCCCGCAAGCTCATCGGTGACGACCGCAAGATCACGGTCAACACACTCAAAGAGATTGTGGATGAGATCGAGAAGAGCTTTGCTCAAGTGGGTGGATTCCTGGGAGGCGTTGCTGTCGTGGCGCTTCTGGTGGGCATGATCGGGATTATGAACATCATGCTCGTCACCGTGAAAGAGCGCACCCGGGAGATCGGCGTGATGAAGGCGACGGGCGCGACGCGCCGAGGGGTGATTCAGCTCTTCCTGACCGAAGCCATGATCATCTGTGTCATTGGAGCCGTAATTGGAATCGCGGCAGGAATTGGATTATCAGTGCTCTTCAACCAATTGACGGTCTCGCTCTTCCAAATGGACGAGGCCATTCCGCTCGTATTTGTCTGGCCAGTCTATATTGCTGCCGTCATCGTCGGGATTGTAGTCGGCGTGCTAAGTGGGCTCTATCCTGCATGGCAAGCGGCGCGTGTCAATCCGATTGAAGCCTTGAGATACGAATAAGAGTAGTCAAACAGACCCATTTTCTATTCCGTTTGAGAATCCCTCTGGTCTAGGCCAGGGGGATTCTCTTTGTGGTGCATTCAGGACAGGGACAGATCTTTCTCAGATATTCATAGGGGTAGTAGCCCGTCATGTGGCCATCGCTCCACATAAACTGAATGGCATAGCGTCCAACAGGATGAACGGCATTGGCCTGAATATTTCGGGCTTGTGCCTCGGGCAGGGCCGGAAAGCCATCGGCCTCTTTCTTGGGCCATTGTTTGCAGCGGGCGCAGGGGCAGGCTCTTCTCAGATAGGTCAATGTGTAGAGGCTGGCGTGGCCATCTTCCCATTCAATCTTGATCTTGGAATCGCCAGTCCAGCTCAGTTTGCCGCGTTTGCTGTTTGTGGGGAGAGTTGGGAGAGTCATCATTAGATAGTGATAATTCAATGTTCGTTAAGTCCGCTCGTTCTCTAAATTAATAGATATCAACTTCGCGTACCTTAGATTTTGAGCTTTGCAACGTAAGGTTCCAATGACTTTTCAAGACTCATCATTAAATCAATTAAATTTTTATGGATCTGAGGCCATTTTGATTCATCTTTCCAACCACCAGATTTGATTGTCTTTCGTATGCGGCATGCACGCTTTTCTTCAAGCCTTTGCCATTCTAACTGATCTTTGAATAATGACTCGATTTCGACCTTATTGTTGTATAACTTATCAAAAATGTGTTTTGTTTTTGCTTCTTCATCTTTACCCCTATCGATATACAACTCAACACTTGATTCATGCTGACGGACTACATAATTAAAATTTAGCCCTCGTTTTCCAGCACTCGTCCCAATCCAGTTAGCCTGACTTGGAGTGATATTTGAATGTAGCTTTACATAACCTTTGGCTTTTTCTAAGAGGTTTTTCCAAAATCTCAAAAGAATATCGTTGCGCTCTGCAAGCTCCTTCTTAGTTTCGCCAACTTTACGTCCTTCTTCACTTGGTCCAACTATCAGCGTCAATAACGGAGCACATCTTGGTTTATCAATTTGAACAGCTTCAACCTTGACTAGATAAAACTTTGAGGAAGATGTTTCATTTAACCAGGCAATCGCTTGTATATGTTCAGGTCTCGGATCAGCGACAAACCATATTGCTTTCTTTGCACCGAAGGCAGCTGTATATGTAACAAGCTTCCCAAGATGATCGTGATCACTCTTCTCCAATTGATTTTCAATAATTACTAAGCCTCTGTCTTCGTCCTGAGCCAGAAGATCAACCTTAAACGCACCTGCAGCCTTTTCTCGTTCTGCATTTGCCAGCGAAAAGTCCAAAAGCTCATTTAATAAATCTAAGTTTTTTTGTAACCAGCCTGTAAAATCACTTGCTTCATGTTTCCACACTTCTCGTAACGAAACTCTTTTCAACTTTCCAATCATCATTGTTTATTCATCTCAAATGCTCCCTGGTGGGCGTATCAGGATTTGAACCTGAGACCTCTCGCGTGTGAGGCGAGCGCTCTCGCCACTGAGCTATACGCCCAAATTGGTTTTTAAGTGTACCCTACCCATCCCATGCCTTCAAGACTCTTCTATTCCCATCCCTGCGAGTTTTTGATACAATCTGGGCTGCTAGATTCTGGTCTGCCAAATCACCGAGGAGGTCTGCATGGCTAATCAACTTGTCTGGTTCGATCTTCCAGCTATAAACCTTGACCGCGCCATCAAGTTCTATTCAGCGATCCTGGGTCAAAAGGTCAAGAAAGAAGAGTATCCGGGCATGTCCATCGGGGTGTTTCCGCACGAAGGGGCTGAATTGGGTGGCTGCATCTATGTTTCTGAAGAGGATCACCCAGGGGATCATGGCATTTTGGTCTACTTCAACTGTGAAGGGCGTCTGGATGAGGCAGTCGCTGCCGTTCCAAAGAACGGCGGGAAGGTGCTCAAAGAGAAACACCAGATTGGCCCGTATGGATGGCGAGCGATTGTTTTGGATAGCGAGGGAAATCGCATCGGGTTGCACTCCAGTTGATCAAAGAGTGCAAAGTGAAGTGTGATCTGGAACTTAGGACGTTGTAAATTCCTGGATTCCCGTTTTCACGGGAATGACGAACATTAAATTGATTGTCATTCCGGCCAAGCGAAGCGCGAGCCGGAATCCAGAGATTTCACAAGTAGCTTCCTGTAGACATAACAAGTCAATCTCATTACTATGTCGTTGTTATGAAACACGAATTTACAGCTGTGATCGAGCACGATGGGGATTGGTTCATTGCCTATTGCCCGGAGATTCCTCGAGCCAACGGGCAAGGGAAGAGCGTAGCTGAAGCTAAGGAAAATCTCGCACAAGCAATTGAACTAATTTTAGATGACCGCACTCTACCAATCCCTGAAATAAATTGAGTCTGTTGAAATGAAAGCCTAATCTTCATCCTCGTTATCCTCGCTCAGCATATCTTGCAGGCTCTCGCCCTCGCGCTTGCGAGTGATCTCAATCAGACCTAGCGCCGTGATGTCAATAAAATCAGAAGGGACTCGGTCTTTCTTCAATTCAAACTTGATGCACTCGACCAGCTTGTCTTCGTTTGCTATCTCTTTCATATCAATGAAGTCAACCACAATGATGCCGCTGATCTTACGAAGACGCAGTTGTCTCGGAATCTCGACGGCAGCCTCTAGGTTTGTGTTCAAAATGGCCAGCTCTTGGTTGCGATGGCGCGTATCACTGCCCGTGTTGACATCAATGGCCGTGAGCGCTTCCATCTCGGCAATGATGATCGAGCCGCCACCTGGCAAGTAGATCTTGGGCTCCATCGAAAGCCGGATCTCTTCTTCAACACCTCGAACTTCAAAGAGCGGCTTTTTGCCCTTATAGAGCTCAACGTGCTTGACGTACTCTTCCATGTGCAGGTATTTGAGGAACTCTATCAGCTCGTCAAAGGCCTTTTTGGAGTCAACGATCACCTTCGTGACATCGCGCATCAGGCGGTCTCTGGCGATACTCTTTACAACACCTTGGCCTTGATAGATCAGCTTGGGAGCGGTGGCCTTCGAGGCTTTGTCGAGGATGCCCTTCCAGGTTCCTAAGAGAAATTTGAAGTCGCGCTCCAAATCTTCTTGGCTGGCACTTTGGGCTGCCGTGCGTGCAATCAGTCCCTCGCCGTCGCGCTTCAGCTCACGGCCAATCTCCTTGAGACGTCTTGACTCTTTGAACTCTTCAATGCGGCGAGAGACGCCAAGCCGCTCATCCTGTGGCAAAAAGACCCAATAGCGCCCGGCCAGACTGATGCGGGTAGTCCCTTGCGGGTTCTTCTCCCCAATCCCCTCGCGTTTGACTTGAATGATGAGCTGCTGACCCGCTTTTAATACCTTACCAATGGGAATGTTGTCAGCGCGTCTCAGATTCTTGTCTTTGAGAAAGCCGGCGCTCAATTCTTTGGTGGGCAGAAAGAGGTTCTCATCTTCGCCGACGTTGACAAAGCCAGCACTGATGCCGCTCAGAACGTCGCTGACAATCCCTTTGTAGATGTTTCCGACGAGGCGGGCGTGCTTAGGATCATCATAATAGATCTCCATCAGCCGCCCGTTCTCTAAAAGGGCGACTCGCTTTACATCGGTGCGCGCATCGACCAGAATCTCTTTTTCGACAACAGGCTCTCGCTGCTGCTTCGATGGCTTGGATCGTTTGGAAATAGCCATACTCCTCTCTCATCCTCAAGAGATTGGAGCAGATGCCGAATCGTTTGATTCAACCGGGGGTGATGAAGCTCAGGAGCGATCTCGGCCAGCGGAACCAAGACAAAGCGCCTGTGGTGCATCTCCGGGTGGGGAATCTCCAATTGGGCATCCTGGATGATTCGATCTCCGTAAAGCAGAATATCGAGATCAATCTCTCTGGGACCCCAACGGGCACCCTGCTGGCGACCCAACTCCTCTTCAATCCCCTTTAAACTTGCTAACAATCCCTTTGGATCTATCTCAGTTTGAATCTCAAGTGCTGTATTCAAAAAACGAGGCTGCTCTTCCACTCCAACAGGCTCCGACTCATAGAGTGAAGCAGAGGCAGCTAGAGTGGTACTGGGCAACTGCGAGATGGCCTGAATGGCACATTCAATTTGGGTCTGGCGGTCCCCACGATTGGAGCCAAGCCCTAGAAAAACCCTTTCATTCACGCCGCATATCCTTTTCTCGCAAAACCTCTACTCGCACAGCTACCCAATCCAAGTCCGCACCAGCACCTCGAAGCCGTTTTCGGACTCGTACATCAACCATCTCTAATCTATCAAATTTCTCTAATAATTGCTTGCCAATCGCCTGAGCAAAGCACTCTAATAAATTATATGACTTCTTCTCGCTCAGTATTCTCACCTCTTCAATCACTTCGGCATAATCGACTGTCTCGCTCAATTCATCTCTCTTTGGCATCTCTCTCAGCTTCAGTTTCAAGTCAATTTTGAAAAATTGCCCTTGCTGGCGCTCTTGCTCAAAGACCCCGTGATGACCATAGACTTCAATACTTCGGATCTGGATGCTGGCCAATGCGCGCCCCCAACTCCTCTTCAGACTGGATCAAGTCACCCAATAACCCAAAGCGAATGACAATGCCGTCGTCTGAGACTGGATAGACTTCAAAGCTCAAAATTTGTCTTTCATCTAAGAGTGGAGAGAGACAGCTCTCACGAGTGAGGTCACTCCCATGCGCTAGTGGATTGAACGAAGGCTGCACAATCAACTTCACACCACGATACTCTCCTACAAGAAAGCACTTGTAAAGCTCCACACGCCCCGTGACGCGGTCCCGCAGCCCTATGGCTGGGTGCTCATGTCCGATGACAATGGTTTTTATTGATTCAGGAATCTCTTCCATCTCTCTGTTTCCGTGCATAAAGAGCACAGAATCAAGCTGATACGAATCATAAAGCAGCACCCGTTTGCCACTCTCGGTGAGCGGCATCAGGTTCCCATCGTGATTGCCCTTGAGCAAAATGATCTCGTTGCAAAGCGCATCGAGTCTATTTAGCAGATGAAACGAGTCGAGTGATTCTTGATAGGTCAAAAAGCCAAACTGATGGCTCAGATCGCCGTTGACGATCACCCGATTGAGCGGATTCTCTGCCGAGACTTCCAGTTTCTCCAGGATTCGATTCAGCCTGTCTGAGAGAGCTTGCAGATGGCGCTTGGGCAGCAGAGTACCCTCTCGCAACAGTGCCGCCTCATAGCCCACATGGACATCGGCCAAAACAAGTGTGCGCTCATCCGGCAGATAGAGTGCCAAATCGAGCGCTTCCACTTCATCGGTGAGCTTCAGTATCTGCGACTTTTGTCCCATCCATTCGATTATACTGATTTGCAATCCCTTAGAGCGACATGTAAAACTGGTCGCTATGAGAGCACTGGTCACAGGCGCGACCGGGCTGGTAGGAAGTCGTCTTGCGGGGCGCCTCATCGAGCGGGGGGATATCACAAAAGCTCTTGTGCGAGATCGAGCCAAGGGCGAGTCGCTGGCCAACATGGGCGTTACACTAGCCCAAGGCGACTTGCGCGATCCCCAGAGCATTCAGGCCGCGATGGAAGAGTTTGATGTCGTCTATCACTGCGCGGCTCAAGTGGCATTGCCCCATCAGGGAAATCGAGAGCATCTCATCAAGACCAATGTAGAAGGGACCAAAAATCTCTTAGAAGCCGCAATCCAAGCGAGTGTTAAGCGTTTTGTCTTTGTCAGCTCTGTCGCCGTCTATGGCGGCTTATCACAGATCGGGATTGAAGAGAGCGCATCGTACAGAGCCAATGGGTACTATTCAGAGTCCAAGATTCTTGCGGAAAAAGCGGTCCGAGAGCTTGAAGTGAAGAGCAAGATCGAAGTGGTCATTTTGCGGCCTTGTGTCATCTATGGGCCCGGTGATTTAAACTTTCTTCCAAGAATTATGGATCTCTTGATGAAGGGCCGCTTCCCGCTCGTCTCCGGAGGAGCTCAATTGCTCGATCTAGTCTATGTGGATGATGTTGTGGATGCCCTTCTTTTAGCCGGAACAAGAGCAAACGCCATAGGGCAAGCCTATAACGTCACCGATGGCGCGACACGCACTCTGCGCGAAATTATTGACATGCTGAGCAGAGTCTTGGGGCAGCCATTGAAAACGATCCGGGTACCTTATACTCTGGCACTGGCCTTTTCGGCTCTCAGTGTTGCCTGGAGCAGATTGGCACATCCCAGTGAAGAGCCATTGATCAGCCCATTAGCGGTTCGCACGATGAATAGGCCGCATCACTATTCGATCAAAAAGATTCGTGACGAGCTAGAATATGAACCCAAAATCAGTCTTGAGCATGGACTTGAGCGCACATTGAGCTGGTATTACGACTGGACGGGCAAGCGGCTTGGCCATCAACAGAGCTGGCAGGGAGGATTTTGATGGACATTTTTGAGAAATGTAGAACTTCGAGCGAGATGCAAGAGGTGAAACAGGCAAAAGAAGCGGGCTTCTACCCCTTCTTTCGGCCCGTCTCCACCGCTGAAGATACCGAAGTGGTCATCGAAGGACAGAAGATGCTCATGCTCGGCTCCAACAATTATCTGGGGCTGACAACTCATCCAAAAGTGAAACAGGCCGGGATCGATGCAATCAAAAAATACGGCTCATCGAGCTGTGGCTCTCGTTTTCTGAACGGGACACTGGATCTGCACAAAGAGCTTGAGCAGCGCCTCGCCAATTTTTTGAAGCGGGAAGCAGCACTTGTCTTCTCAACGGGCTTCCAGACCAATTTGGGATCTATCTCAGCGATCATTGAGAAGAATGACATTTTGATTTGCGACAAGCTCAACCACGCCAGCATTCTGGATGGAGCGCGCCTCTCCTATGGCAAGATGAAGCGCTTCCGCCACAACGACACCATAGACCTCGAAGCTGTGCTAAAAACCTGCCCGGATGATCAGGGCAGGATGATCGCGATTGACGGGCTCTTCAGCATGGAAGGCGACCTTGCCCCCCTGCCAGAGATTGTGAAGCTTGCCAAGAGATACAACTCCAGAGTTCTAGTCGATGATGCCCACGGCCTTGGCGTGATGGGTGATCATGGACGTGGCACAGCCGAGCATTTTGGCGTGGAGAAGGATGTCGATCTTGTGATGGGCACATTCAGCAAATCATTTGCCTCGCTGGGCGGCGTAGTTGCAGGTGAGCAGTATGTGATCGACTACATCCAGCACAAAGCGCGCTCACTCATCTTTAGCGCCAGCATGACTCCGGCCTCTTGTGCTTCTGTCTTGGCAGCGGTTGACGTCATTGAGAGTGAGCCAGACCGGAGAAAGAGGCTTTGGGACAACACCTGCAAGATGATGACCGGACTCAAGAAATTGGGCTTTGATACCGGAACCTCTGAATCACCGGTCATTCCGATTGTGGTTGGCGATTTGTATCAGGGTCTCTTTGTCTGGAAGAAGATCTTTGAGAAGGGCATCTATGTCAACGTCGTCTTGCCGCCAGCCGTTCCGGACAATCGCGTCTTGTTGCGAACGAGCTATATGGCCACGCATACGGACAAACAGCTTGATTTTGCCCTCAACGTCTTTGAAGAGGTTGGCCGAGAATTCGGTTTAATCAAATAGCCCTCTTTCAACTGATCTTAGCTGTAAGCCTCTCTAGACCTGATTTGCTTTACCATGATCAGGCGTTGATTTCATTCGTCTTTGATAAGAATAAGGCGCTTTTTATGAACAGACCCGAAGGAGAATCATGATCCAAGTCACTGATCTCAGAAAAGAGTTTGGAGACTTTGTTGCTGTTGATGGAATCACTTTTGAAGTGAAATCGGGTGAGATCTTTAGCCTGCTCGGGCCGAACGGCGCCGGAAAGACGACCACCCTGCGCATGCTCACGACAATCTTTAAGCCCACAAGCGGAGACATCGCCATGAATGGAATCTCAGTGACCCGCGAGCCGGAGAAGGTGCGGACCCAGCTTGGCGTGCTGGCCGAAGCTACGGGCCTCTATGGACGTCTCACTGTGGAAGAGAATGTGCGCTATTTTGCCCGGCTTCGTGATATGCAAGAAGATCAAATCAAGCAGCGCATCTCCGAGATCTTTCCACCTCTCGGCATCGATGAATTTGCAGAGAAGCGCGCCGGGAATCTATCGAAGGGCATGAAACAGAAAGCGGCACTGGCTATTGCGATCATTCACAATCCGCCCGTAATCCTCTTTGATGAGCCGACATCAGGACTCGATGTGATGTCGGCACGCCAGGTGCTTGAATTCATCGAAAGCTATAAAAAAACCGACAAGACCGTGATCTTATCAACTCACTTGATGCATGAGGCCGAGAGGCTCTGCGACCGAATTGCTATCATCAATAAAGGAAAGATCGCCGCCATCGGCACATTTGCAGAGCTTCAGAAACAGAGCGGGCAGAAGGGGCTCGAAGAGATCTTCGTCAAGCTGGTGCAGGAGGTCTCTCATGCATCTTAAGCACGTCGGACTGGTCTGGGGCAAGGAGCTTCTCGATACGATTCGGGATCGCCGAACGCTCATTGTAATGGTTGTGGTCCCGCTCCTCTTGATGCCTCTGCTTGTCTTTGGACCCAACTTCTTGCGGATCTCACAAGAAGAATCGAAAGCAAAACAAGCCCAGTCTATCGCCATTATCAATTCTCAAGAGGCTCCAAAATTGGTCGAGATGATTCGCTCAGACACCGAAGATCCGCTCCGGGTTGTCGATGCGGCTGATCCCCAAGCGGCTCTCTTAAAGGGCGACATCGCTGCAGTTCTCGTCGTGCCACAGGGATTTAGCCAGTCAGTCCAGAGCGAAGATTCATCGCAAAAGCTGGTCATCCAGCGTGATGTCTCAAACTCCAATTCAACGGCTGCTGTTGACAAACTCGAAAAGATTCTAGATTCTTATCGCAGAGACGTGGTGCGGGATCGGCTCGTCCAGCGCGGCATCCCGGCAGAAGTTCTTGATCCCTTTTCCTATCAGTCTGTCAACGTTGCACCAGAACAGCGCGTCAGTGGCTTCTTTTTGAGTCTGTTGCTCCCACTATTTTTGGTGCTCTATGCGGCCATTGGAGGCGCGCAGACGGCGATTGATATCACAGCCGGAGAGAAGGAGCGCGGAACGCTGGAGTCCTTGCTCGTTGCGCCGCCAAGCCGCACCAGCTTTGTGCTGGGAAAGTTTCTTACGATCTTTACCGTCTCACTGGCTGCAACCACGCTCTCGCTTGCAGGGTTTGCTCTTTCGCTCACGTTTGGACCGCAGCTCTTTCCCAACAGCCAGCTCTTTGACATCTTTAAGTTTGCGATTGGCGGGAGTGAGCTAGCTCTTCTATTTGGGATGACCGCCATTGTCTCGGCCATGATGAGCGCACTCACCTTTGCGCTTTACATCTGGACAAGGAACTTCAAAGAGGCTCAGACTTATACGACCTATATGTCGTTTCTGGTGATGATTCCGGCCTTCGCTGTCTCATTTATGGACCCGCCGACAAATTTTCAAGCATTCTTGATTCCGATCTACAACGCAACGGCCGTCATCAAAGAGCTTCTGATGGGTGAGATCAACTGGACCCACATTGCGATCACCTTCGCAAGCTCGGCCATCTACGCCACCATTGGCTTGATCTTGGCAAACCGGATGTTCAACAACGAAAAGGTCTTGTTCAGGCAATGAGAATTTGTCGATGTAACTATTCTAAAATTCTTTGACTAGCACAGGGCGTTTCGGGTCATCTCTCCAGACCTTAAAGCCCCCTTTCAAAAAGATCGCTTCCGGTCCATTCCAGAGATCGAGCGTGCCCAAACCCGCGCCCCGCTTGGGAAAGGCTTCAACGCGCTTTACACCTCGCTCTTGCAAATCAAGCAAGACTTCGCTCAGCAAGTGCGAGGCCAATCCCCTGCATCGATGGCTCTTGGCAATGAAAAAACAGGTGATTGCCCAGCTCTTCGGGTCAGGTTTGAGCCCGAACTGGTTGCGAAGCTTTTCGAGTCGGTCCCGAGGACCCACTTGACACCAGCCAACAGGTTCATTGTTGACATAGAGCAGATAGCCGTCATATTCACCACGCGAGCAGAGCGACTCACGAAGAGCCTGATTCTCTTCTGCTCTTCGGTCTCTCCACGCTTCCCAAGTTGGAACCCACCAGGCAACGCAGTTGCACCACCCGCCGCCATTTGGCGCAGAGTGGAGCTCAAAGAAATCAGAGTGGCATTTTGAATCAAAGCGCCGGACTTCTCTCATAATGTCTTTATGCATAGCCTCAAATCAGCCCTTCAGTGCATCCAAAATCTTGACCGCTGCCAGCTTGTCAAGAGGCTCATTGTTATTCCCGCATTTGGGCGAGTAGATGCACGATGGGCAGCCATCCTCACAGGCACAATCTTTTACAAGCTGATGCGTTGTCTCTACCAGATCTGAGAAGAGCTCATAGGCCTTCTCAGCAATCCCGATGCCGCCTTCGTAGCCATCGTAAATAAATATAGTCGCCTCTCGCGTGTCAGGATGAAGTGTGGTGGAAAGCCCGCCAATATCCCAGCGGTCGCACATCGCATGGAATGGAGTTATGGCAATGAGCGAGTGCTCAGCAGCATGGAGACCACCCGCCCAATCGAGGCCTTCTTTGAGGATTTGCCTACCCAGTTCTCCAGGGAGCGTAAACCAGAGGGCCACCGTCTCAAAATCGAGCGGAGGCAGATCGAGGCCGTGAAGCTCCAGCGTTTGGTCACCCTTGCGGACTCGATACCCGCCAAATTCCTCATGGACGCGAACTTCGCCTAAGAGCAGCTCACCGAGTGGTGTCTTGCGGCCATAGTAGCGCTTGCGAATGGTGACATCGGAGGTGTGGGCGAGGGAGGTGTGATAATCGACTTCTTCTTTGACGGCATGGGCGATTCCAGCCGTTAGGTCTAAATCTTTGATAATAAAAGAGTCACCGCGATGGAGCAGAACTGCACCTGGATGCGCCTCTTCATAGGCCCGCCGCAGGTCCATTGATTCCAGAACCTGGCCATCATAGAGCACTTGGATGGAGCGGTCTGAGATTCGGTCGAGGCCGACTACTTCGGTAGGGCGGGCCATGCCGCGGTAGACATAGCCGGCAGGCGTCTTTTGCACCAGCTTCTGCTCTTCCAGAGAGCGCAAAGATTGAGCCATTTTAACTCCAAAGTATTGAGAATCCCGATCCATATGTACAGGCAGCTCGGCGGAGGCACACATAGTATGACCTAATAAAATATAGGGGTTTTCCAGATCTACAATGGCATACTCATGCGGGCGCGAGAAGAATTGCTCGGGATGTTTCATGAAATACTGATCAAGCGGGTTCTCAAAGGCCATCAGGGTGATGAGCGAGGGCTGCGCTCCACGCCCTGCACGCCCAGCCATCTGCCAGGTGGAGATCACCGTGCCTGGATAGCCGGAGATGAGGACAGCATCGAGACTGCCAATATCGATACCCAGCTCAAGAGCCGTCGTAGAGGCGAGACCCCGCAATTCGCCCGCTCGAAAATTCCTCTCAATCTCTCTCCGCTCATCCGCAGAGTAGCCTGCCCGATACGATGCAATTTTACTTTTAGAAGAGGCTTGTTGAGCCCATTTGGCGACCAGCTCAGCCAGCTTTCTGGAAGATGCAAAGCACAAGGTCTGTAGCTGCTCATTGACACAATAGGCCAACAGATCACTCGTCTGTCTGTGAATTGAGCGGCTCTTCTGAGCTTGAGAATTCCAGAAGAGGAAGTGACGCTCGCCTTGCGGCGCTCCACTCCGATCGACGAGCTCAAAGTCCAGTCCGGTGAGATTCTTGCCGTGCTCTTCTGCATTTGCCAGCGTGGCTGAAGAGAGGATGAATTGCGGCTCTGCGCCATAATGCTTGGCAATTCGGCGCAGTCTGCGCAGTAACAGAGAGATGTTTGAGCCAAAGACTCCGCGATAGACGTGCGACTCATCAAGGACGACATAGCGCAGATTCCTGAAGAAACGGCGCCATTTGTGATGCCACGGTAAGTACTGATGAAGCGCATAGGGATTGGTGAGAATGATTCTCGAGCTCTCTCGAATTGTAGGGCGCTGGTGTTCGGGCGTATCGCCATCGTAGATGGCCGCATTCACGTTGATTCCAGTCTCAGCTTCAAGTCTTTCCAGAGTTCCCAGCTGATCTTGTGTGAGGGCTTTTAGCGGATAGAGATAGAGAGCAGTCGCATTTGGATCGGCTTCGAGACTGCCAAAGACAGCCAGATTGAAGGCCAAAGTCTTTCCAGAGGCGGTGGGCGTCGTGATCATGATGTGAGCACCACTCCGCGCCCGGTCATAGGTCTCTGCTTGATGGCGATAGAGCTTCAGGTCTCTTTTAAGAAGATAATGGTTCAGTCTCTCAGGCAGAGGTGAGTTGAGATCTGCGTATTGAGGAAGTGTGCTCGGAATAACTCTTGAATAGACGACGGCCCCGCCACTTACGCTCTCCAACTGCCTGGCAAAGTCAGCGATCTTCAACGGCTGAACTCCGTGAGGAGCACGGCCAGTGTGATCAAATCTTGTTTGTTATGCTCAATGATGGGGATGAGTGGGCCGATGTTTTGGGTTTCGAGATATGTATTATAGAAATCCGGGACGAGCGAGCCTGGAAGATCAATCTGACGCGTTAACCCATAATAGCTTTCAACCGTGGAGAGTTTTGCGTCGGGAAGCTTATCGCGAAAGCATCTTCGTGCTGGATGCAACAGATCAAAGTGTACCGGATCAAACTCAACGTTGAGCCCATAATAACCCCATCGCTCTTCCAGCAGATTTGTATCAAATGCCCGCCCATTGTAGGTAACGAGCGCTGGCTCCACTCCTAACACTTTGGCAATCTCGATCAGCGCGGGGAGCTCTTCCATAATATTTCGAACGAGATATTGAACGACTTCAAGACCGCTCTCGGTGATTTGGGCCGTTCCGAAGAGCAAGATGGGCCGTCCAAAGAGCCCAAGACTCTCCAGATCAAAGAATTTTATCTGCGCTGGATCTACAAGACTGATCAACTTACAGCTTAATGGGTGCGAGATGGGGAACCAGCGATGAATGTGACTTTGCAGAGCTTTCGCATTTGACTCATCTAAACACTGGATCATCTCTTTGGCCGAGCTGCCCCAGCGAGGGTGTTCTAGTAGGTCAGAGAGCGTTTCGTACCCCAAGGTGCGAAGCTTGGATTCGACAGAGGGCCCAATGCCATAGAGCAGTTTCAACTCTCTAGAAAATTCTTCGATGCATGTTGCAGCGGTGCAGAGCTCGATTCCAAGCTCAGCGTGATGCGTGATTTTTAGGCAAGCTCCATATTCATTCTCTCTCTCTTCCGTGTCGTAGTATTCAGCCAATGCCCGGTCTTTGAACTCTAGCAGAAGCTCACCTTTGAGCTTCATGGATCTGGCAAAGTCTGTAGGAGAGAGATGAGACAACCCGAAGGGTTGTTGGTTTTCAGATGTGAAGAGACCCGATTCTACAGTACTCTCAACGCGCTCACGGAGTCTTCTCGCAATTCGATCGAGGCTCACGGCCACAGGATTCTTCCCCCACTCTGAAAGTATAGTGAATCTGTCTGCACTCACTCAACTGGAACGTCAGGATCAATGTCCTCGACATGACTTCGTGAATCATTACAATTTTACAAGGATGAGTCTCATAGCGATTCTCTACAATCTTCTCTCGCTGATCGCGGTTGGGGTCTTGCTAACCCGAGTCTCAAAGAACCTCAAAACCAACACTGTACTTGTCGGGCTCTTCATACTAGGACTCCTCAGCTTTGTCTTAGTCGTCATCAGCATTTTGATTTCGCGGTCACTATGGCTGGCCATTCAATTGGTTACGTGGAGCCTCTTTCTTCAACTACCACTTTATCTGCTGGGAATCGCGTTTCTATCCAGAAGAACGGGCAGAGTCTTGAGCCTGGTGAGCCTATTTTCCGCAGCCATCATCATGGGGATAGCCGCAGATGCTTTTCTGATCGAGCCTTACAATCTGGAGATTCGCCGCTACACCCTCCACTCAGACAAGATCACCAAGCCCATGAAAATTGGGATTCTGACTGACATGCAGACAGACAACCCAGGTCCCTATGAAGAGGGAATACTAAGACTACTCATGCAGGATGCACCTGATATCATTCTTCTTCCTGGAGACTATGTCCAGCACGCAGACCCAGTTGAATTCCAAAAGCTAGAGACTCGCCTCAACGCCATGCTCAAAGAGGTGGGAGTGAGTGCGCCGCTAGGAGTCTATGCTGTTGAAGGGGATCAAGAGATCAAGCATCACGACCTCTGGACCCAATCATTTGCAGAGACAAAGATCAAGACATTTTCAGATACAATCAGCTTTGATGTGGGTGAGATCACGCTCACAGCCCTCTCGTTCGATGACTCTTCAGACATAGACTCATCGATCAGATCTGCCTTGAAATATCACATTGTCTTTGGCCATCGCCCTGATTATAGTCTGGGAAAGGTCAGTGCCGATCTGCTCATCGCTGGCCATACGCATGGAGGGCAAGTTCAATTACCCTGGCTTGGCCCGCTCGTAACGGCCTCGAACGTGCCCAGGTCCTGGGCTGATGGCCTCACTCAGCTCGATCCATACCGCACTCTGATCGTCTCTCGCGGCACAGGCATGGAGCGGGACGACGCACCACGACTCCGTTTTCTCTGCCGGCCAGAGCTCACGCTCATTGAATTGTTGCCTGCCCCATAATAATCCGTTGAAAAACGCGACTTCTACTCCAAGCTGCAGTCTTATCGTTAAAGCCAATGCGGGAAAACCACTTTCAAAACCATTCAGCAATGTATCGTGTAGTACTCTTACTCGCCTCGCATATAATTAAAATATTCTTGGCTCCTTTGGAGCACTAGCGATCAGATCCGTATACTTTTGGGCGCCACATGGCGATCAATCCGTTTAAAAGGAGGAGTTTGGTATGCTCTTGCCGTTTCGAAAAGGGGCGCAGCGCATTCTTTCCGTTCTTGTATTCGCCCTTCTGGTCGGAGGCCTTATATCGATTCACGGCGATTTCTCGCCAGTCTCAGCACAATCTGCCCCACAAATTGACCAAGTGATCAGCAAGCTTCATGCTTTCCCTGGCTTTATCAACACCTATCGCACCAATGATGGAAAACTTGCCATGGAGATCACGGGCGATCTCTTTGGAAAAGACTTCCTCGTCGTGGTACAGATGGCCAAGGGTATTGGTGAAGGCATCCTTCTCGCTGGCTTCCCGCTCGTGGATAACATGATGACCTTCCGCATGCGCAACGACAAGATCGAGCTTGTCGCGCGCAACCCCAGCTTCCGCGCGGATGCTGGGACGCCACTCGCAAGTATGGTCAATCTTGGTTTTAGCGATTCTGTGTATGCCACTTTCCCCATCATCGCTCGCGACGACGAGAAGAAGCGCTATCTCATTGATGCGACCTATCTCTTTGTGGATGACTGGGCCAACCTCTCCGACTATTTGCCATACGTCTATGGAGTCGGTTTTGGGCTGGATCGCAGCCGATCTGCTTTGGCATCCGTTCAGGGATACCCAAGCAACGTCGAGATCGGAGTGGACTTGATGTTCGCCTCTTCTGGTCCCATCCCAAGCGTGAACATCCCAGACAGCAAGACGCTGCCCATCTCAATCCACTACAGCATCTTGCAGCTGCCTGATGCGCCGATGAAGCCGCGTTTGGCCGATGACAGAATTGGCTACTTCGATACGCCTTATTTGGATTACAGCCATCAGGCAACGCCTTCAGAGACCGTGCGGCTCATCAACCGCTGGCGCTTGGAGAAGAAGGACCCCTATGCTCCACTCTCCGAGCCGGTAAAGCCAATCGTCTTCTATCTCGAGAACACGATTCCTACTGAGTTTAGGCCCTACATCAAAGCGGGAGTTGAGGAGTGGAACAAGGCTTTCGAGGCCGCGGGTTTCAAGAATGCAATTGTCGCAATGGATGAGCCCAATGATCCAAGCTTCGACCCTGGAGACGCACGATACTCAACTATCCGCTGGGTGCCCTCCATTGTCCCGATCTTCGGCGCAATTGGTCCGAGTGACGTGGACCCTCGAAGCGGCGAGATCTTGAATGCGGATATTCTAGTCAACGCCGATAATATCAACGCGGTCACCGGACAATGGCAACGATACGTTGGGAGCTCAGAAGAGCTTCTGAGCAAGCATGAAAAATCCTTGGAAGCGGCGCGGGCGCTCAATCCAAAGTACGCTGGGTATCTCTGTGACATCGATGAGACTCTGACTGACCAGATGATGATGCTCCGGTATACGCTGATCGCAGATGGCACGATCGGTATGAATGACTCGATTCCGATGGAGTATGTTGGAGCCTACCTCAAAGACACGATTATGCATGAAGTTGGGCACACGCTTGGACTCCGCCACAACTTTGAGGCCACTACATCAATTCCATATGATCAGCTGCAGAATAAGGCCTATACGGCCGAGAATGGCATCTCAGCCTCTGTGATGGATTACCTCGGGCTCAACATCTCACCCGACCGGACCCATCAAGGAGACTATTTCACGCCTACAGTCGGGTCATACGATGTCTGGGCAATCCAGTATGGATACATGCCCGTCGGCAATGAGACTTTAGACGTAAATCCAACTCTCCAAACCATTGCAAAAGAGTACTCAAAGCCTGGGCATCAATATGGGACCGATGAGGACGTCTTTGCTCAATCGGCTCTTGACCCAAGGATCGCCCAAAACGACCTCAGCGATGATCCAATCAAGTACTTCAACGACGTTCAAACCGTGGTAGATCGCGTCTGGACGGACCTGGAAAAACGAGTCGTCGGGGCCGATGGAGAGCTCTGGCCGCTCCGAAATACGATCAACCGCCTGCTCAATTTCCAAACCGCTGGCTATGTCAATGAAGTGCCCGCCATCGGTGGAGTCAACGTCACCCGTGCTCATAGCGGTGATAAGGATGGCATAACGCCCCTGAAAGTCCTCTCAGCCCAAGAGCAGCGCGATGCTCTCAACTACGTCCTGACTGCCTTTAATCCCGGTATTCTGAGGAAGTTTCCAAAGGAGCTTCTGGATAAGGCAATACCTGAGCGCTTCTGGCCAGATCAGTTCAACACCTGGGTTCCAGGGACTCGCTTTACCTACCCGCTACACGACGTCGTCACGGGTCTTCGCACCTTCATCCTCAACACAGTCTTCATCCCCGAGCGGCTGGACCGAATCCGTGATAATGCCTATCGAAGCGATGAGGCAAACCCGTTCTCTGTGGATGAGCTCTATCGCGGCTTTACGAACACGATCTGGGCCGATGTCCTCGCGGGCAAGGCTCCGGCAGACTCATTCCAGAGAGCCATTCAAAGCGAGTACCTCAACCGCCTGATCACTCAGGCAACTGGAGCTCCAGTCCTGGGCAACCGCTTTGCTGGCGACAGCGCCTGGACCGGGAACGACCCCTCACCTCTCAAACCAAACGAGCTCGTAGCCGACGCAGGCGCATTCCAAGCGCCCGGGGTCAATGATGCTCGTTCTATGGCCTTTGCAGAGCTGACGCGCATTCACGATGCTATCGAAAAGGTGCTCGGCGCTGGCGGCTTGGATGCGATGAGCCAAGCCCACTTGATGGAAGCCGCTCACCGCATCGAAAAGGCTTTGCAGAAGTAGAGCCGGAACTCATTGTTTTAAAGATGATGAAGCGGACGGCCGCACACAACAGCCGTCCGCTTCTGATTTCGCGCTTCCAGGCCTATCAACAAAATCAGACTTTGAGATGATATGGAACATTGACGACGATAACTCCCTCTTTCCCATAGAGCTGAAGCTTGAGGAGTAGCGCCGTCTGGTTATGCAAGAGCTGCTGAATGGGGCGTTTGGGGACGAACTCTGGCACGACTACCGTAAGGAAGACACCTGGGTGGCTTTGCTGCAGAGATTCTACATACTCATTGAAGACCTGCAAGAAACTGTGATAGGGGCTCGGCAGGACCTCAAGCTTCACATCAGGACACCACCGCTCCAGGTTCTCCTTCATGCGTTGCGTCTCTTCCGCGTCAATTCCAATATGAACGACGTGGACTTCTGGGCTGATGCTCTCGGCATAGCGAATCGCTTTTAGTGTGCCACGATGAATAGCATTGACAGGAACGACGGCCACGACGGGTTGTTTGCGCGGGAGGTTTCTCTCTCCTTTGAGGGAGAGCTGCCTCGCTGTAGCTGTGTAATGGGCATGTACCGTGTAAGGAATCAACATCATGAGCGGGATCAAGATGACCACAATCCACGCCCCTTCGGTGAATTTGGTCACAGCGAAGATGAGCGCAACGATCCCTGTAAGTAGTCCGCCCACGACGCCGAGCGCGGCCCGCATGCGCCAGCCCGACTGCCGATGGCGGTTGTGATAGACGGCCATGCCGAGCTGAGAGAGTGTGAAGGCGGTAAATACACCGATCGCATAGAGGGGGATCAGCCGGTCGGTCTCGGCTCCAAAGAGATAGATCAGCACGCCAGCCAAAAAAGCGAGACCGACAATTCCATTGGAATAGACAAGCCGATCTCCCCGGTTGCGGAATTGGCGGGGCAGATATCCATCTTTGGCCACCACCGCTGCGAGCTGAGGAAATCCGCTGAAGGCAGCATTGGCTGCCAGGAAGAGCACTAGGAATGTAGAGAGCTGCAAAACATAGTAGAGCAGACTTCCCCCCAATGCCCAGCGCCCCAATTGGCTGAGCAGTGTCTCATCGGGCTTTGGGCTGAGGCCTACATGCTGGGTGAGATAGACCATTCCCAGCAACATTATGGCGAGCAGAATGCCTAACCAGAGCAGACTCTTGCGGGCATTTTGATCCTGAGGATCACGGAAGATGGCCACACCATTGGAGATGGCCTCAATTCCAGTGACGGTCGTAGCTCCTGAAGAGAAGGCCTTCAAAATCAAGAACCAGTCGAGCGAATGCGTCACAGTCAGTACATCTGGACTAGCAGCAGCCGAGACTCCTGCGATCAGTTTCCAAAATCCGACTCCCAATA
Source organism: Candidatus Acetothermia bacterium (assembly GCA_016201405.1). Classification (GTDB taxonomy): domain Bacteria; phylum Bipolaricaulota; class Bipolaricaulia; order RBG-16-55-9; family RBG-16-55-9; genus JACQCZ01. The sequence goes on along the minus strand of JACQCZ010000007.1, from coordinate 120,120 downwards.
GAATAAACATGGAGCCAATAAAGAGATAAGTCGGTGATCCGAAGGTCCAGCCCGATTCCCGAATGCCGCGCAGGTTCATCAATGCCATAAAAAGCAGAATAACAAGTGTCACTTCAACGCGGTTGACATGCAGGTCCGGCCACGCGCTATAGATTGCAGCAGCCCCGGCTGCAAGACTCACGGCCACGGTGAGCACATAATCCAGCGATAGCGCAGCCCCAGCCAAAAAGCCCAAGAATACCCCCAAATTCTCTTTGGCAACGCTGTACGAGCCTCCACCATGGGGATAGACCTGCAATAGCTGTCGGTACGAGAAGATGACAACCCAAATCAGAGCGGCAATGGCAAGGGCCACAGGAAGGATTAGAAAGAGAGCATCTTGGTTCCCCTGGGTAAGAATGAGAAGAATCTGCTCCGGGCCATAGGCTACAGACGAGAGCGCGTCCGAGGCGAGGACGGCCAGGGCGAGAGGCAGGATCAACCGCTCGTGCTTGGCTCGCTGGCTCGGCAAGGGGTTGCCAATCAATAAGCGCTTTACATTTCGCAACATAATGGGGTCACAAGCCGCAAGTGTACTTGCGCCTCACAGAGGATTGCAAATTAAGAGTTGGCTTAAATTAATGACAAAATGGCAAGAGCTGCAGTAGCTGCTGATGCGCCGCTGGCGTGAATTGGGGTATCTCAAGCCCCGCCAGGGGTGAGAGCTCGGCGTTTGCAGACATGATGTCGCGAGAATCATTCTGCGATGTGTGGTTGAGACCAAAGAGATGTCCCAATTCGTGGGATGAGACTGTGGCCGTAATGATCTGAAGCGTACTCAGAGCAAGAGATGTGAGCCCGTGAAGGGCAGTAAAGCTGCCCATATAAACAAAGGCCGTGCCAAAGCGCGTGCCCAATGGCGCTTGGCCTAAGATCTCCCCTTTGTCCTGATCGTTATAGGTTATCGTGGCTCGAATCGCCGTTGGAAATGGAAGCCGGATCTGAACGTTGATCCCTGCATACTGCTGTTCCATCACTTTTTTGACTTGTGGCAAGAAAACGTCTGCAACTTCCTCTTCCGTCTGTCCCGTAAGAGCAACGAAATCGGGGATCGATTCCGGTTGGACGTTGAGCCAGACAAACTGGCCACAGCGATCGAGGGGCGGGCTGAGATCTACACTGAGCGTTGTCACGTTGTCTGCCTCGTCCATCTCAGGAATTACCCCATCGGAATCCGCTTTGACGCGAAGCAAGCGCTGAGCCGCCTCGGATTTCCACAAGAGAGTCACCTGTGTGGACTGGCTGGGACCCAGGCTGGGCACAGAGCTGGTGCTGATGTCAGATCCGTCAGCCTGAAATAGGACTTTGAAGGCGCTAGCCGCCCCACTCCCATGATTGACGACAGTCGCCTGCAGGGTGACGACATCTCCGGCACTGGGGGATGAGGGCGTCATTTGCAAGTCTTTGATGGCGAGATCGGCCCCAGTGGGCTCAACTGTGGTCACATCGAGAAGACGAGTGACCAGATTATTCGTCTCATCCGATTCTTGGATCGAGTTGAAATAATCGGCAGTGACCCGAATCGTCTGCTCGCCACCACTCGCCATCCAAAAGCCTTCTACGATCTGGGACTGGCCAGCTCCAAGCTTCTGGATAAATTTATCATCAATGATGGTCCGGCCCTGCATAAAACGGACGGAGAACGGCTTGTCAATCGATCGTGTGCTTGGATTGACCACGGTCACTTGAATGGTGGTACGCTCTGCGGGTTTTGGAAAGTTGGGCGTAAACGTAATCCCTTGGATTACGATGTCCGGAGAGAAGTCAATCTGACGCACGAGAGTATTATTATTCTCATTGGATTCGGCAACGCTCTGTGTGGAATCTGCATCCACTTCAACCGAATTGGTGGATGTCGTGATCGCAAAGAGAGCCTGGATCTGAACTTCTTGGTTTACGGGTAGCCCTTCAAAGTGCTGCGATGCGACAATTCGGCTGCCAGCGCGGATTGTGACCCAAAAAGCCGATGCATCTGCGCTTCCTTGATTGGCAATCGTCGCTTTCACAGCAGGGACATCTCCTGCCTTAGCATTCTCAGGAATGATCTCAAGCTTGGTCGGGACCAGGTCAGGAAGGGCAGTAGAGCCGCCCTGCGCCAGGGTGTGTGACCCCCATGACGCAAGCCCTGATGCCACGATGAGCAGAGCACTCCACTTTAAAGATTTCTTTTTCATCATGCTTTTTTCAGCAACTCAGTCGTCGTTTGGGAATTATATGCGGAAAGAGGGGCATTTTGACAAATCTGGACAGAAAGTAGGCGAATGCCTACACTCGCAAACTAAATTCCCGATGAGAATCAAAGGAGTCGAAGTGATCCCACCCAGAAGAGAATCTATAAAGTTCAGTTGCTAAAGCGCCTGCCGCCGCCTCTGCCACCCCGGCCACGCTCGGCCCCAATGGGAGCGCTCTCTTCCAGCTGATAAGGAAGCATCGCCATGGTGCGGGCGCGCTTGATCTCTAGGTTCAGAACGCGCTGATGCTTCGCGCACATTCGGCTGAGACGCCTGGGCAGAATTCTTCCGGCCCGGTTGAGAAATCTTCGCAGCTCTTGAGGCTTCTTGTAGGTGATCTCGAGGCCATGCTTACAGACCTCGCACCGGTGAACCATCCGCCTGCGCGGACGCATTGGTTTCATCAAAATGGAACCTCCTCATCATCTTCTTCCGTCTTTATTGGGGCGGGATCTTTGCTTGGCGCTGCCTCGGGCTCCGTCATTTCAGTCGCACCATCGGGAGCAGCCTCTTTACGGCCGCCACCAGCGCCTCCGCCCAAAAACTGCACAGTCTCAGCCACAACTTCAGCCACTTTTCGCCGCTCACCCTCTGCGGTCTGGAAGCTGTCGATTCGCAGACGGCCATCGATAGCCACTTGTCTCCCCTTGCCCAGATAATTGGCACAATTCTCAGCCTGGGGCCCCCAAACCACAATCGGTACGAAAGTCGTGTCATCTTGGAGGTTGCCCTCTTTGTCCCGATAGCGGCGATTGATGGCAATTGAAAATCGAGTCCTGGCCGTTCCTGACTGCGTGTATCGCAATTCAGGATCATCGGTAAGATTACCGATCAGGATAACGCGGTTGAGACCAGCCATATCTCGCTATTCCCCCACAAATGCGCTTATGCGGCCACGGCACTACTGTTGCGGCTAGAGGCCGCCTCTTCTTCTAACCGAATGATTTGGTAGCGCAGCACGCGGTCATCCAGTTTGAATCGGCTCTCAAGCTCAGGGAGATTTTCTGGGCTCATCATGAATAAGAACATCACATAATTGCCCTTCTCAAATTTATCGACCGGATAGGCAAAATTCCGGGAGCCCCAGTCTTCGACATTGGTCACAGAACCCATCGAGCCTGAGATGAACTTCTTATACTCTTCGACAACCCCTATGTGGCCGCCATCAAGATCAGGACGGATAATATAGAGGACTTCATATTTGCGCTCCAGTCAAACCACCTCAACGATAAAAATGATTTGCAAAAGTATACCAACAACTCCAAATATCTGCAACCAAAATGGCCGCTCAAGATGAGGGCTTTTATGGGGTAAGGCGATGGAGCTGCCGGGGGAATGGAATGCACTCGCGAAGATGGGTGACGCCCGTGATCCAGGCGACCGTTCTTTCAACGCCCATGCCAAATCCCGCGTGTGGCACCGAGCCATACTTCCGCAGATCGATGTACCATTCGTACGGCTCGCGCGGCAGCTTGTGCTCTTCCAGCTTCTTGAGGAGCAATTCTTTGTTGGAAATCCTCTCACTGCCACCTATGATCTCACCATAGCCTTCTGGGGCGATCAGATCCGCTGCCTTTACCAGTTCTTGGTTCTCTGGATCCGGCTCCATATAGAAAGCTTTCATGACGGCCGGGAACTTCTCGATGAATACTGGCTTTTTGAAATGATCGGAGATCGCCTCTTCATCAGGTGCTCCAAAGTCATCACCCCAGCTCTTGCCCATTCCCTTCTCATTGAGAAGATCGATGGCCTGTTTATAAGTAACACGGGCGAAGGACTCAGCGATGATCTTTTCCAGTTTTGAGATGTCCCGATCAAGTGCTTTTAGATCCGGCAATTTGTTCTGGATGACCCGCCCGATAATATATTTGACCAGATCTTCTTGGAGTCTGAGGTTGTCTTCGTGATCAAAATAGGCGACTTCGGCCTCGGCCATCCAGAACTCTGTCAAATGTTTTCGGGTTTTGGACTGCTCCGCACGGAAGGTCGGGCCAATCCAGTAAACTCGACCCAAAGCCATGGCGGTCGCTTCCAGATAGAGCTGACCGCTCTGTGACAAAAATGCCTTCTCACCAAAATAATCGACACCAAATAGCGTCGTTGTGCCTTCCACAGAGACACCCGTCAGGATGGGCGATTCTGTGGCGATAAAGCCATGCTCATTGAAGTAATCGCGAATCGCCTGCATCACTTCATGACGAATTCTAAGAACGGGCACCTGTTTGGATGATCGCATCCACAGATGGCGATTGTCCATTAAGAAGCCCGTGCCATGATCTTTGGGAGTGATTGGGTATTCTTCGGCCAAGTGCACCAGCTCGATCTCCTGTATCGAAAGCTCATAGCCTGTGGGAGAACGGGGGTCCTCTTTGGCGATTCCTTTGACCCGAATGGAAGATTCTTGAGTCAACCTCTCGGCCAGCAGGAAATTCTTTTCATTCTTTTTGGTGACGACTCCCTGAATGATTCCCGATCCATCACGAACTTGTAGAAACTGGATGCCCCCGCTGGAGCGCTTGTTGTAGAGCCAGCCTTCAATCCAGATCTCCTGACCGAGAGTCTGCCGGATCTGCTCTATTCGCGTTGTCGTCATACAGACCTTCACACCTCCAGCATTTTTAACATTTCATCATGGATTTTCCCGTTGGAGGCCATGATCGCTCGGGTATCCAGTTCGAGTTCAGTGCCCTGAAAGCCTGTCACCTGTCCGCCCGCTTCTGTCACCAAAAGAACACCCGCAGCCAGATCCCAGCGGTTCAGATTCATATCCACATAGCCATCAAGCCTCCCAGCCGCAATATAGGCAAGAGAGAGCGCCGCAGAGCCAAGACGCCGCAATCCCTGAGCCACTGGGAGAAATAGTTTCATCTGTGCGACATATCCATCCAGAAGAGAGAAGTCGTACGGGTATCCCACCGCCAAAATGGCCTTCTTGACCTGATCGGGAGATGAGACGTTGAGAGGCTGTCCATTCAGCCAGGCCCCTTCTCCCAGCGCCACCGAAAAGAGCTCGTCGCGGAGAGGCTCATAAATAGCACCCGCAACCAGTCTGCCATCCTCCTCAAGCGCAATCGAAGTGCAGAAGAATGGGATGCCATGGGCAAAGTTCGATGTGCCATCGACCGGGTCGATCACCCAGCGAAAGTTTGACTCTGACTTTAGCTCTGCGCTCTCTTCAGAGAGAATGCCATGTTCTGGATATTTATCTTTTATTTTTTTGACAATCAGCTCTTCGGCAGCGCGGTCGGCAGCGGTCACCAAATCTTGATGGCTCGATTTGAGAGAATAGCTCACGTTCTGCGCAAGCATCTCGCGCAGCAGAGCGCCCGTCTCTTTCGCCAACGCAGTTGTAAAATGCAGATATTGATCTAGAGATTTGGTTTTAGGCATGGCAAGAAATGGGTCACGAATTCTCTGGATTGATCCAGTCCTCTACAATTGTGAGAATGGCATCTTTTCGAATCCGTGCCTGCTTGGCCAGATCCACTCGCTTTTTGTGGTACAGATGAACAAACTTTTCATCTTTGATCGCTTTTAAATTGATGTCTACATTCAAAAGAGCAGAGTGAAGTGCAGCTTCTGCCAATCCGGCTGCAGTTCCTGCGTCGCTCACTGCCGTCCGCGCGCCCTTGTCTGCAACGCGCTGAGCCAGTTCCAGAACCTTTTGGCACCGCTCGGCTATGTGATAGGGCACTTCGGTTGCCTGTTTGAGTGCGGCTTGGATCTTCTCTTTTCGTCTCTGTTTCTCTGGGTCTGTCGCCTTGGGAAGCTTGTAGGCTGCCATAACTGAATCGAAGGCCGAGCAGTCTTGATCCGCCAGCTCTAATAAATCAAGACGAAGCCGATCAGCCAGACGGGTGGTCTCTTCCATCTCGCGAGCATAGGCAAGGAATGGCTCCTCTCTCTTGTTGAGGGTGAGACGGCTGACCATGGCAACTAGGGCAGCGGCAAAGCTCCCGCACACCGCGGAGGCGTTTCCTCCACCTGGAGTAGGCGAGGCAGCTGCCAGGTGATCTAAATATTCATGAATGGATAGCTTTTGGGTCACAAATGGGGTCATTCAGATTCACATCGTACAGTAGCAAACGCTGTGATCAACTTCAACAGATGAGTATTTTTATCTCACTGATAGACAGACGACCGGCCGTGTATTAGGAATATCCTATCATATTGAGCCGCTGGAAGATGCGGCTTCATGGGACGATACGCTTACACGAGTCTGCTCTTTCAATTGAGAGACAAACTGCTCAATCTCATTCATCATTTTTGCCTCTTCATTCAGATTCCTCTCAATGAGCTGGATGATCGCAGAGCCTACAATCACCCCATCCGCTCCCAGGGTTAAAATGGGCTGGATCTGCTCTGGCTTGCTAATCCCAAACCCCGTGCAGATGGGCAGCGAGGTCTCCCTTCTTAACAAGGGAATCATTTCAAAGAGCCGTTTCTGAATGGCTTCTCTCGCTCCGGTGACCCCCAATGCAGCCACAAGATAAATGAACGCCGATGAAGACTGGATGATCCGTCTCATGCGTTCTGCGCATGTTGTCAAGCTGACGAGGAAGACTTGCTTAATGTCATATTGATGGGCGGCCCATAGCCAATGTTCTGACTCTTCCAACGGAAGGTCGGCCACCAGGATGCTGTCAACACCCGTTGAGCGGGCCGCTCGATAGAACTCCTCTAGGCCATATGCCAGCACGAGATTCGAATAGACGAGAAGCCCAAGAGGAATATCTGGATGGCTTGCGCGAACCAGGCCAACCAACTCAAATGCGCGATTTGTGCTCATTCCGTGCTGAAGAGCGCGCAGATTTGCGTTCTGGATCGTAGGTCCATCCGCTATCGGATCGGAGAAGGGGATGCCAAGCTCCAGCATATCAGCCCCAGCACGGATCAGTGCTTCGATCACCCGGTGCGACCTTTCAAAATCCGGGTCACCCAGAGTCACGAACGGAATCAGTGCTCCTTCTCCATGCTGGCGCAGTCGTTCAAACTGCAGGGCGTAGCGGTTCATGGCCACCTCTCAAAATTCGCTCCAGCTCAAAGATATCCTTGTCGCCGCGTCCACTCAGGTTGATGACAATGATCTCGTGTCGGTCTGCAGTTTCAGCCAATCGGAATGCATGAGACAAGGCGTGAGCAGACTCCAGCGCAGGAAGGATGCCTTCAGTTTGAGAGAGAAATCTCAACGCTTCGAGCGCCTCATCATCTCTCACAGAAGTGAATTCAATTCTCCCGAAGTCACGCCAAAAGGCATGCTCAGGTCCGACGGCCGGATAATCCAGCCCGGCAGCGACAGAATGGGTTTCTATAATCTGCCCGAATGGGTCTTGGAGGACGTAAGAATATGTCCCATGGAGCACCCCCGGTCGACCCGATTTGAGATCGCCAAAACGGGCCGCGTGCTTGCCAGTCTCAATCCCAGATCCCCCAGCCTCAACTCCAATCAATCTCACCTCAGCATCACTCAGAAAGGACCTGAAGATGCCAATGGCATTAGAGCCTCCTCCTACACAAGCCACAATCATGTTGGGAAGCCTCTCCTCAGCTTCAAGAATCTGCTCTCGCGCCTCGCGCCCGATCACAGACTGAAAATGAGCGACCATGTCTGGATAGGGGTGCGGACCTAGAACAGATCCAAGCAGATAATGGGTGTTTTCAACACTCGCCGTCCAGTCACGAAGCGCTTCGTTGATTGCGTCCTTGAGAGTCTTGGAGCCAGAATTGACCGAGTGAACGTTTGCACCCATCAGCTCCATGCGAAAGACGTTCAGTCTCTGGCGCTCAATGTCTTTGGAGCCCATATAAATCTCAGTCTCAAACCCGAGCTTGGCTCCGACCGTGGCCACGGCCACCCCATGCTGACCTGCTCCCGTCTCAGCAATGAGGCGCGTCTTGCCCATCCGCTTTGCCAGCAAGGCTTGGCCAATCGCGTTATTGATCTTATGTGCCCCGGTATGAAGGAGATCCTCTCGCTTGAGATAGATTTTGCAATCAAATTTGTGGCTAAGATTCTCGCAACAGGTCAATGGCGTAGGCCGCCCTGCAAAATGGCGAAGCATCGAATCCAATGTGTTGCAAAACGACGGATCTTCCTTGGCTGAGTAAAAACTTTGCTTCAATTCTTCGAGTGCATAGATAAGCGTCTCAGGAACGAAAGCACCGCCAAAAGCCCCGAATCTCCCATGCTCGTCCGGTAGGTGTATCATGTGGGCTCACCCAGCAGCTCCCGAATCATGAATGAAGGGTTTTGAGATTTGAGAATAGAAGTCCCTACGAGCACGGCCTTAGCTCCCGTGGCTTGCAAGTGAAGCATATCGGCTCGCGTCCGCACTCCGCTCTCACTGATTACTGGGCGATCCGGAGACGAGCGCTTGAGAATTTTTGATGTCATCGAAAGATCGACGGTGAGCGTCTTGAGGTTGCGGTTATTGATCCCGATTAGATCGCTCTCTGTATCCTTACCCTCATTGAACTCTTTAAGAGTAAAGACTTCGAGCAGAGTCTCCAAGCCGCAATCATGGCAATATTGAATCGCTTCTTCCAGCGAGAACGATGTGTGTTTCTTGTCAAACAAGCTCTTGATCAACAAGATTGCATCGGCGCCATTGCCTTTGGCAGCGTCGATTTGTATAGGGTCTACCACGAAGTCTTTGTAAAGCAGTGGCAATCCTTGCGCTTTGGCATGAGCGAGATCTTCCATTCGCCCGCAAAAAAGATTCCTCTCACAGACGACAGAGAGCGCATGCGCTCCCGCCTTGGCCATCTCGTGCGCAAGCAGACGGACATCGCCATCAAAGAGTCTCTTCTCCACGGGAGAGCGATGCTCAATCACAGGAATCAGCGAAAAAGGACGACCCTCAATATCCGCTTTGAGAGAGTGGCAGTCAAATTCGTGCCCTTTCAAATCGTAATGCCCATCACGAATTGCTTGGCGAACGCATGGAACAACCTCATCTAAGAAGTCCATGACTCACCTCGCGCCGTGAGGCATGAATGAGCGAATGCAATTTATGCTCGGCCGCACGAGAGTCTATGGATTCTGCCGCCAACTCGATTCCTTCCTCAAAACCCTGCGCCTTACCACTGATATAGACCGCTGCACCAGCGTTTAAGAGCACAACATCGCGAGGGGGGCCAGTCTCTCCGGCAAGGACATCGCGCAAAATCTCAGCGCCCTCTTCTGGAGATTGGCTTTGCACTCTACTTAAATCCGCTCGCTGAAAACCAAAATCCTCGGGCGTGATCTGATATGTTTTGAGCTTTCCATTGCCAAACTCGTTGATTAGGGTCGCTCCTGAGAGCGTGATTTCATCCAACCCCGAGCCATGAACCACCATGCCTGCTTGAACTCCAAGATTGGAAAGAGCCAGAGCTAATACTTCAGTGAGCCTTGGATCGTACACTCCGACAATCTGATGAGTTGCCCCTGCCGGATTGAGAAGCGGTCCAAGGACGTTGAAGACTGTGCGAACCCCAAGCTCTCGCCTGGGAGCTGAGGCATACTTCATTGCCGGATGAAATGCCGGAGCAAAGAGAAATCCAATCCCGATCTCTTCAATAACCTGCTCCACAGCTTTTGGGTCCAATTCAAGGTTGATTCCTAATTGCTCTAGGACATCGGCAGAGCCACATTGACTAGACACCGAGCGGTTGCCATGTTTGGCGACCGGAATTCCCGCACCGGCGACCACAAACGCTGCAGCCGTTGAGATGTTGAATGTCTGAGCTCCATCGCCACCCGTGCCACACGTATCCATCAACAACTTTACTTTCGGAGTAATTCGATGAGCTTTGATTCTGAGATGTCTGGCAATCTCTGTGATTTCGGCAGCCGTCTCGCCTTTTGCTTTTAATCCCATTAAGAGAGCTGCAATCTGCGCCTGGGTGAGACGTCCTTCTGTCAATTCTTCAAAAGAAAACGAGATTTGGTCGCTTGTCAATTCCTCATGATCTGCCAGCTTTTGAAGGGTCTTTGCAAATTCCAACGCCATGACTGAACTCCTTTCACGTTCTTAGGAAACTTGAATCCATTGAGCAAGACAGAGTCGTGCCACCAGTCCCAGACGCTGGCCATTTCAAATCACCTCCAAAAAGAAAAATGGACCCCAGGCATCTACGCCTTGGTCCACTGACGGGCTTAGCGACAAATCCTCTACTTCAGGAGAGTGAGCTAAACCCTGCTATACCAATACCAGCAAAAAAAAGATCCACCGGAAGCGTTGTCACAAGAACTCTCAAGCCTTGTCTTTTCTTTGGTTATCATGATCATTCACTTCCGTGGATAGCACTCTTATATCATGCGAACGATCATTTGTCAATGGAAGATGCTCCCAAGAGTTGATTTGCAGCTCTGAGAGATTTAGCGATAATGGCATAGTGGAAGGGGTTAAGCCAAAGCCATGAAAGCCGTCGCCGTTCAAGGGCTGATCAAAGAATATCCACGGATTCGTGCTGTTGATGAAATCTCATTCGAAGTCGAGCAAGGCGAGATCTTTGGTGTGGTGGGTCCCAATGGTGCAGGGAAGACCACTACCATCGAATGCATAGAAGGACTGAGAAGACCCGACAAAGGCACAATCCGCGTCATGGATATCGACGTTCTTCGCCAGCAGAAATCTCTTCAAGAGAAGATTGGCGTCCAACTCCAAGCGACATCGCTCTATGATCATATCAAGATCCGCGAGGCATTGGAGCTGTTTTCAAGCCTCTACAAAAAAAGAGTGGATTGGGGCAAGAATTGGGGCAAACTCGTTGAGCCACTCGGACTCTCTGACAAGATCAATGACTACTATCAAACTCTATCGGGTGGCCAGAGACAGCGCCTCCACATCGCGCTCGCACTGGTGCATGATCCGGAGATCATATTTCTCGATGAGCTGACGACAGGGCTCGATCCGCAAGCCCGTCGCGCTATGTGGGATCTCCTTCTAAGCATTCAGAATCAAGGCAAGACCATCTTCTTGACAACGCACTACATGGAAGAGGCCGAGCATCTCTGCGATCGCGTCGCTATCTTTGACAAAGGTAAAATCATTGCGCTTGACAGCCCATCAGGACTGATCGCCAGACTCGGCGGAGAGAACCGAATTCTCTTCTCGATCAACGGGACGACCAGCGAAAGTGATTTTTCTAATATCCCATTTGTAAGCCGTGTCGATCGAATCGATGGGAAATTTGTGTTGTATAGCTCACAGAGCAGCAAAGTATTGCTTGAGCTGATCAAAAAGGCTGAGGCAAAGTCCTGGCCGATTGAAGGTCTGCACGTGCAGAGAGCCAATTTAGAAGACGTCTTTCTCTCGATCACAGGGAGGGCAATCCGGGAATGAAAGGCTTCTTGCAGCTGACCTGGATGGAAGTCAAACTATTTATTCGAGAATGGCAGGCCGTCTTCTTTACCTTCATCTTTCTTCCCATGTTGCTATTTTTGTTTGGTTTGGTCTCGAAAAATGATCCATCGATGGATCTAAAAGGCTTTGGCTCTGTGGATATTATGCTGCCTGGTTTTATCGCCATTGGGATTGCGGCCAATGCATTCTTTACGATCGGCGGCGTGCTGGCTAGCTACCGGGAGCGTGGCATTTTACGTCGCTTTCAAGTGACTCCGCTCCGCCCGCTGGGCGTTTTAGCAGCCCAAGTTCTCGTCGCCTATGCCATGACACTGCTCAGCGGAATTATCCTGATGTTACTGGGTAAAGTCTCGTTTGGCCTGAGAATTGCAGGCGATCCGCTCACAATGCTTGTTGCCTTTACGATTGGCTCGTTAAGCTTCTTTTCCTTCGGGTTTCTTCTTGGCGGTCTCTTCAAGACGGCGAGGGTTAGCTATTCCGTCAATACGACTATTTTTTTCCCGATGATCTTCTTGAGCGGCGCAGCGCTTCCCGTGGCGATGCCCTCTTTTATGGAGGGGGCTTCCAAATTCATTCCTCTTACGTACGTTGTCAATCTGCTCAAAGATGCCTGGCTCGGAAGAGGCTTAGAGGTAAGCTGGCCTAATATTCTCTTCTTGGTGATCTTTTGCGGGATATGCGTAGTTCTTTCTGCAAAGGCATTCCGCTGGGATTGAGAATCTCGCGCCAGCTGCCTGTCTAAGTACGTTTGATAATTCCGAACATGTCCAACTTCCAGAAAATATCATCAAGCCAGATAGAGCTTGATTCTCTCTCAACATGGCTTTCAGCAAAAGAATTGAAACGCTTAGATGATCTCAAACCGGAAGCTCGCAGACAAGACTGGCTGGCAGGCCGGATGGCAGCCAAGTTGCTACTTCAAGAATATTGTCAAATCAAGGAAGCAAAACGGATCGAGATTGCCATTGGCAGACTGAACGAGCCGCTAGCGTTAATCGACCATAAAAAGCTGGACGAGATCTCGCTTTCGATATCGCATAGCCATGGAAGAGGATTTGCCGGAGTAAGCCATTTGAGGTCCGAAGGACGAATCGGAGTTGACGTTGAGAAGATTCGCCCAGCTCACCCAAAACTTCAAAGGCGAATCTTGGATCAACGCGAGAGAAATGATCTGAAATTAAATTTTTCTGAGAATTCTCAAGAAGGGGTAATTCTTTACTGGTCGCTCAAAGAGGCAGCCTACAAATGCCTTCGATCATTGATCAATGTCAGCAAACGCCAGATCAGAGTTCATATCAATTCGAGTCAAAATAGTGCTCAGATCAAAATCCCTCATCTAAACTTAATATGGACTGTTGAAGGTCATTATGAGCAAGACGGGAATTTTATTTATTCATGGGTACTTGCCTCACCCGATTTTCTATACAAGTTATCGCAAGACTAAGATCTTGCGAGCGCTGCTCAGGGTCACTTTCCCAAGCTTGTCACGGACTGTGATCAGATAGAGATAGACGCCATTCCCAGCCAATCTCCCACTCTTCGTCTCAAGATTCCATTGAATGGTCAGGTCTTTCGTCTCGCCGCTATCAAAGATTTCTAACCCGCTGGTATTAAAAATTCGCACCCGTAGACTCTGCGCTTCGTCACGTCTACTGGCGGTGAACTGCAACGCCCTAATCTGCTGAAGAGATTTGACTTCAAATTTTGGCTCTGATTGCATCTTTGCAGAAGAAGAGACGCCGTTCATTGGCTCAAAGGCAAAGAAGACGTCTGGATCGGGGCGGTCACTTCCCATGTGAGCACAATCAAAGGCTTCGTTGGCTCCGCTATGCGCCACACTGGAGTCACTGCTCCCTCCAATCGCATAGAGCGCGTTTCCAATGGTGACTCCGATTGCACCATCACGGTCAAACTTTGGTGAGGCAATCTCTTGCCAATCCGCCTTCCCGATATCCAAGGACCAGGAATCTTTTTCGATAAGCTCAAGGGTCGTTGGGCTGATTCCTCCAGAGACAATCAGCTTATCTCCGCACTGGCCAGCCAGGGGAAACATCCTGTCCCGATTCATCGCTGCAATGACTTGCCAGCTATCAGTTGCCGGATCATATTGCAATATCCCTTTGTTCCCCCGAATTGTGGTCGTATAGACGCCCTTTGTGATAAAGCCACCTACGACATAGATTTTCCCGCGAACGACCACAGTTGCAAAACCAGCTCGAGCATCGGGAAGCTTTGCGGCTTCTGACCACTTTTGGGAACTCAGATCATAAACTTCCACAATATCGAGCGTGTGGCCACAGAGGGGCGAAACACAACTTTGGCCTCCTATGAAATAGAGCTTATTCCCAACTTGTGCGGCTCCCAGCATCGAGCGAGGCGTCGGCATTGGCGAAAGTGTAGACCAGCGATTGGTAATCGCATCATAGCGCTCCAAGGCACCTGTCACTCCTCCGTACCGCGAAGACTGTCCTCCTCCGACATAAATCGAGAAATCAAGCCCAACTGCAGCTGCATACGAGCGGGGAGTTGGCATGAGAGCCAGATGCTGCCAGCCACCTGTCCTAGTGTTGAACATCTCAACAAGTCTTGAATCTCCGACCTCTCCAAAGCCAAGCTTTGTTCCGCCAATGACAAAGACTCCATTGCCAATGGCAGCGTTGGCAGTAGCCTCTCTGGGGGTCGGCATCTCAGCAAGAGTCTTCCAGGTGAGACCGCGGTCGCGGTTGTCTCCCCAGGCGATGTAGAAGCCGTGCTGGTCAGCGGCGACGTCGTTGTAGTCTCCCATATAGCACGGCCGCAGGGCATCAAAATTTGGCCCGAGGGGTGGAACTTCTGATGTCACGGAGTTGATGCGTTTGTTGGGAGCCCAGGTCCGGCCCCCATCTTTGGAAGTCGTCAGAAAGACATCGAAATTGAGATTGTGCGGATCATTTCTGCGGTCATACCAGATTACGGCAATTGTGCCATCTGGTGCGATGGACATAGCCGGCATAAATTGGTCATTTGGCGTAGAGTCATCATTGAGGCGCATGGGATCACTCCAGGTGTGCCCTCCATCGTTCGAGCGGCTGAAGAAGAGATCCGATTCATCGACTCCGGCGGGGTTGCTGTCAAATGCTACGTAGATTTCTCCACTGGTCGGGTGAATTGCCATCGTGGGGTATTCAAAACCGGCGTCAATATAGCCATTTAGCACTTGTCGCCCTTCGCAGGTGGTTGGTGAAGCGGACTGACCGATGAACTCCACCTTAGCAACGAGAGTCTCGGCCACTCCGTCAGAGCCAAACGTGCGCCCGCCATCCAGGGATTTGGAAATATGAATGCCAGGAGTATTGAAGCGCTCCCAGACAACATAGACCTCACCATTTGGACCGACACGAGGCATCGAGCCGCTCACAAACGAGCCTGGTGAATTGAGAGCAATAGGGCTTTGAAATGTTCTTCCGCCATCTTGCGAGCGAGCAAACATGATCTGCGCGCCATCGTTGCTAAAGCGCGTCCAGCTCACATAGATGCTGCCATCAAATTGCCCACCCGTTGTGTCTACAACAATAAATTCTTTATCCTGAAAGCTGTCGTAAGAGCTTACAATCGTGCTTGCGCTGACGGGAATCGAAAACGTCCTTCCCCCATCGCTCGATTTAGAGACTCCGATATAGGACATTTCGTTTCCATCCACGGCAATCATCGAGAAATAAAAATTTCCACCGCGATCCGCAGCCAAGTCTGGGTCACCTAAGTTGGCACCTCCAGGCATTGGAAGGATCACTCCCGCATCAATAAAATGGCTTCCACCATCGGCAGAATAGCCATATCCAACGAGACTGGCTGTTTTGGGAAACTGGCCGACATCGTTCCACCCAATTACCACGGTTCGCCCAAAGAGGGCAACCGCTGCCTCGCTTTGCGTAGTTAGTGACGGGTTCTCATCCTGGGAGCGGTCGTTGACAAGAAGATCCAGCCCATGAATATCTTTCTCCCCTTCTTCCACAGGCATTCCCGGAAAATGGACTTTGGACTTAAATGTCAGCGCCAAGAAATTCTCGGCAGCGCTTGAGAGATAGTGCCGAATGGGAGATTTGAGCAGCCACTCATAATGATCTCCAGAGATGCCTGTCTCTTCTTCTTGTGCAAATGCAAAAGAGTATAGGAGGAGTATGGGACTGATGAGCGCGACGAGAAGAATCGAGAGTTTGAGCTTCAATTTCGACAGCCTCCTTGGAAATCGTTATGGCGCATTGTAGTCGTGTGGGCGAGAGTGAGGCAATCTTTGCACTGCTTTACTGAGACCTATTGCTATCTCGGCTTAATAGCAGCGATACCCCAAGAGAGATCGGAGAATCTCTGCACTTCTGTCTTAAAGCCTATCTCCCGAAGTCCCTGGACGGCAGGATCGACGAACCAAAAAAACTCCTCTTGGATCGCTTGTGCCACTTCTATTTCGTTCATCACCAGATACTTCTTTATAAAAGAGTCTTGAAGGGCTTCGCTCTCTAGCATCAAATCGCCAAAGATGGCTCTGCCACCGGGTCTGACATGTTCCCAAATCTTCTTGAACAAGAGCTGTTTCTCGTTTTCAACGAGATGATGAATGGTATAGGTGCTAATAATCACATCGAATTTAGAAGTCTCGACATCGAAATATTCAAGAATGTCGTTGATCGCAAAAGAGACATTCTTCAAGTGTTTGAGCTTAGGTTTGGCAATCTCTGTCATCTGTTCCGAAATATCTACACAGATCAGTCTTTTGCACTTCTGAATTCGAGCCGAGAGATTCCCCGTGCCCGAGCCAAGATCAAGGACTTCAGAGTCAGCTGTGATTTCAGCTCGCTCAATCACCCAATTGAGAAGATCATCATAGCCAGTGCGGATGGGATCTTCTGCATCGAGAACATCGGCATCATAGCCGGGTGCGTCCAGATCATGATTGAATTGATCGGCGTGCTTGCTGCGCATGGGCTTCTTTATGAGATATCACGCACGTCTTTGTCAATTGGTAGCAATTTTGTCGCTCGGTACTCAGTTGCTTTCAAGTGAAACACCCGGAGGAATTCATCTCTAGTGTATTTATACGGTTTGGGGTCCGGTGATAATGCTTCGGTCACAACCCAAAGAAAAAAGCTTGGATCGCGTTTAGCACATCTCAACTCGTTCTCGGTTATTGTAAACGTCTCATGTTCACCTTGAGTACCTTTCACCTCTAAATGTTCTTCCTTTGAGCCCTTTTTGCAGAGTAGATCATATCCGCAATTCATTTCCTCGACCGACTTTACTACCCACCCTCCGGACTTGTATTTCTCCGTAACGCATGAAATGGCCTTTTGTTCGATTTGTTTAATCGTCTCATGATCGAAGTATGGACGCCAATGGTTATGATTCAATCCATTTCCACAAACAATGGGGGTGCCGTCTTCAAGGTCTCGAGTGATTCCTGATTTACTTGTCGACCTACGCAAAATTAATTTGAGCTTGTTGAAAATCTCCATATCCGTCTCTGTGTTAATAAACTGGAAGCTGTTCAATACGGCAAATTCCAGATCGTTATCATCCACTGGATTTTCATCATTGACATTCAGAATCTTATTAAGGTACTGAACAACACCAAAATTTGTTGATACTTTCTCCAGCAATTCGGTAAATCTCTTTAGCGAGTCAAAAGAAGCAATTTTAAATTGAACCCCAAAAGTTATGGGCCCTGCACCTTTGGTATTTATCCTTTTGGGGAACCCTGTCATATTTTGACGATTTAATACTCGATAATCATTCTTACCTGCCTTTATAGATATACCACCAATTTCAAGAAATCGGTCTGCCAAAATTAGATATCTGGGATGGATAATCACGGACAAGTTTTCATTCTTCGTACGGATATGAACACAGTCGCCTTTTTCAACGGCCCGTATTATTCCAAACGTGATGCGATATTTGTCCTTATGTGGTATTGGGTTTAGGATAAACCCCTTTTCCTTTTGAAAATGACTGACGACTTGCTCGAGCTCCAACCGCACAAATCTCACCTGTCCCGACGAAATATCTGTACTACAATCGATATAGCGTCTTTGCTTTCTCAATTCCATCTATCAAACGATCAATCTCTTCTTTTGTGTTGTAGATATAGAAACTGGCTCGAGCGGTGTTGTCCATTCCTAAGCGCTTCATCAGAGGCTGCGCGCAATGATGGCCAGAGCGCACTGCAATTCCCTCTTGATCGAGGAGACTGGCGAGGTCATGCGGATGAACCCCATCCACATTAAACGAAATTACGCCAACGCGATCTTGACAGTCTCGCGGACCAAAGAGCGTCACGCTATCCAGTCGTAACATCTTTTCCATCCCGTACCCTACAAGCTCTTTTTCATGATCAAAGACATTCTGCATTCCCAGTGCACTCAGATAATCCACAGCCACTCCGAGACCGATGCCATCGGCTATGCTGGGCGTCCCTGCTTCGAACTTCCAGGGCAGCTCATTCCAGGTCGCACCTTCCGTGGTCACTGTGGCAATCATGTCACCACCTCGCTGAAATGGCTCCATCATCTCTAGAAGGTCTCTCTTAGCATAGAGAAAGCCAGTGCCAGAGGGCGCAAGCATCTTGTGTCCCGAGGCTGCGAGAAAATCGCAATCTAGCTGTTGAACGTCTATGGGCATATGCGGAACGCCCTGGGCTGCATCGATCAGAGTCAGAGCCCCAGCCGATTTTGCGATCTCAATCATCTCCTGAATGGGATTGATTGTGCCAAGGGCATTGGAAGCATAGACCATGCCTACAAGCTTTGTTTTGGAAGTGATGGCTTTTCTAAATGAATCAAGATTGAGTCTGCCATTGTCCAGAACGTCAACAATTTTTAGGTTGACTTTATTGCGGCCTCTTACCATGAACCATGGAACGATATTGGAGTGATGCTCCATGATCGTAACTACAATTTCATCACCCGCTTTTAAGAACGGAAGAGCCCAGCCATAGGCAACCAGATTGATGGCTTCAGTGGTGTTGCGCGTAAAGATAATCTCGCGCCAGCTCTTGGCATTCACAAACTTTGCCACTTTCTTATGGGCTTGCTCATAGGCCACTGATGATTCGTGGCTCAGGGTGTGTACGGCACGATGCACATTGGCATTGGCCTGTTCGTAGTATGATTGGAGAGCCTCGATTACTTGCCTGGGTCGCTGTGTAGTTGCTGCATTGTCAAGATAAATGAGGGGTTTGTTGTTGATCTTTCGCTTCAGAATTGGGAAATCGTTGCGAATATCTTTCGGTTTGAACGCGACTCTCTTCTTGTCAACTTCTTTAATTTGATGAGCCATAGCGGCCCTTTCTGCTGCTCTTAATTCTCATAGAGAACTCTGACATCTTCGCCCTCTATGCGCACTTCATAGCTTGGGACCCGCTCAAAGGCCGGCATGCGAAGCACATCTCCATTGGTGATGTCAAACTGCGCTCCATGCCGTGGACAAGTGATGATCTTCCCATTGAGCGCTCCACCCGTAAGAATTCCGCCATCGTGAGTGCAGACATTGGCAATGGCATGGAACTTCCCACCAAGATTGAAGACTGCGATCAAATCTCCTTCGATCTCTACATCTTTATGCTGTCCTGGCTTCAATTCACTCGATTTGAAGACCGTGACCCACTTTCGCTGTCCGCCCATCTCTTAGAGGCCCTCCTCGTCATCATCGTGCCATTCAGCAATGCCAAAGGCACCAATTTTTGTCGCTTTCAGCGCCAAGAGTGCGCATTTGAGACGCATCGGGTTGACCTCAATTCCGATCAAATCCAACATCTGATCTTTGCTCATTCTTTTGACAAAATCTAAGCTCTTGCCCTTCAGCTCTTCCGTCAGCATGGAAGCTGAGGCCTGGCTGACTGCACACCCTTTGCCGTTGAATCGAATCTCTTCGATGACATCGCCATTGAGCCTGATCTCGATGCGGAGCTGATCTCCGCACGATGGATTCCCTTCTTCGTGAGCAATGTCCGGGTGATCCAGATGCCCAAAGTTGCGCGGGTCTTTGTAGTGGTCAAGCAAGATCTCCATGCCGAGATCCGACATACGCCCTCCCTTAGCACAGCAGCAAGAGTACTATATCTGACCTTGCCACTTCCGATCCACGAGATCGCGGATGCGGTCTTGAACTTGGGGGAGGGGAATTCCAGCAATGGTCGGCTCAAAGAAGCCATCCACAATCGTCTTTCGAGCCTGATCGGCCGTAAAGCCTCGGCTGCGCAGATAGAAAATCTGTTCTTCATCAACTTGACTAGCAGATGCAGCATGGGTGCAGCGCACGTCATTTGCTTCAATCTCTAAGCTTGGAATCGCGTTGGAGCGAGGTCCATTCTCCACGATCAGTGAGCGCGAGCTCTGGAAGGCATTGGAGTGCTGGGCACCTGGCTCAATGCGAATCCGCCCCCAGAATGAAGCCTCCGATTTGTCCTTGAGCACGCCTTTTACAGTCACTTCGCCCCTGGTGTGGGGTTTCTGGTGGCGCAAGTTGGAGGTGAGATCAAAGTGCTGACGTCCGCTCGTAAAGAAGATCTGCACATCTTCCACGGCTGCGCCCGTGCCATCTAAAATATTCTCGATGTGAGACATCGTGAGGCGCCCGCCGAGCCAGCCGAGTGTCCAGCGCAGCTTTGCATCTTGATCGATTTGTGCCCAGCGGCGCGTGAAGTTGAAGATCTGTGGGCTCCAATTCTGGACGGCAGCGAAATTGACCTGGGCGCCACGTCCAACATGAACGCGAGATCCAGTCGCTTGCAATGCCACACTTTCAAGCTCCGTATGTGGCGAATAGAATTCTTCAAGATAAGTGACTGAGCTCTCAGGCTCAGCAATGAGAAAGCCCTGGCTGAATAAACCCAGCCCTGATTCTGTGATGAATTGAATTGTCTTAATAGGTTGCTCAACAGCAACACCTTTGGGAATGTAAACAAATGGGCCGCCATTAAAGAGCGCTCTCTGCAACGCATGGATGCGGTCTGCTGGCTTCTCCAGCTTCTGCAGATAGCGCTTCACAAGATCGGGCTCCTCTTCAATAGCCTGTGTAATGTCAGTAAAGAGGACGCCCTTCTTCTTCAAAGCGGCTGATAGGGTGCTCTGGATCAGCGTCCCATTGACAAAGAGAAGCGCTCCAGCCTCATTCGTCCCTTCTTCCACAAGCTCCTTGAGCTCTTTGGGAATCAAAATCTTCTGGGTTGAGGCATCCACGACAGGCTCAATCGCAGTCAGATCGAGTCCTCTCACTTGTGTATACCGCGTGCCCGGCATCGGCAGCGCCTCAAAGGCGTCCCATGCCTCCCGCCGCCAGCGCAGCAGCCACTCCGGCTCATTGCGAGAGGCAGAAAATGCTTCGACTTGTTCTAAAGAGAAGTTCTTCTCGTGCAGGGCTTTGGTCGCGTCCATCATTCCTCTTTCAATCTGCCCGATGAAAAATTAGCCGACAGAGCCTTCCATCTCGAGCTGGATAAGCCGGTTAAACTCAATGGCATACTCCATCGGAAGTGTCTTGGTAAATGGCTCCATAAAGCCAAGCACAATCATGGCCAAGGCGTCTGATTCTGAAATTCCTCGGCTCATCAAGTAGAAGATCTGGTCTTCGCCGACCTTGCCCACTGTGGCTTCATGTCCCACAGTCACTTGATCTTCATCAATCTCAACATAGGGGTAGGTGTCGCTGCGGGAATGATCGTCGAGCAAGAGCGCATCACACACAACGGTGGATTTTGAGTTTGTCGCGCCACGAGCGACCTTGAGCTGGCCGCGATAGCCCGCCCGACCGCCATCTTTGCTGACAGACTTACTGGTTATTGTGCTGGTTGTGTAGGGCGCGGCGTGAATCACTTTCCCGCCTGTGTCCTGGTGCTGGCCCTTCCCTGCATATGCCACCGAGAGAATGTCAGCCTTGGCGCCCTTCCCAACCATGTAGATGGACGGGTATTTCATGGTGACGCGTGAGCCAATGTTGGCGTCGACCCATTCGACTGTTGCACCCTCTTGCGCAATTGCGCGCTTGGTGACGAGGTTGTAGACATCGTTGGACCAGTTCTGGAGCGTGGTGTATCGCAAGTGTGCTCCGGGCATGGCAATCAGCTCAACGACGGCCGAGTGCAACGACTCTCTTGAGTAGACTGGAGCTGTGCAGCCCTCGATGTAGTGAAGCTTGGCCCCTTCATCGGCAATGATCAGCGTGCGCTCAAACTGCCCCATGTTAGAGGCATTGATTCTGAAATAGGCCTGGAGCGGAATGTCCACTTCTACGCCCTTGGGCACATAAATAAATGATCCGCCGCTCCAGACAGCACTGTTGAGCGCAGCAAACTTGTTATCTTCTTTGGGGATGACCGTAGCAAAATATTTTTTTACGAGATCAGGATACTCTTTGAGTCCATCATCCATCCCCAAAAAGACGACGCCCTTCTTCTCCAAATCTTTGCGAAGGCTGTGATAGACCGTCTCAGAGTCATATTGAGCGCCAACCCCAGCCAAGAACTTCCTCTCGGCTTCGGGAATCCCCAGTCTCTCAAAGGTCTTCTTAATATCAGCAGGAACATCGTCCCAGCTACGTGCAGTCCGATCTGTGGGACGGGCGTAATAGATGATCTTGTCAAAATCAATTGTGGTGAGGTCTGCGCCCCACATGGGAAGCGACTTTTTATAAAAGACATCCAGCGACTCTAGGCGGAACTGCCTCATCCAATCTGGCTCGCCTTTGGATCTTGAGATCTCTTCTACAACTTCTCTGGAGAGCCCAGGCTTGCCTAGATATGAGTAGCTGTCTGTTGAGTAATTAAAATCATATTTTGAATAATCTCGTCCAAAGACTTCATCTTGCTGTTTTTCGACGACTGGAGCACCCGCGCGTCGTTTCTTTTCACCCAAATGCTTCTGATCAGCCATTACGATACCTCCTCTGCCTCCCGCTCAATCCCCAGCTCTTCCAGGATCGGGTCATAGCCGCCCTCTTCCAGCTCTCTGGCGAGTTGATAGTCTCCGCTCTTTACGATGCAGCCAGCCACCATGACATGGACGTAATCTGGCTTGAGATAATTGAGAATGCGCTGATAGTGCGTGATCGCCAAGCAGCCAAAGTTCTCGCCCCGCATGCTGTTGACGCCTTCAGCCACAATCTTGACCGAGTCAATATCGAGACCCGAGTCGGTCTCATCGAGGATGGCAATCTCAGGTTGAAGAACGAGCATTTGCAGAATCTCAGCTCGTTTCTTCTCACCACCCGAGAAGCCTTCATTGAGATAGCGTTTTGTAAATGACTCATCCATCCTTAGAATTTCGAGCTTCTCTTTTAGAAGTTTGCGGAACTCACCAAATGCCAGTTTTTTGGCTTTTCCATTTGAGGCGGTCTCCGCGCTCTCTTCATTGCGGGCTTTTACGGCCTGCAGCAAGAAACGGGAGAGTGGCACCCCGCTAATCTCATAGGGATACTGGAATGCCAAAAAGAGGCCCATTCGAGCGCGCTCATCTGGCTCAAGATCAAGAATATTTTGTCCCTTGAAGAGGACTTCCCCTTGCGTCACATCATATTTGGGATGCCCCATCAAGCTCTGGGCCAGTGTGCTTTTGCCGGAGCCATTGGGGCCCATGATGGCGTGAACCTCGCCCTTTTTGATGCTGAGGTCGAGTCCTTTCAGAATCTCTTTGCCCTCTACATTGACATGCAGATTTTTGATCTCCAATTGTTCCGTCATCTCAAATTCTCTCCTTCAAACGAGAAATGAAGCATAAAAGCATACCAAGTCAGTCTGCTTTTGTCAATGGGTTTTTGATGACTTTTATGAATAGAAGAATGAAAGTGCCCAACTTAGACTGCCATTAGCTCTATTTTTTGTAATGATCAGCATTGATCTGAATGAACTTGCTCCACTTCTCCGGCAAATCTTCTTCTGGGAAGATCGCTTCCACCGGGCAGACGGCTGCACAAGCACCGCAGTTAATGCACGTGACTGGATCAATGTATAGCATATCCACACCGGCAAATTCTGGCTCATCTTGGCGTG
This sequence comes from Candidatus Acetothermia bacterium, assembly GCA_016201405.1. Taxonomy (GTDB): domain Bacteria; phylum Bipolaricaulota; class Bipolaricaulia; order RBG-16-55-9; family RBG-16-55-9; genus JACQCZ01. The sequence goes on along the minus strand of JACQCZ010000007.1, from coordinate 96,490 downwards.
GATGGATGCAATCCACTGGGCAGACCTGCACACATTCGCCCGATTTCACTTTAATACATGGCTCTGCAATGATAAACGCCATAGTGCCCCCTTCAGTGATCAGAACGTTGAGTAGAATCCATGATGGCAGGAGAAATCTTAACACCCGGTATAAAGGCATGTCAAGAGAAAATCAGCTTGAACTCAATGAACTTTGCTACCTATAATGAATTTTAATTTGTCACTTCAAAAGGGAGCGATGGGATGGCTAGAGTGTTGATCATCGGGGGCGGTCCGGCAGGCTACAGTGCTGCGCTATTCACAGCAAAATATGGGCTAGAGACGACTATTTATGACACCAATGAAACGAGGATGCACAGGGCTTTCCTCTACAATTATTTGGGAATTGAAGGGATCCACGGCTCCGATTTTATCAAGATTGCCCGCCGCCAGGCCGAGAAATTTGGTGCAGCCGTCAAAGATGACAAAGTCATCTCCGTTGAGAAGGCGGGTGATCAGTTCAGGGTCAAGACTGAATCAGGCAAGACAGACTCTGGGAAATATCTTTTGATTAGCACAGGCGTCGATTCAGAACTGCTCACTCAGCTTGGAGTCGAGCTTGAAGGAAAAGATGTGAAAGTGGATCGCCACTGCCAGACGTCGATTGAGAATCTCTACGCCCCCGGCTGGACTTCGCGAAGCCAGGTCCAGGCCATCATCTCAGCAGGGGATGGCGCAACGGCTGCAATCCATCTCATTGCCAAAGAGGCTGGCAAACCCTATCGCGATTTTGATGTCCCACCCGGCGCTGAAAGCTAATCTTCACTATGCGTGCGATCATAGGCTTGGAGATCCATGCACAGCTCAATACCCGCACGAAGCTATTCTGTGCCTGCAGCACGGACTATTTTGGAAGTCCTCCCAACGCCCATTGCTGCCCCGTCTGCTTAGGGATGCCAGGTGCCCTGCCCGTCTGCAATGGCCATGCCATTGAGCTGGCTCTCAGGGCAGCATTAGCGTTGGACTGTGAGATTCCAGAACTCTCAAAGTTTGACCGCAAGAATTATTTTTATCCTGATCTTCCTAAGGGCTATCAGATCTCGCAATATGATGAACCGCTTGCGCTTGGAGGTCATTTGAGCCTTGAGCTACCGGGTGGTGATATTAAAAGGATTCGACTGCGCAGAATCCACATCGAAGAGGATGCCGGAAAGACAATTCACGTTACTGACAACAGTCTTTTGGATCTCAACCGCTGTGGGATTCCCTTAATTGAGATTGTCACCGAGCCTGATCTCTCATCACCTCAAGAGGCCTCCTTATTTATGAGCCAGCTACGCCAAGTGCTCCGTTATGCTGGGGTCTCGTCAGGAGATATGGAGAAGGGCGAATTGCGATGCGACGCCAACATCTCGATTAGCGCAGATGCGCAACTCGGCACAAAGACTGAGATCAAAAACATGAACTCCTTTCGTGCAGTGGAAGAGGCGCTGCAGTTTGAAGGGGCCAGACAGCGCGAATCGCTGGCCTCGGGTAAAAAAATTACTCAGCAAACGTTCGGCTGGAACCCAGAGAAGAACCGCGTCGAAGTTCAGCGCTCCAAGGAAGAGGCTGAAGATTATCGTTACTTCCCCGACCCCGATCTTGTTCCAGTTATTATCAATCAAGCTTGGTTGCAAACACTGAGAAGCCAGATGCCGGAACTGCCTGCCGCTAAGAGAATGCGCTGGGCTCGGGTGTTTCAGTTGCCTGCATACGACATTCAGTTACTCACAGACGAGCTTGAGATTGCCCAATACTTCGAGGCCGTCGTTGAAAGATTTAACCAACCAAAGATTGTCAGCAACTGGATCATGTCTGAGTTGCTCCGCTTACTCAAAGACTCTTCATCCAGCGGAATTCCAATAGCACCTAAGCACTTTGCTCACGTCTTACAGCTTGTCGAAGAGGGTAAGATCAACCGCAAGAGTGGCAAAGAGGTGATTGAAGAGGCGTTTAGAACGGGCAAATCTCCTGAAGATATCATTGCGAGCAAAGGCCACTCCCAGATCTCAGATGAGAAGACTCTGATCAAAATGGTTGACCAAGTCATGGCTGAGAATGAAGATGTCGTGAAAAATTTTCGAGCTGGCAATCAGAATGCTCTTGGTTTCTTAGTAGGACAAGTGATGGCCAAGAGCAGAGGCCAGGCCAATCCTAAAGTTGTAGCCAAACTTTTGCAAAAAGAGCTAGATAAGTAGATCTTCCCTCGGTGGAGGGAAGATCTACTCCCTAAATCCCTTTGAGCTAATAGTTCGATTAATTTTCAATCGCACTCTGAAAAGCCGCAGTCACCGCAGATATAACAGCCATTCGTGAAGAGCAATAACCCACCACAGCTTGGACAGAGCTCTGCCTGCCGCTTCTCCTGAGCACTGTGTCCATTTGTGGTTACTCCTGGGAAGCTCTGCTGTTTGGCGATGGGCTTTACTTCTTCAAGCAGAGCAAGCTGCTCCCCCCCCTTGAGATACTCTTCCATCGATTTTGCAATCGCGTCCGGCACGGAGAAGACGACGCTGCCATCCTCTTGCAGCACGGGGCGTAGCCCTCGGATCAAGCTCAGCTCATCCATGACGTGTGTTGGTTTTACACCAGAGCGCAAGGCGAGCGAGATGAGGCGTCCAATCGCTTCCGTGAAGGCCGTCGCTGAAGAGCCGGACTTGCCCAAATTGGCAAAGACCTCGACCATGCCCTTGTCATCGGCATTGATCGTGACATAGAGATGGCCCATCTCCGTCTTCATGCGATAGGTGCGGCCTTGGACAACCTTGGGGCGCGGTCTGGGGGCACGAGTGGCTCGCTTGCCTGCAGCTTCCTCTTTAAGTCCTTTGGCCTCCGCAGCTTCAGCATCTGTGAGCAAAATGCCCTCACGCGATCCTTCGCGATAAACGGTGATTCCTTTGCAACCCAGCTTCCATCCCATGAAATAGATCTTGTCCACTTCTTCCGGCGTGACCTCTTTGGCCAAATTCACTGTGCTGGAGATGGCGTGATCAATGTGTTTCTGAATGGCTGCCTGCATCTTGACTCGAAATTCTGGTTCAATTTGGTGTGATGTCACAAAAGTCTCCGGCAACTCTTTCTCGCTCTTGATCTTGGATTTAGCTAAGTACTGACCCACCAGTGGATGAAAGACATGAAACTCATCTTTGCTGAGCGACTTTGACTTTCGAACATAGCTGAGCGAGAAGATCGGCTCAATACCGGATGAGCAGCCAGCCAAGACGGAGCCAGAGCCCACGGGAGGCACAGTCATGAGCGCCGCATTGCGGATCCCTTGCTTCTCAATCTTCTCAATCACTTTTTTATCTAGTCTTTTAATAAAAGCACTCTTCATGTGTTTCTTGAATTCATAAGCAGGGAACGTTCCCTTCTCTACGGCCAACTCTGTGCTCTCATCATGAACGATATTCTTCATCCGCTCAAAGAGCTGGTCAGTAAAGTGAATGGCTGCATCGGAGTCATACTTGAAGCCCATCTTCACTAGCATGTCACCAAACCCAGTAAAGCCCACTCCAATTCGGCGCGAGGTGAGCGAAGCGGCCTTCTGCTGAGGTAGAGGGTGCTTATCAGCATTGTAGTCCAGCACATTGTCCAGGAAGCGCGTGCCAAAACGCAGGGCCTGATCCAGTCCCTCCCATTCAATCTTGGCATTTTTGGTAAATTCATTCTCTACAAACAATGACAAATTGATATTGCCTAGACAGCAGCACCCATAGGGCTCAAGAGGAATCTCGGAACAGGGATTGGTGGTAGTCACATTCATTCCGTTATATTCAGTCGTAGACTCCTTGACCATGTTGTCCCAGAAGATCAGCCCTGGCTCAGCGGAGGCATGCGCGTTCTGGATGAGCTTCTTCCAAACCTCGCGGGCATTCACTTTGCGGGTGAACTCACCAATGACATCATTCTCATAGCGCAGAGTGAACTCTTCGTTCTTCTCCACAGCCTTCATAAAGGCATCGGTCAGCCGGACGCTGATGTTGGCATACTGAACTTTGGTCCGGGAAGGATCGTTCTTTACTTCAATAAAATCGAGCAGATCTGGATGCTCACAGCTTATCGTGATCATGAGCGCACCGCGCCGCCCCGCCTGCCCAATTGTTCCCGTCGTCATGGAAAAGATGTCCATGAATGAGACCGAACCCGTGGAATAGATAGCAGAGTTATTGACCGGTGCCCCTTTGGGGCGAAGAATGCTAATATCGGTCCCTACTCCACCACCAAATGAGTATGTACGGGCTGCCTCTTTGCACCAGTCAAAGATCCCTTCAATCGAATCTTTTTTGATGGGAATAACATAACAATTGAGCAGGGTGGAATTTCTCGGCTGACCCGCTCCGAACATGATGCGCCCACCCGGAATGAACCTAAAATCTTCAAGGAGCCAATAGAAATTCTTTTCCCACTCTTTCTGTCTAGGTTTCGTTGCTTCTACAGAAGAGATTTCACGAGCCAATCGTTTCCACATTTCAAGAGGGGTCTTTTCAACCACGCGGCCTCCAAGATCCCTCAAAGCATATTTATCAAGAAAACATCGGATTCTCAGCTCGTCATTTTTGAAAAATTCCACCGTCTCCGCTGAGAAATTCAGCTTTTCGGAGGCACTGGCAGTTGGTTGAGACATTCTCATCCCCCTTGGTCGTCCCACTACGCTATAGGTTCAAAAGATGCCCCACTAAAATGAAAATGGGGAACAATCGCTCCTGCCCAATTATCGCATTTGGTTATGATTCTGAAGCGTAGCGGCCAGTCTAGGATGCAGCCACGCTCCCAAAGGTGATCTTACAACTGGTGCCGCAAGCCCGTCAAGATCAACCTCAGTCCCTGAGAGTATCCCACACAGTGAAAACTTAGAACTCATGACTCTCCCCGGGACTCAGGACAATCACTCGGGACGACGTCCGTCCCTCGACAGCTCTTTTAAAAACCTGGGCATCCTGTTTGATGGGCGGAAACGTATTGTAATGGACGGGAATGACGAATTTTGGCTTGAGAAGCTCCACAGCGATCACGGCTGCTTCTGGATCCATCGTAAAGTGACTGCCAATCGGCAGAAGCGCGACATCAAGCCCATGTTTCCCGATCAGTGCCATGTCACCAAATAGAGCCGTGTCACCGGAGTGGTAGATTTTCATTCCATCCAGGGTCGTAAAGACGATGCCACAGGGTTGTCCCATGTATTGTCCATTGAAGCTAGAGCTGTGAAACGCCTGGGTAAAATGGACAGTTCCAAACTCAAATTTTGTCACGCCACCTGTGTTCATCCCCACAGGTTTTGGCGCCCCTTGCGACCCGCAATATCCGGCCAGCTCAAAGACAGCGACCACCGGGCAGTTATGCTTCTTTGCCAGTGCCACAGCATCCCCAACGTGATCTGCATGGCCATGGCTAAGGATGATAGCGTCGGGCTTAAAATCTTCGGGTTTATGAACAGCCACAGGGTTTTGACTTATAAACGGGTCGATCAGAACCGAGAAACCTCCGCCCTGAATCTCGATGGCGGAGTGCCCAATAAAAGTGATCCTAGTCATATTCTGCTCCCGGGTCGGGATGGCCGGATTTGAACCGGCGGCCTCTGGCCCCCCATGCCAGCGCGCTAACCGGGCTGCGCCACATCCCGAGTGGCTGTGTAGTTATAACAATTGTCCGCATAGGATGCAACCAAGTTCTTGTCCAAATCAACTCTTGCATCTACAATGCATATCGGGAACTCGGTCTGGGCATTTATAATGTGCCCAAGATGATGACCCGGGCTTCAGCCAGAGAAGAGATACTTAGAGAAATAACTCGGATATAGTTCCTACAGGAGGATGGATCAAGATGAAACGTTGGATCATTTTCCCGATGATTGCTGTTCTGGCCATTGTCGTCGGGCTGGTCTTGAACTTTGCTTCACTCAACTCTAACCAGACCGCTGCTGCACAGACTCAGAAACAACATACGGAAACTAGCCAGGGTGCAGGGGGCACAACTTCAAATTCAGTCCAGACGGATGCTACCCAAAAGCCACAAGTCGTCCCAACCTCGACCCAGCAGACGATGACCGCACCCGATGAAACACCTGTCGACAGCCAGAAGTTGCTCGATTCTCTTACAAAAGATCAGCTGCAAGACTTGATCATCGCAGCAGGGGAGAATGCGACCAAAGCTGCCATTCAGCGAGTTGCGCCATCCGTCGTTCAGATTCAAGTTGAAGCTTCTGTCTCAAACCCCTATCAGGACTATTTCAACAATTTCCAATACTTCCCACAGCAGCAACAGCGTGAAACGGCTATGGGCTCTGGATTCTTTATCGAGTCACTGGGTCAGAAATTTGTGCTTACCAATAACCATGTGGTCGATGGAGCCGATAAGATCAGTCTCACTACTGCAAATGGAACGACGTTGCAGGCTAAAGTCGTAGGCACAGACGAGGTGCATGATCTTGCCGTACTCCAAGTCATCGGCAACGGTGCAGATGGCATCGCCGCCGCACCGCTGGGAGATTCAGATCAGGTAGAGGTTGGAGACTGGGTCACAGCCATTGGCAACCCCTTTGGGCTTGAGCACACGGTGACAGCAGGAATCGTTAGTTACTTGCACCGTAACATTTCTCGCCCAGATCAGGCTGGAAATTTCCAAAACATGATTCAGACCGATGCAGCCATCAATCCGGGGAACTCCGGAGGCCCACTCGTCAATGCCAAGGGTGAAGTGATCGGAATCAACAGTGCTATCATCGCCAATGCCCCGGGACTCGGCTTTGCCATCGCCATCAACACAGCTAAGAATTCAATCTCTCAAATGGTTCAAGGCCAGAACGTCAAGCGGGCCTGGCTGGGCGTTAAGATCAGCGACCTCACTGCCGATTTAGCTCAACAGCTCGGCCTGCAAGTGAAAAGCGGAGTCGTGGTAGTCAACGTTCAGAAGAACTCTCCATCTGTAGGCATCTTACAGCCCAATGACGTCATTTTGAGCATTGATGGCGAAGCCATCCCCACCGTCACTGATCTCATCGACAACGTCCAGTACCGCACTGTCGGTGAAACAGTCAAACTCGAAATCCTCCGGAACAGCCAGAAAATGACTGTGGAAATTGTCCTCGGCGCAAGGCCTTCCGATGAAGAGCTGGCCAAACAAAATCCCACTCAGAGCCCAGCCCCGAAGGCCCCATCCGGAAATCAGAAGACAGATGCTGATTCGTTTGATTTGGCTTCCAATCTAGGAATTGCAGTTCAAGCTAACTCTCAGCAATTCGCCTCCGACAACAACCTGTCAACGAACAACGGCATGGTCATCACCAAAGTTGAGTCTGGCAGCAAAGCAGAGCAGCTGGGATTCAAAGCCAATGACGTGATCGTCGGATTGAATGACAAACAGATCGACACTTCAGAGGACTGGGACCAGGCAGTCAAAGCAATTCAAAAAGCGGCTAAAGGTGGGGCAGCCTATGTCCAGGTTGGAATAAGCGCTGTACGAGGGAAGACGCAGCTCTATGTCAGCTTCCCGGTCTTCTTTACAAAAGAGTAAGAAAGTCATACAAGCAAGCCCTATCTGAAAAATTGCAAGCAAGCGGCCTCGGGGCTACAATACCCCGAGGCCGCATCATTTAAAACGACGGAGAGTAGCGCAGCTTGGCTAGCGCGCAGCGTTCGGGACGCTGAGGTCGCCGGTTCAAATCCGGCCTCTCCGACCAGAGCGAATCAAAAGACGTGGTTGAGCCAAGCCAGTACGACGATCAGAGCTATTGCAATTCCAAGCCCCAATAGATCTGCAAGATTCATTCCACCGCCTGGTTTTGAAGTCTGATCTGTGGCGGGCGGGGCATTAATTATCGTCCCCATTCGTGTACTTCGAAGCGCATCTGAATATGCACTCACCACGCGCTGAATCATTTTGGCTATCCCGCTCTCAATATGGCCCTGAGAAAGCTCAGGGATGATGGCATCTTTGCCGATCTCTTGCAGCGTATCGTCAGTAAGCATCTTCTCCAGCCCTGCTGTCTTGACCATGCTGTACAGCCCATCTTTCAAAGCAAGGACAAAGAGCAAGGTCTTTTCATCTTTGTTCTGCTTATCAATTCCCCATGCTTTGAGTACATTCTGTCCGTATTGTTCTATCGGGACTGAATTGGCAGTCGGGACCACCAGGATATCAATGGTCAAGCCTAAAGAGGTCTTGACATTTTGCAGAGTCTGATTCATATCCGTCTCGATTTTGGCACGAATGGCATCGGCATAATCGGAGACGTAACTCACACGATCTGGAATCTTCGGGGCATCTTGGGCTCTTGCACGGCTGGCAGAAATGAGAGGCACCAGTAAACTGACAGCGCAGCAAATCAGAATCTTTGTTGATTGGGTCATCTTTCTACCTCCTGATGAGAGATTATAGAGGCTTCTGCCACGGTGACAACTGTGAATAATACCAAGAGCACAAGGGGTTTGACGGGTATGGCAGGCACTGATAGAATGGTGGGCTGCATGCGGATGTAGCTCAATGGTAGAGCATCGGCCTTCCAAGCCGATTACGCGGGTTCGATCCCCGTCATCCGCTCCAAAAGCGAGAGCACACGCATGGATAGCCATCATAGTCGCTATCCGTCTTCGGATCAGCTGTCGAGCATCTCAGGAATAATAAATATAGAGATGCTCGACCCAAGACTAGAAAATGCGCCCGTAGCTCAACCGGAAGAGCAACGGCCTTCTAAGCCGTCGGTTGCAGGTTCGAGTCCTGCCGGGCGTACCAGGGGGATGTAGCTCAACTGGTTAGAGCACCGGCCTGTGGAGCCGGGGGTTGCGGGTTCGATCCCCGTCATCCCTCCCAATGCATTCAAAGTCAGTTTTTATTTGACGTCGCGGGAGAGTTAAAGCAGAAGATGCGCCCGTAGCTCAATTGGAAGAGCAGCGGCCTTCGGAGCCGCGGGTTGGGGGTTCGAGTCCCTCCGGGCGTACCCGGTCATGCCTGAAGAGACATACCACGAACGTACATTCCCATGCGAGGGTGGCGGAATTGGCAGACGCGCTAGCCTTAGGAGCTAGTGGGCTTCGCTCATGGGGGTTCGAGTCCCCCCTCTCGCACCACGCGGAGCATCTCAAGATCTTTCAATATCACTGCTTATCCTCTTGACATAAATATAGTTAAGAAACTAGCATATTAAGATTCTGACACCGCTATGAGCGCCACAAAGAACCGAGAGAAGCAGATTGAAGAGATTTTTGAGAGTCTCCATGTCCTTAAGCGAAAGTTATCTGAAGCCTATTCTTCTCGCGATAAGATCGACATCACCCTCTCTCGGTGGCTGGTTTTACGCGTCGTCATGCAGCATAGCGGTGCTGGAGTAAGAGAGATCTCAAATCTGCTAGGGATCACGAGCAGTGCAGCAACTCAATTAATATCTTGTTTGGTTAAAAAGAATTATTTGACCCGCGAGGGAGACTCCGAAGATCGCCGCGCCTTGAAGATTAAGCTCTTTGCAAGGGCCAAGAGAGAGCATCAAGGGCCTCTCTCAGTTGTTTGATGCTCTCAATGATCAAGAATTTAAATTGCACTGTGCGCTCAACCAAAAGTCGTTCAGGGTGCTCAGCGGGAAAAGACCCCAATAGGATGATGAAGAGTGGATAAGAGCAAGCTATTTACCATGTTTGGCGTCGGTACAGCAATGTTTTTGTCTGCACTCGACCAGACGATTGTAGCTACCGCCATGCCTCAGATTGTGCGCGAATTCAATGGCCTCTCCCATCTGAGCTGGGTATTTACAGCCTATTTACTCGCTTCTACGGTCACTGTGCCGATCTACGGCAAGCTCTCAGACATTTTTGGGCGAAGAAGCCTATATATCTTTGGGATCCTCATCTTTTTGGGAGGGTCTGCTCTCTCAGGTTGGTCCCATAGCATGACTGAGCTGATCTTGTTCAGAGCCCTTCAGGGAATTGGCGGAGGCGCGATTATGGTCAATTCCTTTGCCATCATCGGGGACCTCTTCCCGCCTGCAGAGCGCGGGAAATGGCAGGGGCTCATCGGCGGGATCTTCGGACTGGCCAGCATCGCCGGACCTTTACTGGGTGGCACTATAACTGATAATGCATCATGGCGCTGGGTCTTTTATATCAACATCCCGGTCGGCATTGCCGCCATGGCGATTCTCGCCTCGGCATTGCCCAAGATCGCGCATGACTTAAAGAATCGCTCAATCGATATCTTGGGCGCCTTCTTGATCGCCGCAGGTCTTGTCCCATTGTTATTGGCTCTGGTTTGGGGCGGAAGTGAATACCCGTGGCTCTCCTGGCAGATCCTCTCGCTCTTTGGCGAAGCCGCAATCTTTCTTCTCGTCTTTGCGATTGTAGAGAAGAATACCCATGATCCACTGCTCTCTCTCGATCTATTCAAGAACAGAGTATTTTCTGTTTCGGTCATCACTATGTTTTTTACAACGATGGGAATGTTCGGAGCCATTCTCTATATTCCGCTCTTTGCCCAAATCATCACCGGCATCTCAGCCACCAACTCCGGTCTCATCATGACGCCGATGATGATCTCTTTGATCATCGCTTCCAGCACTTCAGGCCAGATCATCTCCAAGACGGGCCGGTATCGGACGCTGGCAATCCTCGGCGTCATTATCACAGTCATTGCAATGATTCTCTTCTCCTCCGTTGGAGTCCATACGACTAGCACCGAGCTCTTTTTGAAGATGATGGCCCTTGGGCTGGGGCTTGGTATGACCCTGCCTATATTTACTCTGGCTGTACAGAGCGCTTTTGGAAGAGAAAAATTGGGAGAGGTGACTGCCGGTTTGCAACTCTTCCGAAGCGTAGGCGGAACTGTAGGCACAGCCATTCTGGGTGGCGTGATGAACAGCCAACTGATAGGCAATTTATCTAATATTGGTGATCACCCCTTTGTGAAGATGGTTGGGCAGGTGAGTCCTGCAACTTCTCTTCCCAAGACGATTGACGCCAATACAATCCAGGGAGTACTGAGCCCAGAGAGCATACAGTCAATCCACAATTTGATTGCTCAAGCGCCTCAAGCCTTGCAGGGTGATCTGCAAGCATCCTTTGACGATTTTATTACTACAATCAAAGTTGCTTTCAGCTCTTCCATTGACTCACTCTTTATCGTCGGGGTCCTAGTCTTATTGATTGCTGTGGTGGTCGTCTTCTATCTTCCAGAGATACCCCTGCGAAAGACACAGCGCCCAGTCATGGAAGAGATTGGAGTGGAACTTGAGGTCGAGCTGGGTCAGGCTGACCCAAAGCGTGAGCCCCAGATATAACTTGAACGATTCCTTGCGTTTGCTATAATGTTTGATCAATTCCAAGCGGGAATAGCTCAGCGGTAGAGCGTCTGCTTGCCATGCAGAAGGTCGCGGGTTCAAATCCCGTTTCCCGCTCCAGAAGTGAGAGATATCTCCTAAATTTTATTGCACAAATCTCCGCCGACATGAGCCTGATGGCTTGTCAGCGGGCCAAATAACAGAGACATTTTTCTTACTCTGCATCTCGTTATAGACATAACAACTAGAGCTGGCATTGACTCACATATTTAAAAAAGAGACTCCAAGAACACCGACATTGCAACTTGACTTCGTAGTGATTGCCCATCCATCATTCTATTGAAGGAACAAAAACTCTTATGGGAGCGTGGTTGCTTATGGCAAGCGAACCGCAGAACCTGCGATTGTGTGTCGAAGGTGGGGACGGAATCTCCGTCATCCGGGCTGACAGAGATTGCCGAGATTGGAACGGCATACATTACAAAGCAGGGTTGTCAGCTAAAAATGTCAGCGCATCAAGACTCTCGATGAATGTGGCCACAATTCCACCGGGTGGCGTCGCGTATGCTCATATTCACGTTGATTTTGAGGTGATGCTCTACATCCTGAAGGGCCGAGTGCGCCATCATTACGGCACTAGCCTCAAAAATGTCGTTGATAACGAAGCTGGAGACTTTATCTTCATAGAACCCGGCATTCCTCACGAAGTGACCAATCTAAGCGCATCGGAGCCCGTGGTCGCTGTGGTCGCCCGCTCCGATGCGGACGAGTGGGAGCACATTATTCCATATAAATCAAACCGAAAGTAAAGCAAGCAATAGTCTGATGCTACTCTCCTGAGCTGCCAAAGCCACGCTCGCCGCGCTCAGATGAGTCAAGCTCTTCGACTTCAAGGACAGGCATGGTCGAAACAGGCAAAAGAAGTATCTGCGCAATCTTTGCACCAGGCTCAAACTGCAAAACTTCTGCGCTCAAATTATGCAACACAATTACGATCTCACCGCGATAACCAGCATCCACCACTCCAGCCAGTACAGTGACGCCTTTTTTGCCTATCGAACTGCGATCTCGAACTAAGCCGACATACCCCTGCGGAATCTCAAAGACGACGCCTGTAGAGACAGATTGGGTCCCCCTTGGCGGGAGCTTGAACCCATCAAGACCATAAAGATCGAGACCGGCATCGTGCTCATAGGTACGCGTAGGGAGTTTCGCGTCAGGAGAGAGCCTTTTTACTTTTAAATACAATATCACTCACCACCCTGGTGGCAATCACCAGCACGATTCAAATCTTGGACATACACAGTGCATCGACAAGATGCGCCATCTGGGGCATTTTCCAATTCTACTCATCAAAGTGGCCATAACCAGTAACAGCGTTTGCTCCTCGGCGCTCATTCTTTGATAATGGGGCTTCATCATGCAAACTCCAGCACCCAAATTATTCCCTGTTTATTTGATGCTGCTCTTTGTAGCCGTCGTCTGGGGAGCCAATCTCGTATTGATGAAGATCACGTTCGGCGTGATGAGTCCATTGGCCTTCAATGGAGTTCGCATGGCTCTGGCACTGGCTGTGCTGTTGGGATTCTTGCTCATCCGTGAAGGCTGGCAACCCATCCCAATGAACGATGCTCTCAAGCTTGCCGGATTGGGGCTGGTTGGAAATGCAGCCTTCCAAGTCTTCATCATCTCTGGGCTCAATCTCACGCGCCCAGAGAATGCCGCTCTCATCCAGGCCACCATCCCCGTTTGGGCAGCTCTCTTGGCCGGGCTGGCGGGCTGGGAGAAGATCACTCCTCGGCTCTGGACGGGAATTATTTTATCGTTTGCTGGGGTGGCTCTGGTCATCTATTCAACATCAGGCGGGCTTTCGCTAGACTCTGGAAGTGCAATTCTTGGTGATCTGTTGGTCTTAGCCTCAGCCATCTCGTGGGCTATTTATACTGTATCTTCAAAAGATCTGCTCCAGCGCTATTCACCGCTTCGGGTCAGCACGCTGGCATTATGCGCCGGTCTTCCAGTCATTTGGATATTCACCTTGCCTGCTGTCTTCTCTACCCACTGGGATGAAGTTCCCCTGGGGGCATGGGGATCTATCATCTTCTCAGGCACATTCTCCATTGCGATTAATTACATTCTCTGGTCCACGGCCGTCCTTAAGGTAGGGGCGGCACGAACAGCAGTATTTCAGAATATCTCACCTGTAATTACGTTTATTACCGCCTATTTTGTGATCCAAGAGCCCATCTTTTTGTTGCAGCTGGCCGGAGGAGTTGTCGTGCTGTTAGGCGTCTGGATCACAATTCGTCAGCGTTAAAGAACTAAAGTGTTTTAGGCAATTGACTCAGCACAAACTTGCGAATCTCTTGAGGTGTCGGTACCTTCCGGAGCAAGCGCCCTTGCTCCATGAATTGAGCCAGCATAGGCTTCACTTTTTCTTTACAGTCCGGGCATGACTTCATCTTCTTGGAGAAGAGCACAACAAAACGCTTTTCGCACTTCTCGCAGATGTAAAGCTGCTTGGCTCCGGACTCCATGCCACGCTTGGCAATAGGGTCCCCATCCACTTCGACAATTCCCAGGCTGAAATCAATGACAGGCGCATTGCTGATCGGCGTATCCACGCCATATTCATCCGCCACTTCGTTGAGCGGCGGAATTAAATCTTCATCGATTCCGCCTGAGATGAGAATCTTGACATCCTCATAGCCATGAATGTCTAGTTCCCAACGGACTTCTCTCGCGATCTGTAGCATATCACCCCGCCGTGATGATGGAGTCTCGAGCCGCACCGCATAGATTGTTGAGTCAAGCAGTTCAGCATTCTCAAGTGCCTCGAACTTCTCGTCTCCAAACGTGTCCACAATTGCAACCCGATGGACTCTTTTGTCAATCACTTCATCAAAAGCAAGCATTGCAGAGGCGGAATCACCCAAAATCAGAACCAGTCCGTGTGGAATTGTGCCAACTGGCTCAATCTCAAGATGATCAGCTGCTGACATGCTTGCCACACCAGCACATCCCCCGATGAAGGCTGCTCGCTCAATCATCGGTGCAACGGCTGGGTGCATTCTTCTTGCCCCGAAGCTGTAAACAGGGCGGCCTTGTGCGGCAATTGCACAGCGGGAGGCTTTGGTTGCAATCCCACTTGCCTGGCAGAGAAAGCCGAGCAAGGCTGTCTGATAAGTAGAGATCTCTTCATACTTGACACGAATGACCAAGACTGGCTCTCGTGCCTGGAAGAGCGTACCCTCTGGCAAAGCCCAGAGATCGAGCGGAAGACCCTCTAGCAACTCAAGAACGCTGTCCAGGCCGCAAAATATTCCCCAGCCTCCCTGAGGGAAACCCTTGGCATGAGCTTCCAATGCAACTTGGCTCTTAATCTTCTTGGCATCCAAAATCTGCCGCGCGTATTCAAAATAGACGTCTGTCACTTTTCCGGCACGAATCTCATCCACACTAGCCATGCCAAAGGGGCGTCTCTTCAAGGGTTCACTCATGCGGAGACCTCGCTCTCTTCATCGATGATCACTTTGGGGGTTGTCAAGTCGCCCAGTTGTGCCTTCTCACCAAACAAACCAATGTACTTGTCCAAAGCTCTCCGGACCAGATCGGAGATGGACAAGCCTGTCTCTTTGGAGAGGCGCTTCAGCTCACGATGCTGGTGCTCGGTGATCGTCCAGTTCACTCTTCGCATGATGATGCGCCTATTGTAATCGACCACCCGGGATAGAAAGCAAATGCCCTTCCAATCGGCAAAATCATGAAAATGCGTTTGACCCTTGCCTCCAACTCTGGTAAAGTGGATTTTTAGGAGTTTTCTCAATGTGGAAGAGGCTTCGAGCAATTTTTTTTAGCGGGTTGATTGCCCTTCTCCCGATCACCTTAACAGTATTCATCCTCCAGCTTCTCTATCAACTGATCGAAAGCTCATTTGGATCTGGAGGATTGCTGGGGGATCTGGTGCGGTTCGTATTTGGCGCGGTCTATTTGCCAGAGTCCGTCATTAATCTTATCGCAATCTTCGCGACCATCTTGATCATCCTGCTCATGGGTGCAATCACCCATTTTTATATCGGGAGGCGAATCTACGCCTCTCTTGAGCATGTCGTTCTCTCCATCCCCTTTCTCCGTAAGGTCTATTCAACATTTAAGCAGCTTACAGATTCCTTCTTTAATCGTGATATCTCTGCTTTTAAGCGTGTTGTGCTGATAGAATACCCTAGACCTGGGCTTTACATGATTGGTTTCGAGACCAACCGATCAGTACCTGGTGTGGAAGAGGTGGTCGAAAAAAGACTGGTCTCAATCTTTGTTATGAGTCCGCCCAATCCGATCGCGGGCATTTGGATCATCGCTCCAGAAAAAGATGTCATCTATCTCGATCATATTACTGTGGAGGAAGGGTTCCGTATGGTGATGTCTCTGGGCATCTCCGTAGCCCCCGAGATCCGAGAGCGATGGATTCAACAGAAATCCATGCAAAGTAGCCCACAAGCCGCAAAGTGAGGAGCGGAATCTATGGCCATCTTTCGAGGCAAAAAATATTTCAAAGTTCAACTGGATGAGAAGCCCAAAGAAGAGGATGTTCTCTGGCTCAAGTGCAAATCTTGCGGAGAGCTCGTCTACAAAAAACTGGTCGTGCAGAATCGAAATATCTGTCCTAAGTGCGGAGAATACTTCTTCTTGACGGCACGAGAACGCATCAAGCTGCTGGTCGATGAAGGGAGCTTTGAAGATATCTCGCGCCCCATCAAAGCTCTTGACCCACTAAACTTCGTGGGAGCAAAGCCATACAAGCAGAGCTTGAAAGAGGCTCAGGATGAGACCGGGCTTACCAATGAGATTATTGTCGGCAGCGCCACCATGGAAGGCGTGCCCGTGATTTTGGCTGTGATGGATTTTCGTTTCATCGGGGGCAGCATGGGCAGCGTTATGGGTGAGCAGATCAGCCATGGCATTCGCACCGCTGCCAAGTCAGGCCGTGCCTTTATTCTCGTCTCGGCAACAGGCGGAGCGCGTATGCAAGAAGGCATTCTTAGCCTGATGCAAATGGCCAAGACATCTGATGCAAGGCTTCTCTTAGAAGAGGCTGGCGTTCCGTATATCTCGGTGATGACCTATCCCACCACAGCCGGAGTGGAAGCTAGTATTGCAAGCCTGGGAGATGTAACGATTGCTGAGCGCGGTGCACTCATTGGTTTTACAGGAGCACGCGTGATCAAAGGCACAATTGGCCAAGAGCTGCCGACCGATTTTCAGACGGATCGTTTTGCCCTTGAGCATGGGATTGTGGATCAAGTGGTCAGGCGGGAAGATTTGCGAAGCGAGATCGCACGAATCTTGAAGTTTTTCGTGCCAGCGCAAGACTGGAGGGACCGCAATGGACAGCAGACCCTCCGTGAATGATTTGAAAAAGAAGATCGAAGAACTTAAAAGATTGAGCAAAGAGACCGGGCTTGATTATTCAGCCGAGATTGAAAGCCTGGAACAACTGGAATCCCAAGTCAGGAGCCTGCTTCCTAAGCCCGATAAGCCAGCAGAAGATGACTGGGAGAAAGTGAAGCTGGCACGTCATCCCAAGCGCCCATACACACTCGATTACCTCAACCGCATCATGGAAGATTATTACGAGCTTCGTGGAGACCGAATGTATGGGAATGATAATGCTGTTATCGCGGCGATTGCCAAGCTCGCAGGGCACTCTGTGGTGGTGATCGGCCATCAGAAAGGCCGAACCGCAGAAGAGAACCGGCTGCGAAACTTTGGCATGCCCCACCCCGAAGGCTATCGCAAAGTCCAGCGAGTCCTCGACTTGGCCGAGCGCTTTGGCTTCCCCGTCATCAGCCTCATTGATACACAAGGCGCTTTTCCTGGTGTCGGTGCCGAAGAGCGTCATATTGGTGGCGCGATCGCACAGACCATTTACAAATTGTGCCAGCTCCATGTCCCGATCATCGTGGTCGTTATTGGCGAAGGTGGAAGTGGGGGTGCCTTGGCAATCGGAGTCGGGGATCGCGTCTTGATGATGGAGAACTCTATCTACTCTGTCATCAGTCCAGAAGGATGTGCATCTATTCTATGGAGAGAGCGCGAGAAGGCACCAGAAGCAGCTCGGGCTATGAAAATATCACCCAAACATCTGCTCAAGCTGGGTGTGATTGACGCGATCATTTCCGAGCCACCTGGCGGAGCGCAGACGAATCATGACGAGGCAGCCAAAAATCTAAAAGCAGCGCTTCTTGCTCACCTGGACGAAGTCAACTCGGTCGGAATCGACAAGCTTCTCAAACAGCGTCATAAGCGGTTGCAAGCCCTTGGGGTCTTCGAAGAACTCTCTGCAGTCGCAAAACCTGCAGCTCCTGCAGAAGGTGGGTGAACGATGTCGCCAGCAAACACAACAGAATGCTGTGGCGAATGTTCATGGCTGTTTGAAGATTTGGGACATGAAGCAAGAGAGAAGATTCGCCATATGGTGCGGCAGCTCCAGTATCCAAAAGGGGAGACAATCTTTCAAGAAGGCGAGCCCGCTTTTGGTTTCTATATCGTGTGCAGGGGCAAGGTGAAGCTGGCAAAGCATTCTTTAAAGGGGAAGAAGCAGATCCTGAAGCTGCTTGGCCCGGGTGAAATTCTGGGCGAGAAGACAATGTTCGACCGAGAGATCTATACAGCGTATGCAGAAACTCTCGAAGAGACCAAGCTCCATTTTATAGAACGTGAGCCAATTCTGGACTTCTTGAGAGAGAACCCAAGAGTCGCGTTAAAATTTATCGAGAAGCTTTCGAGAGAGATCAAGGCATTTCAAGACAAGCTGATGGAGGCTTCATACGTTGGCAGCTTGGAGAGGCTGGCTCGATTATTGTTGTTGATGGGAAAAGAGTACGGAGTCCAGTCTCAAAAGGGACTTGATATTGGTGTAGAATTGAGTCGTCAGGAGCTGGCTGAGCTTGCTGGAATCTCTACAGAGACTGCCATCCGCATGCTCTCGCGCCTGAAGGAGCGTGACCTGGTTGCTCTGGAAGGGACAAAAATCTATATAATTGATCGAGAAGGACTTGGAGATTTGGCAGAACCTTTTCTCATTGCACTAAAAGAGAATCTTCTATAAAAGAGAAGTGATGATGAAACAGCATTCAGTGGCGCTAGGGTTTATCGTGGTCATCTTAATCGCTGCCAGTATGGCCATTCTTGCTGGCAGCTTCCATGTTAAGGATCGCGGGAAAACGGCCACACTTGCAGCTTCCATCCCAAATGCAACAAGAAGCGCAACCAACAGCAATCCGGAGAATACTCCAGCTTCGCAGCTTACGAATTGGCCTCATATTGACGGAAAGATCGGCCCTGATGAATACGCGAATCACTATCATGACCTTAGAATTATAATGGATTTGTACTGGACGATTGATCAACAGTCACAGATCATCTATTTTGCTCTGCAAAGCCTTGAGTCCGGATGTATTGGAATCTCGCTGGGGGCAGTTGGCCGACGCATAAAAGGCGGAGATGTCCTAAGCGGGTTCATTGACGACAATGGCACTCTGCAGTTCACAGACGATTATGCGAAGGATGATACCATGCACACCCCGGATATAAAGCGGGGCATTGAGCTGCCCAATGGGGGAGACTCGCAGACCCAGCAGTATGGCACAGATGATATTTTAGAAAAGAAAGGAATGACAAGTCCTCAGGGCACCATCGTTGAATTCTCACGAAAACTCAACACGGGTGATACCGCTTTTGATAAGCCCATTGAACCGACGCCCATGAGAGTTCAGCTGGCCTTTTCAAGTAAAGCAGACGATGAATGCATGGATGTCGATAGCAACAATATGGTCACAAAACAGATCAACTTCTTCACCGGAGTTGTAGCTAACGAGCCACAGTCCTAACTCCTATCTTCGCCATGAGACAACTTTTACTCGCTCTGGCCGCCAATAATCGATTCAAGAAGTGGTGCACTCATTTCCCCCCCACGCGAAGACTGGCTCATCGATTTGTCGCAGGTGAAGCACTGCCTGAAGCGCTGAATGAGGTCAAGAAACTCAACCAGATTGGGATCAAAGCCTCGCTGGATCACTTGGGTGAGAATGTTCATACGCTGCAAGAGGCACAAAAATCTGCAGAACTCTATTTCGAAATTCTTGATCAGGTCCATGCTCAAAAATTGGACTCCAATGTTTCGCTAAAGCTCACCCAGATGGGTTTAGCACTGGATCCAGATTCCTGTTTTGAGACTGTGAGACGCGTGGTCGTGCATGCTGCCAAAACCAACAACTTTGTGCGAATTGATATGGAAGGCTCTGCATACACCGATGCGACTCTTGAGATTTACAAAAGACTTCGCGACAGCGGTCTAAATAATGTCGGAGTGGTCATTCAAGCGTATCTCTATCGCAGCATCTCGGATGTTGAAAAGCTTCTGCCCATCGGACTAAACGTGAGGCTCTGCAAAGGCGCATATGCTGAGCCAGCTTCTGTCGCATTTCCTAAAAAGGCGGATGTTGATAAGAGTTATCTAAATCTTCTTCATAAACTTTTCAGTGAACAATCTATTGGACAAGGAACCTACGTGGGAATCGCGACTCATGACGAAAAGATCATTCAGTATGTGAAAGAGTGGACTACTGCAAATAGAATTCCAAAAAGCTCTTTTGAATTCCAGACACTATTTGGGATCCGACGCGACCTTCAGATTGCTCTGTCTCAGGAGGGGTACCGGGTGAGAGTTTATGTCTCGTTTGGGAGCGAGTGGTATCCGTACTTTATGAGGCGGCTAGCTGAGCGCCCTGCCAATATATTCTTCATCGCCAAAAATCTATTTCGAGATTGAGTTTTTTGGATAAAGAAATAAAGAGAGATGGGGGTCCCATGCTTGGAGACCCCCATCTCTTTCGCTAAGATCCCCTACACTCTGCTTGCCGCCAAAGGGGTGATCCTAGTAGTTAACGCTGTCTGCTTTCGCATGTCACCACGTTTCTCATCGAAGGAGGGCGACTGCCACAGCGGCTAACCCCGTCATGAGGGCCACGATGGCAAGCCCTTGAGCGGCATCGGCGCGAGCTTGCGCCTCTTTGACTTGCTTAGCGGTGGTCTGCTGAATCAGCACGGTGATCTCATCGGTTGTAGGAACACGAGGGATCGAGCTCAGCACATCGCGCTTGATCTCATCCTTTGCGCTTGCAATCTGCTGTTGCATGTCCGTCACAGATTGCTGAGTGCTGTTGAACTGGGCGAGAATGTCTCCCACCTTTTGGGTCAAGCGGTCAAGCTGTGACTGTACATCCTGAGACGCTGAACCCGACTTGCCACCGAACTGAGCCTGAAGCTCATCAAGGCGGGCAGTGTTATCTTGAATTTGCTGAGAGTTCTCTTGAACGTTTCTCGCAGCGACCAGAAGCTGGGCGTTGAGCTGCTCTAACTGACCTTGAATGTCCCCGAGCTTATCGACAGTATCGCTCAGATGAGCCTGCTTGGCCTCAGTCTGATCCTGTCGGGCAACGACTTCGGCAAGCTGGGTCTGGAATTGTGCGACCATGCCGGCGAGATTGTCCACTTTTGTAAGGGCGTCTTGGAGATCGGCAACCTTCCCATTGAGCCCATTGATGTCAGCCGACAAGGTTGAATACCCTGTGTCAACATCTGTGGAGAGCTTCTGCAGGGAATTTTGCAGATCACCGATCTGGCCGTGAAGTGTGTTGATGTTGGCGTCAGAGCCATCGAGCCGCGAGAAGATGGTTCCCAAATTCTGCTCGAAGTTATTGGTGAGGACGACAGCCTTGTCTACAGCATCTTGTAGGTGCTGGATTCCGAGCTCATTGGCAGCAATGCGGTTGCTAAGCTCTGCAATGCTGTTGATCGTCTTAGACTTAAGGTCCGTGACGGAGTCCTTGAGCTGGTAGACCTGATCGGGCAGATCGCTGAGTTCAGTGACCTTCTCTGAAAGATCTGCAACGGTTCCCGACATCTTCTTGATATCGAAGGTGTTGTCCTTGGTGAGCTTCTCGACGCTAAACAGACGTGGGCGGAACTCTTCCAAGTCCGTGTTGGAGCTGTCGGAAACTTTCTGGACTTGTAGCGTGAGTGACTTGAGCAGTGAAGTCAAGTCATCGACATCAGCCTGAAGCTGCTGGACTTTAGCTTTAAGGTCTTTCTCTTCATCATAGTTCTGCGCGAATGCAGAGCTGAGGGAGAAGAGGCTTATGAAAGCTACCAGCAGCACCAGTGCTGGAATACGCCATGACGACATAAGCTTGTACATCTACATCCCCCCTTTAGCGATGCCGGAATTCTAGGTGAGGGATCAAGTCATATCAGTAACTGAGATCACGTTCAATGTGAGGCTGAATACATTGGGAATCAAAATTCTGGCTTCTGCTGGCATTTTTTGAATGACATCTCCTTTATCACCTCACAGATGGGAAGTTTGGACGTAACCCGTATCACAAAACACACAAAGCGGATCTTGGCAAATACAGGGCTTTAAATCGAAGAGTTCTATTTTATACGGGTTATCTCGTGCCAGAACCGTTTTTCTTCGCATTGTGGGCTCTGTGATCACTCATGAGTCTGTTAATATCTCTTAGCGGACATTCTATTTAGACCAGAATTATGGAATGACGAGCTCTGATACCAGGAATGTCGCTGATCCACAAAATGGAAGACTAAAGCGGATGCCTTTCCGTATTGAATTTGTATTAGAAAAGTCAATTCGTCAAATCTTGACTCCGTCTCTCAACTGGTTATCGCGTCATCCATAGTCGTGGAAGTGCGGGATCATTTTTACCTGAATGTATAGATGGCTTGCTGAAGCTTGTGGCTCCATCAGTAGGCCCCACAATGAACATTGCAAGTGTAACAGAGCATGCTGTAAGGAGCTCGGTGTCATTTTGCTCTTTTTGCCTTCAGCCTGCTCAGATAATAGGCGACTCGAAGCACGGAAGCGGCTGTGCCGAGTCTCAGGAAGAGGGCAAGACAGACCAGACTTCGCGAGTGTAACGCACGTTACAGCCACATGTGACCAAGTTCCCGAGGGGTCTGAACCCCGCTCCTCCTCCAAATTGAGGAAACAATCTAGAGTAGCAGTAATTTAGCTCAAGGAGGAGGCATACTATGCTGAAGAAGCCTTCAATTGTCGTACTCGCGATTCTCTTCTCCAGCCTTTTCTTGCTAGGCCCGATATCCTTAGCAGATCAGGATCTGGAGCAGAAAGTCGACTCACTAGCCAAATCGGTAAGCAACTTGGAGGACACGGTCAAGGATCTCTCATTCCAGGTCCAGCAGACCCAAGCCATGACAGACATTATCAAGGAAATCTCTTATCAGCTGAAGCAAGATGAGAGCTCTATCCGTGATCTCCAAAGCGTCAACCAGAAGATTGATAATTTGACTCCAAAGATTCTCAACCTGGAAGGGACGCTGCAAGGCCTGGCCGCAAGCTTGAACGAGAAGAACTCCGTCCTGCAAGGCCGCGTCTTCGATTTGGAAACATCGGTTCAGGGACTGGACGCTCGACTCAAAGGGGTCGAGGGGAACGTCATGGAACTTCTAAAGCTCCCCGGAGTCATTGACAAGCTTACCGACCGCGTAAATGCCTTGGAAGACTTCAAGGATCACTTGGCCAAGATGCCATCGGGCTCCCCAGAGGAGATGGCCAAGCTGATGGCACGCTTTGATGCCATGCGCACGGACGTCAGCACTCAGATCAGCTCGTTGACGGACCGCGTCTCGTCGGTTGAGCAGCAAGTAAATGGGCTTCCCATCGCCGCCATCCAGAGCAAAGTGGAGAGCAGCAGCAATCGCATCTCTGCATTGGAGACAACCAAAGCTGAGACCAGCGATGTGGATGCATTAAAGGCTCAAGTCGCCAAGTTACAAAGCGATCTGAGCGCTGAAGTCACGAATGCAAGGGCTCAAGAGCAGCAGAACATGATCGTGGCTGGCTTGGGTCTCGCGGTTGGCGCAGTCGCTTTGGCCAGCGCATTCGGTGTCTTTAAGTAATTCGAGCAGAAAACCTAGTATCACTCTGCAGTAGTAGGATCAGTAAGAAAGCCATCCTGGATACGGCCTCCTCACCACAATCAGGATGGCTTTCTGCTTTATTCCATCTCGCCTGGAAATTCCATCTTAGAGAATCGCCAGACTGAAAGCGCCAGACTTCCAACAGAGATTAGTAGAAGCACAATGATACTTGTTGCTGTTGGCAAGCATGTTCCAGGGTTATCAGAAGTGCCTCCGCAAGGCAGATTAAGAAGTGCATTGGTCAAATTTTGAGCATAAGATCGAATGCTCAACGAGGAGGCAAGCGGAGATAATTTGCTGAGCAAATTTTCCCAAATCAAAATATAAAAGAATCCAACCAAAATCGCCCTTCCCATATAGAGGCTCAACACCAGAAAGAAAGATCCATAAGCCAATAGCGAGATACCCGCTGCGAAAAGCAGATTGAGCGCAATGTCCCAGTTCGCATCCAGAATCTTCGCGGTAAACAAAAGACTTAACGCGGAGAGGATAAATGCAACCAAAAAGACAACAAGAAATTTCGATAAGAGAATGCTCTCCCTAGATATCGGCTTGACCCAGAGATAGGAGATCGTGTCATTGCTAATCTCTTCTCGCAACGCAAGGGAAGCAAGGATCAAGATGATGATTGGATAGAGAAAGGGCAGTTGAAACCCATCAAACATTTCATTCATAACATTAGCAAGCGAAATGGTAGTCTCACTAGAATGAAACTGTTGAACTTGTACGGTCGTCTCAGCAAGCAGTACGGGCAGCAACAACAAGATCATTATAAAGATGGTCAACCCTAGGCGGTGCCCACCAATCAACTGCCGTAGTGTCATGCGAAAAATGTCGCTTCGAATCATCATTGCACCAAATAGCGAAATACGCTCTCCAAATCTTCGTCCAGACCGGTAATCTTTGTAAGCCTGATCCCGGCTTCCAGAGCGATTTTTGGAAGCTGAGTGTAAAAGAGATCCGGCTGATTGATATCCGCCATTAGGTCATCGCCAGAGAGATTGAGGCCGCTGACCAGTCCCTTCTCAGTAAGAACTGCAGCCAGGCGATGAATGTTATTAGCACGAAGCGCAACTTTGTGAGGCCGGTCCGCCATAGCTCCGCGAATCGCATGAAAGTCTCCCAAGGCCAGCAACCGCCCGCGGTTGATCAGAATAATTTGCGAGGCCATGCGCTCTACTTCGTGAAGGACATGCGATGAGACGATCACACTCTTGCCCTGCTCACCAAAATGAGCAATCAAATCAATCAGAATCTTTCGCTGGTTCGGATCTGCGCCTTTGAGGGGCTCATCCAAAAGAATGACGTCCGGGTCATGCAAGATGCTTTGAGCCACTTTGAGACGCTGGCGCATTCCCCGGCTATAGGCTCGGACTTTCTTGTCCTTCTGCGCTACTAAATCGACGAGTTCAAGGGCTTTTAGTGCCGCATCTTGTGGCGGCTTGATATTTTGGAGTCTTGCAGTCAGCTGCAGAAACTCAAGACCAGTCATGTAGCCATAAAATGGGTCGGTCTCCGGACAGTAGCCAAGACGCTTATATAGACTGGGCTTCTGACGCAAGGACTCACCTAAAACACGCACAAAGCCTGAGCTAGGAATAAGCAGACCTGCGATCATCTTGAGCAAGGTAGTCTTGCCAGCTCCGTTGGGGCCAAGCAGTCCGATCACTCCAGCATCCAGATTGAAGCTCACATCGCTGACGCCTACGACATCGCCATATCTCTTGATGACATTCTGCACCTGAATGACGCTCATCGCTGGGCCTCCCGGCGATAGGCCAGGAAGGTAATAATCAAGGACCCAACAATGACCAACAGCATTACACTAATGTACATCCAGACCGGAAGAGCCTCAATTTGAATGATATTTCTGCCCGTCCCATCAACAGAGGCTGAAATGGATGGGACCTTCCCAAAGAAGATCCAATCTTTGATGCGAAAAACTGACTCCTCTATTGCAATGAGAGCTACTGTTGGGTCTTTGTTGATCCGAAAGAGAATGCTTGATACTATGCCCAACAAAAAGTCGAGTCCGACTATCATCCCTGCCGCAACGCCAACTCCTGTGGTTAGAGAAGAGATCCCCATTGAATAGGTAGTAAAAAAAGCCGCAATGAGAAGCCCTGAAAGCATCATTGCTCCAAAAGAAGTCTGATTGTCTGCAAAATACTGAAGAGCATTGGGAGCCAAAAAGGCTTTCCCAATAAAGATGAGTAACGCAGGTGCAAGAATGAAAACTGCCAAAACAAGAAAGATAGAAAGCCCCTTGGCAATGATATAGTCCTGCAGATAGATCGGTCGAACCATGTACAGTGGGAAGACATTATTCTTTCGATCCTTACAAAGCAGATAAGGAGCTACCATAGCCACCAAAATGAGACCAAACAGTGATGTGGTATCTATAAATGAACTGAATGGATTGGCCAATTCCGCAGGTGCGCCCGATTGCTGAAAAGCTTGCTCTATGAACTGGCTACTGAATAGATAAAAGAGAGAGATACCGAGCTGTATTAAGAGCATTAAGACTATCCCAATTCTAAAGAAGAGGCTTCGCTTCACACCCAGAGACCGCTTGAAATCGTCCCAAACAAGACTGGCAATCGCAGATGCCCGTCCCAGATAGCGCCCTTCATAACGGCGATATCCTGCATCAAAGATGACGCCTTTTGGATTCTCAGGATTTTGCATGATGAAGTGATGCGAAGTAATCCTCTAGAGATCGTGATTGCTGCTCTAAGCGACGAAGCTGGACTCCGGTCTTTGATGCTGCTTTCAGGACTAAATCAAAAATCTCTTCGCCGGCTCCTGCGACCTGATATTCTGAGTTCTCACCTGTAATAGAGAGGCCTTTTGATTGCATCTCTTCAATGAATTTTTTTTCATCTCCAAGAACTCTAATCAAAATACTTTGCGTCGCCCCCTGCAAAAGTTGACTCAACTCTCCATGCGAGATGACTTTTCCAGCACGAATGATGACGACATAATCACACACCCGCTCCACATCTAATAAGAGATGCGTTGAGAGAAGCAGGCTGATTCCCATCTTATCTCTGACTGCCTGAATGAGATCGAGCATTTCATCCCGCCCTTTGGGATCGAGCCCGCTCGTCGGCTCATCCAAAAGAACCAATTTTGGATCGTGAACAAGAGCTTGAGCCAGTTTGACGCGCTGTTTCATCCCCACGCTGTAGCCACCAATTTGGCGATAGCGCTCTTCTCCAAGGCCTGCCAGATAGAGAACATCGTATGCCCTTTGAGCCGCTGCCTCACGAGGCAGGCCAGAGAGACAGCCCATCCTCACTACAAAATCTAATGCGCTCATATCGGGTGGGAGACAATCGTCTTCTGGCATATAGCCCACAAACCGGCGCAGCTCTACTGATTTTTGAGCAACATCAAATCCCAACACAGACGCCGAGCCGGAGGTGGGTTTCAAAAGCCCTAAAGAGAGTTTGATAAATGTTGTCTTACCCGCGCCATTCTCTCCTAAGAGCCCAATGTTCCCTTGGGGGACGCGGATCGTTACGCCATCAAGTGCGGGTTTATTGTTATAGTGTTTGGAAAGATTTTGAGCAGCAATGGCTGGACTGGTCAGACCCACATCAGCCGAGCCATCTCTGCCCCATCTCCAATTCGCGGAGGAATGCGGAGCACACGAGTGTAGCCGCCGTCGCGGCTCGTATATTTGGGGCCAAGCTCAGCAAAGAGCTTCTCAACCATCTTCTTGTCTTGCAGAATCCTAAAGGCCAATCGGCGGGAGTGCATATCGCCTCGCTTGGCCCAGGTGATCATCTTGTTGGCCATAACTGCACTCTCCTTGGCACGGTGAACGGTCGTGTCCACCTTGCCATGCTCAATGAGAACCTTAACTTGCCCGGCCATCATGAGCTTGCGATACCCCGATATTCGCCCAAGTTTTCTGAAACTCTTTCTATGACGCATGATCGCATCCTACGCTTTCTTGGAAGTCTTGAGTTCGTATCCCATCTCGACAAGCTGTTCTTCGACTTTGACCAAAGATTTCTCACCGAACTTATGAATGTCGAGCAACTCTTCACGGCTGTGTGCCAAGAGCTCACCCAAGGTGTTGATGTTTCTCTCTCGCAACAAGTTGCAGGCCCGCTTGTCAAAACCCAAATCTTCCAGAGTCTTTTCGAGCTGCTTGACCTCTTGCTCCTCTTCGCGAGCGACTGCGAATGGATGCTGGCTGAGATCGGAGAAGAGGTGGAAGTGGCTGATCAAAATTTGTGAGGCGTGATGGATTCCCTCTTCAGGCTTTACTCCGCCATTCGTCTCCACTTCTAAAATTAGCCGATCGAAGTCCGTTCGCTCTCCCACACGCGTCTCTTCCACGATGTAATTGACTTTTTTGACGGGAGCAAAGTCGGAATCAATGGCGATCACACCCAGAGGCATATCCTCTTTCTTGTTTCGCTCTGCAGCGCGATAGCCAAAGCCCGTCTCGACCTCCAGCTCGGCCTCTAGTTTGCCGCCCTTGTCCAGAGTGGCAATGTAGTGATCAGGATTGAGAACTTCCACTCCAGAGTGGGCCTCAATCGAGCCAGCTGTCACGACACCCTCCTTATCGGCGACCAAAATGAGACGGCGCAGCTCATCTCCATGCGTCAAACGGATCGAGAGACCCTTTAAGTTTAGAATGATGTCTAAGACAGTCTCTTTGACGCCAGGAATTGTGTCATATTCGTGATATTTCCCACTAAACCGAATCCGGGTCACGGCAGCCCCAGGAATGGATGAGAGGAGAACTCGTCGGAGAGCGTTTCCAAGCGTTGTGCCAAATCCCCGCTCCAATGGCTCAACCACGATTCGCCCATAGGCATCGCTCATCTCTTGAACCTTGACCTTTGGCGTAATCGCTAAATGTTCTGTAGCCATCTCTACTGGCATTGATGCTTCTCCTCCTCTTTATCGAGAGTAGAACTCGACGATCAAGCTCATTTGCATCTCTTGTTCAATCTCACTCGGCTTGGGTTTATCAACAACACGCAACTGGCCATTCTGTCTCTCAAGCCAGCTGGTCAGCTTGCGCTGGTGCTCACTCACCATGCTCTGCACACCCTTCTTGCCTCGTGAAGCCTCTTTGACGCTCACCACATCTCCAGCTTTTGCCAGAAAAGAAGCGATATCCACACGCCGCTCATTGACCCAGATGTGGCCATGATTGATCAATTGACGCGCCTGGTCGCGAGAGGCGGCCATGCCACCGCGATAGAGAATGCTGTCCAAACGGCTTTCCAATAACTCTAGGATCCGGTCGCCTGTGACTCCCTTGGCGCGCTTAGCAACGGCGACATAGGTGCGGAATTGGGCCTCACGTACGCCATAGATTCTCTTGAGCTTCTGCTTCTCCCGCAGGTGTATGGCATATTGAGACTGACGTCGGCGGCCACGCGGCTGAAGTCCAGGCGTGCTGTTTCTTCGAGTGACGGGGCATTTCTCTGTGTAGCACTTTGGCCCCTTCAAAAAGAGCTTTTCGCCTTCACGTCTGCACAATCTGCACTTCGGCCCAACATTTCTTCCCATAATTCCGTCTCTCCTCCTACGAGTGCGCGATCGGGGTCACGTTTCTGACCTCTTCCACCCGAAAGGTGGAGTTTTTGAAGGCATTCAGCACTGAATTTCTTCCAGAACCTGTCCCATTGATCGTGAGAACTACCGATTTAATTCCGTATTCTTTCATCCGCTCCATCAAACGCTCGGTGGCAAGCTGTGCCGCAAACGGCGTTCCTTTGCGCGAGCCTTTGAAGCCCACCAGACCCGGTGTCGCCCAGGCGAGCACATGCCCGTCCACATCCGTCAAAGTAATAATTGTATTGTTATACGTCGAATTCACATGAACTCGTGCGCGATCTAATAATTTCTTAGCCATACGGATCCTCTTTCACTCACTTCTTCTTCTTCTTGCTGCTGCCGCCAGCCTTCGACGGGCGGGGACCCTTCCAAGTGCGGGCATTGGAGCGGGTCCTCTGACCCCGGACTGGCAAGCCTACCGAGTGCCTGATTCCCCGGTAGCACTTGATCGCTTTCAGCCGATCAATGTCAGATTTGACCTTTCGTCTCAATTCACCCTCAACCAGCAAGTTGCCTTCAATCTCTTTACGAAGCTCAGCAACTTCTCCCTCGGTGAGCTCATGAACCCGCTTATCGGGGTCGATCTTGGTATGATCCAAAATCTTTAGGGATGTCGGCTTTCCAATCCCATAAATGTAAGTCAGCGCGATTTCGACTCGCTTCTTATTGGGTAAATCAACACCGGCAATTCTTGCCATTTATACCTTCCTCCTGAATCAGCCTTGGCGCTGCTTGTGCTTCGGATTCTTACAAATGACCAAGATCCGGCCCCCCCGCCGCACCAGCTGACAGTGATCGCACATCTTCCGAACTGAGCTTCGCACTTTCATAAATAAATTCCACCTATCTCAATGCACTTGGATCAAAGACTTAGTCAAAACTTCATGACCCGTTTCGGTTACCAAGATCATATCTTCCACATGGGCAGCCACCTGTCCATGTGGAGTGACTACGGTCCAGCCATCGGCCAAGACCACTTCTTCGTTCTCAGCCCGTCCGCGATCCGTCTCTTTCCAGATCATCGGCTCAATCGCCATAACCATGCCCGGCATGAGCTTTGCGCCCTGACCAGGAGGGCCAAAATTGGGAATTTGCGGGTCTTCGTGCATCGCCCGTCCGATTCCGTGTCCGACAAATCTCTTTACGACCCCATAGCCATGCGATTCAATATAAGAGCCAATCGCATGGGAGATATCTCCCACTCGCTGACCTGGAGATACCTGCTCAATTCCTCTGCAAAGTGCCTGATGAGCAACTTCAATCAATTCTGCGGCCTCGCGCGAAGGCTGCCCTACAATGACTGATTCAGCTTTATCGGCAAACAATCCATTGCGCTCAATGCCAATATCAATCGAAACTACATCTCCATCCCGCAGAGAGCGCCGCGGGCCGGGAATCCCATGCACAATCTCTTCATTGATTGAGGCACAAATCGCAGCTGGAAAACCACGATACCCCAGGAATGCAGGCCTGGCTCCGGCCTTCTGCATCAACTCACGTGCTAGGCGATCCAACTCGGCCGTCGTTATTCCAGGTTCTGCCGCTTCCAGAACGCCCTGCAAAATCTCACACAAAATGAGGGCATTCTCACGCAAAATCGAAATCTCATGCGCTGACTTGAGTCGAATCATCGTTTTTTCGCGCTCTTTCGAGCCTGAATCTCGCTCAAAATCCTCTCAAAGACACTCTCAATTGAGCCTCGTCCATCCACTTCAACCAGCACGCTGGCCTTTCGATAGGATTCAATGAGAGGGGCAGCCTGCTCATTGTACTGGACATCGTACCGTTTTGCGACCACATCAGGCTTATCGTCGGACCGCTGTACAAGATTGCCCTGGCAGACATCGCAAATCCCACTCCGCTTTGGTGGCCTGAACTCCAGATGATAAATCTGTCCACAGTTGGGGCAGACCCTTCTGGCACTCAGTCTTCGAACAACTTCATCTCGTGGAACATCGACCAGCACGGCAAGATCGATCCCAGTAATTCCTTCAAGAGCCTTGGCTTGTGATGGATTTCTTGGAAACCCATCTAGCACAAACCCCTTCTTGCCATTTAGAGCCTTGAGCTGCTCATCGATCAAGCCGACTACCAACTCATCAGGCACCAATTCCCCGCGATCCAAAAATCCCTTGGCCTGTTTCCCGAGTTCGGTCCCATTCTTGACCGCCTGTCTCAACAGATCTCCCGTGGCGATTTGCGGAACCCCCAACTCTTTGGCCAATCGGGGCGCTTGCGTCCCCTTGCCAGAACCAGGAGGCCCCAGCAGAACGATTCGACAACTCATTCTACCGCCCGAGGGCCGGTCCTCCTTTGCGGATTAGGCTCTCATAATGTCGCTCGACCATGTGGGCCTCAATCTGCTTCATCGTGTCTACACCGACTCCGACCGCGATCAAGACCGACGTCCCACCCAGCGCATAGAATGCCTGAAGTCCGCTCATCCCTTGAACGACATAGGGAAGCAGCGCAATCAGAACCAAAAATACGCCACCAATCGTCAGCAGACGCGATTGGATGCGCTCTAGATAATCGGATGTCGGTTTCCCGGGGCGAATCCCAGGGATATACCCTCCCCAGCGCCGCAAGTTATCGGCAAGATCCTGTGGATTGAAGACGATTGTGCTGTAAAAATAGGTGAAGAAGATGATCATCAACGAATACAAGACCAAATAAATGACTCCTCCGCGACTCATGTCAAGATTGAGAAGCTGGAGGAAATCAGAGTTGGCCATAGCCCCTTTGCTTAGCAGCTGGATGGGGATCTGAAAAAAGGTCAATATTGCGGCAGCGAAAATGATTGGAATGACTCCACCCTGATTGACCGCAAATGGGATGTACGTATTCTGACCTCCGTACACCTTTCCACGGACAATGCGCTTTGCATATTGAATCTCGACTCTACGAGCACCGAGCTGGATCATGACGACTCCAGCTACCACCACAAGGAACATAATGGGGATGATTAGCAGCCAGATTGCTTTGGATGTGTCTCCTTGTATGTAGATGAAAGCCTGTCCAAACGTGGCTGGGTAACTGGCAATGATTCCCGCCATGATGATCATAGAGACGCCGCGACCAATCCCATTCTCCGTGATTCGCTCACCCAGCCACATCAGGAACATCGTTCCTGATGTCAGACAGATGATTGTCGTAAGATAAAAGAGAACCGGTGAAGTGTCAGGAAGCAAGAGAGGTCCACTCGCACTTACGCTGGATGAGATAAAGATCGCTACGCCTGCTGCTTGAAAGAAGGCAAGACCCACAGTCCCGTAACGAATATATTTCTGAAGAATTTTTCGCCCCTCGTCGCCCTCTTTGTTAAGCTCTTTCAGGTAAGGAACAACGTTTTGCAGCAAGCTCATAATAATCGATGCGTTGATGTATGGGATGACGCCCAGGGCGAAAAGTGAAAAGTTTCGAAAAGCATTGCCTGTAAAGAGATTGATAAAACCAAATATCCCCGCTGCGGCACCCGTCTGATCATTAAAGAATCTTGTTACTTGATCAGGGTCAATGCCCGGGACAGGAATCCAAGCTCCGAGCCGATAGACAGCAAAGACTCCCAACGTGAATAGAATTCTCTTGCGTACCTCTGGAATCGTAAACGACTGAAGAATCCCCTCAAACACGGCTCAAATCCCCTCTCACTTCTTCTTCTTTTTCTGTGTCTCGGCCTTGGCCACAGGCTTCTCATCAACCTTGGCAGTCTCAACAGCAGGGGCAGGGACAGGCTCGAGCCAAATGACTTTGCCGCCAGCCTCTTCGATCTTTTGCGATGCACTCTTGGAGAAACGATGGGCCTTTACGACCAATCTCTTGTCGCATTCGCCACGCCCCAAGACCTTTACGCCACATTTCATGGCGCTGATGACGCCCCGTTCTTTCAGCAGCTCTGGATTGATCTCTTCACTGCCATCAAAGCGCTGAGAAAGCTCATCAAGGTTGACATAGGCGTACTCGCGGCGGCTGAAGTTGGTAAAGCCGCTCTTGGGGACGCGCTTCCAGAGGGGAGTCTGGCCTCCCTCAAAGCCCGGTGGAATTTTAAATCCTGCTCGCGCCGTCTGGCCTTTGCCTCCACGACCCGAGTAGGTCCCGTGAGAGGCGTTCCCCCGGCCAACCCGCTTTCGGGATTTTCGGCTTCCCTGGCGTGGCTTCAGGTTCTCAAGCTTTAACATGGAGAATCTCCTTCACATCTTTATCGCGAAGCCGGGCGATGTCTTGCGCAGTCTTGAGCTGGCTCAGGCCATTCAGTGCGGCTTTTGCCAGAGTCAGCGGATTGGTAGATCCAAAAGCTTTACTAAGAATATTTCGAATTCCAGTCAGACGACAGATCGCGGCTACAGTTCCACCGGCAATTATGCCTGTGCCTGGAAAGGCTGGCTTTAGCACCACCCGTGCCGCTTTAAATTTCCCAATCACAGCATGAGGAATCGTTCCATCCATCAGCGGGACTTGGACCAAATTGCCCATCGCATCGCGAATCCCTTGTTGGACAGCGAGCGGAATCTCTTGAGTGTTACCCTTGCCAAGCCCCACTTGCCCCTTCCGGTTACCCACAATTACTGTAGTGCGGAAGCTCATGTTCTTTCCGCCTTTGACCACCTTGGAGACACGGCGAATCTCGATCACTTCGTTATCAAATTCCTGATTGGAGTCTCTGTCCCTTCTTTGACCTCTCAAAACGTAAGCCCTCCTTCACGGGCGCCATCTGCCAAGGCCTTTACCACTCCATGATAGGGGTAGCCGCCACGATCAAATACGGCCTTTTGAATTCCCTTGGCGCTGGCCTTTTGCGCAATCATCTTGCCAACCGCTTTGGCAGCCTTGGTGTTTGCACCTTTAGCCTTCAATTCTTTATGAAGCGTGGTCGCATAGACCAAGGTCTGGCCCAGGTTATCATCAATGAGCTGAGCGTGAACATGCTTACAACTCTTATAGACAGAGAGGCGCGGGCGCTCCGCCGTGCCAAAGATCTTCTTTCGAAGACGTACATGTCGCCGCTCCCGCCCCAATTCACGAAGATTGACTCGAGACATGATTACTCTTTACCGGCTGCACCAGCCAGTTTCCCTTCCTTACGAATGATGTGCTCATCGTGATAGCGAATTCCGGTGGCGTTGTACGGCTCCGGCTTTCGCAGATCGCGGATCTCCGCCGCTATCTCTCCCAAAAGCTGTTTGTCAGGGCTGCGGAGCGTGATCTCGGACTCAATTCCACCCGCCCTTACGTCAGCTACCTGAACGGCAATCTCATTGGGTATGTCATAAAAGATTGTGTGGCTGTAGCCAATTTCAAGCTCCAACTTCTTGC
Source organism: Candidatus Acetothermia bacterium (assembly GCA_016201405.1). Classification (GTDB taxonomy): domain Bacteria; phylum Bipolaricaulota; class Bipolaricaulia; order RBG-16-55-9; family RBG-16-55-9; genus JACQCZ01. Next base: position 62,289 of record JACQCZ010000007.1, on the reverse strand, counting down.
CTTGGAGCTTCGCTTTGTATCCCAAACCCACCAATTGAAGCTTCTTCTCAAAGGGCTGTTGAACTCCTTTGACCATATTTGAGACGAGGCTTCGATAGAGTCCATGTCTGGCGCGGTGTTCTTTAGCATCTCCCTTGCGGGAGACTTTCAGCTGGCCATCTTCCATCTTGATCTCCACATATTGGGGCTCGTAGTGCTGCTCCAGCTTCCCGGCTGGCCCCTCTACCAAAACGCGATCGGCCTGGATCGACACCTTCACGTTCTGTGGAATCACAACGGGCAATCTCCCGATTCTAGACATAATCCCACCCCTGATTCTCACCAGACATTGCAGATGACTTCGCCGCCAATGCGGAGCTTCTTGGCCTGTTGTCCCGTCATCACGCCGTTCGGCGTGGACAGAATGGAAATCCCCAAGCCACCCATCACAAATGGAATCTCATCCACACTCGCATAGATGCGCCGCCCCGGCTTGCTGACCCGCTCCATGCCATGAATGACGCGCTCCCGGTTCCGCTTTCCCTTGTACTTCAACTTGATCATCAGTAGCTTTTGCGGCACCTCGCCTTGAACCTGATAGGACTCTATGTAGCCTTCCGCCTGAAGGATGCGAGCGACCTCTTCTTTCATCTTGGAGGCGGGCAGACCGACTTCGTACTGGTTGCGCTCAATCGCATTTCGCATCCGAGTCAGGAGATCCGAAATCGGATCGGAGACAATCACATTCGTTCTGATCGGTTTTGCTTTGAGAGCCATGGGCTACCAGCTCGCCTTCTTCACACCTGGGATGAGCCCTTGGTGTGCCATCTCGCGGAAACAGAGTCTGCAAACCCCAAAATCACGAATATAGCCGTGTCGGCGTCCGCACGTCCGGCACCGCCGCACCACTCGCGTGGAGAACTTGGGCGTCTTCTGAGCCTTATGAATCCATGATGTTTTAGCCATATTTTTTTCAGTCCTTAAATGGGCACTTCAATTCTTTTAGTAAATAATAGGCTTCACGATCCGTCTTGGCCGAAGTGACAATAATAATGTTCATTCCTTGAACTTTTGCGATCTCGTCGTAATGAATCTCCGGGAAGACGAGCTGCTCATCCAGCCCCATTGAATAATTTCCTCGTCCATCAAACGCGTCTGAAGAGAGGCCGCGAAAGTCTCGCACCGATGGGTAGACTACATTAAAGAGCTTGTCCAAAAAGGCATAGGCACGCACGCCCCGCATCGTCACTTTGCAGCCCACTGGGTCACCCTGGGTCAGTGAGAAGTCGGAGATGCTCTTCTTGGCCCGGGTCATCACTGGGCGCTGGCCCGTGATTTTGGCCAGGTCATTCATGCAGCCATCGAGCATCTTCGGGTCATCGTGCGCCTCTTTGATTCCCATATTGATGACGACTTTCTCAATCTTGGGAACCTGCATGATGTTCTTGTATCCGAGCTCTTTCATGAGCTTGGGTGCTGCTTCTTTTCTGTATCGCTCGTGTAATAGCATTTCAGGTCACGCTGCCTTAATCAAATGTCCCTTGGCACTGCTTGCACATTCTCATCTTTCCGCCATCCTCTTGAATCGAGAACCCAACCCGCGTCGGCTTATCACAGACGGGACAGACCACAAGCACATTGGACTGGTTGATCGTGCCCTCACGCTCAATGATTCCACCCTCGCGCTGACGAGCCGTGGGGCGCTGGTGACGAGTGATCATCGCAACCCCTTTGACAATGATGCGCTCTTTCTCTGCGAAGATCTTCATTACTTCACCACGCTTACCGCGGTCATTTCCAGAGATCACTTTGACGATATCGCCCTTGCGAATCTTCCTCATGATTACAGCACCTCAGGCGCCAGAGAGAGAATCCGCAGCATATTCTTGCGGCGCAGCTCCCGGGGGACAGGTCCGAAGATACGGGTTCCAATCGGCTCCAATGCCGTATTGATTAAAACTACAGCATTGTCATCAAATCGCACATAGCTGCCATCGTCGCGGCGAAGTCTGTTGCGGGTTCTCACAATTACTCCCCGAACGACTGCACCCTTTTCAATCTCTGCATTCGGGATCCTCTTGCGAACAGAGCCAACAATAATATCCCCAATCCGGCCTCGTCGTGCCCCAGGGCGGCCCAGAATGTTAGCAACCCGGACCTCTTTGGCTCCTGAGTTGTCCGTCACTTTGAGTACGCTTCGTACCTGAATCATGCCGAATCACTCTCATGAGCCGCCTTCGGGTTGCGCTGGACGACCTCAATCAGCCGCCACCGCTTCATTTTGCTGAGCGGCCTTGTCTCCTGGATCTTGACCAAGTCTCCCACATGCGCCTCTCCTCTTTCGTCGTGCGCATAGAGCTTCTTTCTGTGAAAGACAAATTTCTTGTAGCGCGGATGTTGCACTCGTGTCTCCACGAGCACAGTGATCGTCTTTTGCATCTTATCGCTCACAACTTTTCCAACTCGCTCTTTTACGGGCATCAGCTTTCACCTGCCGAAATTGTAGTCAGACCCAGCTCCCGCTCGCGCAAAACCGTCTTGATGCGGGCGATATCTCTCTTGGCCATCTTCATCGAGGCCGTGTTGTCTTGCTGTCCTATCGTCACTTGAAATCTCACGTTAAAGAGCTTGCGTTTGATCTCGGCAAGCTTCTGGTGCAGCTCCTCCACGGTCAGGTCGCGCAACTCAGCTCCGGTCATTGTTCTCCTCCAAGTTTGAGCTGAGTCCGAATCCGAGTGCGAAAACCCAGTTTGTGGGAGACCAATCTCTCAATCTCTTTCGCTTGCTCTTTTGTGATCCCGCCCAGCTCAAAGAGAATTCTCCCTGGCCGGATCACAGCCACATAGTGATCGACTTCGCCCTTGCCCTTACCCTGACGAGTCTCTGCCGGTTTCTTGGTGACCGGTTTGTCGGGGAAGACGCGAATCCACATTCTGGAGTTTCGATCCAGACGTCTGGAGATCGTAGTCCGGCACGATTCAATCTGATTCGAAGTCATCCACGAAGGCTCTAGCGCCTGAATGCCAAATTCGCCAAACGAGACTTTGCTGCCCGCAATGGCCACTCCTTTGCGGCGGCCCTTATGCGCCTTGCGATACTTGGTCCGCTTAGGAGACAGAAGGGACATGGCCATCACCTCGTTTTTCCGAAGCTCTCATGGGCAGAAACTCGCCGCGAAAGATCCAGACTTTGATCCCGATGTGCCCCGTCTTCGTCCAGGCCTCACGGAACCCATAATCAATATCGGCACGGATCGTTTGCAATGGAACGCGGCCCAGCTTGACTTCAATCGAGCGAGCTATCTCTGCCCCACCCAGCCGCCCGCTGCAGCGAATCTTGATGCCCTTCGCGCCTCGCTCCATCACACGCTGAGAGACCTCTTTAATCGCACGCTGAACGGGGAAGCGATTCTCCAGACGATACGCAATCTCTTCGGCGACCAGTGTGCCCTCAAGATCAGGAGCATCGACCTCTTTGATAGAGATTTTGACAGAGCGCTTTGTTCGAGATTCAAGCTCTTTCTGAAACTCGTCAATCTCTTGACCGCCCTTGCCAATGATGATGCCGGGTCTGGCCGTGCGAATCACCACAGAGAGGCGATCTTCTGCAGGTCTTTCAATCAGCACATCGGCAATGCCCGCACCCCGATAGCGATCACGAATCCATTGGCGGACTTTGCGATCTTCCTGCAGATAATCTTGAGCCAGCTTCTCGTTGAACCAGTTGGATTTCCATTTTTGAGTGATCCCAAGCCGGAACCCCAACGGATTTATCTTTTGACCCATTAACTTTCCCCTCTCTCTTCGACAACAACCGTGATGTGGCTCGTCGGCTTTCGGATCACATCGGCGCGGCCTCGGGCACGGGGCTTCATCCGGCGCAGCGTCGGGCCTTGATCAATTCTCACTTCTTTTACAATCAGCTTATCCACATCCAGACTAAAATTATTCTCTGCGTTCGCGATTGCAGAGCCCAGCGTCTTGCGGATGGCAAATGCAGATGTCCCTTTTGCAAACTGCAACAGGTCCATCGCTACATCCACAGATTTCCCCTGAACGGCTCGGGCCACCAACCTCGCGCGTTGTGGCGAGATGCGTACCCACTTTGCAATCGCTTTAGTCTGCATGAATAATCACTCACTAAGATTATTTTAGAGCGGCAGATTGTTTCTTTTTGACTCCGCCGTGTGCTTTGAATGTCCGAGTGGGAGCAAACTCACCCAGTTTATGCCCCACCATAGCTTCGAAAATCTGCACGGGAACGTGCATCCTACCGTTGTGAACCTTGATTGTCAACCCAACCATTTCCGGTGTAATCACAGAGGGGCGCGACCAGGTGATGATCTCTTTGAGCTCGCCGCGCTTCGCTTTTGTGATCTTCTTTTGCAATTTTGGCTCTACAAAGGGCCCCTTCTTCGTGGAACGAGGCATCGCTTATCGCCTACCCTTTCTCACTTCTCGCGAGTGAAGCACGATAAAGCGGTCACTCGACTTCCTCTTTCTGCGTGTTCGCACGCCCTTGGCAGGCTTCCCGGTGAACGAGACGGGTGGCCCACCGACATATCCACGCCCTTCTCCTCCACCATGCGGGTGATCCACAGGGTTCTTGGCCGTGCCCCGGGTGATAGGCCGTCGTCCGAGATGCCGAACCCGTCCCGCCTTTCCGTGGCGAACGTTCTTATGATCAATATTCCCGACTTGGCCAATCGTGGCCATGCAGTTTTCGTGAAAGATGCGAATCTCCCCAGAAGGCAAGCGGAGTCTCACTTCCTGCTCCTCTTTGGCCATGATTTGTGCCTGTGTGCCCGCAGCCCGGGCAACTTTACCCTTGCTGCCTGGAGAGAGCTCAACGCAATGCACCATCATGCCCGTGGGAATCTTCTTGAGTGGTAGCGAGTTTCCAGTCTTTGCTTCCACTCCATCAATCCCAGATATGACTCTCTTGCCAACCTCAAGCTCCAAGGGCGAGAGAATATAACGCTTCTCGCCATCGGCATACTGGAGCAGTGTGATCCAGGAAGAGCGATTGGGATCATATTCACGAGAGATGACTTGTGCTGGGACCCCTTGCTTATCCCGCGAAAAGTCTACGACCCGATAGCGGCGCTTATGCCCACCACCACGGCCACGCATTGTCACACGGCCCTGGTTGTTCCGCCCTCCGGTGCTCTTCAAAGGACGAAGCAGGCTCTTCTCAGAGTCCTTGTCGCTCAACTCTGAATAATCAGGCCATATAGCATGGCGCCGACCAGGAGTCACTGGCTTAAATCTCTTAATGGGCATCCTTCACACCTCGTTCAAACTTCATTTAGCCTTGATAGATCTCAATTCGCTGACCGGGAGCTAGCTGCACGACAGCCTTCTTCCAGTCTGGTCTCTTTCCCGACTGATAGAAGCGCACGCGCTTCGGCTTGCCCGTCAGACGCATCGTCCAAACATTCGAAACTTTCACTTTAAAAATGCTTTCGACAGCCTTGCGAATCTCAAGCTTGTTGGCATCTGGGTGCACCTTGAAGGTATATTTCCCGCCGTCCTGACCACCCCAGCTCTTTTCGCTCACAATCGGCTCTAGCAAAATATCTTCGTGCATCATCTCAGTTCACCCTCGCGGTAAGCTCTTCCAGTGCACCGGAAGTGACGAGCAGCCGATCATGATAAATAATTTCATAGGGGCTGACGGCAATCGCCAGCGCCAAGTTGACACGCGGGAGATTGCTAAAGGACTTTCGAACCGGCAATTCATTCTCACTCTTTGATACCAGCACCAAAATCTTCTCTTCTTGTGGAAGACCAAGACGCTCCAAAAGAGCGGCAGCCTCTTTTGTCTTGGGCCTCTCAAATTCAAGCTTATCAATAAATGTGACCCGCTCCTCTTGAAAGCGTGCTCGTATTGCGGAGAGCAGCGCATGCTTCTTCATCTTTTTGGGCAAATTGAATTCAAAATTGGCTGGCTGGGGCCCGTGTGTGATGCCTCCTCCAGTCCAAATGGGAGACTGAAAGGAGCCGTGACGGGCACGGCCCGTGTGCTTTTGCGGCCACGGCTTCTTACCGCTTCCGGCCACCTGACCTCGGCTCTTCACCGCACGCGTCCCCTGACGCTGATTGATCAGATAGGACTGCACTGCGCGGTAGAGCAGATCATGATTGATCTTCCCATCGCTAAACGCCTTGCTGACCTCGATGCTGCTCTCTTTGCCATCCAACTGAAATAATTTTGCTTTAGGCATCTTTGCTCAACTCCACCAGACAGCCCCGAGGTCCCGGAACTGCCCCTTTCACAACCAGAAGATTTCGCTCCGGGTCTGCTTTTAATACGGTCAAGCCACGAACTGTGATTCGGTCATATCCCATACGACCTGGCATGGGCTTGCCTTTGAAGACCTTTCCACTAGCGCGGATCGTTCCGATGCCACCCGGTCTGCGGTGCGCGTCCGATCCGTGAGTCTTGAAGCCTCCAGCAAAGCCGTGCCGCCTCATCACACCATGAAATCCTTTGCCTTTGGACATCCCGCTGGCACGAATCGTCTCACCCGGCTCGAAGATTCCAACGTTCACTTCTTGTCCAATCTTGTAGGAAGAGACATCCTCCAGGCGAAACTCTTTCAAATGTTTTCGAGGCTCCAGATTCGATTTCTTAAAATGCCCTTTGTGCGGCTGGTTGATGCGCTGCTCCTTCGCCTTCTCAAACCCCAATTGCAGCGCTGAATAACCATCACTCTCTGGGGTCTTGATCTGAGTGACGATGTTGGGCTCGGCCTGAATCACTGTTGCAGCCAGGCCTTTCCCTTGCGCATCGAACCACTGCATCATGCCCACTTTCCGTCCTAATAATCCCATTCCCATTAAAATTTACCTCACAGCTTCAATTCAATATCGATGCCCGTCGGGAGCTCGATATCCATGAGCGCATTGATCGTCTCAGATGTTGGCTCTTTGATATCGAGCAACCTCTTATGGATTCTGCGCTCGAAATGCTCCATGGACTTTTTGTTGACGTGGGGTGAGCGAAGCACGGTGTATCGCTTGATTTCAGTCGGCAACGGAATGGGACCCGCGATCTTGGCGCGAGTCTCTTGCGCCGTCTTGACGATGCGCTGCATCGCCTCGTCTACCAACACATGGTCGTAGCTCTTCAGTCGAATACGAATCTTTTCACGGGCCATTTACTTCTTCTTCCCCTCCAGAACCTCTTCTTTTATGTGACCAGGAACGACGTCGTAGTGCGAAAACTTAAATTGAAAAGTCGCACGCCCTTGTGTTAACGAGCGGATGACAGTCGCATAACCAAATGTCTCTGCAAGTGGAATGACAACACGAATGATTTGAGTGTTACCATGAATATCAAATCCCTTAATCTCTGCGCGACGCGTGTGCAAGTCTCCGACGATATCACCCATGTATTCCGTCGGAGTGACGACTTCACCTTCCATGATGGGCTCCAGAAGATCCGCTCTCGTCTGCTGGAATGCCTTTTTGAGAGCCAGAGAGGCAGCTATCTTGAAGGCAATCTCTGAAGAGTCTACGTCGTGATATGAGCCATAATGGAGTGTCGCACGAAGATCAGTGATCGGGAAGCCTGCAAGTGGACCGCTTCCTAGAGATTCCTTCAACCCCTTCTCGACTGCCGGAATGAACTCTCTCGGAATGGTCCCACCTTTGATCTTATCTACAAACTCGAAGCCCTTGCCGCGCTCCATCGGCTCAAACAGGATGCAGACGTGTCCATACTGACCACGACCACCCGATTGCTTCACAAACTTCTCTTCAATATCTGCCGGGGCTGCAAGCGTCTCTTTGTAAGCAACCTGCGGGCGGCCTATCGTAGACTCGGCTTTGAATTCACGCTGCAAGCGGTCAAAGATAATTTCCAAATGCAACTCGCCCATTCCGCCGATGATCGTTTGATTTGTGTCGGGATCCACTTTGACTTTGAAGGTAGGGTCTTCTTGCGCCAACTTATAGAGGGAGTCTGTCAGCTTGTCTTCGTCTGCGTCCGTCTTAGGCTCAATTGCTGCGAAGATGACAGGCTCCGGGAAATCAATCTTTTCAAGCAAGATGGGATGTTCAGGATCACAGATTGTATCTCCCGTTGTCAGGTCTTTTGGACCCGTGAGTGCGCCGATATTCCCTGCGGCGAGAAAGTCAATCTCTTGGCGCTTGTTTGCGTGCATCTGATAGATTCGCGATACGCGCTCGCGCTTGCCGCTGGAAGCATTGAAGATATACGAGCCTTTTTCCAGCCGGCCTGAATAAATACGCACGAATACCAACTTGCCTGTATATTCATCTGTCGCGATCTTGAAGGCAACTCCGGCTAGAGGATCATCTTCGGTAGGCCTGCGTACAATCTTTTCAGCGGAATCTTTCGGGGCATCGAGAGGCTCGCCAACGACCTCACCACGATCGAGCGGTGAGGGCAAATATTCAACCACAGCATCGAGCAGAGGCTGGATTCCAATATATTTGAGAGCCGTCCCACCCAGAACGGGCACGCAGCCTTGGGCGATGGTAACTCTGCGAACGGCAGCCTTCAGCTCCTCAATCGAAAGATCTTGCTCGTTGAGATACTTCTCCATTACTTGGTCATCGACTTCGGCAAGTCTCTCCAGCAATCGGCCGCGCATCAGTTGTGCAGCTTCAAGATACTGGCTCGGGATGGCAACCACTTGGAAGTTCAATCCCTTGCTGGCTTCATCCCAAGTGATGAGCTTCATCTCAAGAAGATCAATCATGCCCACCAATTCATCCCCTTCACCGGCAGGCATCTGCAGAGGCAGTGGAATCGTTCCCAACCGCTCTTCCATCTGCTCCATCGTCTTTCCGAATTGGGAGCCCGGGCGATCCAGCTTATTAATAAATGCAATTCTTGGAATATTGTATTTATCGGCCTGACGCCATACTTTCTCTGTCTGGGACTCAACCATGTCAACACCCGAGAAAATCGTAATCACGCCATCCAGCACCCGAAGCGAGCGCTCTACTTCCGCCGTAAAATCAACGTGCCCTGGAGTGTCAATAATATTGACCTTATATTTTCGCCATTCGCAGATGGTGGCAGCCGATGTAATGGTGATTCCACGTTCCTTCTCTTGAATCATCCAGTCCATCTCGGTGTCACCTTCATGGACGTCTCCTGGGTCATGAATGACTCCTGTGTAATAGAGAATTCGCTCGGTGGTCGTCGTCTTGCCTGCGTCAATGTGCGCGACGATCCCGATGTTGCGAAATCTTGCGATATCCTGCCTCTGTTTAGTACCTATTGTCATAACACTTGCACAATCCAATTTCTTGGGAGTCCATGCGAATCACTCTAGAGGGAATTACCAGCGATAATGAGCGAATGGCCGGTTGGCTTCCGCCATGCGGTGGGCGTCCAGCTTCTTCTCGTGAGCCTTGCCTTGACCTTGCGCGGCATCCATCAATTCACCGGCTAGTCGTTCCCTCATCGTCTTTTCACCGCGGGCACGGGCAGCATGAATGAGCCAGCGGAGTGACAGCGTCTTTTGACGATCTTCGGGAACCTCATAAGGAACCTGATAGGCCGAACCTCCGACTCGCCTGGATCGGGTCTCTAGCTTTGGCATACAGTTGGTCAAAGCTTTGTAGAAGACCTCAAGTCCTGGCTCCCCACTCTTTTGCTCAATCAGCGTGAAAGCGTCGTAGACAACCTGACGAGCAACAGACTTCTCCCCCTTGCGCATCACGTAGTTGATCAGCTTCTCGACCATCTTGCTGCCATGAACCAAATCAGGATATAAAAAGGGCCTCGAGTCTCTGCCCTTGCGATATCCCGGTATAGTCTTTTCCAATACTTTATTTAACATAATATAAATTTTCTTTATTTATCGACCGGCTTTTTGGCACCATACTTCGAGCGACCCGTTCGGCGGCCATCCACACCCTCAGAGTCGAGCGCGCCGCGAATGATGTGATAACGCACACCCGGCAAGTCCGGGACACGGCCTCCACGCACCAAGACCATGGAGTGCTCTTGAAGATTGTGTCCTTCGCCTCCAATGTAGGCCGTGATGTACTTTCCATTGCTCATGCGTACTCTCGCCACTTTTCGAAGTGCCGAGTTCGGCTTTTTGGGAGTGCGTGTAAAGACGCGAGTGCAAACGCCACGCTTCTGCGGGCACGACTCAAGGGCCGGTGATTTGCTCTTCGTGACAGACATCTTTCGCCCTCTTCGCACCAATTGATTGATCGTCGGCATTACTTCCCTTCCTTTGGCGTTAATTCAAGCACTCAACTCAAAATCTCTTCAACAGTTCGGAGAAATCACCACTTGCCCCCGTTGAGTCAGCTATTATACGGAATAGCCAAACCCCTGTCAAGGATTTCCTCGTCCTAGCTGACCTCTACTTTTACTTTCTCATTCGATTCAACTTGCTTTTCCCCAGTTGCTACGGAAGATCCATTTTTGCTATCTCCATTTTTGTTGATCCCTGTACCCACGGCGATGAGCCGCCCGATGATCACATTGGGTTTCAATCCTTCGAGTGGGTCTTCCATCCCTCGCATCGCAGCCTCTGCCAGAACTGTCGTCGTCCTCTGGAATGATGCTGCCGAGAGCCAAGACTTTGACTCGAGGGCCGCCTTGGAGATTCTCAACAGAACGCGCTCACCGACCGGCATCCGCTTCTCCATAATTCTTGCTCTCTCCGGACGACCACCGCGATCCAAGACCACTTCAGGGATTCCAGCTTCAAGAAGCATTTGGAGAAGCTCGCGGGTCAGCTCCTGTCCTTTTGGAGCCACAGACTTGCCATCCTCACCCATGAGCGGAGCCGCTTCACGCAGGGTCGATCCGACCAAGAGATCGCGGTTGCGCTGGATCTCACGATTCTCTTGGTTGAGTCTTTGTAACTCATCCCGGAACTCTTCTAGTACAGCAAGCTGGTTGGGGAAGAAGTTGGAATCTCCCGGGTCATTGATGCGCACATTGTTGACCATGCGGCGGATGATGATCTCTAGATGCTTGTCATTGATCGTCACACCTTGGCTCTTATAGACTTTGTGAATCTCCGTCAGCAGGTAATCTCGGGTCTTCTCCACACTGGCGACTTTGAGGAGAAGATGCGGCGATGAGACTCCTTTGCTCAGCAGATCGCCCATTTGCACCTTGTCCCCTTGCCGGACAGCGGCTGGCAAATAGCTCTCCCGTCCATCCTCTAGTCTTACTTTATTGGAGAGAGAGACCGTCATATCATAATGGAGCTGGACTTCAGTCAATCCGTCCTTGAGCTTTCTGATCTGATCAATGATGCATTCGCCGTGATCAGGCATCGTGGGCGCGAAGATCTCCTCGCCAGCCTTCACATGAGAACCATCTTCTTTGAGAACCAGTAAATCTTCCGTGATCGGGAAGGTCTTTTTGCCATCTTCGTCTGGCGTGAAAACGATCACTCTTCCATCACCAACAATGGCCATGCCCGGCTCTTCTGCCGTGATGGCAAAGGGCGTCGAGCGCGTGGAGAGCTGCATTCCTACGGTCACTTTGTCGCCGACCTCCACTTTTTTCCGTGCTCCATGCGGCAAGCGGTGCTGAGTGCGAATCTTCTCAGCATCTTCAATGACAATGTATCGCTCACTCTCTTCAGAGATCTCGACAACTTTCCCATCTCGCTGGGCAACCACAGCCTCTTCGTTGTATGTCTCGCTGAGTGCCTTCCCTGCTTTGACCCAGTCGCCTGTCTTTACAGTCGGCGCGACGCCAGCAGGAAGAGTGTAGACCCGATCGCCTTCCTCCAAAATGTAAAGTGTTCGCCCGCCATCCCTCTCCAGAATATGGAGCGTGCCGCTCGTCGGGCTCTTGGTGTACAGAATATGAGAAGGGGCTACCCGCTCGCCCTTCTTGACCTGGCAGAGCACAGCAGGGATGCGAAGACTCTTCTGATCTCCTTCAATATGGATCTCTTCGTAGCCACCCTCGGTTCGAATCACAGAAGTGACAACTCCGCTGATTCTGGAAACCTCTCCCTCCGGGCTCTTGACAGATTTTCTGGCCTCAAAGAGCTCTTCAGCACGTGGTAGACCCTGCGTGATGTCCTCACCGACCACGCCTCCTGTGTGAAAGGTTCTCATCGTAAGCTGCGTGCCTGGCTCTCCGATGGACTGGGCTGCAATCACGCCCACGGCCGTCCCAAATGTGACAAGCTGGTGCTTGCTCAGATCAAGTCCGTAACAGAATTGACAGAGCCCCCGGCGCGTCTCGCAGGTCATGGGTGAGCGGGTCACAATTCGGGGCCGAACGACTACCGAGGTCACACCGCTGTTCTTGACTCGTTCCGCGAGGGAAGAGGTGATCAATTCATCTTGGCTGATCAGCACTACTTTTGTCTTGGGATCACGCACGTTCTGAACGCTATGTGTGCCGATGACTTTTTTGACGAAGTCCCTCTCCTTGACCGAGATCTCAGCACGGACCTGATCGAATTTTTTTGCGCTCACTCGATCAAAGAGCTCGTTTCGCTCCAGCAGAACTTCGCCCTGGAATCGAACCGGCTCTGCGGTCACACGGCCATAGATGCGGTCTTCAATCGGCTCCATCACCTCATCAGGGCTGTACCGTAGGGGGTGAATCTCAATGCCAGCTTGAGTGCCGCAGTCTTTCTCTTTAATGATCATCTGCTCCCCCACATCAACCAGCCGACGGGTCAGATAGCCCGATTCGGCAGTCTTCAATGCCGTGTCTGCCGTGCCTTTACGGCCTCCATGAGTACTAATAAAGTACTCTGTAACCGTCAATCCCTCACGGAAGTTGGAGATGACAGGCATCTCCACAATGCGCCCTGAAGGATCGGACATGGGGCCTCGCATGCCGGCGAGCTGTTTCACCTGACTCGAGCTGCCTCTCGCACCGGACCGCACAATCATGCGAATGGAGTTGAAGGTGTACTTGGAGAGGTTGTTCATCGTCGCCTTCTCCATCAGATCAACCGTCTCCATCCAGACATTGATGTTGGCTTGGCGGCGGTCTTCAGGCTGTGCCCATCCAAGCTCATATTTGCGGTTGATCTCCGCAACTCGGGCTCGAGCCGCCTTCAGAATGACCGGCTTATCAGGCGGAATGAGTGCATCCGTGACGGAGATGGTCAGACCCGATCGAGTCATGGACCAAATTGCAATATCTTTGATTCCATCCAGCAGCTCAACAGTGCGGTCGTTGCCATATTTATGGAAGCAACTCATAAAGAGGTTTTCAATCTCTCTAGAATTGAAATTCTTCGTGTAATCCTTGAGCCCCTCTGGCAAGAGGTGATTCATCTTGGCGCGGCCTAACGTTGTCTCAATCAGCTTGCCATCGACGCGAATCGTCACCGGAGAATGCAGATCGATCACTTTGAACTCATAGGCGCGCTCCGCCTCGAGAAGATTGGAAAAGACTTTGCCCTTGCCCTTGCCCACAGGGTCTTCCAGCGTTAGATAAAAGATCGCAAAGACGAAGTCCTTCGCAGGCATGGTTAGCGGGACGCCGCTGGCCGGAGACAAAATATTTTTTGAAGATAGCATCAGCTCACGCGCTTCACGAATGGCCAAAGGCGAAAGCGGCAAATGGACTGCCATCTGGTCTCCGTCAAAGTCTGCGTTATAGGGTGGGCAGACGAATGGGTGAATTTGGATCGCCTCACCATCCACGAGAGTCGGCTCGAAGGCCTGAATGCCTAAGCGGTGGAGCGTTGGTGCTCGGTTCAGAAGTACAGGATGCTCTCCAATCAGACGATCCAGAATGTCCCAGACCTCGGGCATCTCGCCTGAAAGTGCTTTGTTCTTGATCTCGTCGTAGTTGGAAATATTGTGAGAATCTTTTTGAGAGAGCTCTCTCAAAATAAATGGCTTGAAGAGCTCAAGCGCCATCTTCTTGGGTATTCCGCACTGATGGAGTTTCAGCTTTGGATTGACCACGATGACAGCGCGGCCTGAGTAATCCACGCGCTTGCCCAGCAGGTTTCTTCGCAGCCGTCCGTGCTTTCCTTGAACGCGCTCGCTAAGGGATTTGAGCGGGCGGTTGTCTCGCCCCAAGATTGGATTCTCTTTCTTTTCATTGTGGATCAGCGCATCCACGGCCTCTTGAAGCATTCGCCGCTCGTTTCTCAATATGATCTCAGGAGCGCCCATCTCGCGCAGCTTCTTGAGACGATTGTTCCGGTTGATAATTCTTCGATAGAGGTCGTTGAGATCGGTCGTTGCAAATTTGCCACCCTCAAGCTGCACAATCGGTCTGAGCTCGGGCGGAAGAACGGGAATAATTGTCAAGACCATATCACCAGGCTTATTGCCTGATTTTCGCAACTGGTCAACGACTTCAAGCCTCTTCAACAGCCTCTTCTTTCGGCCGACGGTGGGCTCCGTCACAATGTTTCTCTTCAGCTCTCTGGCCCACTCTTCCAGGTTCAAATTATTGAGAACGCCCTGGATGCCTTCTGCGCCAGCACCTACTTCAAACTGTTTGGGGTGGAGTTTTTCATAGACGCGGACTTCTGGCTCCCACAAGAGGTCCCCCACCTTGAAGGGCAAAGAGTGCTCACGAACGGCAGTGACCAGATAAATCAGACTATCAACACTGTCAATCACTTTCTGGGCTTCAAAGTTTGGATAAGCACCCTTGAGCAAATTGAATTGCGTCTCGGTCATGTACTCGTCGGGGCCGACGGGCGAAGCCGCGAGGAGAGCCCCCTTCTTAACCTCTGAGCCCGTCTTGACCTCAAGCTCAGCCTTGGCCATAACCGGGTACTCATCTTCCCCGATGATGATCCGCTTCATCATCTGACCATTGGCCAATTCCAGCTCTTTGACGGCAACCTTGCCAGCTGCTTTGGCTCTGACTTCCATCTCTTGAATAATCTCATAGGCGGCCTCGGCTACGATCTCCTGGCGCTTTGACAGGATGTCGTGCTGAGTGCGGTACATCGTCTCCCACTCTTGGGATTTGGTCGCCTTCCCGGATGGGCGAATCAGAAGAACCTCTTCACTCAACGCTTCAGTTTCGTAGTAGGCGATCTTGCGAAGCACATTTCGCTTGATGCCAAGCAAAGTGCTGAGCGGGCTGGAGATCCCTTTGAGAAACCAGAAGTGAACCACAGGGCTGGCCAGCGTGATATGCCCCATGTTGGAGCGGCGGACATCCCGGGTGGTGACCAGAACATTGCACTTTTCGCAGCGGATACCCTCGTACTTCCGTCCTCGATACTTGCCGCAAGAGCATTCGTAGTCCTTTTCAGGACCAAAGATCTCTTCGGCATACAAGCCGCCGCGCTCCGGCTTGTGGGTTCGGTAATTGATCGTTTCAGACTCGGTCACTTCGCCATGGGACCAACTCGTAATCTCTTCAGGCGATGCCAAGCCTAATCGTACCTTGGCAATATCATCTCCGCTGATCAAGCCATCTCACCTCGCACTTTTCTAAAGGAAGCCCAGATGAACGGAATAAGACCGGACTTGTTCTCTTAATGACCGCTCTCCAAACGATAGTGGAACTGCAGTTTAGATTCAGTTTTATAGATTTTCTGGATGGCACAATGACCTTTTAGTATACCAAAAAAAGGATGCACCGCAATCACAGACCAGAAAGCCTATTACTATAATTTACCCAACAACGAGATTCAAATCATCGGCTGGCAATTCTGACAAGAATGGCGAGGGGTTGTTCAGCATCAGGTTCCCATAGAGCAAGCGCTGATGAGCAAAGGAGAGATAAAGCCGTTTCCGTGCGCGGGTCATGCCTACATAGAGAAGCCGCCTCTCTTCTTCGACCATCCCTTCTGAGATAGATCGGGTGTGGGGAATCAGCTTCTCTTCTAGTCCAATGATAAAGACATAATCAAACTCAAGCCCTTTTGAGGCATGAAGTGTGAGAAGAGCAACCCGTGCATCTTCTCCCGAGACCTGATCCACATCAGACATTAAGGCGATCTGTTCAAGAAAAGACGAAAGAGTCGCATTCTCTGCCTGCTCATACTCCCGAAGCTGTCCGATCAATTCTCGAATATTTCCCAGACGCTCATCGTCTGATGGATTTTTGAGAATCTCATCGAGATACCCGCTCTGCTCCAAAATTCTCTGTGCCAGCTCGCTCGGCTTGATAGAATTGCTGGCATCGATCCAGCCGCTCATCTCAGCGACAAATTCTTTCAGTGAGCTCACCTGTCGGCTCTTGAGAAGATCGCGTGGCTGCCCAACCAGAGAGCGCATCGCCTCCCAGAGCGGTACTCGCTCGGCGGCAGCAAAGGTTCGGGCGATGGACATTGTCGCTTCGCCTATTCCTCGCTTGGGGCGCTCCAGCGCTCTCAATAGGCTGATCTCATCCTGAGGATTGGCAATAAATTTCAAATAGCTCAACAAATCCTTGACTTCGCGTCGCTCATAGAATCCAAGGCCGCGCACGACTTCATAGGGAATCCGCTCTCGCATAAAAGACTCTTCAATGACGCGAGAGAGAGTGTTGACCCGGTAGAGCACGGCGATCTTGTCAATATCAACGCCTTCCATCTGCCAGAGGCGACAGATCTCGCGTGCTACAGCCCGAACCTCGTCCGCCTGGTCTCGCGCAGCGTAAATCTGGATATTGTCCCCCTCTCCACTCAGATGAGAGGAGTCTTTCGATTTGACCCGCAGGGTATTGTGCGAGATCAAATCTCGCGCCGCTTTGAAGATGCGATCGCCATCGGGCCAGCGGTAGTGACTGCGAAGCTCTATCACTTTGGCATTGGGGAAGTCCTGTTCAAATTGCAAAATATACGATGGATCAGAGCCGCGCCAGCTAAAGATGGCCTGATCTTCGTCGCCAACCACTGAAATATTCTCAGAGCGCTCCGCCAGAGTGCGCGTGAAGATGTATTGTGCATGATTGATGTCCTGATATTCATCCACAAGAATGTAGCGAAAGCGGTCCCGATAATCATTAAGAATCTCAAGATTGGCATGCAGGAGTTTTACAGTGAGGCGCAAAAGATCTGCAAAGTCGAGTGCATTGCTCTTCTCCAGCACAGCCTGATAGCGGCGATAGACGCGATCCACAATCTCTAGCAGGTAGGTATCGAGCCTCCCCGCATACTTCTCTCGAAACTCCTCTGGCCCAATCAATTCATCTTTGGCCTTGTTGATAACAGAAGCGCATATACCCGGGCTGATCTCTTCACTCGGAATATCGAGCTCCTTCATTGCTTGTGTGATCGCATCCCGCTGGTCGCCTTCATCCAGGATTGTGAATGAGGGAGTGTAACTCGGTGCAAGAGCCGAGATATGCGTGCGAAGAATGCGAGCGCATGTCGCATGAAAGGTATGGATCCAGGGCATAGGCTGATTGGCTCCAATCAAAGCCTCCACACGAGAGCGCATCTCATTGGCGGCTTTGTTGGTGAAGGTGACTCCCAAAATCTGAGAAGGATCGATCTTCTTAACTAATAATAAATAGGCGATCTTGTGTGTGATTACGCGAGTTTTTCCGCTGCCGGGGCCAGCCAAAATGAGCAGGGGTCCTTCGGTAAATGTTACGGCCTCGCGCTGCTCGGGATTCAAAGGATCAAGAATTCGTTCGATTGACATTGATTCACCGCAAGACCAGGTCTAGTCGTTCTGGGATGACGTTGAGAATCTATGATAGGATATCAAAATTCGAGCTTCATGCAATGCTGCTGCAGCTCTTTTTCAGATGAGAAGGGAGCAATATTGATCCGGTGCGTCTCTTGAGAATCTTCAAACCGATAGCTCGCTTGCACACGCTGGCACTCGCCCGGGCGGGCATGCATCGCGGTGATCTTTGCCGCCAGCTCAATAATCTGCAAAACTTCATGGGGAGATTTGTCAGTCCAGTTGGCCCTGACTAGGGCGATGGGCCCGTCATTCATCGGCACATAGAGTCTCAAGTCGCTAGGCAGGAAGAAGTTTTGTAGTTTCCTCTTCTCTTCTTCATTGCTGCCGAGCACAATCTTTACATCTGGAGCCTTCTTGTAATAGAGCGGGAACTCTAGCAGCTCTAGCCCATTGAGCGTAAGATGCTCTTCATTCAGAAGGTCTTCGAGCCTCTGCCCAAAATACGGGATCAGTAATTTGCATCGCTCTTCAGCAGAGAAGCCATGACAATCAATGCCCAGCTTATTCGCCAGTCTTCTCAGCTTATCTTTCTCGCACGCTCTTATTCCGTAGAGATCGCTGCGCTTCACCCATCCTTCACGCTCAGCCAGGGTCGGAGGAAGCAGCTTGGCGGAGAGAGGACGAAGCACAAGGTCGATGGCGCCTGCATCCTCAGAGAGCTGAAGAACGTCTTCCGTCTCCAGTCCCCGAATGCCAACGATCTCGCCTGTCACAATAAAGTCGGCATTGATCTTTCTCGCATAGCGAACGGCCTTTCTTAGCATGAGCTTTCGACAGCCCATACACGAGTCTTTCATGTCATATTCGCCAGATTGGGTAATGTTGGTGAGCTCTGCGAAGTCCTTCTTGACGCTTTGGCTGCGGAAAGAACACTTAAAATGACCTTTGCTCAATTCTTTGGTGCGGTCGTAATCACGGAAAAATGGAGAACGGAAGTGGAGAAGCTTGACCTCATCCACACCCGGCTGATTCATGACCAGCTTGGTTGCGCAGATGCTTGCTAAGCTTCCTGAAAAGAGTGAGACCGCCTTTGCCATCTCCCCCTCATTCGCTTTCCTTGATTCGATGGATCGTCCCTAAACCCGAGCTGTCAATACACAGGCTCAATCACTTCATACTGACCATTGGAGAGGCGATGAAGAATACTGATCCGCTGGCGCTCAGCGTCCATGAAGACCAGAAAATTCTTCTTCCCATAGGATTCCAGCTGCAATATCGCCTCTTCTGGGGTCATCGGCTTTCGCAGATACATCTGAGTCCGCAGGATCTCAATGTGGTTGTCTCCCGACGGACCCGAGTTATCTTGAGGAGCCTCGTTCGAACGTTTGTCTTGCAACTGATCTTTGTGACGCATGATCTGTGTCTTGAGCTTTTCGACAGCCGCGTCCACGGCAGCCTGCAGATCATCGGTTTCAGCAGATGCCCTCACCACTTTTTTGCGGATCAGATGCGCCACCATCTCCACGATCTGCCGGCCCTTCTCAGCATCCAGAACAATATCGACAGTGATCACGCCGTTTGGGAAGTGCCGCTCGATCTGTTCTACCTTTTCCAAAACGTGCCGCTGCAAGGCCTCGCTAACTTTAGATCGACGTTTGGATATGCTGATTTTCATGGCCGTGATGTAGGTCTCATTGTATCATAAGTGGATGAAACTCGTCAAGGTCATTTTTAGATTTCATGCGATAAAATCAAGAAGAAGATCATCTCATTCCTATCATGCTCCACTGGTTTCGGATAGGTGATCGTAGAAATGCACATACGACCCGCGCGCGAAGCCGATCTCCCCTTAATCATCAGGATCGAGAGAGAGTGCTATCCCTATCCTTGGGCGGAGGTCTTTTTCCAGGGTCATTTAGGAGAAAAGGGCTTTATGGTTTGCGAAATGGAGGGAGAGATCGCTGGTTATATTGTAGTCGGAATCAAGATCCCTTCTCTGTTTGAACGCCTGGAGATGCGGACGAAAGTCATCTTTGGCCACCCGATCGAATTAGAAGAGCGAAAAGGACATATCATGAATATAGCCGTTGACCCACAGAAGCGAGCACGGGGTCTTGGGGCTGCTTTATTGCAAAGCGGACTCGATTATTTGCAAGAGATGGATGGGCAGACGGCTGAGCTCGAAGTTCGTGTCAGCAACTTCAATGCGATTCGGCTTTATCAGCGCTTTGGCTTTCAGATTGAGAAGCGCATCTATCAATATTATCACGATGGCGAAGATGGTTACATGATGTGCAAGGTCCTTCAGCCTACTTCGACTCAGCCAGCATCAGAGTCCTAGTTGCGTCAATTCTTCTTGAATGATAAAAAAATCCTCAAAAGGGACATAATCGATCTCTTGGGTTTTGCAGAGCTCCGCCAGCCGACGACGAGCAAAGACGAAATCCGAATGGCGGGCACCGCAGAGATCATTTGTGCCATCGCCAATGTAGATCTTGAAGTCATAGCGATCGTGATGTGCGCGAACATGTCCACCTTTGCAGTTCCCCAACGCGCAAACACAATCTGATCTGAAATGCCGTAGCTCTAGCCCAGAAAATTGTCCAGTCTTAAAGAGTGCCCGGTCGCTGAAGATTGGAACGCCTTTAATACTTTCGCGCTCAAATAAAGCTTCAATCATGAAATCGAGAGCTTCCGCCACGATATGAATGTCGTACTTTCGGTCCTGGCAGAAGTTTACAAATTCCTTGAAGCCTGCTCGTAGATGAATCTCATTCTGAACAAACTGGATCATCTCTTCCCGTCTGCCCGAGAGCATCGAGAATTGGCCGATGACGCACTCTCGAAAAGAGATCTCCTTGGCATCGAGCTTTCGGTCCAGCTCACGCCAGTCCCCTATCGCGAACCGATCTAAGAGGCGGTTGCTGGCACTCTCTGCAGCCGTTGTGCCGTCAAAGTCGATGAATACTATAACTCTCTTCATGCTTAGTTTATCGTCATTGAGGCTAGAGATGCTCCGCTCTGAGAGCCAATTTTGACACTCACGGACAAAACATACGTCCCGTGTTGCCAAGTGCAGTTGGGTGCCCCAGGCACAAGATCAAGCCGATAGACCCCTGGGCGACTCTCATCCTGACGGGATTGAACGAGGGAGACTAAGCATCCTCCAACAGCAAGCTGTTCTGCAAAAACGACGAAGTTTGCGCCTGTCAGCCCGCCAACCAGACCAGCGCTGGACTGCACAGTGACATACACGAATACCCTGTCAGCATTATTAGTGGCTGCTGTAAAGGGAGTGGCTACAGCATTGACCAGCAGAGAGCTTCCGCTCTGAGCTTGGCTGACTAGAGCCTGGCCTATCATAAACGAGAGAGTAATCCCGACAAATAGGAATGCCACCAGAAATGTGGAGCCAGGTTTTTGAACAAAGTTTGTCATCATCTCATCTCCTCATGATGATTCTGCGACTTTTGATCCTTCACTATAGATCAATCCCCTTAGCCTGCCTATGGCAATAGTCCAATGCTTTAAGGTTTATCTTTGAAAGTAAGATTTGACTTTGAAAAACCAAAAGTATTAAAACAAGGAAAAAATCTATGGTTTCATCGAGCCTTAAAGGAGGACTCCGTGAAAACGAACGCCATGCTAGTCGCCTTTCTTTTGGCAATGGCTGCTGTCTTGCCTGCCATCTCTTTGCCGAAGTTGTCACAACAACAGGGGGTGCCGTCCATTGTCATCAATGAAGTCGCGTGGGCTGGCACCGCCGCCAGTCCAACCGATGAATGGATTGAGCTCAAAAATAACACCAGCACAGATATCGATCTGACTGGTTGGACCGTGAGCTGGGGCGATTCTGATGACCGCAAGATCATTCACTTTGTTCTAGGCCAAGCCAAAAGCAATACAACCGAAGTCCGAACCCACATCCTCCCAGCACGAGGGCTACTTCTATTGGAGAGAAGCGATGACACCACAGTCAAGGATGTCAATGCAGATGTGATCTTCACAGGAGCTCTTCGCAACGAAGGCGAGACGCTTGAGCTTCGAAATGCAAATAACGACTTGATCGATACAGTCAATCAGAATGGGGGGGCCTGGCCTGCAGGCACGACGAATAGTGGAAACGTCCCGTACGCCAGCATGGAGAGGATCAATCCTCTGACCAAGGATGATGATTCAAACTGGGCGTCCAACAATGGCACGGTGCGGAATGGCCGGGATGCAGACGGCAATCTAATTAATGGGACACCAAGAGCAGAGAATTCCCAGAAGAAGTAGCTAGACGCTTCGTGGCACAACGAGAGCTTTAATCTCTGCTATTCGCCTCTCAGTCTCACGCTCACCGGCACGAGCGGGAGTCTCGACATCGCCAAGGGCCAGAGTTCGCACATCATTGACGGAGGGCTGTAAGAGAACATACCGCCCTCCGTACTGGTCTTTCAGCGATTTGAGCTTGACCTGATTGAGCTCGCGCATCATGATGGACTCGGCTTGCATCAAAATCTCGACACTAGAGACTCCACCTCTGAGCGTGGGTGTGCTGACATCCACGGCAATGACAACGTCGGCTCCCAGTGCGAAGGCAAGCTCCACGGGAACCTTGTTGATCACGCCCCCATCAACCAAAAAGCGCCCATCGACTTTCACGGGATAGTGGATGCCCGGTATGGCAATGGCCGATGCCAAAGCCCTGGAGACTGAGCCATTTTTTAGAACCACTTCTTCTCCGGTATCGACATCAACAGCAGCAATGGCAAATGGCATTCGCAATTCCGAAAAGGCTTTTCTCTGTGAGAATAGATTGAAGAACTCTATGAGATTTTCAGTTCGCTCTGTATCTTTCACCCGCCAGTCTCGTCCTTGAAAGAGCATCTCCTGGGCTGTATTACCCATGAGCCCCAGCAATGATGAGCGCGGAAAGCGGAGCAGCTTGTTGAGATCGATGCTTTTGAGCAAAAGCTCCAGCTTATGAAGATTGATGCCGCAGGCATAGGCTCCGCCAATCACCGCTCCCATGCTCGTCCCGGCGATCACATCGATTGGAATGGAATGGCGCTTTAGGGAGCGAATGACCCCCAGATGAGCATAGCCTCTTGCCCCTCCACCACCAAGCGCCAACCCAATTTTTAGACCCGGCATAAATTGAAGACTCCCCTGGCAAGTATAGGACTGCCGGGGGAGTTTCTCACACCTTTTCAGTCTGTGCTTTTGATGTGTCTTTTAGTACATGTCAGGCATCGGAGGGGCAGCAGGAGCTGCGCTGCTATCCTTGATCTCCTTGGCAGCGACACAGGCACCGCTGGTCAAGATCATGCCTGCCACGCTGACGGCATTGAGCAATGCGGACTTGGTGACTTTTGTGGGGTCGATAATTCCCGACTTCATCATGTCTACATACGTCTCTGTGACGACATCAAAGCCGACACCCTTCTTCTGCTCTTTCACCCGCTCAACAATGATCGAGCCTTCCAGCCCAGCATTCTCCGCGAGCTGTCGTAGCGGAGCCTCGATTGCTTTTCTCATCAGCCGGACTCCAACTTGCTGATCTTGAGAGAGCTCCAGCTTTTCAATGGAGGCAACCGCATTCAGCAGTGCCACGCCACCGCCGGGCAGAATACCCTCTTCGACAGCGGCTTTGGTCGCTTCGAGGGCGTCTTCCATGCGGTGCTTCTTCTCTTCGAGCTCGGTCTCAGTAGCAGCGCCAACCTTGATGATCGCTACACCACCCGAGAGCTTGGCAGCGCGCTCTTGGAGCTTCTCTTTGTCGTAGTCAGAATCGGCTGCCTGCATCTGCTTGCGAATCTGCTCGATCCGGCCCTGGATATCTTTCTTCTCGCCTTTGCCACCGATGACAGTTGTGGTGTCGTTGGTGAGGACGACCTTCTCGGCCCGTCCCAGCATCTTCAAGTCTGCGGTCTCGACCTTGAGACCCGCATCTTTGGCAATGACTTGTCCGCCGGTTAGAACGGCGATGTCTTCAAGCATGGCCTTGCGGCGATCCCCAAAGCCAGGGGCCTTTGAAGCAACGACAGAGAGCGTGCCACGTAGCTTGTTAATGACAAGTGTGGTGAGTGCCTCGCCCTCAATGTCCTCACCAATAATAAGAAGTGGCCTTCCAGACTGAGCGATGCGCTCCAGGATGGGAACGATCTCTTTGGCCTTCTTGATCTCTTGATCGGTGATCAAGATGTAGGGGTCTTTCAGCTCTGCTTCCATCTTGTCTGCATTGGTGATGAAGTAGGGGCTGAGATAGCCGCGATCAAACTGCATTCCCTCGACGATCTCATAGTAAGTTTCGATTGTTTCTGACTCTTCGACGGTGATGACGCCATCTTTGCCGGCTGACTCCATGGTGTCCGCGATGATCTTGCCGATCTCTTCGTCATTGGAAGAGATTGTGGCTACACGGGCCATCTCTTCCTTGTTTTTGAGCTCTTTGCTCATCTTGGTCAGCTCTTCGGCAATTGCCTCGGCAGACTTGTCCAGTCCACGCTTGAGCTGCATGGGGTTGACACCTGCCGTGATATTCTTCATCCCCTCAGTGATGAGTGCATGAGCCAGAATCGTGGCTGTCGTCGTTCCATCTCCGCAAGCATCCTCTGTCTCTTTGGAGACCTGCTTGACAAGCTGAGCGCCCATGTTCTCAAACTCATCCTGATATTCTTGCTCTTCAGCAATCGTCACACCATCATTGACTACTTTAGGAGCTCCAAATTCCTTGTCAAGAATTACGTTTCTTCCACGGGGGCCAAGCGTAATGCGCACTACTTTGGCCAATTTGTCAATGCCTCGCTTGAGCGCTTCCCGCGCCTGATCATCAAAAAGTACCTCTTTGTACTTCTTTGCCATTCTCGTATTCCTCCTTCTTAGAATCTCTTATTGCTCAACAATTGCCAAAATATCAATGGATTTGACGATTAAAAATTCTTCGCCGTCAATCTCGATCTTCTTGCCTGAGAAGGCGTCCAAAAGGACGTGTTCGCCCTTCTTGACCTTGATCTTCTCATCATCCGTTCCCAGAGAGACGACTTCAGCCGTGATGTGATCCTTCCCCGACTCTACGTCATCGGGAAGGACAATCCCGCCACTCTCTTTTTGCTTGACCGCCTGGACAAGCACCCGGCTGCCTAATGGCCGGATTTTGATCTTTTTCGCCATACATCCTCCTTTGAATAGTGTGGTTAAATTTGAATTTGCGCAGTTGTTTAGCACTCGACATGGTTGACTGCTAATGATTATACCGAAGGTAAAAACCACTGTCAAGAGTCGTTTGCCAGAGTGACTGATTCCCTACAATTATTCAGAAAGCTGATCTATCCTACTCCTTAATGGAGGTGTGCTCCTTTGCCCTCAGGAAAGACACACGCCCGGTTTGAATTGATCGCATTGCCCATTTTAGCAGGAGCGTACTACTATTTCCTCAAGCCGGGTTGGATGGAGATCACTCTTTTTGCGACTGCCTATCTCTTGACCAGTCTCTTTCTCAGTCCAGATCTGGATTTACACAAAAATAGCGCCCGGCGCCGCTGGGGCGTGCTCGGTTTTATTTGGGCTCCTTACTCAACCTTTTTCAAGCATCGCGGTATCAGCCACAGCCTCATCATTGGGCCATTGACCAGGCTCATTTACTTGAGCATCGTCGTTGGGCTCGTTCTTTATGGGCTGAAAGTCGCAGGAGTCGCGCTCCCCAAAGCTCAAGTTTCGTGGGTCAATGAAGACCTTCTGCTCGCATTGGCAGCGGGAATCTATCTGTCGAATATGATGCACGTCTTGCTAGATCGAACTGTCACTCTCTTTAAGAGCTCCTCCCATAGAAGGCGACGAGTCTCTTATAGCCGATAGGAGATCAGACTCTTTTATTCAGCGAGATGTGTAGTAATAACCTCTCGCACTTTGCTTGATGCTCCATGAACCACAATGCTGTGCGTGCTCGCAGCATCGCCTGCCTGCTCAACACCCTGCAAAATTGCACCATCCGTGATTCCTGTGGCAGAAAAGATGACGTCATTGGACGAGACCAAATCATGGTGGGTCAAGACTGCATTAAAGTCATAGCCCAACTCATGTCCGCGTCTCTTCTCATCTTCATTTCGCGGATAGGGCTTGCCTTGAAATTCTCCCCCGAGTCCGCGCAATGCACAAGCTGCCAGAACACCTTCAGGGGAGCCGCCAACTCCCATCAGAACATCCACTCCCGATCCTGGCCAAGCGGTGAGAAAGGCTCCCATCACATCGCCATCTAAGATCAAGCGCACTCTAGCGCCAACCTTTCGAATCTGACTGACCAGCTCTTCATGACGTGGGCGATCCAGTACGACCACAACCAGCTCTTTCAGCTCTTTATCCAGCGCTTTTGAAATGGCCTTCAGATTGTCAGCAGCAGACTTTTCAATGTCAATGACGCCAACACACTCGGGTCCGACGGCGATCTTGTTCATATAGACGAATGGGCCCGGGTCGTACATCGTGCCGCGAGGGGCCATGGCAATAGTCGCAATTGAATTCTCGCGCCCTTTGGCACAGGGAGTTGTGCCATCAACGGGATCTACGGCAAGATCTACTTCTGGCAAAGAGCCAGTGCCCAGTTTCTCTCCATTAAAGAGCATCGGCGCCTCATCTTTTTCGCCTTCCCCAATGACGACCACTCCGCTCATCTCCATAGAATTCAAGACTCGTCGCATGGCATCCACAGCAGCCTGATCAGCACCCTTCTTGTCATCGCGTCCTACAAAAGGGGAGGCTGTGAGAGCTGCTGCCTCTGTCACTCGCACGAGATCAAATTCAAAGTGGTGCGGAAGTCGTTCCTTCTTCATAACCAGACTCCTGTAAAGTTACTCTTGATTTTCAAGCGATGTTAGCACGTTTCGCAATCTTCTTGCACGCCATTTGCGCCCAGATTACAATTTGGATCACTTTCAAAAGAAAACTCATGGTGAGAGACGATGCGTGAGATTTGGCTGATCGGTTTTTTTGCCATTTTGCTCGTGGTCGGGGTTGTCAATAGATTCAGCTACGACCAAACTGGCATCGCTTCTTGGTATGGGCCAGGCTTCAACGGCAAGATGACCTCCAACGGCGAGACCTATGATATGAATGCCATGACTGCAGCACACAAGACGCTGCCCTTCAATACTTTGGTAAAAGTCATTGATCTGGACACTGGCAGGAGCGTGATTGTTCGCATCAATGACCGCGGCCCGTTCGTCCCCGGCCGGATCATCGACCTCTCACTCGCCGCCGCAAAGGCATTGGGCTCTGACAAAAAAGGGATCGCGCATGTGGGTCTCAAAGTTGTCCACTGGCCAGACCAAAAATGATTCGTTATCAGACAGAGCCTTTTGCCAATGAAGAGATCTATGAGCTGCTTCACCCGTGGGTAAAGCGCTGGTTTCAAGGATGCTTCAAAGATTTCAGCCCGCCCCAACGATTTTCGATTCCCAATGTGCATCGGCGAGAGAATTGCCTCATCTCCGCGCCGACTGGAAGCGGAAAGACTCTTTCAGCCTTTCTGGCCATCATCAGCGAGCTAGTGGGGTTGGCTGAAAAGGATGAGCTGGAAAACAGAACATACTGTATTTATGTCTCACCTCTCAAGGCGCTGGGAAATGACATCCAAAGAAACCTAACAGAGCCCCTTCAAGAGATAACCGACATTGCCAACAAGCGGTTAGGAATCCGCATCGGCATCCGCACAGGAGACACCACAGCCAGTCAGAAGCAACGAATGCTCCGCGAGGCACCCCATATTCTCATCACCACTCCGGAGTCGCTGGCAATTGCTCTCACATCTAAAGAATTCTCAAAACACCTGCATCAAGTCGATTGGGTGATCATTGATGAGATTCATTCGCTCGCTGAGAACAAGCGCGGCGTGCATCTTTCACTTTCGTTGGAGCGGCTTCAGGAATCCGTAGAGTTCACCCGCATCGGCCTCTCGGCCACGATCAGCCCACTGGAAGAGATCGCAAAATTTCTCGTGGGCCGAAAGTACGGCAAGTCATTGGAAGAGGCTGCTGCAGAGAAAGAGGATTGCTGGCGCGATTGCTGGGTCGTTGACGCCCGCTTTGATAAAAAGCTCGATCTCAAAGTGATGAGCCCGGTGGAAGACTTCATCCACTGCTCCGCGGAAGAGCTGAACGCCAATCTCTATGAGCTGTTGTTCAAGCTGATCGATGAGCACCGCACAACTTTAATCTTTACCAACACCCGCTCCGGCACAGAACGCATCGTCCATTATCTCAAAGAGCGATACCCGCGACTCAATGAAGCGATCGGTGCGCACCACGGCTCGCTCTCCAAAGAGTTGCGCTTTGAGATTGAGAAGCGGCTCAAGATGGGTGATCTTAGAGTCGTCGTCTCTTCGACGAGCTTGGAGCTGGGCATTGATATTGGCTATGTAGATCTCGTCATTCTGCTTGGATCGCCCAAGAGCGTCGCCCGCGCATTGCAGCGCGTGGGGCGGAGCGGACACAAGCTTCATGAGACAATTAAAGGCCGAATCATCGTCACAGACCGGGATGACTTGGTGGAGTGCTCCGTAATGCTGAAAAGTGCCATCGAGCACGTCTTGGATGAGATTCATATTCCGCAAAATTGCCTCGACGTGCTGTCACAGCAGATCTTTGGAATTCTGATGGATGGCGAGACCCAGACTGAAGATCTCTATGATCTGGTGACGCGCAGCTACAACTATCACGCGCTCACCCGCAAAGACTTCGAGAGCACCTTGGAATATCTCGCCGGAGAGTATGCCTCGCTCGAGGACCGCCGTGTCTATGCCAAGATCTACTACGACCGCGAAAAGGGCGTGATCGGGAAGCGCGGGAAGCTGGCGCGTGTTCTCTATCTCACCAACGTCGGCACCATCCCCGATGAGTCGTTTATACGAGTGAAAGATGGCGACATGCGCATCGGCAGCATAGAAGAGTCTTTTGCCGAGATGTTGCGCAAGGGTGATCTCTTTGTGCTGGGCGGCAATACCTATAAATTCAACTACTCTCGCGGCATGACGGTGCAAGTGAGCTCTGGCGGAAGCCGAAGCCCCACGGTCCCATCCTGGTTCTCGGAGCAGCTTCCGCTTAGCTTTGGCCTCTCTCAGGACATTCAGATCTTCCGAGGGAAGATGGCTAAGCTCTTCTCTGAGAATCGAAGCGCTGCAGAGATCAAGGCATTTATTCATGAATATCTTTATGTCGATGAGAAGGCCGCAGAATCGCTCTATCGCTATTTCCATGAGCAGGCAACATTCTCAGAGATCCCAAACAGCAAGAAGATTCTGGTTGAATATTATCAGGAAGAGCTGATGCCAGACCGCTGGAAGAGCCCGGTCAAAACTTGGGTCATCTTCCATACGCTCTATGGACGCAGAATCAATGATGCGCTGAGCCGCGCACTCGCCTGGCTCATCGCCCGCCGCGAAGACAAAGACGTCGAGATCGGAATCACCGATCATGGTTTCTATCTGGCTTATGAAGGCAGCGTGCGCGTGATGACGGCGTTCGAGCTGCTCAAAGAGCGTGAAGTCCGCTCTGTGCTCAAGAGCGCTCTTACTAATACAGAGATCTTAAAGCGGCGATTTCGCCACTGCGCGACGCGCTCACTGATGATCTTGAAAAACTATAAAGGCCAGCGAAGGTCTGTCGGAAGCCAGCAGATGAAAGCGACGATTCTGCAGAGCGCTGTAGAAGCCCTGGATGAGCGATTTCCAGTGCTGCGCGAGGCCTATCGCGAAGTGATGGAAGACTCCATGGACGTCGCCCATGCCGAGCACGTATTGGAGCAGATTCGCAAAGGCGAGATCGAGATTGTAGGCAGGATTACCCAGCACCCCAGCCCCTTTGCATTTCACATTGTGATGCAGGGGCGAAGCGATCTCATCAAAGTCGAAGACCGGCAGGCCTTCTTGCAGCGCATGTATCGCGAGGTGATGGGCGAGTTGATCGAAGAGCAGAAAGAGGTCTCAGTTGTTACAGATGATTTGAGTGAAGAGTAATTTTCCTCGCGCTCTTCAGTTCTAGCTGATAAAAGCCTCTGGATTCCTGCTTTCGCAGGAATGACGGGCAGTAAAAGCATCAAATCAGCATTAGCCACAGAATCCCAACTGTCAATGTGATGAAAGTAATCAAAATTCCAGCTTTCAGATATTCCGAAAAAGTGAGAATTGCTCCATGACGGCGGGCTACCTCCGCCACAATCAAATTGGCGACGGATCCCAGCAGCGTCAGATTTCCAGCAAACGTCGTCGCCATTGCTAATGTGAGCCAGGCTCGATCTGGATCAGACATTGCAGAGACGACTGGGCGAAGCAGCAGCACTGCCGGCACATTGGAGACGAGATTGCTAAGGAGCGCTGAGAAGACCGCCAGACCGCCCACTCCCTGCTGGAGAAGCGCATTCGCCCATGAAAATAGCTTTTCGCTAAGGCCAAGCTGCTCCACGGCAGCCGTCACCACAAAGAGCCCTGAGAAGAAGATGAGCAATGACCAGTCGATCTCGCGGAAGACGCGCTCCGGCTTCAATCGCCGTGTGATGAGGAGAAGCGAAGCCGATGTCATCGCAGCCAGAGAGACTTGAACTCCTGCAAATAAGAGCACCACAAGAGCTGCCGTCGCAACAAGACTTCGCTGCAATAATGGCGTGTGGACCCGATACCGCCTCTCGTCTATTTTGATTGGCTCTTTTGAGGTCAGTTTCCCTCTATAGACAAGAATTATTACACCCCAGATGACAGCCAATCCTAGAATAGCCGGTGGAGCCAAATAGCCGGCAAATGTCGTAAATGGAATGGCTGAAGCCGCGCCGATCAGCATATTTTGCGGATTGCCAATAATCGTAGCACTGGAGCCAACATTGGCTGCCGTGACAAGCGCGATCAAATATGGGATGGGGTTGAGCCTCATCGCGCGCGTCCACTGAATCACAAGCGGTGTGAAGACGAGCACAATCGTGTCATTCAAAAAGAAGGCAGAGAGAAGACCAGAGATAAAAATTGTGACCATCAATAAGATCTGAGGCGAATGAGCCAGGCCCGCCAGCTTTGTAGCCACCAGATCAAAGAATCCCGCCAGACGCAGATTGGCGTTCAGAATCATCATGGCAAAGAGCAAGACGATCGTGCTGAGGTCTATTGATTTGTAAGCAGCATCAAGTGAGATCGCACCCAACACGACTAGAGCCGTCGCCCCGACCACGGCAATCGTAGCCCGGTTCATGCTGAACCAGCGGAAGCGGCCGATTGCTACGCCAATGAGCGTGAGCAGAATGACAATGACTGAACTCCAGAAAATGAGCGGGGCCACAGGAGGTTTTTAGATTTATTGATGCCCCAGAACAGGGTGAGGCTGATAGAGCTCTTCCAGAGATCCGATCTCTTTGTCTGAGAGCTGGATATCAATTGCGGCAACGGCCTCTTCCAAATAGGGCAGCTTGCTCGCACCGATGATGGGTGCCGTCACGCCTGGTTTGTGCAACATCCATGCCAGAGCAATCTGAGCAGGAGCAACCTCTCGCTTTTTTGATAATGCTACGACCCGATCCACAATTGCAAAGTCGCTGTCGCGATAATAGAGGTTGTGTGCAAAGGTATCACTCTTGGAGCGTGCGGTCTTGCCAAACCCCTTCTTCGTGCGGCTGCCAGCCAGGAAGCCACGAGCCAGCGGGCTCCAGGGGATGACGGCTATTCCCTCTTCTCGGCAGAGTGGAATCATCTCGCGCTCTTCCTCTCGGTAGACAAGATTGTAGTGATTTTGCATCGAGACAAAGCGAGTCCAGTTGTGCAAATCAGCTCTGTAAAGAGCCGATGAGAACTGCCAGGCATACATGCTTGATGCCCCGATGTAGCGCGCTTTGCCCGCTTTTACAATGTCATGCAAAGCTTCCAGAGTCTCTTCGATCGGAGTCTCATAATCCCAACGGTGAATCTGATAGAGATCGACATAATCGGTCTTTAAGCGGCGCAGCGAGTTATCGATCGAAGCCATGATGTGCTTTCGGGAGAGCCCCTTGTCATTGGGGTCATTGCTCATGGCGTTGAAGACTTTGGTGGCAATGACAACTTGATCTCGCTTGGCAAAATCCTTGAGCGCTCTTCCCGTGATCTCCTCGCTCGCACCCAAAGAGTACATATCAGCGGTGTCAAAGAAATTGATGCCAAATTCCAGCGCATGTTTGACGAAGGGGCGGCTCGCCTTTTCATCCAGAATCCAGTCTCTCCACTCGGGATCTCCGTAGGTCATCATGCCCAGACAGAGCCGCGAGACCTTCATGCCCGTATTGCCCAGACGCACATATTGCAAGATTCCTCCTTTGAGGTTTGGAAGACGATCACAGGGAAATTGCGTAATGATGGGGCTATTTTGCAGCTTTGACTTCTTCGAGTATTTCAGTGGAGTCCGGCGGCGCTCCTTGATCTGAGACTTCTGGCATCTCTACGCCGTTGAGCTTGATAAACTCATCGAGCCACTTCTTGTATTTGTAGGGCTTGCCATGAATATTCATGGGGCTGATGTAACTGTACAAGCCTGTAAAACAGCCTGTGCAAAAATCTCGCTCTTTGGGAATGACTTTTTCAAGAACACTCTGAACGGCACTGGGGCTGACATAGGCCACATCATCAAATTGGGTCTTGCCGAACTCTTCATGAACGTATCCATCGCGAAGTTTTTTCTCGAGCGGGCGATGATCTTCCGCCAGATCGCTTGGCTCATGCTTCTCTACAATCTCGGCCAGCGGCTCACCCACATCAATGGCAATGCCAGCAAAACAGGGGCCGATAATCGGCGGCCAGGCGGAGACGAAGCGCACCTCTTTGGCTCCTGCGCCGCGCTCCATCTTGTTGATCCAGGCCGAGACATTTCCGCGCACGATGCTGTCATCTACATTGATGACCACGGCATCTTTGGCGCCTTGCGGATTGAGCTCAAATTTTCGCTTCAATCTATGGACAATCTCCGAAGTCCCATCTCCTAAGAACGAGCGTGTCGTTGCTGAGCCACGACGCAGCACAATTCCCTCCAGATGCACATCATAGCCATCCCGGAGCGCCTGCTCGGCATAGCCATTGGCGGCGCTGATTCCCGACTTGGGAACGGGGCTTACCACAATACGCTGCTCACTCTTATCACTGACCGGTGGATGCTCTTTGCAAGCCGCCTTTCCAAAGTCCGCACGAATCTGATCCATGCTCTTGCCGTGCATGATCGAGTTTGGCTCCTGGAAATAGGCATACTCAAACGAGCACTCACCACGGCTGGCGCGCCCTCTTAGAATTTTATTCATGTCAAATCTTTCCCATGTCTCATCGGTCAGGGAATAAATCCCGATCGATCCAGGAGGCACAACTTCGATCTGGTCATAATTGATACCCAACGTCGTCAGTGGCTTCGTCTCCGAGACAAAGACCTGAATTCCATGAATCTGAGCTGCGTGCAGAGGTCGCATGCCTTCACGAATGTAGAAGAAATGGGGCTCATCTCCATCGATCAAAAATCCCAAAATCGAAAAGCCACCAAATGGAAAGGCCTGTCTATAGAATTCGGTCAGTGCTCCACCCAGATCTCGCTGATCGAGATATTTTTCTAGAATAAACCCGGCGCAGCCTGTTGTATCGATTGTAGATTCATGAAGATTGATGCCTCTGGCTTCCGCACTCTCCACCCAGCGATCGGTAAATGAGATCTCTCCATTCATAACTAAAAATAGATTGATCTCACGCCCCTTTTTCGGATTATCCCAGCTTGCCCAGACAGGGTGAATATTCTGCTCTGTGATTACGCCGTGAGTGGCATAGCGGGTGTGCCCAAGCAGCAGTTGGGATGAATTGGATAGGTTGAAGTCATAAAGCCCTTTGGGAATCTCATAGGCAGAGCCAAACCACTTCTCCAAATGAAAGAGCTGATCGAAGAGCCCGTGACCATAGAGCAGAAGTCCTGTGCCATCCTCACCGCGATTGCGGCAGCCTTCAAGCAGCTCTATCGTCAGCCCGAGGGACTCACGCGTTGAGACCTCTTGTCTGGGTAGAACCCCTACAACTCCGCAGCCCATGCCTTTTCAAGGAATAGTGTATCCCAAATAAATTCGTCTTTCAAGACGAGTTGTCAGACTTCAAGCAAGCAATAATCTTGAAGGAGAGGGATTGGACCGATAAACTAAAGCTTCAAACGGGCCCGTAACTCAGTTGGCAGAGTACCTGGCTTTTAACCAGAGAGTCGCAGGTTCGAGTCCTGCCGGGCCCACCCCGTCGCAGCCCATAAATCCGCAAATTATTCTGAACTTGTAAATATTGACTTCTCTTGTTGAATGTGATATAGACTACATTGGTGAGAGGCGTGGAGGAGAAAAAATACCGAGGCTGTTCAGCACTATTTTTTTATGATTGCTCTCATCCCCTAGGGATGGGAGGAGTACCAACCTCCTTACAGTGGAAGAGCTTGGCCCCCAGCATTTTCGCCTTTAAGTAGCCAGAGTTTTAGCAGGATCTCACACCTCCTGATCCTGTATTTTTGCTCAGCGGAGCTTAAAGGCTAGTTTCCAAGCCAAGCTCTTCTGCTTTTCAACAGAAGGGCTATTTACGAAGTGGATGGCCATTCCCGAATAATCGTCTCGGACCTCTTTCCCTTCATCTCTTCAAGATTGAGGCTAAGCGTAAGAGTCAGCCGATTTCCATCTTCAAGCAGATGATTCTTCATCTGCGGATTGCGGCGAAGCACTTGAATGAGGTCATCCGCGAGAAGAGATGCCACCTGATGGAGGCACTCCAGATTCATGATGCCGTCGCAGACGTTAGTCCACTCTTCGACGGTGCCCGTAAGATGCGCCTGTCCTATTTCCATTCTACCGCCCCCTTAATTCGCCATCTTAGGCTGGGGCTTTTTCCTCAAATATAATGGGCATCACATAGCCAGGAGTCGCATTGGCGCTTTTGCAGTATGAGTGTGGAAGATAAGCAGAGAGCCACTTAGAATGAGACATATGTCCATCCAAGAGCAGCATCTAAAAGAGTATCCAGTTGTCATTGAGCTCCCCGTAGTTTGGGGAGAGATGGACTCCTTTGGGCATGTCAATAACATCTTCTATTTTCGCTACTTTGAGAGTGCTCGACTGGCCTATTTTCATGAGATCGGCTATCTCAAGTTCGTAGAAGAGCATGGGCTTGGGCCGATTTTGGCTTCGACCAACTGCGTCTTCAAGCGGGCTTTGACCTATCCAGACAAAATTTACGTGGGGACAAGAGTTCCCGAGATGAGCAAAGACCGCTTCCCCATGCACTATCGCATTGTGAGCGAAAAGCTCCAGGGAGTTGCCGCCGAAGGAGAGGGGCTCATCGTCTCTTACAATTATCGGCAGAGTCAGAAGGCCCCCATCCCAGATGAGATCCGACAGGCCATTCAGAAATTAGAAAAGCGGGTCTTTTGAGAAGTACTCATGCTCCAAGATTGACATTAGTAATAACGAGACATATTGCCCGCCGCGTTTGAGTGACTCTCGCAGCATTCCCTCTTTGATGAATCCTTCTGAAAGATAGAGTCGTTGCGCGACCGTATTATGCTCCATCACATCCAGCCAGAGTCTGTGGGCATTCCACTCTTCAAAACTGACTCTCTTTAAGAGACGGACAGCCCCACGGCCAAATCCATGTCCATGCTCTGCTGAAGAGATGGCGATGCGCTTGAATTCAATCACCCGATCCGGCATGCCAACCCCTCGTGCAATGAGATGTCCAACTCGGCGTCCATCCAGATTCGCCTCAATGATCCAGTGGGCAATAGTCAGGTCTAACAAAGTCTGCTGATGCTGCTCTCGCGGCCACTGGCTGATGAAGCCAATATTTCCAGCGTCATGCTCATTCTGAACGACAAAATCGAGATCGGCCTCTGTGCTTGGCCTGAATGTGATCAGCTCGGAGCGAGCTATTAGCTGTGTGCCCATCCGCTTTTTCTACAACGCAGCGCGAATCTTTTTGATCTCATCCAGAACGGCGTCATTTTCGTCAGGCGCATTATAAAAATAGGGCGAGAGGCGCAAGGCACCCGGCCGATAATCAATGATGAAGTTGCGTTGAGAGAGCGCTTTCACAATTGGCTGTGGCTTCTCCATCGGGATTATCACGATGGCAGCCCTCTCCTCTTCGCGCTCGGCGACGCGCAACTTGAAGCCATGCTCCTGGGCTTTGGTGATGAGATCATGGGTCAAAAATAGAGTCCGTTCTCGAATTTTGGGTGAGCCAATCTCGTTGACAATGCTAAGTCCCCCACTGGCCGCATAGACTGGGGCTAGCGCTGGAGTACCCAACTCAAAGCGCGAGGCGTCACGTCGATATTCAAAGTCTTTTGGATTGAAGTCAAACTGATGCTCATTGGCAAACCAGCCGGTGATTGTGGGCTCCAATTTCTGAATCAAATCTTCACGCACATACAAAAAGACGATCCCCATTCCGCCTAAGAGCCACTTGAGTCCGCCTGTGACGAGAAAATCGACATTCATCTTTTTGACATCGATGGGAATCTGACCCGTGCCCTGATAATCATCGACCAGCATATAAGCCCCTTTGGCGTGGGCCATCTCCGTGATTGACTTCACATCTTGAATGTAACCACTTGTGAAAAAGACTCGTGACGTTGCGACCATGATCGTCTTTGAGTCGATCATTTTTTTGTACTGCTCAAGAGGAACTTGAATCTGATCGGGAGAAGAGAGAAATTGAACTTCTACCCCCAATCGCTTCTTCACCATCCACTGATAAGGCACTGTCGGAAAATCGAGCTCCGTAGTGATGACTTTGTTGCGCTCCTTGTAATCAAAGGCAGAGGCCACCGAGCTGAGCGCAGCGGAGACGCTGGGCAGAATGGCAATCTCGTGCGGCTTGGCGTTGATCAGCTTGGCAAAGCTGGCCTTGAGCTTTGCGATCTCTCCCATCCAAATCTCGTACCAGGCGGATGCTCCCCACTCACTCCAGAGATCCATGAACTGATTCATGGCGTTGATCGAGCGGGTGGAGAGGGCTCCCAGTGAGCAGGAATTCAAATAGCTCTTATTCTGGATGAGGGGGAACTGCGCCCGATAAGTCTCTAGCTCAGGATGCTCATTCATAGCCACATTTTGCGCCACTTTGCCCTCCTTGGATGCACGATTTTATTTAGGACGAAGAAGATCGGTGCCGACGTATTTCCTCAACACTTCAGGGACTACCACAGAGCCATCGGACTGCTGGTTGGTCTCCAAAATGGCCACCATAATGCGCGAAGTGGCCAGCCCCGATCCATTCAAGGTATGGACGAACTCTGGCTTGGCATCGGTCCCCGGGCGAAAGCGAATGTTGCCGCGCCGGGCTTGGTAGTCCGTGCAGTTGCTGCAAGACGAGACTTCATAATAGCGATTTTGGGAAGGGATCCAGACTTCCAGGTCATACGTCTTGGCCGATTGGCCAGCCATGTCCCCCGTCGGGAGAAGCTGCACTTGATAATGAAGATCCAGAGCTTGCAGGACTTTCTCGGCATCATGGACAACACCTTCGAGCTCCTCAAATGAGCTCTCAGGATCTGTAAATTTGAAGAGCTCCACTTTGTTGAATTGGTGCATGCGAATGAGGCCGCGCTCTTCCTCTCCAGCCGCGCCCGCCTCTCTACGGAAGCAGGCTGTAAAGCCCATGTATTTGAGTGGCAAGTCCGCTCCATCCAGAATCTCATCACGGTGCAGATTGCAGAGGAGCGTCTCTGCTGTTGGATTTAGATAGAGGTCATCTTTTTCAATGTAATAGACATCGTCTTTGAATTTGGGCAGTTGAGCGGCAGCGAACATCGATTGTGAATTGCCCAGATAGGGGGGCAAGATCGGGACATATCCCGTCTCTGTAAAATGGAAGTCCCAGAAGAACTGAATCATGCCGAGCTCCAGCCTAGCACCCCAGCCCTTATAGAGCGGAAAGCGTGCGCCTGCAATGCGGGCTCCACGGGTGAAATCGAGAAGTCCAAGCGCTTCACCCACTTCAAGGTGGTGTCTCGGCTTGAAGTCAAATTTCGGCTTCGCTTTAAACTCGCGGACCAGCCGCTTATCGGCCTTGTTCATGCTGACCGGCACGCTCTCATGTGGAAGATTGGGCAGACGAACCAATAAATCATTGAGCTCAGTCTCGATGTGGCCAAGCTCGGCATCAAGGGATTTGATTCTGTCCGAGATGGCCTTCATCTCTTGGATGCGCTGTTGGGCCTCTTGATCCTTCTTTTGAGATTTGAGCTTGGCAATCTCATCCGAGGCCTGGTTGCGCTGATGCTTCAATTTTTCGACATCTTGAAGGAGATCCCGGCGGCGCCCATCCAGACCCAGAACGACATTGACGCTAAAATGCGGGTCGCGGCTCTTCAGCCTCTTTTCAAATTCCTGGGGTCTCTCCCGGATCGCTTTCAAATCAAGCATCAGATCAACTCTCTCGTCGGTAATTCAAAAGATGGAAAAATTCTATCGGAACACCAGATCAGCGACAACTTGTATTGACGTTTGCAAACTCGAATCCACAAGCCCAACATAACAACAATCATGTCACAACAATTCAGCAGAGAGAACCGGATCACCCAACGAAATGAGTTTGAGCTTGTTTACCGCACGGGCAGGCGCTTAGAGAACTCTCACTTTCGTCTCTATGTCATTCAACGACACGAGCCGACTCCACGCCTCGGGCTTACAATTCCCAAGCGTGTCGGCAACTCGGTGGTCCGCAACCGGCTCAAGCGCCTGATTCGGGAGTGGTTTCGAATTCGGAAACAGAGATTGCACGCTCTCGATCTGGTGATACAGCCCAATGCTCTTGCACCCAAACTAGAGTATGAAGAGCTCTGCAAAAGCCTTGATTCTCTTATCAAAGAGAATCTCAGCAGCATACATAAAGATGTTGAAGGGCACTGATGACTTTGCTATACTTTCCTCACTTTCAATCGCGACTCTCGCGAAATCAAATCTTCCCTGGACAGATGAAGTCACTGAGACTACGAAGGAGTGGTTTAGGATGCCGGTCGATGAGACAACTGAAGTCTTATTAACTCAAGAGGGATATGAGTTAAAAACGAGAGAGCTGGAAGATGCCCGGCGCATGCTCCACGAAGAGATTCCACAGAGGCTCAAGATCGCGAAAGAGCACGGCGGCGAGCTTCGGGAGAACAAAGAATTCATAGATATTCAGACGGAGAAAGAATTCTACGAGGCCAAAGTCCGCCAGATTGAGGACTTGCTCGACCGCGCAAAAATTATTGACGAGTCTCAGATCAGCACCAAGCAGGTCGGAATTGGAAGCTGGATCAAGCTAAAACGCACCGGCAGCAATGAAGAGCTGAAATTTGAGCTGGTGAGCCAAGCCGAAGTCAATTTGGAATCCAATAAGATTTCCATCGACTCCCCCCTCGGCAAGGCATTATTGGGCCATAAGCGCGGAGATGATATTGAGCTGATCGCGCCCAAAGGGCGAAAGATCACCTATAAGATTCTAGAGATACGAAGAGGTTAATCGTGTCCGATGCGCTCCGCGAAGAGCGACTGAAGCATCTTGAGCGACTCCGAGAGCTCGGAATCAATCCCTATCCCACGCGGTGCAAGCGCTCCCACTCCACCCAGCAAGTGCAGGGTGAATTTCAAAATCTAGCCATTGGCGAAGAGAGCAAGACCAAAGTTTGTGTGGCTGGCCGCATCACAGGCCGCCGTGTGATGGGAGGCGCATCATTCTTTGATCTGACCGATGGGAGCGGGAGAATCCAGGTCCATGCCACCAAGGATAATCTTGGCGCCGACCGCTTTGAGCTTTTCAACGGCATGGAGACCGGAGACTTTCTCAGTGCAGAAGGAATTGTCTTTCGCACCAAGCGCGGCGAGCTCTCTGTCCGTCTCGAGAAATTTGAGGTTCTGGCCAAAGCCATTCGCCCCTTGCCCGAGAAGTGGCATGGCCTGAAAGATACAGAGATCCGTTATCGCCAGCGCTATCTCGATCTGCTCTCCAACGAAGAGTCCCGTCAGGCTTTTATGACGCGCTCCAGGCTCATTCAAACGATGCGCCGCGTGCTGGATGAGAAGGGCTTTTTGGAAGTGGAGACACCCATTCTACAGCCCCTTTATGGTGGAGCATTTGCCCGGCCATTTACCACGTTTCACAATGAGCTGAAACAACAACTCTATCTTCGGATCTCGGATGAGCTTTATCTCAAGCGCCTGATTGTAGGCGGCTATGAGCGGGTCTACGAGATTGGAAAGGACTTTCGCAACGAAGGGGTCTCTACGAAGCACAACCCCGAATTCACGATGATGGAGTGCTATCAGGCCTATGCCGATTACAACGACATGATGGCCCTCACGGAAGAGTTGATCTTCGGCATCGCCAACGCGCTGGGCAAGGTCAAGCTTCATTATCAGGGCTATGACATTGACCTCACGCCTCCCTGGCCTCGCGTGCAACTTCGAACAGCTATTTTGGAGAGAGCTGGCATCGATATTGAAGAGCATTGCGACCTCACCCGCCTGCAACAGGCCATCAGAGCGAAGGGCTTGCCCGTGGATAAGAAGCCCAATTGGGGACAGCTGGTGGATGAGCTCTTTGGCCGTTATGTTGAGCCTCATCTGGTGCAGCCAATCTTTCTGATCGATTATCCAATTGAGATCTCACCCCTGGCCAAAAAGAAGGCGGATCAGCCCCATTTGGTCGAGCGCTTTGAGGTCTTTATGGCCGGCCGGGAGATGGGAAATTCCTTCACAGAGCTGAATGATCCACTCGATCAGCGAGCACGCTTTGAGGAGATGGAGAGGCTCCGCAAGGCTGGTGATGAAGAGGCCCAAGTTCTCGATGAAGACTTTCTCATTGCCATGGAGCATGGGATGCCCCCAACGGGAGGTCTTGGAATCGGCGTGGACCGCTTAGCGATGCTCTTTACCAATGCCCCTTCGATTCGCGATGTCACCCTCTTCCCTGCGCTACGCAAACGCGAAGAGTCTGAAGGTGAGATGTGACATTTTTATCTACGTTTCTATGAGGAATATAGTATAATTCCAGAACGCTTTTTGCTGGGAAAATTCATAAGGAGGGTCATGCTCACGATCAGATGGAATAGAGTCGGGATCTTCGCCACAGCACTTCTCATGATTTTTGGGGTCGTTGGTTGGTCTGAAGGGCTAAATCTCATATCAGAGACAAGTCTCAATGACAACCACTCCAAACTCCAAGTTGCTCTGGAGCAGCTGATCGCGATCTCCAAATCCAATCCGGACTCCTCCACCCGAGTCGCCCCATCGTTTGAGCTAATTCGCAGCAAAGACTCTCCGGCCCAGAGCGGTTCCTATCCTTCGCTCAACCTCAATGGGAACAGAATACAAGTCATCATTGAGACTCTGCCAACGGCCAATCTCGCCCTCCTGAGGCAACAGATTGAGCATCTCGGCGGGCAGGTTCAATTGACAAAAGAGAACTTGACGCAGGCTCTTTTGCCAATTGAAGCTTTAGAACCCGTTGCAAACAATTCCGATGTCTCGTTTGTTCGACTTCCAATTCGATCTATCTCAAAGCAAAATTCACAGCCGACTGCCTCATCCGCATCACAGGGAGATGTGATCAGTGAAGGAGTGCCCATCATTGGAGCCCCTGCCTGGCATGACGCAGGTTTCAATGGCGAAGGCACGAAGGTTGGGATCATTGACGAGTTTGGGCTCTATCAGAACTTGGAGGGCAAAGAGGTTCCTCCCTCAGACCGAGTAGTGATGCGCTCGTTTGCCAGCCAAGGGGAGATGTTCGATCCGCGGTATCCTGAGAAAGATCAAGCTCACGGCACGGCCGTTGCAGAGATCATCAACGATATCGCCCCCGCCGCTACTCATTATCTGGCCTACAACGAAACGGATGTCGAATTTCGGCAGGCGATCGACTGGCTCATTGGCGAAAAGGTCGATGTGATCAACACCTCTCTAGGCTTGGACAGCGCCTGTTATCGCGGTGGTGGGGTCTTTGAGCCCTACTTTGCAAAAGCCCATCGAAATGGGATCTCCTGGGCGACCGCTGCGGGAAATGAAGCCGATATTCATTGGGAAGGGACTTTCAACGATTCCGACGGAGACAATTTGAACAATTATTCTTCGGATGACAATGGCAATACCGTTGAGTCTCTCTTGACCAAATATCAGTACCCCAGTGGCAAGCAGGTGGCCACGGCAGAGATCTATGGAATCTTTAGCTGGGATGCGCCCTGCACCGGAGCATCGGATGATTATGAAGTAGTCGTTATGAAAAACGTCAATGGACAACTCAAAGAGCTCAGCACAAATTCTGGAGATTGGTACTGGGAGCCGGGGCGTCCGATCAAGATCTTTTATGCCTATGAAGACTTTGATGTCTCGCGAGTGGGTGAAAAAGAGAAATACGAGATCGTGATACGCAAAAAGAATCCGGATGCACAGCCTGCCCGCATGATGATTCAAAACTATGGCTGCTATTGCACCAGCATTCAGTATCTGACCGCACAAGGAAGCGTGGGCATTCTGGAGCCTTCTGTCTCCCCAAACACGCTCGCGATTGGTGCCATCCACGCCTCACCCTCGGGCTGCCCGCAGACTCCCGCCGGTGGCTATTACTGCCCCGATGGGAGATTGTTCTGGTACTCCAGTCAGGGGCCGACGACGGATGGCCGGATCAAGCCTGAGTTTGCCGCACCTGCGCATGTCTCGACCAAGGTCTTTGGCCATTATACGGGCGATGGATTTGATGATGACCCGGGATTTACGGGCACTTCTGCCTCAACACCCCATGCCACCGGAGCCGTGGCGCTGGTCGTTCAGGCACTCCGCGCACAAGGGAAGAGCACCGCTCCAGAAGAGGTCTTGAGCTTTCTCAAAGATCAGGCTGAAGATTTAGGGCCTGCTGGACAGGATGACAAGTACGGCTCTGGCCTGCTCTATCTCGGCGTGCCGCCCAAATTGGAGGTTGCACCGACAATTACAGCTATCGAGCCTCCAAGCGGGCTGCAAGGAAGCACTCTGACAGCCACGATCACTGGAACGAGCCTGAGCGACGCCACAAAAGTCGTCTTCAGCGGCGATGGCGTCACAGCCACGATCGACACGGGAGCGGCAGAGACCAGTCTGCCCATCACCATCACCATTGCGGCCAGTGCAGCACCCGGGGCTCGTACGATTGAAGTGACCAATGCAGCCGGGACCGCACAGAGCAGGAACATTGTATTTACCGTAGAGCAGGGTCCGACTCTGCAAGTCAGCTCCAGCAGTTTGAGCTTCAGCGGCACAGCACATGGCGATAATCCTGCATCTCAGAGCTTGCAAATTGGCAATTCGGGTGGCGGGAGCCTCACCTGGTCTGCTGAGGTCAGCGTCCCATGGCTCACTCTTAGCCAAGCGTCTGGCACAACGGCTGAGCAGGTGACCGTCTCTGTCAACACGGCAGGTCTGGAAGCAGGAACATATCAAGGTGAGATCACCATCAAGTCGTCAGAAGCGCTCAACGCCTCCGTTGTTATACCGGTGACGCTGACATTGGCATCTACAGCTCAAAATGGTGATGGGGATCTGATCGTGCTGGCCTTCAAGTTTATCGAGTTTGTAATCCCAGAGAACTGGGATCGGACTCTCACCGATGGCTGTGTCGTTTATAAGAATATCAGCACTGGGTCCAGCCTCATCCGCGTGACTCTTGACGATAACACGACACGCGAGTTTGAGATTCCAGCCGCTCAAGAAGTCATCGTCTGTGGCGATGTCGTTCACATTGACACGCGTCCACCCCAATCGTAAAGCTCAGATCATGAATACTCGGTCTCTTCTGCTAGCATTGCTAGGGCTGCTCTTTTGGGGACTCGTCGGCTGCGGCTCCAATTCAAAACCAACTGATACGAGCACAAATAATCAGAACACCAGCACTGCGACTGCAAACTGGCAGGATTATCAAGACAAGCTCCAGAAGCCGCTCTTTGATGTAGCCACCTCCACGACACCAGCCGAGACAGCCTCAAGACTCAAGATAGACGAGCATGAGGTGATTCGCGTTGTCATTGAGCTTAAAGCGGGTGCGGCTCTTCCAGTCGGTTATCTCGTTCTGGTCGAGTCAAGGTCTGAAAATCAGATCCAAGCCTGGGTTCGCATCGATCAGCTGCTAGAGCTTTCGAGGCAAGACGCGATCCAGAACATTCGCATCCCGGCAAAACCCATTCCTCACTAATGTTGATCGAGCAACAGATCGACGCGATGCTGGGCGGCGATTCCCGAGCCCTTTCCAAGCTCATCAGCCAGGTGGAAGACCGCGACCCCGGCTATCAAGATGTGATGGACAGAATCTATTCTCATACGGGCAAATCTTATCG
Source organism: Candidatus Acetothermia bacterium (assembly GCA_016201405.1). GTDB lineage: Bacteria > Bipolaricaulota > Bipolaricaulia > RBG-16-55-9 > RBG-16-55-9 > JACQCZ01. The sequence continues at coordinate 18,449 of JACQCZ010000007.1, read as the reverse complement.
AGTCGGAATTACAGGTCCGCCTGGGGCTGGAAAGAGCACTCTGGTTGACAGACTCGTTCCTCTCTTTCGCCAAGAGGGAAAGCGCGTTGGAGTGCTGGCCTGCGATCCAACGAGCCCTTTTTCTGGAGGAGCATTGCTGGGAGACCGCGTCCGGATGCAGTCGCTGCTCACCGATGACGGGGTCTTTATTCGAAGTCTTGCAACGCGAGGAAGTCTGGGCGGTCTCTCGCAAGTCACGCATGAAGTGGCTCTGCTTCTGGAGGCTGCACACTATGACGTAATCATTTTTGAGACCATCGGAGTGGGGCAAGCGGAGATTGATATTATTCAGACCGCAGACAGCATCGCAGTGGTGGTCATTCCGCAATCGGGCGATGCCATCCAGGCGATCAAAGCCGGTCTGATGGAGATTGCGGATATCTTTGTGCTCAACAAGTCCGATCAAGGACAGGCGGATCGTGCGGTGCACGCCCTGCACTTTGCTCTGCCGTCCGCAGACGGCAAAAATCGCTGGGTGCCGCCCATTGTCAAGACTGTCGCCTCTCAAAATGAAGGCATGGATAAATTCAAAACAGCACTCGATGCCCACCACAAATTTCTAGGTGACTCCGGAATCCAAAGAAAACAACGAGAACGATTACAGCTCTTTATTCAGCGCATCATTGAAGAGAATCTGCGAAAGGAGCTCTGGAGTGCAGAACGCGCCCAGCAGCTTTCTCAGCAGATTGAGCTGATCTTGCAAGGCAAGCTCGGGCCATTTCAAATTGCAAAAGAGATCCAAAAGGGACTTCGCTGACGAGCAAGCTGTGCCGCGGTCTCCCTGCGCCATCTGGGTCAATGGGTGAGGATTACAACCCAGCAAAGCGGTGAGCCGCGGCTCAGCTCTCTCGATGCCTTATCTACTCATGAGAAGTGGAGTTAGTTTCAGCCAGGAGGTGCAGAAGCCGGAAGAAGCTCAATCGGGACCAGGTCATGGTCGACCGCATAGGCCATCAAATTCCTCATCCCGCCTCCAAAATGATAGGCTTGAAAACCAGCTTTGCAGAGCCACTCCGCCAGCTGTGCGCTCTTGATGCCCACCTCGCAATAAGCCACAATCACTCTCTCGCGATCAAGAGCAAGTGAATCCAGATTCTCCAGAGCTTCAAAAAAATTGAGATGCATCGCACCTGGAATATGCCATGCGCCATACGAGTGGGCTGAGCGAAGATCAATCACTTGCGCTCCATCGGGGATCTCTTCGATCTCAAGCTCTTGGACATTCAACGAGCTAAGCTCAAGCTGGGTCAAATCCAACTCGGCCCGCCCAGCCATGGCCTCTTCTAAGACCGAATAATTGAGTCTCTGCTCTTGCTCCAGCACATCTTCCAGCAGAGCGCTGGTGGCTGGATGGCGCGCAACAAGAGCGCAATACTCTTCGACTCGCTCAGAGTAATCAGCAGTCCCGATCTGGCGGGCCCGGTCCACAATCTCGTGCTTATCAAAGCCGATGAGGGGTCTCAGAATAGGCAACTTCGCAACTTCACTGATCACCTGAAGATTCGGGAGCGTTTGCGATGAGACTTGCCCAATCACTTCACCTGTGACTAGCGCCAGACTTCCCAGCTCGCTCCCAACTTGATCGGCAGCTTGAAGCATCAATCGCTTCAAAATGACCTGCCAATAGCGCTTTTCAGTCCTGGCTTGAAGCTCTTGTACGAGGGTCTGAAAGTCTATGACGTGCAGCTGGGGCCGGTCTCCATAGCTCCAGTTGTCGGTGAGTTTTTTTAAGACTGGAAGCATACTGGCCAGATGAGCGCTTCCACCCAGATTGAGAAAGAGATAATCGAGCGCGATGCCTCGCTTGAGAATCAGCCAGGCCGCGACGGCAGAATCAAAGCCACCGGAGATGAGTGCCAAGGCCCGCTCTTTTGTGCCCAGTGGAAGCCCGCCGACACACAGAGTCCGGTCTGTAAAGAAATAGGCCTCATCCACATAGAGCTCAACACTGGCTGTCACTTCGGGATCTGTCAAGTCGACTCGATTTGCATAAGGCAGAAGTCTGGCTCCCAGAGTGCGCCCAATCTCGTTCGAGGAGAAGCGCGGGTCTTTGACGCCGCCCACGCGTCGGGCGCGGACGGCAAAGCTCTTGCCTTCTACGCTTGTTCTGAAAAACTTCTCTCCCTCTTCTGCAAGATGCGCAACGTCTCTCACTTGAATTCGCTCAACAACCGACAACGAGCGAATCCCGAAGACTCTAGACAGAACCTGCACTGCGCTTGAATCGGGAGTCTCAATAAAGATGCGGCTCCACTCTTTTCGGAGCTGAAACGTAATCTTGGCTCTGCTCAATGCGTCATGAATATTATCGACGAGCCGGCGGGTAAACGAGATTCGCGTCTTCCGGGCCTTTGTGCTGATCTCACCGGAAAATCGCACCAGAATAAGCATAGCAAGGAGAGATTGTAGTGTGCTTATCTTGTGCTTTCCAACAGAGCTACAAACGAAATAAGCACATTGAGGCATGGATTTTTGAGAATAATAATTCAGCGGACAGCTAGTTCAGCTATTTTTCACAGCCACATCAAGCTTAACCGATGCGCGCACGCCTTTGGCATCCGTGACTTCCACCCGCAAGGTATAGTGGCCATCAGCGAGCTTTGACGTATCCCAGGTCATGCTAAAGCCATCTTGACAGCGGCGATCTACCCCAATCTCCGTGAAATGCTCGCCATCGGTCGAATACTCAAATGAGGCAAAGCCAAAGCTTAGTAAATCTTGAAAGCCCTGTGTATCGACCGACAACTCCACTTTGCCAGCGCAGACAAGCTGCGGACAGGTCTCTTTCCACGTGACTGAAGCTCCTGCTGTCTGTGCGGGGGCAGAAGTCGATTGCTGATTCGTTTGGCTCACCAACCGCTCTTTTAGAGCTGTGTAAGTGACATGCGCTCTATCACACTGGCGTTGCAGTAAATTGGCTCTCGGCTGTGGCGAGACTCCAGAGCCAGCCATCAGGTTCATCGGGTCCGTAAGAGTCTCATAGAGGTCATCTTGTCCGGGGTGAACCAGTCCCAAATTATGCCCAAGCTCATGAGCCAGCGTAGAGATCATCTGCTTAGGAAGAATATCCTGCACAATCGTGCCGGAGCGCACAACAGCATAGTTGGGCCAGACACTCTCGCTAAATCCTTCGCTCTCATCGGCTATAACGCCACTGGTCATGATGCCAGCCCCTATCAGCAAGACGTTAAAGCCGTTGGCCGCTCGGGCATCAGCGCCTTGGGCTGCTCTCCAGATCTGATAGGTAGCCTGTCGCAAGAGATCTGCCGATTCCCGGCCATATTGAATGACCCGCTGCCCCTGCTGGCTGGAGAAGAGCTGTTGATCCAGAGACTGCCCTGAGATCTGAATGTCCTGGGGGCGCACCACCCAGACGTTGATGAGATCAAATCCGAAATTGCACTGGTCCCAAATGCCGGTCAGCTTAGGAATGACTGTATTGCGAATGGCGTCCAAAATGCGAGGGCTTGGCCTGCCTAGGATGCTTCCATTGGTGAAGACGGCATCTTCGGCCAGAGCGGTCACGCCATCATCCACAATGAAGAAGTTAAGAGGAATCCGCTCATTCACAGACAAGGCTTCCGCCTGCTCCGCATCAAAGTTGTAGACAGAGGGCTCTCCGCAGAGGAACGTGAGATTATAGGGCTCGCTTTTCTCGCCGTTTCCATTGAAGAGTGTGACAGCCAGCGATACTTTTTGACCATAGGCCGTGCAATCGAGCGAGAAGCTCAGCTTCCCTTGCTGAAGATCGGTCTGACTGACGGATGAGACGACCTGCCGATAGTATCGGCCATCCGCAACGTCAAAGCGCGCAAAGGCTACATCATGATCTGTGCTTTCAAATGAGATCTGACCGGCTCGAGAGGTATTGACTTGAAACTGATTAGGAAACTGGACCGCAGATATGGATGGCGGCGTAGCAAACGCAACTATGCTTCCTGCGACCACGCTTAGGAGACAACAAGCAAGTGTGAGCAGACTCTTTTTGTTCATCAGTTCTTCGGCAACCCAGCCACCGTAGTGCCCTTAGCACCTTAGGTCTGTGGCTTTGCGTCCCCAGGTTTCCCTGAGTTTGCCCTTGTCGTGAACCGGAGAATCAATCGGTTCTACGCACTTTTGCCTACCTCCGTTCAGCCCACCACCTTAACAAAATATTTAGAATAGAATAGCACAATATTGCAGTTGTGTCAAGGGTACCCAACCCTAATTATTTATTGGCATCGGAAAAATAATTTGCCTCTTGGATATATATTATTTACAATCACAATAATTGATGCGTACTGATGTCTAGTTAAATGAGCAATTGGAGTTGGCTCTCTCGAAATCACCTCTTGAAGTGAGAGAACGCCTTGAGTAAGCTGTTGACCTCAACGGGCGAATAGCTCAGTTGGCTAGAGCGCCTCCCTTACAAGGAGGAGGTCACAGGTTCGAGTCCTGTTTCGCCCACCGCTAGTCTCCCTTTACAATCACAATTTTCGTGACATCATTCTGGTTGTCGTCATTGTCTGTCACACGCAGCCTGACTGAGTAGCTTCCCGCTGATGTAAAGACGTGGGTCACCTTTTCCCCCGTTTCATCGACACTTCCATCTCCGTCAAAATCCCATTCATAAAGCACAATCTGCCCATCGGAATCTATCGAAAGCGAGCCATCGAATGTGACTGCGTCTTTAGTGTGAATAGTCTCAGGTGTAAGTGTGAAATCTGCGCTCGGCGCATAACGGATCTCGGTCACTTCAGCCACTCCAAACGTGAGCACGGCGATCTTGCCCACTTCGACATCAATCTCGGCGGAAGCCTTACCCACTGGCTTATAATGCTTGGGCAGAGACTCCTGCTCCAACATGGCTAAATAATGGCCAGGCGGCAACGTCACGCTAAACTGGCCGCTCGCATCGCTCTGAGCCGTAATATGGACTGGGCCTGAGAGCGAGATCGAGATGTTTTTCATAGGGCGCTCACCGGCATCGCGGGCTCCATTCGTATTGGCATCCTCAAAGACCGAGCCCCGAATAAAGCCAGTCTGAACGACGGGAATCTGGACATACTGAATCTCTCCAGCCTTGAGCGAAATAGATGATGCAAAGTCTTGAGAGATTGTGTAGCCCGGAGGCAGATTCTCAAGCTGGATCTCAATTGACCCTGGCTCCAGCGGCGGCGAGCGGAACTGCCCCAATGAATCAGTTCGTACCCGTTCACCCGCGATGCGGAGAATCACATTTTCAAGGTTGAGCTCATCGGGATCTCGAAGGCCATTGCCATTCTGATCCGCAAAGATGACCCCCTCGATTCGTCCTTTGGTCGGAGTAAGAGGCACGGGCAGGCTAAATTGGATGCCTGCTGAGAGCGTGAAGGTGTAGCTCAGCGTTCCCGTCAATGTTGAATAGGTCAGTGCATTTTCTAGACTTGTAGAGAGAACGCCAAAGGCCATGCTCATCTTGATCTTTGCATTGAGCTGCTCTCTCAGCCGCTCGAGTGATAGGGCTAGTGTGGCCATAGAGAAGCGCAGCTGCCCAGTGAAGGAGCTTTCTAGAAAGCTCACCAGAATTGTATGAGCAATGAGATCTCTCTCTGTAATCAGCCCTAGGCGAAGCTGGCTAGAGAAGGGTCCGGATTGAAATCTCAGATTGCTCCGCCATGCGCTTTTATCAAGATCAGTGGGAGCGACAAAGTCCTGAGCGCGCTCGTCGCTGTGCAATGCCGTCAGTGTGAAGAGTCCGATTTTTTGTGTCAGTTGAATGACATACGAGAGATTTCTGAGATCGGTGGTCACTGGAGCAGACGGGTTTCGCTGCGTGCGAAAGCTAAATTGGGAGGAAAGACTCGTCGTGCTCGTCAGGGGCAAGAGAGCTCCAGCACCAACATCTGTATTGGCAATTGTCTTAACCAATGGGTCATCGCGCACGTTATTGCGGGCGAGGCGAAGCCGTCCCTAGATGGAGATCCCCATAATATCCAGCAGCTGATCGAATGAGAGTCCCATTAGATCGCGCTGAGTGCCCAGAAAATCACGCCCGGCATAAATCAGATCGCCTTGAAACGCAAGACTCCCCGGCGGGGAAAATATCTTCAAGAAAACGGCTTGATCTTGGCTTGTCGTATTCCGGCTTAAGGCCGCGTTGAGCGTCAAGACTCCAAGAGTCCCAAAAGGGACACCCAGCCCAGCTCCCACCAGCAGCTGCTGATCGGCTGGCTGAAATCGGGCTGCCAGAGCCGGTAAAAGCCCGATCACATCAAACTGCACCACGCCTCCAATGAGGGCTTTATCGTTTGTCGTCACCGTCGCCAGCGTCGCCTGAGAATTTTTTATAGAGTCTGGGTGAAGCGTCAAACTGCCTCCACGTCCACCCATCGCTATCAAATTGGAAAGTGCCAGTGAGAGATCTCCTAGTGTTATTCCAATCTGCGGTGTCACCCACTCGGCATGCAAAGATTGCACCTGAGTGAGACCAGCCAGCGTCAAGCGAAAACTCAAATTCTGGTCATCCGGCAGCGGCCCGCCGCCGCTCAGGGCCGTGAGTAGAGATAGCCCAGGAGCACTTCCGCCTTGCAGAGAGACCGAGATCGATGCTGGAATCGTGGCAAAGAGTGTGCCTCGAACATCCTTGGGAAGAGCAGGAAGAATATCCAGTTCTGCGACTGCCGATGTCTCTTGGCTCGATGTGAGCGAGTGCCCAACAAGAGTCACACGCTCAACCCCAGACTTAGTCCCCTTAGGAATGCTCACCAGCAGCACCACATCCTGCTCTTCGCCGGGCAGAAGTCCAAGGGTCAGGGCTTGGAGTGTGAATTCAATCTTTCGATTCGAGCTGAACGTAAGCAAAAAGCGGTCTGCTGTGTTGCCCCGATTGACAAGATGAAAGGTCAGCTCTTCAGAGCCCCCAATTTCCATCCCTTCTCGGGCAGGGGGGTCGATCTCTAAAGCCGAGACCGGCAAGACATCGAGAATACCAGTCGCTGTCTGAGTCTGTGTTGGATCCGTTTGCAGAGTCGCTTTGAGCCTGATCACTTGGTTTCCGGCGAGACTGGACTCTGGAACAAGCAGAGTGACGAAGACTGTCTCATGTCCCCCCGAAGGGATAGTAAGTGGTCCAAGCGGCTCAACCAGTTGGATCCGCGGCGGAACTTCGACATCTAGATTGAATGTTTTGGTAGCAGGATCGTTATTGATGACCTGAAAGACGAGCGTGGCCAGATCAACGGGCAGAACTTCAACAGGCTGAGGAGGTGCGATGACTTCGAAAGCCTCAGCAAACGCACACCATGAGCCGAGAAAGAGCCCCATGACGGCAAACACTAAAACCGAGATTCCACGCATTGCCCGCTGGCCTGCACCTCAACCTTTACGAGTTACTCAAATTCTCATTTAGAATGAAGAGAAGGGGCAATCCCAGATGTTTCACAGGCTCTGAACCTGGGTCACTTGGATGCCGTGAAGCGGGCCTGACCGGCCAGCAAGAAGTCACCGCCAAAATCGATAACGACGAGCGCCAGATAATCACCTGCAGCCAGATTCTGAGTGAGCGGGACCTCAAGCCTTCGTTTTCCACCCGGCAGCATGCGGAAGGAATCAATGGGAATCCGGGCGACAATCTTGCCACTTGAATCAATAATTCTAACTTCACCACTTGGCTTCTGGAAGATCGTTCCTGTGTTCTCAAACTCCGTCACGACGCGCATGGGTTTGTCATGATCTGGAGGCAAGATATCCACTTGTGTGATTCGCGCTGTGTTGATGGCCAGCGTGGGGTCCACTTGCCGGATCTGAACGCCAATCTGCAAGTCAAGCTGGACTCCAACTTGTTGTTGATTGCTGGCGGTCTGGTTATTGCTTGCACTCTGTCCAACCTCCCGCACCAGAAGAGCTGCCCAGTGCGGGCCTGACACTCCAGCGGGAATGCTCACTGTAAAGCGGACCTCTTGGCTCTTTCCCGAACCGGCAGCAAGCGTAAAGGAGGCCGGAGAGAATGCAATAAAATTGGCCAGGCTGTGCGGCTGGCTGTTCGGCGGCAGAATCTGGACCCCGCCCTCTTCATCGCGAGTAAAGTCACCCACCTCGATGGAGATATTCGTCGGCGCCTCGTTGCCATTATAGACCAGGAATGATCCGCTCAGGCTCTGGCCTGGGACGACTTCGATATCGGCGCCCAGCGTCGAAGTCCCAATGCTGGCCAGCGCCGGTGTAGACCCAATCAGGAGCAGAGCCAATGAAAATAAGAGCGCTTGAATCTTCTTCACAATTTGAACTCCTTTACTGTGGCTCTAAGGTGTAGGTAATCGTATAGTTAAAACTTCCGGCCGGCGCATCGCCGAGCGTGCTCAAGTTGAGCCGAAAGTCCACCGTAATATCAAATGTGCCAGCCGACCCGGTCTGGACAATCCCGCTGCCCGGATTGAATTCTCCTGGATTGTCATTATTCCCAACTTCAAGCGAAAGCGGAGTCGGGTTTCCAGTTCCTGCTGGAGAGCTGTCGAGCGCAACGCTTGCGCGGACGCGCCAGGCCACATCGGCACTCACATGCAGCTGAGTCTGATCAAGAATCTGCACAAAGCCTGACTCGACATCGGCTCGCGTAATCGACGCGCTGACGCTAGCCCCCGAATTGACTGTAAGCGAGAGCGTGGGCTGAGACACAGCACCCTGAAAATTCAGCATGCACAGAATCAGCACATAGCTTATCGCCAGCAAAAACCTCATGGGCTGGGAAATTCTTAATCTCGTCTCCTTCTCTTTCATCTTATCCATGGGCTTAGGATCGGGAAGTAATCAAAACAACTCTGAGGCATCAGAAGTGGATTCACCAGTTATGCGAACGATAAAAGCCCTCTCTCTCACAGGAGGATTTGCCATGGATGAGAGAGAGGGCCCATCGGTCTAAATATAAGTCTCAGTCTGTCACCGTCACCTGAACGTGACAGATGTATGCGCCATTGGGCGCGTCTGTGTATTGGGTCCATTGGAGTTTCAGGCCAAGAATGTGATCTGTGCCTGAAGTTCCGGTTGTCACGGCCAAGCCAGAAGATGAAGGACCTGGGTCGCCATCCACAAAGCCCGCCGAGTTGAGGTTGAGCTGACAGGCGGTGAAAGCCGTCTTGCCTGAGGCAAAGGTGGCTCCCCCTGGCGCAGCCGTGTTGCTGCCCCCGAAGTTTGTCGTGGCGGCGATGGCATAGACGGAAGTCGCATCCACGTTCACAGTCGCGTTGCCAACCGAGGTAAATCCGTTTTCGACGTCTGTGTTGGTCACAGTGACGGGCGTCGTATAAGGCGTCGCAAAGGCCACGAAGACGGCCTGGTTGTTGATCGTCACCTGCGATGTCGCTGTGTCACTCTGCGCGAGTGTCATCGTCTGCAAGCCGCTGGCGAGCATGGCCAGCAGCGCGAAAACAACGATTGCTTTTGATGACCGGCTCATTCGAAAGCACCCCCTTTCTCATTCCATTTTAAACAAGCTTTATAATTATAGTAAATAATTACAAAGCCAGTTGACTCTGGCCATCAACACTGTAAGCTAACATTTACTCTGGTCCGTGACTGTTATTCGAGTCACACAGATCTCAGAATGGCCTCAAAAAATCGTGATAAAAAGCGAGTTGACATCTCCAGATGGCCTTTTTATAATGGGCGAACTCACGGGGGTGTGGTGTAGTGGCCTAACACGCTGCCCTGTCAAGGCAGAGACCGCGGGTTCAAATCCCGTCATCCCCGCCAGGAGGGCTAGCAGGAGTCTTCAGTAGCATCAAAAGCACGCTCTTATAATCATCATGCTGCTATGCCTGTTTGACGTCATGCGAAGTCTAAGCCCAGGTAGCTCAGTCGGTAGAGCACAGGACTGAAAATCCTGGTGTCGGCGGTTCAAGTCCGCCCCTGGGCACCACCTCTCTGACTCTCAGAAGACCCTCAAAAGAGTAACAGTCTCCATTGTATAAAATCATGCGTTCTTCCCTCTCCTAGCCTGTGGAGTCAATATCGCGAATGTAATGCAGAAGATAGACCCCGCCAATGTGACCAGGGATACTATTCCTCTGTAATGTCGTCAGATACCCCTGACTCTTACACTGCTTGTGTGCAAAATCAAGGAGGTTTGGATCTATGTCTAGCATGTTCAAGACCCTGACCATTGCTCTCGTCGCGCTGTTTGTCGTAGCTCTTTTTGCAGCCACCACGAAAGCCGATGTGACGGGAACCTTTGGGACACACATCTCGTTGCATCCCCAAACGACGGTGAGCGAGCTCTCCGTCATCAATTTCGACATCGAGAATGATCTCAACGTCACACTCGTGATCAGCGGTTTGAGTGTGCTCTTCCACACTCACTTCGGAATCGGTGGAATTGAGGATGTCATTCTCACCAACAACGCCACCCTGGGCGCACTCGACATTAGTGCCGTGCTTGTCTTTGGGCGGTATGGGTTTGGTACAACCGCGCCCTTCTATCCAGCGCTTCATTTTGTGAAGAAGATGGTCACGGCCAGCGTGCAGCTGGGCGGAGTCACATTCTCGAACATCGCTCAGTTTGAAGATACAAATGCATTTGCGAGCCAGACCCCTGCATATGCCTTCGGAGACGTTGTAAAGATCGCAGGGCAGACGCCGAGCGGGATCACCATTAGCGCAGCGACAGGAATCTGTATGCAGAAGGTCCCAAATAGCATCAAGAAGCACTTTGCTATCTCGCCGTACACCGTCAACCCTGACTGCGCCACGACTCCAAAACCTGATATTTTATTTGACTTTGAGACGATCACGTTTAGTGGTGTGCCGCTGGCCCCAGGAATCACCAGCAGCGCAACGGTGAACTGCGTCACAATCAGCGCCTGCTCTCTGGTCGCGAAGTTTACGGTCTCAGGCGGCCCCATACCATTCACCGCCAGCCTGACCTTCACCGATCTGCTCTCACTCAGCTTCGGAGGGGCTAAGATCACGCTCACCTCCGGAAGTGGCGTGATCGCAATCTCAATCACCCCGACTGGAACAGTCGGCTTGGTGAGCGTGACCTTTAACGCAGTCCTAAATCCAGACACCAACCCAGCGACCCTATCCTTGAGCGCCAACGCCACTCCGGGTCTTGGCATCACAGATGGATCCATCGCATTGACAATCCAACGGGCAGGTCTGACCTTTGGCGCGGAGGCTACGTTCTCCGGCGGCCCGCCAGTAGTCTTTGATGGCCTCACCTTCTCCTTGGACGTGCCAGGCTCATTACTCAGCCTCAATACAGATGCGACCTTCACCAGCGCGGGTCTCTCTCAAGCGACCATTGTGCTGACGGTCAGCTTCTAACGTGTGAATCCAAACCAGTTCAACGTAACGAACGAAGAGAGAGACGAGCGAACGCTCGTCTCTCTCTTCTCTTGACCCGATAAATTGAAAGGCCTAGTAACTAGAAGGTCTTCCCACCAGGAATAGCCATGTAGAGCAGAGGCTGACCCGTGAAAGTCATAACCCCCCTCTGATTTCCCGAGGCCACATCAAAAGCAGCCATAAAGCCAAAGGGGAGACCGCGGTTGCCCGTTGCATAGACAGTCTTGCCATCCGGTCCAAATGAGACGCCAAAGGTCGAGGTGGCGATAAGCTGGTCTCCACTTGGAAAGAGAATCCTCATCTTACTCGTCTGCACATCGAGCAGGGCAAGCCCATTCGTAAAGCCTGCAATCCCAATCGTATGGTCATCGGGCGAGAGCACCATGGTATTGACTAAGGGGCTCCGGGCACGGCTGCCGAGATCAACTGGAAATGTCTTTTGCACTTTCAATGTTGCAGCATCAAGAACGAAGATTGTCGGATCTTCTTCAAAATCGTCAATCGCCAGCACATAGACGAGCAACCCATTGGATGAGACATCGACGCTGCTCGCCATGAAGGGGATCACTCGCCCATTGATGCTCATTGAAAGAGGAACTGCCGTCCCTGCAAGAAGCTGCAAGGAAGATCCAGCCTGCAGAATATCAAAGGCCACCAGCGGATGAGAGCTCTTGTGAGGAATGGCTTCGGTGTAATCGTACGTCGTCACGTAGGCGCGCCTGCCATTAGGGGTGATCGCAATTTCGTTGGCTGCCGGGCCATCCACAACGATCTCTTGCGTGACCTTGCCAGTCGTCAGATCGACCACATGCAGCTTTTTGCCTGAAAAGTCGGTCACAATGGCGTTGCTTCCCGTGATCTCAAAGTCATTGGGCTCACCAGGCAGCGATATGACCTGATCATCTAAGAATTGATTCGTCTCTAAATCAATGACATGGAGCTCCTTCGCTCTTGAATCCGCAATATAGAGCCTTTTGTTGGGGCCAAATTTTGGGCTGCTGGAGAGTGAGGCCTGCGGCTCAGAGCTGAATAGCCTAGTGGTTTGGCGTAAATCCCCCAGATCCAGCACATGGAGGACGTCAGGTCCGGTGGCATAGCCCGTGAGAGTCTGAGCCCCTTGCTGCGCGTGAAGCGCGACCGGACTGACAAGAGAGATCCCCAGTTGTAACAGCATTCCCAGCATGAGAGTGAGCCCCAAGATCTTCTTCATAAGACCCCTTTCTGAGCTACAGAGACAGTCATCACCTGCACGATTCTTTCGAATCGAATGGGCTCTGTCAACTCGGCAAGCCTCAGTGTCCCTTTCGTTACATCCCGCGTGAGACTTCGTATGGTAGCCTTCGCCCCTAGGAAAGCAAAACTATTAGGCTGAACCCGATGAGGATTGGATGTAGGCCGGGCTCGCCAAAGGGAAGTAGGAGGTTGGTCCATGTCTCGTCAAACGCAGTGGGTCGCGCTAGTCCTCTCTCTGCTTTGCGCAATAGGAATTTTCGCTGCTGCTGCAAAGGCCGATGTGACAGGCGAATTTGTCACCCACATCTCGCTCAATCCACAATCGACGGTGAGCGAGATCTCCGTCATCAATTTTGACATCGAGAACGAGCTGACGGCAGAGGCCTTGATCAGTGGTCTGACCACAACATTTCATACTCACTTTGGCATCGCAGGAATGGAAGATATCATCATCCAGCTCACAACAACGCTGGGTGCTCTGGATCTCAGGGCAATGATTGTGTTCGGGAGATTTGCATTCGGAGCCACAAGACCATTTTACCCCACCCTCCATTTTATCATGAAGAAAGTGGATGCCTCGGTTGAGATCGGCGGAGTCAGGTTCTCTACAACTGCCCAGATCGAAGACACAGCGGCCTTCACTAGCCAGTCTACCGCGTATGCCTTTGGAGATGTCTTAAGGCTGTCGGGTGAGACTCCAAGCGGCGTAAATATCTCATCGGAGCTGGGGCTTTGCATGCAGCAAGTTCCGAGCAACATAAAAAAACATCCCAATCTTTCGCCCTATTCTGTCAATCCACACTGCGCCACGACCCCTAAGCCAGACGTTCTCTTTGACTTTGAGACGATTCTGGTCAGCGGCGTGCCATTGGCACCCAACGTGGTAGGGACAGGGTTTGTCAGCTGCATAACGATTGGACCCTGCTTGTTGACAACCAGCATTTTGATCTCTGGGGGCTTTGTTCCATTCTCGACCGTGGTCTCATTTAGCGATATTCTCAGCCTGACCCTTGGCAATCTGGTCCTCACATTCTTTGAAGGACCCGGGACGCTTTCGATCATCTTGTTGCCGAACGGCACCATCGGCAGCATCAACTTGACACTCGATGCAACACTCAACGCAGACACGAACCCTGCCAGCTTCAGCTTGAGCAGCGTCATCGTCCCGGGGGCTGGGCTGACCAATGCCACGGCGCAGATCTCAATTCAGAGATCTGCACTCTCGGTCACGGCGACTGCGGTCTTTGGTGGAGGTCCTCCGGCTGTATTGCAATCGGTGAGCTTTGACTTTAGAGCTGCCATTGGCATCATTGTATTCGAAACGGACGCCATATTTGGCCCTTCAGGACTCATCACAGCCATTATCCAATTGACTATAAACTTCTAGCTTCTCTAAGCTTTCCGAGATCGCGGGGACCCAGAGGGCAGGTCCCCGCGATCCAATCTCAACTACTCAAAGAATTCTGCCTAAACAGAGTCAGGCCCGCCCACGGCACCTCTCTGCCAACGTACTAGAATGAGTTCGAAGAATCGTTGAATGGATTGATATTTATGAGTGAGACTGGATGGGAAAAAGATTCTCTACAGACTCAGAGCGCTAGCTCACAAAGATAAGCCGCTCGCCCAGCCCCATCAACTTCTTAAGTCGGAGGGTACTCCCTCCACAGCGCTCTTGCAGTCTGCGCGCCAGCCCGGATGCGTCAATGCGCAGCAGGTGCGTCTTTTCGAGTGCGCGGATGGTCAGCTGGGTGATGGCGTTGCGCTCAAAGCCCATCTCGCCGACAAAATGGCCTGGGCCTAAAACCTTGCGCTCAGCCTCTGATTCTTCAGCCGGGGCGCCATCAAAGACCTCGACGCTTCCTGACTGAATCAGATAGAGAGAATCGGCCTTGGTTCCCGGGCAGCTTAGCGTCTGGCCCTCTTGCGCGACCAGCCGCTCAAAGATACTCGGGTCAATGTTTTGAGTGCCGATCGCTTCGAGTGCCTCTTTGACTTCCACCACAGACGACCCCCTCATTGAACTTCTCATCAATCTAGCTTCTCAGCTGCGATTGAAGATACCGCGCGGGTTCAGGTGTATATGCAGATAGATCACCCAGGAGGGTGACAGAGATCACGGCCAGAGTGGGCACAGGTTAGGAGAGGGTGACGCGTGTCACCGAAATCTCCGCGCAGGCTGTGGTACTTTGATTCACATGAATGAGGATGGCAACGGCAACCGGTGGGAGAGAAAACAGGGCAAAAAACGGAGGCAGCTATGAAGAATGGCGTTAGTGCCAGAAAGATAGAACGAGAGTTAGAGAAATTCTGTCCGATGACAGAATTTCAAGAAGGGCAGCCCATTTACAACCCGAATGACCAAGAGAAAGTGGCCTATCTGATTCAGAAGGGCCGCGTCAAGCTCTTTCATTTGGATGAGAGCGGAAAGAGGCTGACTCTTTCTATTCTGGGGAAGGGCGGGCTCTTTGGGGAGATGGCCCTGGTCGGAAGCGGCCATCGGGAGTCGAGCGCGGAAGCGATGGAAGGCTGCACCTGCTGGAAGATTGAGCGCGGCGAGCTGCTCATGCGTGCCAAGTCCCAGCCAGAGATGGTTTTGGGGCTGTTGCAGCTCTTCCTCAAGCGAATGGCCGAGATTCAAGAGCGACTCAAGGAGATGGTCTTCAAAGATTTGGAGACCCGATTGGCAAGAACGCTGTTGCATCTCACCGAGAAGCATGGCCATCGCCGCGAGAATGTATGGGAGATTGACCTCAAGATCACGCACCAGGAGCTAGCCGAGCTGGTTGGCGGAACGCGTGAGAACGTGACAACAATCCTCAACCGCTTTGAGTCCGAAGAGCTCATCTCCAAACAGAGATTTCAGATTTCCATCACAGACCTGGACGGCCTCACCGAGCGGGCCTCTGTGGGGGAGAAGATTTCAAAGAACTAGAAACGCAATCCCTTCTTTGCGATGTGCGATCATAGAGATGAGGGTGACCTCCC
The DNA here is from genome assembly GCA_016201405.1 of Candidatus Acetothermia bacterium. Taxonomy (GTDB): domain Bacteria; phylum Bipolaricaulota; class Bipolaricaulia; order RBG-16-55-9; family RBG-16-55-9; genus JACQCZ01. The sequence continues at coordinate 2,891 of JACQCZ010000007.1, read as the reverse complement.
TGTGGGTTGCCCTCGTCTTCTTTTTGGCTTATTCTCAGGCGATTTTATGAATGGACGTGAATTTGTGAAAGCCACTGGATTCCTGCTTTCGCAGGAATGACGGGCGAATGGCATGGATACCAATCGTTTCACCTGTCTGTCATTCCGGCCAAGCGAAGCGCGAGCCGGAATCTAGGGTTCTCAAATAAAATTCGTGGATTCCCGCCTTCGCGGGAATGACAATTTATAAGAATGCAAATCAACATGAACATCGAAAACTTTATGCGCCGCGCGATAGAGCTGGCAGAGTTGGGATCTGGATATGTAAACCCCAATCCACTCGTTGGCGCTGTGCTCGTCAAAGAGGGGAAGATCATCGCCGAAGCCTATCATGAGCGATTTGGCGAGCCTCATGCGGAGGCTCTAGCTCTTCAGCGCGCAGGAAAAGCCGCTACGGACGCCGATCTTTACGTCAACTGGGAGCCTTGCATTTCGTACCCTGGCAAGCGCACACCGGCTTGTGTAGACCAGATCATCTCCAGTGGCATTCGCAGGATAATTGTAGCTACCAGCGATCCCACGCCAGAAGTCAATGGGAAGGGCATTCAGCATTTACGAAAAGCTGGCATTGAGGTTATTGGTGGGATTCTTGAGAACGAAGCGAAGCGACTCAACGAGATTCGGGCCAAATTTGCCGTTACGGGTAGGCCCTTTGTATTGCTAAAGATGGCGATGACCGCAGATGGCAAGATCGCTACACGAACGGGAGATTCGCAGTGGGTCTCATCCGGCGAATCGCTGAAGCTGGCACACAGATTGAGAGTGCGCTATGCGGCGGTTCTGGTCGGAATCGGCACAGTTCTACATGATGACCCGCAGCTCACGGTGCGAAAGGTAAAGGGGCGCGACCCCATCCGCATTGTGCTCGATTCCAAAGGGCAGATCCCGCTGAGTGCCAGGCTCTTTTATTTAGAGAGCCAAGCCCCGACGATTATTGCGACGTGTTGCATGAGTTCTGAAAAAGCGGAACAGATCAAGAAATTGAAGACGAAGACACCGATTGAGATTTGGAGATTGCCAGAAGATTCAGCAGGACACGTTGATCTCAATGCGCTCGTTAACGGGCTTGGAGAGCGTCAAATTGACAGCCTGCTGGTCGAAGGCGGCTCAGGAATTGCAGCTGCCTTTTTGCAGCAAAGATTGTTGGATAAGCTCACTTTCATCATCGCGCCAAAGCTCCTTGGCGGTGAGTCTGCACCTACTCCGATTGGCGGCCAAGGGATCGCCTCAATGGCCAAGGCCATCTCATTGAAAGAGCCCGCAGTTCGCATGTTGGGAAACGATGTTGTCTATGAGGCCGCCGTGGATTACGCTAGCTCGGAGGGTCAATGATCGAGAGATATTCCCGCTCGCCGATGCGCGAGCTCTGGACAGAAGAGGCCAAATACGAGCGCTGGTTTCAGGTCGAGATGACCGTTGTCGATGCACTCGAAAGACTCGGCGAAATCCCACCCGTTGCAGCCAAAGAGATTCGCAAGGAGGCCAAATTAAACCCCGAGCGCATCGCAGAGATTGAAGAGAAGATCGGCCATGACCTGCTCTCCTTTGTGCGCCAGCTTGAAGAGAGCGTCGGCCCATCGGGTCGCTATATTCACAAAGGGCTGACGTCCTATGACGTGGTGGATACCGCACTCTCCATGGCCATGCGCGATGCCCTCAACATCATTGCGACTGAGCTAAAGACTCTATCTTCCACTGTGAAGAAGCGCGCCCTTGAACACAAAAACACGTTGATGATTGGGCGCACGCACGGGATGCAGGCCGAGCCGATCACCTTTGGCTTGATGCTGCTCATCTGGCACGCCGAGCTTGAGCGCGATTTGGAGCGCATTGAATCAGCTCGCGAGGTCATCTCGGTTGGCAAAATCTCCGGCTCTGTCGGGACGTATGCCAACGTTGATCCCAAGATCGAAGAGGCAGTTTGCAAGAAATTGGGGTTAAAAGCAGCTTCGGTGAGCAACCAGATATTGCAGCGGGATCGCCATGCTCAAGTCTTGACGACATTGGCCATCGTGGCTGGCACGCTGGAAAAGATGGCGATCAACATTCGTCATCTGCATCGCTCGGAGGTCAGCGAAGTGCGCGAGGGCAAGACGCACGGCTCCTCTTCTATGCCGCACAAACAGAATCCATCAACGAGTGAGACGATTGCAGGTCTCGTGCGCATTGTGCGCGTCAATTCGCTGGCCGCGCTCGAGAATATGCCCGTCTGGAACGAGCAAGATCTCTCCCGCTCTTCGGTGGAAAGAATTATCATTCCCGACAGCTTCCTGGCGCTCCATTACATGATAGTGAAGATGAACGAGGTTATTGAAAACCTTCACGTCAACGTGGAGAGAATGCGCGAGAATGTTGAGCTGAGTCGCGGGGCAGTCTATTCGCAAGCGATTCTCTTGACACTGATCGACAAAGGAATGCCGCGAGCCGAAGCGCATGACACGATCCGCGCCAATTCTGTCGAGAGCGAAAAGAGCAGAAAGCATCTGAAAGAGCTCCTGGCGCAAGAAAAGAAGATCAAGCCTTATCTGAATGCCGAGGAATTAGAAGAGCTATTTGATGTGAAGTATCACTTGAAGAATTTGGAGAAGATATTTAAGAGATTTTCAAAATCCACGTAGCTTTCGAAATTGCAAATAGCTCATTGTTAGCAAGCATGTGGAATAACTTAAACAAAAAAGTTGTGATGGTTTATTGCAGATTTCAGAAAATCATAATGGCCTGCCCCCTATTTTAGTACCACCCGTAAGTAGAGACTGTGGTTGCCATTCTGCCGTTTGCTGCTCTGGTGCGAGGATGGACGCCCATGCTCCAGCAAGGGAATCCGTACACCGTCTCGAAACTCCACCGGGGTG
>JACQCZ010000008.1 GCA_016201405.1 Candidatus Acetothermia bacterium | reverse complement strand
GCCGCTGCTAAAAGTGTATGAGCTGATGCCATTGGTGCCTGGAATGTCTCCTGCCAAGGCTTCGAGAGAGAGTCCAAACTGGCTCCCCGTCTTGGGGCTGTCGCCAATTACAACCACAGCCAACAGGGCAATATAACAGCCGTCAGTGTCGGCCCCGGTGCTGTTGGTTCCATTATTAGGGCCAACGCCTATCTCTTCCCCTTCATCATCAGCGCCGATAAAACAGGCGTGATCCCCAAGTGGGCCATCATCATCGCTGTTTACTAGGAAGGCGAGGGGATTCTGAGGGCCATTGAAGAAGACGGCTCCGGCGGGCGAGTCAAGATCTGAGCCTGGCTTGGTCTGAAGCACGAGGTCCAGAAGCGGGTCCCAGAGGCCATTGACATTGACGTCCCAGGCGAGCTTGATCAGCGTAATATTCGCGTCTGCCGCGCTGCTGATGGTCGGTTTCAAACGGACGGCCATCAGGTTCATCCCGGTATCTGAGTCCGTGCTTGCAAAGTGCTCGCAATTAGGCGGCAGAATTACACTGGTATCGCTGACATAGTCATTGGCAACTACCCAATCACCAGCTACAATCTCATCATTGGGATTGGCCGTGCGAACATTGCTAAATCCGGTTGTTGTGAACTGATCGGTGCTGAGCACCGCGCCTGTCCTGCAGGCCGATGGTGGAATGACACCGGGCAGCGTGAAGAGCTCTGCATAGCTGACTGCAGATCCTGCCATAAAAAATAGAAATAGGAAAAGCGCTAAAGCTCGGACTTTCATCAAGCCCCTCCCCCACATTAAAAAGATTCAAATCGATTCTATCTTATACCATGGCGGGAAACACCTATGCAACTGGCATTTATCTCGACAAGGAATCAGCACTTCTTGGCTTCAAAGTGGATGCTGTCGGACCAGAGCACGCCCGTTCCAGGATGGCCCGGTCGCTGGTAAGCCTTGAACATGTAATAGCCGTCAGCCGTCACACTTAATGAGATCGTATAGGAGCCTCCGCTGGAAAGAGCAGGAACATTCCCGGCTCCCACCATGACTCCACTCTTCGGGTTGCCAGTGCTGATGTACCACAGCTCCCAGCCCGTCGAGCCATTCATCGCCCTGTCCCCGCCATTCATGATCGTGGCGTAGACGCTCTTTGGGCTGGAGCAGCTGACGCCCGAGAGTCCAGAGAATTGCATCGAGCTTCGGTCCCAGCCCGTGGATGGGTCCGTTGTAGTGATCGTCGTTGAGGCACTCCCGCTCGCTCCTTCATTGTCCGTCACCGTCAATGTGATGGTGATCGTGCCTGCAGTCTGGCAGGCATAAGCTGGCGCTTGCCCCGTAGCTCCGGAGCTCCAGACATAACTGACAATGATCCCATCGACATCAGAGGAGCCTGAGCTGCTCAGCGTGATCGACTGACCTGTGGCGCAGGCGTAAGGCCCATTCGCTTTGGCCACAGGCGGGTCGTTGACCGAGATCACCGTGATTGAGACTGAAGCGGAGCTCGTCGCGTTGGCCGCATCTTTGATCGTGTAATTAAAAGAATCTGAGCCATTGTAATTGAGACTAGGTGTGTAGGTGCAGGTCGCAGAACAGGTCAGAGAGCCATGCGCAGGCAGTGTGAAGCTGGCGATGGTGGGATTTGTCCCGTCTGGATCGGAGTCATTGGCCAGCACATCAAGAGTCACAGACTGGTCTTCATTGGTCGTCACGGAATCGCTTTTGGCCACTGGCGGATGATTGACGGCACCAATGGTGATCGAGACCGTCGCCGTGCTGGCCGCGTTGGCATCGTCTTTGATGGTGTAACTGAAGGAATCTTGCCCATAGAAATAGAGAGTCGGTGTGTATATGCATGTTGAAGCGCAGGTGACCGCCCCATGAGAGGCCTGTGTAAAGCTGGCAATAGTGGGATTTGTCCCGTCTGGATCGGAGTCATTGGCCAGGACATCGATGTTGACTGCCTGATCTTCGCTGGTGGTGATGTTGTCATTCACGGCCACCGGCGGATCATTGACGGGGTTGACGGTGATCGAGACAGTCGCCGTGCTGGTCGCTCCTACGCTATCCCGGATTGTGTAGTTGAACGAGTCATATCCGTTGAAGTTGTGATTTGGAGTATAGGTGCAGTTGCTGCCGCAGGCCGATGAGCCGTGCGCCGGCTGCGTAAAGCTGTCAATGACAGGCGTCGTCCCATCGGGATCATAATCATTGGCCAAAACATCAATGGTGACCGACTCATCTTCGTTGATGGATGTCTGGTAGATTCCATCAGAGGCAATGTCATCCCGGGCCACAGGCGGATGATTGACAAATTGAATGGCTATGACCACATCCGCGGTGCTGGTCGCATTGGCATCATCTTTGATGGTGTAACTGAAAGAGTCCTGCCCGTTGTAATAGAGAGTCGGTGTGTACGTGCAAGTTGAAGTGCATGTGACAGACCCATGAGAGGCTTGTGTAAAGCTGGCAATAGTGGGATTTGTCCCGTCTGGATCGGAGTCATTGGCCAGGACATCAATGGTCACGGGTTGATCTTCATTCGTTGTGACCGAGTCATTGCTGGCCACAGGCGGATGATTGACGAATTGAATGGTTATGATCACATTGGCCGTGCCCGTCTGATTGATTTCATCTTTGACGGTGTAGCTAAAAGAGTCTTGACCCGAATAATAATTGACAGGCGTATACGTACAGGTCGTCCCGCATGTCACTGCCCCATGCGCGGGCTGTGTGTAGCTCGCCAGCACCGGACTCGTCCCGTCTGGATCAGAGTCATTGGCTAAGACATCGACCGTTACGGCCTGATTCTCGCTGATCGTGACTGCATCATCTTTGGCGATGGGCGGGTCGTTGACGGCGTTGATCGTGATCGAGACTTTTGCCGTGCTCTTGGCTCCAGATGGATCAGCGATTGTGTAGGTGAATGAGTCGGTGCCGTTGTAATACTGCACGGGTGTGTACTGGCAGATTGCGACCTGCTCAATGGAAACTGCGCTTCCTGCAATGGGATTCCTGCAGGATGAGACGCCATGGGCCGGCTGCGTGCTATCCACAATCTTGATTGCATCATTGTCTGGGTCTGAGTCATTGGCCAAGACTTGAACTGTGACTGCTTTTCCTTCATCGGTGGTCGCGCTGTCATCTTTGGCGACTGGGGGATTATTGACGGCGCTTGTCGTGATGCTTAGCGAAGCGATATTGCTGTCTAAGCTCCCATCGTTGCATTTGAAAGTAAAAGAGTCTGATCCATTGTAGAGATGCTCCGGAGTGTACGTGAGGCTGGGCGGTGTCCCGGAGAGGGATCCATGGACTGGATTTGCCACAAGGAGGTAACTAAGAGTGGCGCTGTCCACATCGGTGCAGCTCAGAGTGATCCCAAGTGGGGTATCCTCAATCGTGCCGAGCGTTTGCGATTGGGCTTGTGGAGGATCATTGACTGGATTGATCGTGATGCTGACAAGACCCGTCCCCTGACCTCCATGCCCATCGGAGACTGTATATGTAAATGAGTCTGCGCCGTTGTAGTTGAGCGAAGGCGTGTAAGTACAGCTTGGGCTGCTGCAAGTTACAGCTCCATGAGCGCCCTGTGTGAATGAAGCGATGCTGAGCGGGTCATTCTCGACGTCAGTGTCATTCGCTAATACTTGAAGAGTGATGCTCTGGTCTTCGTTCGTTGTCCCGCTGTCATTGTTGGCGATGGGCCGGTCATTGACAGCCAGCACGGTGATTGTCACTTGCGCCGACGCTTGGCCACCATGTCCGTCGGAGATTGTATAAGAGAATGAATCGCTTCCGTTGTAGTTGGCACCGGGTGTATATGTGCAGTTGGGGGTGGCGCAGAGGACGGCACCGTGGCTCGGCTGGGTATATTGAATGATATTGAGAGCACTGCCCTCTGGATCGGTGTCATTGAGCAAGATATTGTATGTGATGGCCGTGTCTTCGTTGGTGGTGATTGAATCAGCGACCGCAGTGGGTGGATAATTGAGTATCAGCACTTGAATTCCAACAACTGCGGATGATGTCAATCCGGAATGCGCGGATGAGATGGTATAGTTGAAGCCATCTGCGCCAAGAAACCCGGTATTGGGCGTATAGGTGCAATCTACGAGTGAGCAAGTGACCTTGCCATGAAGGGGTTGTGTGTAAGCATCAATGCTCAACCCTCCGCCATCGGGATCGATATCGTTCCTTAGCACATCGATGACGACCGGGGTGTTCTCATACGTGACCGCACTATCATCTTTGGCCACTGGGGCTGCGCCCAGAGCTGGCACGCCACTGCTCAACACCCATAAAGCGCCAAAAACAAAGCAGACACAGACTCGCACACACCGAGCACACCTACTCAAAAATGGCCTCCTCCAGGTTACATCAGATTATATCACTCTGTAACTTATACACACCTAGACACTTTGAATTAAGTCATTTCCTAGCATCTTCTGTATATCACAACTTGAATTGGATGTCAAGAAGTGTTCAATCAACAGCGAAGCGCGGATTGACCAGGGTTTTGAGAGGGTAAAAAGTAGTTGGTGCTACTCCCAGCGGAAGAAGCGCATCGCATGCAGACTACAGACCACAAGCCAGGCCAGCAGCACCAGAAAATCCAGTCCTAGCGGATGCACGGCAGTCGAGCCGATCAGACTCTGCCGCAGGGCATCTGCCAAATAGGTGAGAGGAAGCGCATCCGATATGGGCCGAATCCAGCTGGGCATGATCTCCAGCGGAAAGAAGAGACCCGACAAGAACATCATGGGGAAGTTGATCATCTGGCTGATCCCAATCACGCTCTCCTGTGTCTTGGCTAACCCAGAGATCAAATAGCCCATCGTGATAAAGATGCAGGCTCCCAGCAGCACAAAACCGGCGAGCACCAGCGGGCTGCCGGCAACCTGAAATTTAAAGAACATTTGACCCACGACCAGGAGCAGGACGGACTGAACAACGGCTATGGTTAGACGAAACATTACTTGCGCGGCCAGAAGAGTGGCGCGGGGAAGAGGGGTTGCTCCAATTCTTCGCAAGACCTGAGTCTCGCGGAGCTGGACCAATGCAGGCGCAGTCCCAAATAGGCCAAGCTGCATCAGCGCCATGCCCAAGATGCCTGGGAGCAAGAAGTCAATGTATCGCACATGCTCTGCCAGCACCGAGACCTGCTTCACTTGGATCAGCGTGGGGCGCTGCGTGATCTGCTGATCAAAGCTGTCGACAATCTTTTGCACAATGGTAAGCACAACCTGTGATGTCGTCTGACTGGATGGATCATAACTCACTTCAATATTGGTCGGCTGGTTGGAGCCAATCGCCTCCGAAAAGCCAGCGGGAATGATGATGACAACGCGCACATCGCCCTTTTTGAGTTTGCCCATCAGCTCATCGCGGCTCCCTTTGATCACATTGAAGGCGTCCACATGCTCAAAGGCCTGATCCAGCGCCGAGGCAATCTGCCCGGAGTCCTCGGCGACCACTCCCACATCAAAGACCGTGTCGCTGCTGTTGCCGCTGAAGATGGCCCCAAAAAGAAGAATGAAGAAGATTGGAAAGGCGAGAGTCCAGAACATCGCCATGCGGTCCCGGCTGTACTCCTTGAGGCTGGAGCGGTAGAGAGAGATGAGGGGCTGCAAAATAATCACTCCCGAATATGCTTTCCGGTCAGTTTGAGAAAGACATCTTCCAGTGTGGCGCGGCGCACGTTGAGGGCATCAAATTGGAATGTTCCGCTCTTGGCCATGTCCGTCAGTCCACCCAACGAAGATGTGATGTCGGTTGAATAAAGCGTGACATGTCCATCCTCTCGGACGCCGGGTTTTGTGATTCCTTTGATCTTGGCAAATGTGCCCACTTGAGGCGAATTTCCAATGATATTGAACTCAATCACCGTCTCTTGAAAATGCTGGTTGATCAATGAATTTGGCGTTCCAAGCGCAATGATCTTTCCCGCATCGACAACGGCCACCCGGTCACAGAGAGTCTGCGCCTCTTCCATGTAGTGCGTCGTCAGAAATACTGTCGTGCCCGATTTTTGAATCTCGCGGATCGTATCCCACATGCTGCGCCTTGCCTGCGGGTCGAGTCCTGTTGTTGGCTCATCAAAGAAGACAATTTCTGGTTTGTTGATGAGCGCCAGAGCCACAGAGAGACGCTGTCTCTGGCCACCGGAAAGATCTTTGCTCAGTGTATCTTGTTTCTCTTGCAAATTGACGAGCTCAATCAGCTGATCCGTGGTGCGCTTCTCTCCGTTAAAGAATGTGCTGAAGAGATCTAGCACTTCGCGCACCGTGAGCCTTGGATAGAGTGCGGTTGTCTGAAGCTGAACGCCGATGCGGTTCTTGATCTGCTTCTTGTGGCCTGCCAGATCGAGACCGAGCACCGATACAGAGCCTGAATCGGGAAGGCGCAGCCCTTCGATGATTTCAGTGGTTGTGGTCTTGCCTGCTCCGTTTGGACCGAGCATGCCAAAAACTTCACCTTGGCCGATGCTAAAGCTGACGCCATCTACAGCCTTCGTGCTGCCGTAATATTTTTTTACATCATTGATCTCAATGGCTTGCATGAAGTAGAGAGATTATCGGCTGACGAAAGAAAAGTCAATTGCTGCTTCAAGCCTGAAATTTCCGACTTCGGAGAAGCAATAACAATGCTGCCGTTATAGGAACCCGCGTCGAAAACCTCCCAATCAAAACTTCCGTTTCCAAAAAAGGACTTACATCGAAACTGGCCCCTATTTATCACTGACCTGAAAATTATCGACGCGTGAGCCACAACAGAATGAAAGCCCGGGCATGCCAACCGTGTAAGCGTCATTGGTGATTGTTCCCATTTTGACGAGTTCGCCCTGGTCATTCTGCTTCACGTAGATCGTATATTTATTCCCAATCGCATCTACGATTATGTGTGCTCCATTTCTCAATGATACAGGAAGGTTTTCAGATCCATCGTCAAATTGTCCCTGTCGCTCATCACCGTTTTGCCACCAACTGATTCCTCCGAAAAAAAAATTGATTACAAGACTTCTCTTAAAGTCAGCTGATGTCCTAAAATGGAATTTTACGTTCCCGAGACTGCTAAGATCTGCTTCTACTCTGTAGTTAGTCCAGCTTGGGCTGTCTTTAGTTCTTACATAAAGCTCCACTCCACCTGAAGTCAGATAGCCATAATTCGTATCATATGTGCCGCTCCTGATAAACCAAGCAGGATCAAGTCCATCATTGAAGTCATCGAAAAAGATGGCAGGCCCACTATGAGACGAGGAGTTCTCATTGCCATCATTTCGATGTTTTATTTCACGTAGGAACTCACACCCAGTGAGCATCACAGCCGATATAATCATTACACTTACTAACGTTTTCTTAAGAAACATGATCCTCCTCTTGTAGCCACTTATCGAGCTAATACCGCAAGACAATCAATGTGTTGCTCCCCAATATTGACTGTTTGAAGCTTAACTCTTCTCAGGTCACTTGGTGTCAAGGTTTCAACGAATGAAGCAGTTGTGACAAATTTACCCCTTTCATCTGTCGAATGGAAAGACGAAAACTTACTTCCCCAATAAATCGACGGGCTTCTTCACTTCACCAGTTCATGCCGTGTTTGATAGTTGGGCTATCGGTCTCAGTTCTACTACCACAGGTTTCCCACATGGTATTATCTGGTAGTGGGTGTCTTTCATAATGCAAGTTAGTACAATGGCTTGTCAAGTTTCGCTAAACTTCTCTCAGTACGCTCCCACTCGAACTAACTGTGTAACGCAAGCCATAGTTTGATTGTAAATAAGGAGATAATGTAGTGGCCTGCCCCCTATTTTAGTACCACCCGTAAGTAGAGACTGTGGTTGCCATTCTGCCGTTTGCTGCTCTGGTGCGAGGATGGACGCCCATGCTCCAGCAAGGGAATCCGTACACCGTCTCGAAACTCCACCGGGGT
>JACQCZ010000010.1 GCA_016201405.1 Candidatus Acetothermia bacterium | reverse complement strand
TTCTCTCCCTGATCCCCTGCTGCCAAGATCTGTACCACTTGCTGCTCGCTGAATCGGCTCTTCTTCATCTGCTTGGCTCCTTCCTTGATCCGCCGATTCTCTACTTTTGACTGGTACAGTTCTAGGGGTGCACGCCCCTACCGCTCTATCAGGCAATCTATTTCATTGGTTACGATGAGAAAGATGAAAGCTACATTCTGCATTTATTAGACACATTTGGAGCAGGGTACTCTCGTGTGATTGGTCTGGGTAAACGATATGGAGACATGATCTCATTCATCTTTCAGTATAAAGAGACTCCGTTTATGAATCGATTCGTCTGGGAACCCAATACTCAGTCATGGGTCTTTGAGCTGACCTATGAGAAAGATGGCCAGATTCACACATTTGCGACAAAACGCATGTTTAAAAGAAGCATTGTCTAATTGGGCGCAGATCTTTTCATGCGGACTACCATAGCATGGCGCGCAAAATACAAGAGAAAAGCGACTTCATAATGATTCTTCTTGCAGATCGTTCTACTCAAGGGATGGAAGCTGAGTTCGTCGAGTTGGATTAACCCATAATGTCTTACTGTAACGGGCTAGCTCAGACATTTGCAGCAGAGTCTCAAATCCACTATTGAGTGGTGGAGATAGTAAAACAGGGGCTTGTCTTCTTCGTAATCGGCGGCGTAGACTCAATAAAGAGAAATGAGAAGAAGGCAGTCACTCTGTGGACTCATGAAGAAACTTAGCGAGGTTCGCAACGGCTCGGCAATCTTCCGGACCATAAAACAAAGGAGGTAATGTCATGAAGCATTTCGCAATGCGGTCAGTCGGGAGCCTTGCACTGCTACTTTTGCTCGTTCAGATTCCTGGCAGTGCAATCTGGTCAAACTGGACCGACCTTGGTGGGATATTGACATCAGGACCCTCAGTCGCGTCTCAGGGAGAGAACTCGTTAGATGTCTTTACTAGAGGTCCTAACGGATCGATGTGGCATAAAAAGTGGAATGGCACTGCTTGGAGCGACTGGGAGGACCTCGGGGGTATTTTGACCTCGGAGCCAGATTGTGTCTCTTGGGGGGCATCGCGCATCGATTGTTTCGTTCGCGGCCCCAATGCCTCTCTTTGGCACAACTTCTGGAACGGAGCGAGTTGGGATACATGGACTGATTTAGTTGGCGTTCTCAGCTCTGGACCCTCAGCGTCTACTCGTGGACCAGGCGTGTTAGATGTCTTTGTCCGGGGAGCTAACAATGCGCTTTGGCATCGCTCTGCCCTCCTGACGTCTAATGGATTGGCATGGACCGATTGGGAAGACTTGGGTGGCTTATTGACTTCCAGTCCGGATTGCGTCTCTCGCAACACCAACAGTATCGACTGTTTTGGCAGAGGTCCGGATGGTGCACTGTGGCAAAGATCCTGGGATGGCCGAAGTTGGAATGACTGGAAATCGTTGGGCGGGATTCTCCTTTCCGGTCCATCCGTTGCGTCCTGGGCCGAGAATCGTATGGATGTATTCGCTCAGGGCCCGGGAGGCACTATGTGGCACATCTCTTGGGATGGCCGTACCTGGACAGCATTTGATGATTTGGGTGGTAGCTTAGCCTCTGATCCTGATTGCGTTTCCAGGGCAGTGGGCAAGATTGATTGCTTTGTCAATGGACCTGGAAGCTCACTCTGGCAAAGGGCATGGATGTAGCTCGCTTCAAAATTAGCGGATCGCCAGGCTAAATCTTCATGCACTATGTAGGAGAAGGCGCTGCAAGGCGCCAGCGCCTTCTCCACTTTTTCTAACATCCTGTGTATCGAATAATTCCCAGATATTCAACTTGCGGTCTTCATACCATTCGTCCAATTGCTGGTCAAATATCTGAAGCCTTTTGCAGCTCATCTGCACAATGAATGATTTGGGTGCAAAATAGAAGAATTTAGATGTGGTTGTTTTAAATAATCATGGTCTGTCAAAGCGATTAGAGCACTATTTCTGGCCGTCAGAAACAAGCTCATAGACAAGCCGGTGAAACCAGTGCGGGCCTCTCTCACGCTCCGGACCAAATAAGCCCCTTTTCATGGGCTCCGATTTTGAGCTCAAGCCCTCCCAGACTCTGCGCATCGCATCCACATCCTCAAGGTCTACTTGAGCGCTGAGCCAGATGGCCTCTCGGTTCATGTACTTCTGTGCATTCCAGACATAGTGATACCACAAAAACTCTGTCTGTCCGGGGTTGTCTGGCACGGGCATGTAGACATTGATAGAGAGCCCCCAGGGGTAAAAATTCAAAGCAAGATTCGGGAAGACAAACCACCAGAGCGCAAAGACTCTCTTCTCGGGATGCTGGGGATCACGAAATCTGGCAGGCAGATTCACCGGATCAAAGCCATGCGCAGAATCTTTGGCATATGCCCACTGCAAACAAGAGTAGCCATGGAATTCTGTCTGGTACGAGGCCATCTCCAGTGCATCCTGCAGGCCGTTGGGCGCCTTGTGAATCCAGCCAATATGCAATGAGTCCAGATAATTCCAGGCATGCTGCTTCCAGTTTCCTTGCAGAAGGCGGCGCTCTTCCAGCTGCGGCATGTATCTAAAAGTCTCGAATGGCACGTGGGCCAGAGTATTCTGCACCTCTCCCAAAAAATCTTGAAATTTTCCAATTGGCTCACCCCGGCAGATAAAAAGAGAGTCTCCCCATTCTTCCAGAGGATACTCCGTCAGGCTCAACTGCTTTTGAGTCTTGTCATCTGGATCAGGAAAGGCAGGATGTGATCTGAAGCGGCCATCGCACTCGGCGACCAGTCCATGCTGCTGACAGCGGATCAGATTCGACCGGCTCTCATCTGTTTCTTGCTGCAAGAGCGGGTAGAAGGCATGCGGGCAGAGATTGGAGAAGCAGTGGAGCGCTGGCGCTCCCTTGGGATTGAAGTCGCGCTTCAGAAAGAGCGATTCATTGAGCAGCGAGAAGCGGACGGCGTTGCCCCGCATCTCAAGAATATCTAGAAGCGTACTCTTTCTCTCTGGCTCATTCTCTGGTGCTCCTCTGAAAATGGGCTTTGGGACACACAGCCAAGTCTTCTTGAAGATTGTGGCCAGCTCAAGCGCCAGAAAATCAGGGTCCCACAGGGCCAGCATCGGCAGCGTCTCGGCCTTGCGAATATCGGGATCGACATAGAAATCTTCTGGAGCCAGCAGTCGTGTCAGAGCCATCTCTCCTTCAAGTCCAGAGTTTTGCCGAAGTCTTCCATAAACTATACTAGAAATTATGGACAGGCAAGCATCAAAGCACCCGACTCTCGGAAATGGGAAAATTTGCTATTTGCAAATCCCAGCCTTAGATATTGAGCGCTCCGTCGATTTTTACTTGAAGGTCTTTGGCTGGAATATACGACATCCCGACAATGCAGACTTCTTCCTCAAGTCTTACGGTGTCTACGAAACCGAGTCAGATCCAATTCAGAGTCCAGATCTGGCCTGCCCCCTATTTTAGTACCACCCGTAAGTAGAGACTGTGGTTGCCATTCTGCCGTTTGCTGCTCTGGTGCGAGGATGGACGCCCATGCTCCAGCAAGGGAATCCGTACACCGTCTCGAAACTCCACCGGGGTGA
>JACQCZ010000009.1 GCA_016201405.1 Candidatus Acetothermia bacterium | reverse complement strand
CTTCTCTCCCTGATCCCCTGCTGCCAAGATCTGTACCACTTGCTGCTCGCTGAATCGGCTCTTCTTCATCTGCTTGGCTCCTTCCTTGATCCGCCGATTCTCTACTTTTGACTGGTACAGTTCTAGGGGTGCACGCCCCAGTGATATTGATTAAAAATCCCTTTGCCATAATTGCTACCTCTGTCAAGAAGAACCCTTTTGTGCAGACCAACCGGAAATTCCATATTTAGGAAGATAGTTTTTCGCAACGGGAAGTTTTCGATCTGAGAAAATTGTGAAATAAATCAAAGGGGAGCCAACTTTCGGCTCCCCACTTGATGACAAAGCCCTGGTTAGGTAATGTTGCTATGGGGCTAGTGAAATGATTAACTCATGAACTGTCCCGTCATTCAGGCCAAGCATGATGTTGTAACAGCCAGACTTGAGTCCCTGAGTGGACCAGTTGAAACTGAACAGGTCTTTTCCAGTGTCGTATATCAAACCCTTCCGTCCCTCTGTGGTCAGTAGTTCGACAGGTTCGCCCGTTGCGCTTCCTTTACAGTTTGCATTAAACGCCACTTTCAGGGAGACAACCATTGCGACATCTTTTATAAATACTGCATTTGCATCACTAAGCTGCCACTTGATTGGTATCGCACTCCCCAGTGCAAAGGATGGTACTGGGCTTGTCGATTTATCGTTTGGATCTTTGCCTTTAGGCGAACTGAACCCGCCGAATTTGTAATCTACAATATAAGGACACTCGATTGTGGTCGTGTTTCCTGCAAGGTCCTGCACGGTAATGGTCACCGTATTATTGCCTGGTGTACTTGTTGAGACACCGATACTTACACTCGGAGCCTCTACGCCAGAACCGCTATCTGAAACGCTTACACTTACCGTTGCTCCTGACTGATTGAGAGTAAAGGTCGGAGATTTGCCATCTATCTGCACGCAAAATGCAATGGGTCCTTTTGTGTCAGCACTCTGACCCGCCTTGCCACTTTTGTCTACCTTATTCCCTGCGATATCTGGGGGCGGAGGTGCACAATTTCCAACGGTATCGCATGCTTCAGACCCATGGGCTGAAGCTGCAGCATTCTCATCACTTCCACTTGCTGGAACATTTGTGCTCAAACTGATTCGTTGGGTTGTAGGACCAGACCCGCCATCTGTATAAGTGCAATAGAGAGTTACATCGTCAACATGCCAATTCCCATCTGGACTATCGCAGCCTGCTAACTGCGGGGCCTTCATGTCTACCATAATTGGACCCATTGAATTTATAAATATGCATAAGTTTACATTGTCACAGATCTCATAACCTGGGGTAAACAGCTCCGCATATTCATAACCGTCGACCGGTGGCGTAGAAAGTTCAAAGCTGGAATCACTAGGATTTGCTAGTCCTGAACCCCAGTCTTGCGCTGAACAATGAACTGATACATTGTGAGATTGCCAGCCTGACGGGAGAGTATCACATTCATAAGTCGGATACTTCTTATCTATCTTAAATGGACCAAGCGGCCCTGCGGTTGTGCATAGTCCTGCGCTGTTACACCATGTAATGGAGTTTGTGAACACATTTGCATCCTCATGCTCATCCTCCACGTATGTCGATAGGTCAAAATTAAAACAGCACTCGAAGTATGGGTTTGAACCGTTTTGCTCACGCACGCCTGATTCCGGATCAGTCACCTGGCACTGGATTTGTACATCGTGAGTTACCCAGCCAGAAGGGCCTGATCCGCATGAAACGACAGGTGGAGTCGTGTCACCCGCGAATCCATTTTCGCAAGCTATTGTTGACAAAATAGCAGCCAAAACCGCTATTACAATTGATTTGACCTTTCGTATAAGGATCAATTTCAACCTCCTGTGGTTTTTATTTCGCCAGAATGACATCTCTCAAATCTTACTTTATCATTCTGAAAATAGTAGACGTCTAGAAAACTATTGTCAAACTTGACTGCATCAATCGCTGCATTCAGATAACTTCTTATCGAGCCAATCGACAAGCTCATCGCGTGAATATTGGAGAGTCTTGCACTGATTCACATCGGCCAGCCGTTCGAGCAGCATATTGATGACCCGGTTTCCTTCCCAGCGAGTGCCAACTAGATAGCGCGGTTTTGGATGTTCAGAAAACAAGGCATGAGTCACAGCCTCTATGACAATGTCTGGGGAGGACGGATTGCGATTGGTGGCAGATTCAGGCTTGCTCACATCGAAGCTTGTTGGCATTTCCAAGGCCGCAATCACTTGTTTTGCAGCCTCTTCAAATGGCGGACTGGCACGTCGGAATCGAGTTAAATTCCCCAGTGCCATCTTTGCTCCGATCTCAGAGATAATCCCACCTGGCTGCACAATACTTACAAATACTCCGTAGGGCTGAAGCTCCGCTCCTAGTGCGACTGAGTAGGCTTCGAGTGCATGCTTTGTCATTGTATATGGCCCATAATAAGCCATAGAGACTGAGCCACCCTGTGAGCCGATGTTGACAATGCGGCCTTTGGACTCTAATAAAAGATCGAGAAAGGCATTGGTCATGCGAAAGGGGCCAAAGACATTTGTTTCGAAGAGATCCAGCATCTCTTTGTCTGTAAACGTATGTAGAGGCCCGATGGGTCCTACTCCGGCATTATTGACTATCCCGTACAGCCCCATCCTCTCACCGACAATTATTCTTCTTGACTCTTCAATCTGTGCTCTGTCTCTCACATCCAGCATAAGCGGGTAGATATTCTCAGTCTGGTCCAATCTCATCTCGTCTTCAGGAGTTCTGACTGTGGCATAGACCCGATGGCCTTTGCTGGCCAGGTCTGTGGCGAGCGCATAGCCGATGCCGCTGCTGGCACCTGTAACGAAGATGGCTTTTGTCATGATGGATTCCTATTTTATGGGACCGCGTGGAATGATTACAAAAGAGTAAGCCGTTTAGAACAGCATGGTCTTGAGAAAAGGGCAGACGGCTGTCTGCCCTTTTCTATTTGAGGTCGAATTGGGAAACTAAAGTGAGATGTCTGCTTCGTGCGCAGTCTCTAAGAATGCGGCTAGAAGCGCAATCGAGGCTTCGATGTCAGCTTTATGCGCGCTCTCAACTACAGTGTGAACGTATCGAGTAGGGATGGAGAGCGTAATGGCAGCCGAGCCCTCTTTGTTGAGCTGAAGCGCGCCTGCATCGGTGCCACCGCGTGGGAGAATCTCCATCTGATAGGGAATCTTCTTCTTCTCGGCGATCTCGCGGAAGCGCCGTACCAGCTTTGGATGAGAGATTGACGACGAATCTTTGATCTTAATGGCCGTCCCCTTGCCTAAACGAGTCACTTGATCTTGCTCTGGAGTCCCCGGCACGTCACTGGCGATTGTGACGTCCAGCGCTATGCCAATATCGGGTGTCACGGCATAAGCAGAGGTCTTGGCGCCGCGCAGCCCGACCTCCTCTTGTGTGGTGGCCACGGCATAGATGTCTGCCTTGTGCTTCTTCACGCGCCGCACGGCTTCGATCATCACATAGACGCCGAGGCGGTCATCGAGTGTCTTGCCACTCACGTGGTCGCCCATCTCGACAAAGTCTTGTCGAAGAGTGACAAAATCTCCTACCATCACCTTCTTTTTCACTTTGTCGCCTGACAGCCCGAGATCAATAAACAGGTCTTTGACTTCAAGCGGTTTTTTCCTCTCCTCTTCGCTCATGACATGGACAGGCCGGGCACCGATGGCGCCGATCAGATCGCCCGATTCGGTGTGAACCAGCACGCGCTTAGCCATCAGGACGCGGGCGTCAAAGCCGCCGACCGGCTCGATGCGCAAAAAGCCGCTCTTCTCATCCACATGACTGATAAAGAAGCCGATCTCATCGATATGTGCTGCGATCATCACTTTGCATTTTCCGCTCCCCTTCTTGTGAGCGATGACGTTGCCCAGAGAATCTGTGTAGATCTCATCCGTAAGCGGGCGCAGCTCCTCTTTTACGATGGCGCGAAGTGCCTCTTCACGGCCTGGAATGCCAGCCGCCTCCGATAGCTTCTTCAAAAGCTTCATGCTCATTTTGGTTCTTGTCCTTTCATAAAAGACTCAAGATTTTTCTTGGACTGAGTTTATAAGAAAATGTGAATCCGTTTGTCAATCACTCTCTTGTTGTAAAGCTCCCAGGGCTTTGGCAAGCGCAATCACACCTGCGAATGCCAAAATGAAGATCCACCAGAAGCCTAGCTCCATGCGCACAGAGAGGACGAGCCAGCTCACTCCGTACCCAAGAGCCAGAACGAGAGCCAACCGCTCCAGATGCGGGCGCATCAGAGCGCCCAGATTATCTTGTCGACTCGCTCTGCTTGCACGCTGGCGCCAGAGATCCAGGTCCCACGCGGCCAAGGTCATCACAGCACCCAGCAACAAGCTCTCTTTGGCAAGCCCTGCGGCCATTCCAGAGGCAGCCATTCCAGTGAAAAGAAGAAGCCCAACGGATGGCACCCATGCTTTTTTGCTCTTCTCTGAATACCACCAGAGCACTCCGTAGAGGAAGAGAATCGCTGCCCACGCCCAGGCTCCAGAAGCGGCGAAAGTCAAAATCAACGAGAGGGCGGCCACTCCGAGGGAGATTCCAAAAGCTGGTCTGATCATCGCCGTACCTCAATGGGTCTGGCCAAGAGCTGCGGGCGGCTCAAGACTTGGTGAGCAACGTGATGGAATGGCTGCTGCAAATTCCAGTCCACAATGGAGATGCCGGCCTGGCGAAGTTGTTTGAGCAGAAATTCCCGCTCCAATCGGGCGATCTGAGCCGCAAACTGCACACGGCGATCCTCCCCTAGTTGGCGCTGCTCATATTCGATGGGGTCGGGGCTGACAATCACCATCGGATAGCCTCGTGCCCGGAGTCGAAGCAGGACAGGAAGATCTTCATCAACCAGCGGGCTGAGGACAATGAGTTGGGTGTGCCTTGGAAAGAGCCGCGTGGGGATATAGCCCAAATCTTCAAAGATGGGATTTGCCCCAAGCTCCGCACCGGCAAGGGATTGCAAGATGCGCTCTTTCTGGACTCGGCCATAGCGCGGGAAGGTCCATTGTATGGGTCCGCCATAGATGAGCAATCCGACCCGGTTCCCGTTTTCAAGCAAAGAGTCAGAGAGGGCCGCCGCTGCGTCAATGGAATAATCTAGGAGTGAGCCCTGATCGCTTGGCATGTTGCTCAGGCTTCGCGCATCCAGGATGAGGCCGACATCAGCCACTCGCTCCTGCTCAAATTCATTGATATAGATGGCTTCCGAGCGGCGCGCGGTCGCCCTGGCGTTGATCCAGCGGAGCGGGTCACCTGGCTGATATGGGCGGACACCATGAAACTCGACCCCGGGACCGCCAAGCCTGGCGGGAATCATTCCAGAGTAGATCCGGGTATAGCGAGGGCGAATCGCGATCTTCTTCAATTTATGGACACGTGGCAGAACAAAGAGGCGGCTCGGAACTGATAAAAAAGTCTTTTTACGAAAGATCCCCAGATGATCTGAGGCGGTCACCTGAACCCCGGAGAAGTGGTAATGGCCGCGAATTCCACGCACTCTGTACGTCAAAGAGATCTGTTGGTTGGGTAAGAGCGTGCAAAAGGCGCTCATCTCTCCGTCCACCAACTCGAGCCCATGAGGCATGACCTCTTCAATCAAGACCTCTTCCAACGCAGATCCGGCATTGTT
This sequence comes from Candidatus Acetothermia bacterium, assembly GCA_016201405.1. Taxonomy (GTDB): domain Bacteria; phylum Bipolaricaulota; class Bipolaricaulia; order RBG-16-55-9; family RBG-16-55-9; genus JACQCZ01. The sequence goes on along the minus strand of JACQCZ010000009.1, from coordinate 26,762 downwards.
GATTTCCAAGTGAACTTCGATCTCAGCCCCTTGAGAGGCGCGATCCCGGCTCAATCTCCGCTTGGCTTCAATTTTGGCTGAGTGCGGACCCGCCAGAAATGCGCTTGCCACATAGAGAATTAGTGGAATCGTGAGAATGATCACCCCACCGATCTGAGAGATGAGTCCAGCCATAAAGAGGCCTGAGATCAGTGCAGCCATCAGTAGAAGACGGAATTCCATAGCTGAGTAAGATTATATTGTAATTGTTACTCTTTGACAGATGATGAGAATTGACTTTTATTCTGCTCAGGTTTACATTGAACTTGAAAGGTCTAGGTGCTGTGCAAAAAGGAGGGGGCAGTGGCAGGCAACGTTAGATTCTCTTCAATTCTTTTTGCTGTGACGTTTTTTGTGACTCTATTCGCTTCTGCCGCCTTTGCAGATGTCACAGGCAGCTTTGGGACCCATATCTCCTTCCATCCCCAGACGACCAGCAGCGAGCTCTCAATTGTTGACTTTGATATCGAGAACGCACTGGATGTTACGACCGTTATCAGTGGTCTTAGTGTTAAGCTCCATGCACACTTTGGTATTGCAGGAATTGAAGATGTAATCATCACGGCTGACGCCACGATGGGTATTCTTGACGTTGAGTCCAAAACAGTCTTTGGCCGCTTCCCCTTCTTCGGATTCCCAATTCCTGTTCATGACCAGTTGCGTTTTTTCGGTCAACAAGTCAAAGCTCAAATGACCTTGGGTGGAGTCGCCTTTACCAATATTGCCTTGATCCAAGATGGGGTCGCTCTGTTCGTAGGGCCGCAGACGCCAGGTGTCGTTTTTGGCGATGTGATGCGGCTCTCCGGCCAAACAATCAGTGGGATCACAATTACAGCTGAGACGGGCATCTGTGTCACGCAGGATCAGGTTGACATCAAGAAGCACCAAGATATTTTTGATTACACGGTCAACTTCTTTTGCAGCAGCCTTTTCACGGGCAAGTCAAAGCCGGACATCTTGTTTGACTACGAAGACTTGCTCATCGAAGCTGTTCCAATCGCTCCGGGCATTACAGCCGATGGTGAGATTTATTGTGACTTTATCCTGGCTCTCTTTAATGTTGGATGTTTTGTCGATACCTTCTTTGATATCTCAGGCGGACCGATTCCGTTCGCAGCAGAGATTGAGCTCTTGCAATTCTCGGATCCCTTTGATTTCAATTCTCTCATCTTCTTTAACGGGGCCAAGATCAATCTCACCACAGGCTCAGGAACGTTTATCTTCAATATCAATGAAGATGGCACGCTTGGAAATTTAGAGCTTCTCTATAAAGCTACGCTCAATCCAGAAAGCAATCCTGCGACCCTCTCGTTTGATCTTCTCATAGCTCCAGGTGTCGGCGTGCTCAATTTTGAATTGATGCTTGAGGTTGTCAGATCCGGACTGACGTTTACAACAACTGTCGATTTTATCCCTGGGCCATCGACTGCAGCGGTCTTCAACGGAATCTCCTTCGGACTCGCTACCTCAACGGGTCTGGTAGATCTCAATCTTCAGGCCACATTCAATGCTGATGGCTTGGAAGATGCCGATCTTCAATTTAAGATCAACTTCTAGTTGAAATTAAATCTATCAATCTCTGTTTCCATTTGATTTCCCACAAGCTACAATTGATTTCGATGCGTTAATAGAAGTCTTCTGAGAAGCTGATTTCATATCCACTGGAGGGAATTGTGAATACGACAAAACTGCTTCTGATTCTGGCCGTCTTGGCCGCAGTTGCTCTAGGACTGGCCATTACCGCCCAGCGGCCTGTCTCCCTAGTCATTGAAAAGATGACAAAGACAATCGCTCCGACTCCAGAGCAAAACCAAGTCTGGCAGGGAGCGCTAGATGTCGGGGGTGGGAATAAGCCACGAGTGGTCTTGAGAATATCCGTGGCTGCCGATGGCGCACTCTCTGGCACGCTGGACAGCATTGATCAGGGGGCGCTCAACCTGCCGATTGACACAATCACTCTGCAAGATCAGAAGCTTCACTTTGAGATGAAAGCGATTGGAGCCTCGTTTGATGGGACTCTCAATGCCGACGGCACCAAGATTGCAGGGACGTGGAACCAGTCAGGAGCGGCTGCTCCTCTCATCTTTGAGAAGTCGAGTCCTAGTGCTATCACTGCGGCGACAAAGCGGCCACAGGACCCGACCAAGCCTTATCCGTACAACGAAGAAGAGGTCTCATTCAAGAACGACGCAGCAGGAGACACGCTGGCTGGAACACTTACTCTGCCTCGATCCGGAGGACCCTATGCGGCTGTCGTGCTCATCACAGGCTCCGGAGCACAGGACCGCAATGAAGAGCTGCTCAATCACCGCCCCTTCTTGGTATTGGCGGATTATCTGACCCGGCAAGGAATTGCAGTCTTGCGTTACGACGACAGGGGCTTTGGCAAATCTACCGGCGATTTTTCAAAAGCCACAAGCGCAGACTTCGCAACGGATGTGCAGACTGCCATCGAATTTCTCAAGAGCCGAAAAGAGATTGATCCCACACGAATTGGCCTGATTGGCCATAGTGAAGGTGGATTGATTGCACCGATGGTGGCCGCTCATGACTCTGACGTTTCATTTATTATTTTGATGGCAGGAACTGGAGTTCCTGGAAGCGATGTCATCGAGGCTCAATGGGCAGCGATTGAACGGGCTCAAGGTGTGGGTGAGGCGGCCATTGCCAAAGCCATGGATCTTCAGAAACGCATTGATTCAGTTGTAAAAGAAGAGAACGATGACACATTGGCCGCGTCGAAGATTCGTGAGCTTTTCAAAGAGACGGAGACATGGACCGCTGAAGAGAAGAGCGCATTGGGCTCTGACGAAAGCAATGCAGATGCTCTAATCACGACGCTCTTGTCCCCTTGGTTTCGCTTCTTCCTCAGCTATGATCCAGCACCGACCCTGCGGAGCGTGAAATGCCCAGTTCTGGTGCTGAATGGAGAGCGCGATCTGCAAGTTCTGCCCAGCCAAAACTTGCTCCCGATTGCCGCTGAACTTGAGGCTGGCGGGAACGCCGATTACACCATTATAAAGTTCCCCAAACTCAATCATCTCTTCCAGACAAGCACGACAGGCTCTCCCAACGAGTATTCGAAGATCGAAGAGACGATCTCACCGAGCGCTCTAAAGATCATGGGTGACTGGATTTTGGCTCATACTCAGAAGAAGTGATCACAAAATTCTGGAGTTAAGAAAACTTTAGCTCTGCTCGATTACGGGCACGGATGTGCTTTCCAGAATTGAGTTTACGACCTCTTCTGCGGCGTGGCGCTTCATCCAGAGATCCGGTTCTAGAATTATCCGATGCACAAGGGCAGCCATGGCAAAGGTCTTGACATCGTCTGGGATGACATAGCTTCGGCCTTCGAGTGCAGCCCGCGCCCTTGCCAGTTTGAGAAGCGCTAAAGAGCCTCGCGGACTGGCGCCCACCGCTACCCGTGCGTCTGAGCGAGTCTGCCCAACCAGCTCGGAGATGTAGCGCTCGATGTCTGGGTCAACGAAGATATCTTCGAGTACGGCCCGAATCTCTAATAGCTCCGCTGCATTTGTGACCTGTTGGAGCTGGACGCTATCACTGCGGCGCTCCCGGCGGCGCTGCAGAATCTCTTGCTCTTCCGCAATCGATGGATATCCAACTGCGAGCTTGACAAGAAAGCGGTCGAGCTGTGCTTCAGGAAGCGGGAATGTCCCTTCATATTCAATGGGATTTTGAGTCGCGATCACGATGAAGGGCTCGGAGAGCTTCATCGTAGTTCCTTCGAGTGTCACTTGGATCTCTTGCATCGCTTCGAGGAGAGCGGACTGTGTTTTGGGAGATGCTCGGTTTATTTCATCGGCCAGGATGAGATTGGCAAAGATGGGGCCTTTCCGCAGCTCAAATTGGCTGGTGGCCCGGTCAAAGATATAGCTTCCAGTGATGTCGCTGGGCAAGAGATCAGGCGTAAACTGAATGCGCTTAAAGTCGAGCCCGAGAGCCGTCGCAAAGGATTTTGCGATCAGAGTTTTGGCCAGCCCTGGATAATCTTCGAGCAGAATATGGCCATCGGCCAGGATGGCGGCCATGATCTCCTGCAAAAGACTCTTTTTCCCGACAATCACACTCTCCACTTCGCCGATCACACGGCTGGTGATCTCTGTGATACTGGAAATTTGAACACTCATCTCCCCACTCTCCCTTTGAAAGTTTGCCTCAAATATTCAATAAGCCTGATGGGGCCGCTCGTCAGAATGGCGACATCTTCTTTTCGTTTCAAAAATGGGATTCGCAAGAAAGGATCGTAAAAAGAGCGCCAAGCAAGTGTCTCAAGCCCTTGCTGAAGATAGCTCAAGACGTCTGGCGGGAGCTTTAATGAGGCATCTTCAATTCTCCTTTTCACTGCTGTGGTTGACAGCCGATCGGTGTAAGCAATTATCGGAATGGCCATATCCATCATGCGCTTGGCCAGACGCCCTCGGTAATAGGTGCCCTGCTCGGCCTGAATGATCCACTCAAGCCAGGACTCGACAGCGCCCATGCGACGCATTACCCCAGAATCTCTCTTGAAGCGCATCTTGGGGACTCGAAAAAAATTGGCAGAGATTATCACCAGCACGACGAGCAGCAATGCCACCCAAACGAGTGCTTGTGGAATGGAGTCAATAAAGAGGCTGGCTAGCCAGAAGAAGTGGGCCAGCGGAATGATCACAGCAGTGCGAAACTCTTCTTGAAAGAAGAGCGTGACCGGAATGGCAGCGATCAAGATCCCGAAGATTGGCCAGAGCCGCTTATCCTTCATGCTGCCTTCGCATAGTTTTGTACGATCGCTTCCAGGCAGAGCCGCGCCTCGCGCTCCATCTCTGGATTGGCGGACTGATCCCCATAGCGAGCGCCTTCAAAGAGACGTGTCAACTGGCGGATGTGCTCGTCGCGCAGCCCGGCTCTGGTGAGATGGGTTTCAAATTCTCTCGGAGTCATGGCCCGCTGTCTCTGGATGCCTTTTGTCTCGCTGAGTGTGAGGCACATCTCACGATAGCAGCGGATGACCGCATCTTTTAGATTTCCGCCAGAGCGGAGTTCTTGCAGAGTCACATTCGCCTCATCCACAATGCCCCCTAAGGGGGTGGTCTTTTTAAGCCCAATCTCTGAATGATGAGCTTGTGCGCGAAGCCAGAAAAAGAGGGCAATTGCTAACAGAAGGGCGATCACAATAAACGTGATGCCGAATGTGAACCATCTTGGCGGATTGGTTACAAAATCAGAAGGACTGGATGGATCTGAATCTGCTGCCTCTGCCGCGGCGGGGGGTGGAGGTTCTTTGTCTCGCAGAGGTGGTGGCGTAAATGCATTCACAACTACATAGACGCATAAGAGCACTAAGCCAATGAGCAGAACATCTCGCAGGACGCGTTTTCGCGCACTGGGGGAAAGCACAAAATAGAGAAGCGAGAGAGGCAAGAGTATCAGAAAGAGAATGCGAATTACGGAGATGACTGCGTTATCGAGTGCAGAGAGGGTTCCGCTGCTGCTTCCCCCCGGGCTCCCCTGGCCTGAAGGGCTTCTATAGATGACCCCATTCGAAAACTGAAGCTGTTGCAGACTCATTGCCAACAAGATGACGGCAACGAGCGCTACGCCAAAGCTGAGCAGAATGATAACTCTTTTCTTGCTTGATATTTCCATGGGAATATACTGTATCATATTCGATTTATCTGATCCTTGACATCAAGACGTATTCATTCGTAGGAATGGAGGACGCCTTTGCACGATCCTGAGGTTGACAGGCTTGCGACCCCAGAGGCTAGCCACGCCACGGGTTTTTTTATCTCGATGATCTTTGTGCTCATCTTTGGGCTTGGGCTCGTCGGGTTGTTTCTCACGGGAATTGGGGTTTCAGTAGAGGGGCAGCTCTTCACAGCCATCGGGACGACGGCTCAGGCTCTGCTCATCATTGGGCTGGTCCTCTTTTTTATTCGGCTCAAGAAATTTGATCTAAAGAATACATTGCGGTTGCGAGCCTGTCCTGCTAAATTCTATCTTTGGGGCGTGCTGGCGATTGTGCCGCTCGGAATTCTTGTGGCACAGCTCTCGCAAATATTGGTTCAATTCTTCCCTGGGCTGGTATCTGACAACATGATTTCGCTGGTGCAATCTTCTGTTTTTACTGGGGATCTCCCGGTCTATCTCTTCTTTGCGCTGGCGATCAGTGTGGGAGCTGGAATCAGTGAGGAGCTCGCCTTTCGTGGCTTCATCTTAAAGGGGTTGGAATCAGCAGTACGTCCTCCAGCAGCGATTGCACTGACCGCTCTCGTCTTTGCGCTCTTTCACTTTGAGCCTCTTCAAATTTTAGAAGTCTTTCCCGCTGGGCTCTTTTTGGGGTATCTGGCTGTAAAGAGCAACAGCATCTTTCCTGCCATTGCAGCCCACGCCTTTAACAATCTTTATGCGCTCTTTGAGGTCAACTTCTGGCAGACGGAGCAGCCGAATATCACTCCCAAAGAGATTCTCTTGAGCACAGGTTATCCGATTTGGGTGCTCATTTTAGCGGCAGGAATCTTGATTCTGGCGATTTTTAATTTGATGCAGCCGGGCGGGATCAGACCAGACGAGAAGAATATCTCAGGCTAGATGGATTCTTGTTGATATTATTTCGACTTCTGGTACTTCTTCCAGTAGGGGAGCCATTCATTCTTGAAGATGCCTAGCTCTATTTCGTCCCAGTATTTCCCTTTGCGGAAGAATTGCTTGCGCCGCACGCCCTCAACTTTGTAGCCGCAATGCAGATTGTATTGCAGACTACGTTTATTGAACGCAATCACAGAGGAGCAAATCTTTCTTAGATTCAGTGTATTAAAGGCGTAGTCTAATAAGATCATTTTGGCATCGGTGCCATAACCTTTGCCCCAGTATTTTTTCTCACCCAGCACTGCCCCAGTTATCGCCGTGCGGTCTTTCCAATTGATTCTGTGAATCCCCATCAGGCCGATAAACTCGCCATCACGGGTATCAATCGCAAAAATGATGTCCTCCTTGCGCTTGGGGAGATTATCAAAGAATTCAGATTCTTCCTGATGAGTGATCGGCAAGAACATGCTGAGAAATACATTGACCTCCGGGTCATTGATCCAGCGGGTTGTCTGCTCGAGGTCCGTCTCCTTGCGGAGAGGCCTCAAGATCACCTTCTTGCCTTTTAGAAATATTACGGGCTGCTTCTTTTTTTCTTCTTTCATAAGAGAGTTACGAACGTCTTGGAAGCGCCCAGCGAATGAGCATCGCTTCACCACTCATGGCTGAGGCCTCCGGTCCAGCCAGAGATAGGCTTAAGTAGGCTGAATCCAGAAGTGATTTGAGATAGTACGTTTGAGCGGCAGTGACGTTGGCGATGATTTCCAACCGCTCCGCTTCGTTGATGCCAACAAGAGCCAGCTCCTCACGCCCCAGATCTATGCGTCTGCGGAGGTGCTGAACGCCTTCCGTCGCACTCTGAGAAGTCTCTTCAAGAAGAGAAGCATATTTATTGGACTGAATGGCTATCTTCAAATTATCCCAGAGTGTGCCGAGCGCATCGGGCCACTGGCCAAGTGTCAGCATCAGGTCAGAATTTACCGGCAGGCTCTGAAGCTTGGCGCTCTCGCCCAGAGCAACTTTAGCTTTGCCCGTTGCGCTTCCTACATCGACTCTCTTGATGCGGGGTATTCCAACTGGAACGCCCCGTCCTGTCGGACGAACGACAATGCTGGTGACGCCCACTGGCTTCTCGGCCAGAGAATCCTTTAAAGCAGTCGTCATTAACAGAAGCTTGGGATGAACAAAGTGGTACGCTAAAATATTTTCAGAGATCGCGTTGATCTCATCTTCCTTGAGCATGATCTTCTTTAAGCCGGCTCTGAGATTGTTTCCTGAAAGTGAACTATTGATCTTTGAGATAGCGTGTGAGCGGATTTGGTCTGCTGAGCTCTCAAAAAAATCGGTGATCGTTGGCTTGATCGCAGTCCAGGCGATCTTTAGAAAGCCTGGGTGACTGGCTAGCATGCGAAATAACCACGGCACATCGCTAAACCGAAGAGCCAGCTGGACGTCTCGAAAGATTTGCTGAATCTCAGGCGTAGCCTTGCTCTCTTCAATCTCGGAGAATTGAGCCATCGTTATGATCCCCTCCTCAGGGCGCTTTCTTGCAGCATCTTCATGGCAGCCGGTATGCCGGCTTTGCTGCCAAAGATGGCAGATCCTGCTACCAGCACGTTGGCCCCTTCTTGCACTACAAGCGAAGCTGTCTCGGGGCTGATTCCTCCATCCACTTCAATATCAACCGCTAATTTGCGCTCTTCAATCATGGTGGATAGCGCACGAATTTTTGGCAGCATTGAACGTATAAAAGCTTGCGCAGAATACCCGGGATTGACTGTCATAATCAAGACAAGATCGAGCTCTTCAAGCACATGTTCCAGAGTCTGGATGGGAGTCGCAGGATTTAGCGCGACTCCGGCTTGGGAGCCACTATCTTTGACCTGGTGAATGAGCCGATGAAGATGGGTCACAGCCTCCTGGTGAACGATGACGATGCTCGCCCCAGCCCGAATAAAATCGAGAAACAAGCGCTCGGGCTTTTCTGTCATGAGATGGGCTTCCAGAGGGAGATGAGTCACCTTGCGGCAGGCTTCTACAATAACAGGACCCATGGTGACCGGAGGCACAAAATGGCCATCCATCACATCAATATGAATGCGATTGGCTCCACATCGCTCAGCTTCAGCCAATTGCTCGCCCAGTCTCGTGAAATCGGCCGAGAGTATGGATGGAGCGATCTCAATCTTTTTATTGATTTGTGTTGAGAGTTTTTTCATCTCGCAGCCTCGCACAGAATCTTGATCAGCCGTATACAGAATAGTTGACCGACCTTACTCTGACAATGACCTGATTTTTATAATAACGACTGCGAGATTTGCGTCTCAAGCGTTCTTTACCTTTTCCCTGTCCAGCTGATGAATCTCTGTCTCAGCAATGAAGTCGCTTTCAGTCCAGATTTCCACGTAGGGCACCTGATCTTCACGAAGCGGACGGCGAATCGCAATCACCCAACCCGGGATTGATTCGGCATCGATCGCAAGTGGCCGATCAATTTGAACCTCGTCCAGCGAATCGTTCCAGAATGTAAGAGCCTCCTTAAGTTGCATCCCGCCTCCCTTATCTGTTTCTGCACACACTGAATCCCGTCTCTTTTTTTTAATTTCTCTGGCGTCATGGGAATTGTAACATTGCTCGGGGAGGGCTTGTCAACTTTCTATATTACACAGAGGATGTAGCTTAAATTCGCTATTTGACCGAATTTTCACCAGGTTGTCATGGATTTTGCACCGAGGATTCTTCTACCATCCATCAAACAACTATAGAAAGTACTAGGGGGAATCAAAACATGCGTGCAAGTTCGAACCAGTTGTCAGTCTTGCGTGGAGGGCTTTTTTTCGGCTTATTTCTAATGTTGACGGGCCTTTCTACAATTGGACAGCAAGGGGTCTTTACCAATTTCCTCTTTGATTCGAGCAGGATCCCGAACTTTGTCGGCGACGGACGATCTGTCGCCGTAGGCGATGTGGATGGTGATGGCGATCTGGACATGTTTGTTGGGACAAACGAAGGGAACGCAAGAGATCGCCTGCTCATCAACGATGGCAAAGGTCACTTTACGGATGAGACAACGACCCGAATGCCTCCCAAGAGTGGCTTTGCTTTCACGGAAGATGCCAAATTTGCCGATATTGATAATGATGGAGATTTGGATCTGATCATGACTCAGTCTGATGTCGATAAGGGCGATCAAAATCTAATTTTCGTCAATAATGGCAAGGGATTCTTCTCCAATGAGACGCTGCTCCGCCTCCCGGGCGGGCCCGTCGGCCCGATGCAGCGAACTTATGGAGTGGCCGTTGGTGACGTCAATGGCGATGGCAAGGTGGATCTCTTCTTTGCCAATGGCTTTGGCGAGCCTTCCGAGCTTCTTGTCAATGATGGGACGGGAAGATTCCGCGACAACTCGTCATCTCTTCCCATCTCGGCCGGAGCCCTAAATGCCGCGAGCGCAGCCTTCGCAGATGTGGATGGCGATGGTGATTTGGATCTCTGGATTGGATCAGGCTCAGATAAACAAGATAGAGTGCCACACCTTTACATCAATGATGGGCTTGGTCACTTTGACGATCAAACAGACTTCAGACTCTCTTTCAATGTTGCTGCCGCAGCCTTTGCGACTCTGCCTGTGGACGTCAACGGCGATGGCGCTCCGGACGTGATCTTCTGCAGCGTTGGGTCACGTGCCAAGCTCCTTATCAACAACGGCCAGGGCTTCTTCATCGATGAGACCAATGAGCTTCTACCATTTGATGCTGCTAATTGTTATGGATTGGCAGCCGGTGATTTTGATGGCGATGGTGATCAGGACATCGCACTGGCACGAGATCCAAATGACAACTTGCACCGAACCAATGAGATTCTGATTAACAGCGATGGAAAGGGACACTTTATTGCCTCACCCTTACTGCAGGGCAAGGGAGGCGGTTTTAGCACGGCGTTCATCGATGCGGATGGCGATGGCGATCTGGATCTGATCTTCTTCAATCAAAAAGATCACCAGTTCTGGCTCAACCAGAGACTGTAACAGTTTGAATGGATGATCTGATAGCCCGTCTGAACTCTGCAAGGGGGATCAGCAGCGAGGTGGAGTGATGTTGGGCCTTCCAAGCGGGAGGCCCAATTCATTTTAAGGGAATGAGCTCGATTTGGTAGAGCCTCGGCCAGAGTTTCCCGACAACAAAGAGGCGGTCTCCATCGGGGTCATAGGCGATGCCGTTGAGCACATCGGCATACTGGCAGGTTGTCTTGACATCAAGAAGATCTGTGAGTTGGAGCCAGGCGACGACCTGTCCCGTGCTCGGATCAATGATGGCGATGTTATTTGTCTGCCAGACATTGGCAAAGATCCAGCCATGAATATATTCAAGCTCATTAATCCGCACCACTGGCCCCTGCGGATCGGTCACTTCAATGCGTGCCAGCTCATCAAAGGTATCCGGATCGCGGAAGTAGATGTACTGAGTGCCATCGCTCATGATCAGTCTCTTTCCATCGGTGGTGAGCCCCCAGCCTTCAGTCTTGTAATGAAATTCTTGCAGCTCTTTAAAAGTCTTTTTGTCATAGAGAAAGGCGATGCCCGATTGCCAGGTCAGCTCATAGATGCGGTCATTCAAGACGACAACGCCTTCGCCAAAATACTGTGGGTCAATGTTATGTTGTTGGAGGGTCTTCCCAGACTCCACATCCACACGTCTCAAATCGGAGCGCCCGGTGAGGCCTGTCCCTTCGTAGAAGCTGCCATTCTCATAGACCAGGCCTTCTGTGAAGGCATTACAGTCGTGCGGGAAAGAGCGCAGGACATTGTAGGTATACAGAGTTGGGTTATTGCGGTTTGGAAGTAATTTATCAATGCCTGAGCCTGCTGTCGGCTGAGTGGGCTGTGTCCCGAACTTGAAGACTCCCAGCGCCGTGACGGCAATGAGCAGGACGGCAACCACCAGGACCGTAAAACGGATCATAAATACTGCATTATGTTTTTTTGTAGAGATTGGGACTCCACCTTTCAATAAACCGATCTGGGCTCTTGAGCGGCTTGAAGCCAAATTGCTTATAGAGCCCGTGAGCATCGCGGGTGGCTAAGAGCCAGCGACGGAATCCCTGAAGCTCAGGATGCTCTACGATCGCTTGCATCAGCCACTTGGAAAGTCCGCGCCCTCTGTGTGATTCAAGCACAAAAACATCGCCAATATAAGCAAACGTTGCGTAATCTGTGATCACCCGCGCGAAGCCAACTTGAGTCTTTCCGTTATAGATCCCGAAGCAGAGAGAGTTTTCAATGGAGCGCTGGATGACCTCGCTTGGAATTCCTTCGCACCAGTAGGCCGCCTTGAGAAAGCCATGAATCATGGTTAGATCAAGAAGCCTTCGATCCGTGCTGATGCGGTATTCGTCGTTTGTCTCTTCAAAGATCATACGATGTGTCCCTGTGAAGGGATGATTGCTCTTGACAGCAGTCCATTATAACTCAACCATACAGATCGGAGGAATACTATGAGATTTAGAATGGGGATTGTCTTAGTCTGTCTGATCTTTCTGATAACGGGCTGCTCGACTGGTGCCCTGGATACGGGGAATAAAGGCTCGTCGCCGGAGACGCCAACGGCTCCCCTCGATCTGAGAGGCTCGTGGAACTTTTGGATGAGGCTTGAGATGAGCGAAAGCAATACTTTGGTCAAGGGCACGATGGTTATGCAGAAGCAAGACTGCAATGCCAATCCATGCACGATTCAGGGAATGATGCTGATGCCGCAAGTGGCCACAGTCGGCACAGAGATCAGCTTTCACGGAATCTACCTCCCGAGCGAGAACTTAATTCGCTTTCGCTACTTTGACGAGAATAATCGGAGCGAATCGATTCTGGTGGTTGTCGAGTTTGATTCACTCTTAAAAGAGTACGATCCGGCCCAAACGATGGTAGGTCATTTCATGATGTTCAATCAGAGCTCGCCCGGACCCCTCAATGAAGACAGCCCCATGCTGTTGAAATCTGGATTGGGAGAGCTCATTATGGCCGGTCGCGTGACGGCCTGGCCAATTGTGATCATAGATCGGACGAAGCCAGAATAGTGATCGCGCTTATCTGTTCCGCCAAATCACAAACGTCGGAGTGAGGGCTGTCCGCTATTAGACGTTAACGGACCCTATCTTTGAATAGTCCAATTCTGAGTTTGTGTGCCACAAAGCGGCAACAGATAAGAAATATGGACACTAACGCTCTAAAATGAGCGCATTTGCCATTTGTTAAGGCTAGGTATTGTAGACTACACCCGGAGCTGGCGACAGAGAATGAAGATTGAGCTTCTCGAGAATTATTTGACAGTGCGGATGAGATCGGAGCTCATCAAAGAGTGGATCGACCTTGAGAAATGGAAGTCCCCATGAGCGATTCCGATAGGCTTTGAGAAGCCAATTGGCTGCCGATTCGACATTATTCATGCCCAGACAGAGACCGGTCATGGAGATCGGATCAGGCTTCTGCTTGCCGATCTGCACAAGCTTCTCATGACATCGCTTGGCGAACTGATCTTTCCCCGAACGGGCATAGGCAAAACCAGCCTCAGAAATGATTCCAGGGTGATTCCCAGAATACGCATGAGCCCTCTCAAAGAATGGAATCGCTTTTTTGTACTTCTGCTGCGCCATCAGAATCTGAGCAATCATCCATTGCGCCGTGCCGAATGTCGGCTCGAGCTCGAGCGCGAGATGGCACTGCTCTATGGCTGCCTCATAGTGACGGGCATAATAATACATCCAGGCCATGGTCGTATTGATCAAGAGCGAGAGGGGATCACGTTCCAGTGCTAGTTGCATCTCCTCAATGGCCTGTTTGACTCTTCCTGTTGCCACCAGCAATTCGGCATACCACTGATGGGCCGTCGGGTAGATTGGATTTAGCATGATGGCGCGCTGAAAACTCTCCTCGGCGCCTGGCCAGTTCCAATCAAAATTCATCTGTACATAGGCTAGTGATGCGTGGGCTTCTGCCAAGCTTGGATCAAGCTGAAGCGCTTGCAGAGCAAGCTCTCTCGCTTTTGGATATTGAATCTTTGGCGAGGCATAGGCGAACCAGGCACTCAGCGAATAGGTATCCGCGAGACCAGAATAGGCAAGAGCATATTCTGAATCGATTTCGATGACATTCTGGAATGCTTTGAATGCTTTTTTGAAATCATCTTCTGTGCGCTTGCTTAGAAAGTAGCGGCCTTTCAAATACAAAGGATGGACAATCTTGTTCTGTCTTTGATGATGCACCCGTGAAGATGAACACGAGATTTGGTCATAAACCAAACATGTCTCTCGGCTTGGCGAAAGATCCATCTCTTGCTTCAAGATCTTGACGCACGAATGAAAGACCTCTTGAGCTTTCTGTCGCTCGCCTTTCTGAACATAACAATGCATCAGTTGGCGATAAGCCTCTTCGCAGAATGGCTCTTCCACAAGAGCTTTTCGTAATGACACAATAGCTGAGGAATAGCGCTTCAGCTCAATCTGGCATTCAGAAAATTTTAATATAAGCTCAATAAAACTCTTTCGAAACTCATCCCGAATTTGTAGAGACCACTCTTCATAGCGATCTTCTGGCAGGTAGCCATCTTGATAAAGAGTGATCGCTTCTTCAAAGAGCTTTGAAGCTTGCTCCCAATGAGATCCGCTGTACAGCCTTTGACCTTCATCGAATAACGCGCTGAAAACTTCGATGTCTATAGTGCATACTGCTTCGTTATTGAATAGATAGCTGGTGCCGCGGACAGTACGAATCAATTGTGATTCTCTGCTTTTTAGTAGATCAGGCCCCAAGATTCGCCGCAGCTCGCTCACACGGCTTTGCAAATTCTGAGCGGCCTTTTGCGGGTCAAGGCCTGGAAAGAGCTTTTCGATCAGCTCATCTTGCGTAAAGAGCTTACCCCGCTCTGAAATCAGAATCTTGAGCAGAGTCCGGGTCTTTCGGCGACCCCAATGCTCAAAGGGCGATGACTCGCCCGGGCGAATGACCTCAAAAGAGCCCAAAAGTCGTACCCGCAAATGTGGAGCATCGCTTTGTCTTTTTAATCCGGAAATCACTCAGCCAGTATATGCCAATCTTTGCTGATTCTTACGGCAATTCAGACCAAAACGGAAGTGAACCGGAAGCGGCTCTGTATAGCATCTCCCAGAGTCTGCTGAAGAGGAGGAGTCACTATGGATCAGTCGAAGCTTCTTGTCATTCTTTTGGCAGGTATCGCTGTGATTACAGGGATGGTGCTATTGATGAAACCCACTGCTCATTCTGACTCTGTGACTCAGCCTGCTATCTCCGGCCTATCGGCCAATCTTCGATCGCTAGAGGAGCTAACGCCTACTTCCAAGCCAAAGATTGGCAGCATTCTGCAGCCGCATACAAGGCGATTACGAGCGCTGATGTCTCCAATGGATTGGCCTGGTACAGATTGGGGTTCTCGCTGCACCGCCTGCAAAAGTACGATGAGGCAGCGACAGCGTATGAGAAGGCCCTGAATCTTGGCCTGACGCCGCTGCGTACGATAATGAGTCTTGTGCGTGTTCACACCTTGATGGGGCACCTCGATTTGGCTTTTGGGTGGCTCAACAAAGCGCTCAGTGCAGGATTTGCGTCCGCAGATGTGCTGAAAACGGATATAGAGTTCGCACATTTGAAGAGCGACCCGCGTTTCCATGATGCTATGAAGCGCGCCGACCAGAATGCGAACCCCTGCGAATATGACCAGAGATACAGGCAATTCGATTTCTGGATTGGCGATTGGAATGTCTTTGACGGCCAGGGCAATCAAGTCGGGACGAATAGCATTCAGAAGATCGTCAATGGCTGTGCCCTGCTGGAAAACTGGATGAACACAGGAGGCATACCGGGGAAGAGTCTCAATTACTTTGATCCTTCAGATCAGCAATGGCACCAGGTCTGGGTGGACGCCTCCGGTGGCGCAATTCAGATCACAGGTGGACTGGACAAAGATGGCTCCATGATCTTAGTGGGTGTGAATATTCAGACCGACGGCACCAAACTGCCATTCCGTGGGGCTTGGACCCTGCTGCCAGATGGGCGAGTTCGCCAGTTCTTTGAGCAGTCGAGTGATGGCGGCAAGACATGGCTGACTTGGTTTGAAGGTTTCTATGCACGCAAATAGATACAAATTATCAATTGAGATCTCATGACCCTTCTTGACGAATTGAGAGAGTTCACTGGTAAGGAAGGTCCTCCGAACCTCTCCCCAATTGTCTTTTTATTCTTCAGCCGTTATGATTCTCATCGTGGTTGCAAGATGAATAAAATCACCGAAAAACCAGCGCTCGTCGTGTACAATGATGTTGAGAAGGCCGCCAAACGCCTTGAAGGCGTTGCCCATTGCACACCTGTCATGACCTCCAGAACACTCAATGAGATCACTGGCAACGAACTCTTCTTAAAATGCGAGAACTTTCAGCGCATGGGAGCCTTCAAGTTTAGAGGTGCTTACAATGCCATGAGCCAGCTGTCGCCACAAGAGAGGGCGCGCGGGGTCTTGACATACTCATCCGGAAATCACGCCCAGGCGATTGCGCTTAGCGGGAAGCTGTTAGGGGTCAAGACGACGATTATCATGCCGGACAACGCGCCGGCGGTGAAAGTGGCGGCTGTGCGCGGCTATGGCGGAAATATCATTCTCTATGACCGGACCAAGCAGGTGCGAGAAGAGTTGGGTGAAGAGATTCGGAAGGAGCGCAATCTGACTTTAATCCCGCCCTTTGATCACCCAAATGTCGTGGCTGGCCATGGGACGGCAGGCAAAGAGCTATTCGAGGAGATCCCCAAGCTGGAAATGCTGCTCGTTCCCTGTGGGGGAGGAGGTCTGATCAGCGGCTGCTCGATCAGCGCCAAGCACTTTAATCCAAACTGCCGAGTGATCGGCGTTGAGCCAGAGGCTGGAGATGATGGCGTCCGCTCCTTCTATTCTGGAAAGCTCGAGAGTGTGCATAATCCAGACACAATCGCCGATGGGGCGCGAACGCACTCGCTCAGTGACTTGACTCTCTCGATCATGCGCAGGAATGTAGACGAGATGAGAACTGTGAATGACATGGACTTGATCAAGACGATGAAGTTTCTTTGGGAGCGCATGAAACTGATTGTCGAGCCGACGGCAGCGTTGGGATTGGCTCTATTATTTAATAATCATCTCGATGTGAAGAATAAAAGAGTTGGTGTCATCCTGAGCGGCGGCAATGTAGATTTGAAGCGTGCTTGTGAGTTATTTGCGATGCTGAAAGAATAGACTTCTTTACTACTTCAACTTTATCTCCATCACTTCCCGATCCGAAGAGAACCCCAGCCGCTCATAAAACTCAGTGACTCCCTCGGCTGGCCAGAGAATCAGAGATTCTATGCCATCGTTTTTGGCAGCCTCCATGATTCCTTTCATTAAGGCCGTTCCTATGCCCTTGCCGCGATATTCTGGCATTGTATAGACGTTTGTGATGTTGCCCCAGTATCGGATCATTTTCGATGGTCGAGGAGTCCTGCGAATCTTTTGCAGGAAGGCTGTGGAGATCAGCTTCTCTTCTGATTCAGCCACCCAGATGATCCAGTTGCTACTCGAAAAGGCAAACTCAAGAAACACCCCAAACTCTCTATAAAAATCGGGGAAACTCTGAGCTTGCTGGTATTCTTCTGGAGAGAATTCCCAACGCAAGCGGGTGAGTTCAGCAATGTCTTTAGGGGTTGCTTGGCGATAGAGGATGCTCATTGACACTTCATCCTGTCAGCGTATTTGGGTGATCTTTGCATGGCCCATATTCGACTTGGATGGTCGCATGGCTGATATCATACTTCTCTTTCAAGCGGCGCTTTATATCAAGGATGATGGAGTCGGATCGCTGGATCTCTGCGACCCGTGCGTGTAGTGTCACCATCGGCTGCTCTTGCGTAAGGAGCCAGGCATGAATGTGGTGTACATCGACCAGACCTGAAATGTTCCGGATCAAATCCGTGCCAACCTCAGTCACATCAAACCAGGGCGGCGCACCTTCCAGCAGAATGTGCCCAGACTTCTTAACGAGATGCCCTGCGCTGCCCAAGATGAGCGCAACGACCAATAACGAAAAGAGCGGATCTGCCGAGAACCAGCCTGTAAGTAGGATGATCCCTGCGGCTGCAAGCGCCCCGCCAGAGCCGAGCAGATCGCTCATCACATGCAAAATGGCTCCGCGAATGTTGAGGTTCTCTTGGTCGGCACCGTGCAAGAGTTTGAAGACAACGAGATTGGCTACCAATCCCAATGTTGCAATCACGAGCATGGTTGATCCAATGACAATGATGGGATTGAAAAGTCGATGGATCGCTTCAAAAAAAATCCAGGCCACAATGAAGAAGAGTGAGATCCCGTTGGTGAATGCGACGAGAATCTGGAAGCGGGCAAAGCCATAGGTGCGCTTAAAGTCCGCAGGACGATGAGCGAGTCGAAGGGCAAACCAGGCGAAGCCAAGAGAGATGAAATCCGTTAGCATGTGAACGGAATCGGCAACGAGAGCGAGAGATCCGGCGAGCAATCCGCCCGCGACCTCGGCAATCATAAATGTACCCGTGATCGCCGCTGCCCAGAAGAGGCGTCTTTCGTCCTGAGAGTGCGTGGTGCCGTTGTGCATTTCACTCTTCAGGGGTCAAGGTGCTGATCAGGAGCGCATTTGCGCTGTTGAAGATTCTGACTCCTGAGATGGCGTAGTCCAAAATTGCCGTTGGCTGAGCGATTGGGGGCAGATTCCCCTTGCGTATGCTGACTTCATGAATCGCTGTCTTTTCGTCCAGACTCGCTAGCTCGCGGGCTTTGGCAAACGCCTCTTGAAGTCCACCAAGCTGGTCGATGAGGCCGTTCTGGAGAGCCTGCCGCCCAGTCCAGACTCTGCCGCCGCTGATGGCATCCACAGCATCTCGGGTCATCTTCCGGCTCTGGCAGACGCGATCCAGGAAGACGTCATAGACTCGCTCAATGAAATCCCGCACCCAAGTGCGCTCCTCGTCGGTGTAGGGGCGGCTTGTATCCAAGAGCTTGATATGCTCACCCCGGCTGATGATCTCTTTGTTAAAACTGAGTTTGCTTAGCAAACCCGAAGTGATCAGCTTGCCCCAGACTACGCCGATGGAACCTGTGATTGTGGTGGGCTGGGCAATGATCCATTGGCCGGGCGTGGCCACGTAATAGCCGCCTGATCCGGCGACCGGGCCCATGCAGATGATGACAGGTTTTATCTTTGCTACTTGGCGCAGTGCCGCGCTCATTGCTTCTGAAGCAGTGGCCGATCCGCCGCCAGAATCGACATAGACGACCAGGGCTGCGGCGCGTTTGTCGCGCAGCACTCTTCGTGCATCTTGAACGACGCTCAAATCGCCAGCACGCTCTCGGGTCAGAAAGGGAATGAGAACCGGGGGCTTGATGGGCGGCCTCTGGCTCTTGCCATCTACGATGTCGCCTTCAATTCGCAGCAGGGTGATGTACTTCCCAGGGCGTTTGAGAGGTTGAAGCCGGAGGCGCCTCTTTGCTGATTCCCAGGATGAGATCTTCGCAGCGGCGCCATCACTGCCTAGATGTTCAGGCAGCTCCTCTTCGCTGAGGAGCCCATCGATGGCATGGGCCTGGATCGCCTTGAGGTCAATATAGGGAGATTTGTCAACCAGAGCCTTTGCTTCCGCTTCGCTCATCTTGCGCCCTTCAGCGACACCTTGAACAAAGTCGCCATAGAGTGAATCGGCGAGCCAGTTCGACATCTGTCGCGCTTCATCGGACATGTTCTTCCGAATAAAGATGTCAGGCGCTGATTTGAAGGGCGTGATCTGGACGGCATCGAATTTTAACCCCACTCTTTCGAGTGCCTCGGAGAGGAAATAGTAATTGAATTTGAGGCCGAGCGGGGAGATGAGGCCGTCGTGTTGCATGAGAATCTCATCGGCGGCGCAGGCCACGAAATAATTGGCCGTGTCATAGCTGTACGACCAGCCAACTACGCGCTTGCCCTTTGCTTTTAGCTCACTAATAAAGCCGCGCAATGTCTGGAGCTGCGCCATTGACATGGCCAGAGGACGTAAATGAAGAACGACGCCTTTGACCCGCGGATCATGGGCGACCTGTCGAAGGCGGTCACCCAATTCCTGCAAGCTGAGCGGGCTCTTTGTGAAAAATCTTTGCCACCAGGGAGCTGGAGGCACGGGCAATTCTGGATAAGAGCCGTCAAGAGTAAAGAGAACATACTCAGGAGCGTGCTTCATGCGCCTCAGAATGTTTCTGAAGGCGCGAAAGACGGTGCGAATGGCGTAGATCAGCTTTGCAAGCATTGATTTTGTTAGAACTTCACTTGCATGCCAAGCTCGTGGGTGAGAAATGCCCAGAGATCGGCGATCTCATCGAGCGCAATGGAAGTGGGCGTTCCTGCTCCGTGACCTGCACGCGTCTGGATGCGAATGAGAATGGGATTGTCCATAGCCTGTGCCCGCTGCAACGCAGCCGTGAACTTGTAGCTGTGACCGGGAACCACGCGGTCGTCATGGTCAGCCGTTGTGACCATGGCTGCTGGGTAGCTCTTGCCGGGCAAGGCGTTGTGCACCGGTGAATAACTGTACAAGACTTTGAACATATTTGGCTCATCCACGGTTCCATAATCAGAAGCCCAGTAGCGTCCAATCGTGAATTTTTGGTAGCGCAGCATGTCCAGTACGCCATTCTGCACCAGCGCCGCGCGGAAGAGATCCGGCCGTTGCTCTAAGACAGCTCCCATGAGAAGTCCGCCATTGCTGCCGCCTTGAATAGCAAGCTTTTTGGGATTGGTGTAGCCATTCTGTATAAGCCACTCGGCCCCCGCAATGAAGTCATCAAAGACATTCTGCTTGTGCTCTTTCGTGCCGGCGAGGTGCCACTCTTCGCCATATTCACCACCACCACGAATGTTGGCGAGCGCAAAGACTCCGCCCATCTCCATCCAGACGGTGCGTGAGGTCGAGAAGGTGGGCGTCAATGAAATATCAAATCCGCCGTAGCCATAAAGCAGGGTGGGGTTCGAGCCATCGAGCTGGATGCCCTTTTTGTAGACAATAAACATGGGTACTTTGGTGCCATCTTTGCTGGTGTAAAAGATCTGCTTTGTCTCAAACTGCAATGGGTCGAAATCGACGTTGGGTCTCCGGAATACGCTGTTGGCTGCTGCTTTAATATCATAGTGATAGACCGTGGGCGGAGTCGTGAAGCCTGTAAACTGGTAGAAGGTCTCGGTGTCATCAATATTTCCTGAAAATCCAGTCGCCGTCCCAATGCTGGGGAGCTGCAATTCTCCTGCCTCTGTGCCATCCTCATTGAAGATGCGCACAAAGCTGTGGGCATCTTTCAAATAATTGATGATGAAGTGCTTCCCGACCATCGAAGAGCTCTCTATGGTCTCTGGCTGCTGCGGAATCACTTCGGCCCAGCTCTTTTTGTCTGGCTTGGCCAGATCAATCATGATGACGCGGCGGTTCGGCGCATTGAGGGTAGTGTCGAACCAAAACTTGCTTCCCTCATTGCCCAAATATTGGTACGCAGCATCAAAATCATCAAGCAGAGGGACAACGTTGGAATTGGGATCGCGCAGATCTTTGTAATAGACGCGGTTCTTATTCTCGGTGCCCTGATAGATGACAAGCAGCAGAGTCGAGCCATCTTCGGTTACGACCGGGGCCATCAGCCAATCGGGTTGATCTTTACGCTCGTAGACAAGCTGATCATCCGCTTGTGCCGTATTGAGCTTGTGAAAATAGATTTTATGGTTTTCATTGGTCGCTTCGAGCTTGTTCTGTGTCTCTGGATATCGCCCATAATAAAAGCCTTGACTGCTGGGTAGCCAAGAGACATCGACAAACTTGACCCAATCCAATTTGTCCGGCAGGTCTGCACCTGTATCAATGTTGCGGATGTGCCAGGTTCGCCAGTCGGAGCCGCCATCGGAGAGGCCGTAGGCCATATACCGCCCATCCCAGCTCACAATGTATGAGCCGAGCGAGACTGTGCCATCCGTTGAGAGCGTATTTGGATCGAGCAGCAGTTCCGGTCTCCCTGTGAGAGAGTCCGTCCAGTAGAGAACGTCTTGGTTCTGCAAGCCGTCATTGCGGGTGTAGAAGTAGCGACCGCCTAACTTGGTTGGGATGCCAAACTTTTCATAGTTGTAGAGCTTATCGAGCTGCTTGCGGATGAGATCACGCGCGGGAATCTGGTTTAGGTAATACTGAGTCAGCTTGTTCTGTGCTGTCACCCAGGCTTGCGTCTCGGCAGAGTCCGGGTCTTCGAGCCAGCGATAAGGATCTGGCACTTTTGTGCCAAAGAAGTTGTCTACGATGTCATCACGCCGTGTCTCTGGATAGGTCAAGCGTTTACCAGGCTCCGTGGGTGCTGGCTGGTTTGTTCTCATAATGACACTCAGCGACAAGACGAGAATCAAGGCGATGATTACGGCTAACGCTTTGACAAAATTGAGCATAGAATCCTCCCGAACTCATGTTCCTCACAAGTTTTTCATTCACCCGCAGATGAGTAATCTTATTCTCTTACCCGATTATTTCCAACAAAAGAAATAATTGTGATTGACGGCTTCTAGAAAATGCAAGTATACTCTCTCACCAACCAAAGGAGGAGCCATGCTCAAAGCGAGCGCAAAGTCTCTCGTCCAGCTCCAGGTCAATGGCCAAGCCCAGGAAATCTCGATTGAGCCAAGGCGCACGCTACTGGATGCTCTTCGAGTCGATCTCGGTCTGACCGGAACGAAGAAGGGCTGTGATGAAGGGACCTGCGGAGCCTGCACTGTTTTAAAAGAGGGGAAGCCCGTCTATTCATGTCTGACCCTCGCAATTGAATGTGAACATTCGCGTATTGAAACGATAGAGAACTTGGCCAAAGATGGAAAGATGCATCCCGTTCAGTTTGCCTTTATTGAACAAGATGCTCTGCAATGCGGCTTCTGCACGCCTGGACAGATCATGTCAATCAAGGCTCTACTTGATCAAAATCCAAAGCCGACTGAAAGCGACATCAAGCGCGCTGTGACCGGAAACCTCTGTCGCTGCGGCGCATATCCAAACATCGTGAAGGCGGCACTCTCCGCTGCTGAGCGGCTGCGCCGAGGAGGGTAAAACTTTGCCAAAGGTAGTCACCCAACAGGTCGAATTTGAAGGACACTTCTTTGAGCAGACTGTTGTCATTGAAGGCGATGACATTACGCCATGGGGTCCGGAAAAAGAATTTTCAGTCGTCGGACAGCCCCACACGAGAATTGATGGCTCCGAGCGCGTCACAGGCGGTGCCAAGTTCACACACGACATTCATCTACCTGGAATGCTCTATGGAAAATTTCTGCGCTCTCCGCATCCACATGCTCAGATCAAGAAGATTAGCACGAGCAGAGCCGAAAAACTTCCTGGGGTGAGGGCTATTTTCACCTATGAGAATTCTCCGGAGATCCCCTGGCGCATGGGATTGACGAAATTATTTGATAAGCGCATTCGCTATGCTGGCGAAGAGGTGGCCTGTGTCATCGCCGATGACGAGTCCATCTGTCTCGATGCATTAGACTTAATAGAAGTTGAATACGAAAAGCTCCCATCTGTTGTAGATGCGGAGCTTGCTCTTGAAAATAATGCTCCCAAGCTTCACGAAGCGGGCAACCTTGTCACCGGAAAACCAGAGACCTACGCGCGTGGCGACGTTGAAAAGGGCTTCAAAGAGGCCGATGTCGTTGTCGAAGGGACGTTCAGGACGCAAGTCGCGCTTCACAACTGCATGGAGACTCATGGCAGTGCCGCAGTCTGGGAGGGCGACAACCTCAAGATTTGGGATTCAACGCAGCACATCTTTGGCGTGCGGGACATGGTAGCGACAGCGCTTGGGTTGCCAAAACACAAAGTTCGCGTCATCAAGCAGTACATGGGTGGGGGGTTTGGCAGCAAGAATGGGGCGGGAAAATACACAATTCTGGCCGCACTGGCCGCCAAGAAGACCGGCCGCCCCGTCAAGATTTTGCTTGACAGGCGTGAAGAGAATCTTCTGGCCGGAAATCGCCCCTCCACTCTTCAGATTGTTAAGATTGGTGCAACCCGCGATGGCAAGCTGACGGCTATTTATCATAAATGCATTGCCAATGAGGGAGCCTATGCCGCCTGGGTTGCAGGCTCGACGGGGCCGAGCACGCGCATGTATGCCTGCCCAAACGTAAAGGCTGAGAATTTTGGCGTCTTCACAAATCTTGGTCCCGTAGCTGCTTTCCGCGCGCCAGGCTATGTCGAAGGAACTTTTGCGCTAGAAGCCATGATGGATGAAGTGGCAGCCAAGCTGGGCATCGACCCGCTGGAGCTACGACTCCGCAATTACGCAGAGGTAGACCCAACATCAGGAAAATCATTTACCACCAAGGGTCTGCGAAAAGCTTACGAGATCGGGTCAGAGATGATCGGCTGGGAGAGGCGCAGTCAGATCAAGAAGCAGAATTCGACAGCGACCAAGAAGATTGGCTTTGGCATGGGGAGCCAGATTTGGGGCGGCAGTGGTGGCCCGCCGGCTTATTCTGTTGTCAAGATCAACAATGACGGCACGGCGGTAGTCCTGACGGGTACGCAAGAGATCGGAACGGGCGCGAAGACAGCCATGGCTCAGATTGCGGCTGAAGTTCTGGCCTTCCCGATTGAGTCGATCTCAGTTGAATTGGGAGATACGCAGATTGGGCTCTATTCCCCACTTAGCGCGGGCAGCATGACTCTCGCCTCGGTTGGCCCTGCAGTGCGCGGCGCGGCAGAAGATGCAAAGAAGCAACTGCTCGACGTCGGCTCCCAAGTTCTTAATATTCCAATTGAAGATCTGGTGATTGAGAATGGCGATTTTCTCAACAAGAAATCCGGTGAGCGCACTCCTGTAAAGAAAATTTACGAGAAACTGCAAAATTACATGATTGTCGGGCGCGGCGCGCGCGGTCCAAATCCTGCTGACAAAGTAGTCAACACGTTTGGAGCGCAATTTGCTCAAGTTGAAGTGGACATCGAGACCGGGAAAGTGACTCTGCAAAAGATTGTGGCGGTTCATGAGTCCGGCCGCGTCATCAACCCGCTTGCCACCCGCAGCCAGCTCGAAGGCGGCATCATTCAAGGGCTTGGCTTTGCACTCTGCGAGCAGCGCTTTGTGGACCCGCATCTAGGGCTCGTTCTCAATGCAAGCCTAGAGACGTACAAGATTCCGACCATGATGGATATTCCGGCCATTGAGGCGGAGATGGTGAACATGCCCGACCCTGACGTGAACAACTTGGGTGTGAAAGGCATTGGCGAGCCGCCCATCATTCCAACCCCGGCAGCCATCGCCAATGCCGTCGCTGATGCGCTTGGAAAGCGAATTTATGAGTTGCCGTTATCAGCGGACCGAGTGCTCAATACTCTCTATCCAAGTTCTCAGAACGAGAGGTCTTCATGAAGAACTTTGAATATGTGAGCGCACCTAATCTGGCTTCTGCGATCACGCAATTACAAGGCTCGAATAGCAAAGCATTGGCTGGCGGGACTGATCTGCTCACAGAGATGAAAGAGCGAATCAAGACGCCAGACCGCCTCGTCAATCTAAAATCAATTCATGAGATGCAAGGCGTTCGCGATGATAAAGATAAGCTCTGGATCGGCGCGCTGACCACGCTCTCTGAGATCGAATCACACAGGTTCATTGCTGAGAGATATCCGATCTTGGCCCAGGCAGCCTATCTGACAGCCAGCCATCAGCTACGCAATGCAGGCACACTGGGCGGGAATCTCTGCCAGAGTGTGCGCTGCTGGTATTATCGCCATCCTGACCTCACCTGCTGGCTCAAGGGTGGAGAGACCTGCTATGCACAGGAGGGGATCAATCGCCATCATGCCATTCTTGGCAATGCGCCCTGCATCGCTGTTCAGCCCTCCGATTTGGCTCCGGCACTCATCGCGCTCGATGCCGTGGTTCGTTTGAAGGGTGATGAGGTGGATGGCGATCTGTCGCTCGATGAGTTTTTTGTCCTCCCTGATGAAGGCTTGCGGCAGCGCACAGTTCTTGGCAAGTCGGATTTGGTAGTTGGAGTCTCCATTCCAAAGCCTGCGGCCAGCTCTCGTGGAATCTATTTGAAATCGATGGAGCGTGAAGACTGGTCGTTTGCGCTGGTGAGTGTGGCGGTTCAGCTTAATTTTGCGGGCTCGAAAGTTGGCACGGCGCGCATTGTGCTTGGTGGAGTAGCAGGCAAGCCTTGGCGCGCCAAGAGCGCAGAGGCCGTGATTCAAGGCAAAGTGCTCAATGACTCTTTGGCTGAGGAGGCTGGAGCAGCAGCCGTAGCGGGAGCGAGCCCCTTTGAGCACAACGGCTATAAAGTGGTTCTGGCAAAGAATCTGGTCAAGCGGGCGTTGTTGGAGTTGAATAAATAATATTTCATGCCTGTACATCTTTGGTGGGGAGAGGAACCAAGCGATCACCCATCAGAATATGCTGCACTTAATGAACTTTGCTCAGCGTTTGACTCTCAGAAAGAAGATTACTACATCTTCGCAAATTTCCGAGTTACAAACGCTCAGATTGATTTTGCCATTTTCACAAACTCCAGCATTTATCTTATTGAACTTAAACACAGCGCAGGCTTAAAGGTTACAGGAGGTCTCAATGGGAAGTGGATAAGATCAGACAATGTAATCCTTGGCGAAAAGAATCCTGTTGGCCAAATTCTTAACGAATATAAATCTTTTCGATCAATGCTGCGTAAACACCAAATGGATTTTCTAGACAGCAAAGATAAGGCAGCAAGTCTGATTGGAAGCCCCAACAATACATTCAATGATATCAAGAAATTCATTGTACTCTATCCGAGCATGCATCTGGATTCTGAAGTTAATCTTAGTGCAGGGCTAAATGATTACCAAGAGAGGGCGTTGATCCCATTTTTGGGAGACGTCATAGGTTTTAATGAGCTTGCCTCAAGATGTAGTGACCCATCTTGGGGGCGTGCACCCCTAGAACTGTACCAGTCAAAAGTAGAGAATCGGCGGATCAAGGAAGGAGCCAAGCAGATGAAGAAGAGCCGATTCAGCGAGCAGCAAGTGGTACAGATCTTGGCAGCAGGGGATCAGGGAGAGAAGT
>JACQCZ010000006.1 GCA_016201405.1 Candidatus Acetothermia bacterium | reverse complement strand
TCAGTCGCAGTAGTCTGTGGATGGATCGAAATATGCAACCCAAACGTCCCTGTTACGTCTGCAAAGGCGGTCGATGCTGCAATTCCTGTAGCCAGCAAAGCCACCGCCACAATGCTGAGGAACTTGAACTTGCTAGACATGAAAAACCTCCTTGTCTTAAATGTGCATGTGAAAAATGACTTGAACAGCACAAATCCCTGTGATTTTGCTTTTCTTATACCTAACTCCCTAGTTAGGGTACATCTTAGACCTAAATAGGGGTCGGAGTCAAGTCTTTTGAGGCTCATTCTTTTCATGGAGTTGAATCTGCTACACTTAAAATTGAGAGCATTTACTCTTACTATTGAGTTGTTTTTTTTCTATATAGACAAGGCTTGGTTTTGGGCTGGCATGCGCCCAAAAGAGGAGCATGAGATAAAGTGGCAATTCGCATCCTGATCACGGGTGGAACCTTCGACAAGGAGTACAATGAGCTCGATGGAAGCCTGCTTTTTAATGATACCCACCTCCCTGAGATGCTAAGGCGCGGGCGCTCCATGCTCGAGGTCAAAGCCAGAACTATTATGTTAGTTGACAGTCTGGATCTGACCGATGATGATCGTGAGACTATTTATGAACATTGCAAGGCAAGCCAAGAAGATCGCATTCTGATCACTCATGGAACTGACACTATGGAGGTTACTGCCCGCTATCTGGGTGAGCGAATCAATGACAAAGCAATAGTTCTCACTGGAGCGATGGTCCCCTATATCTTTGGCAGCTCGGATGGCATGTTCAATCTAGGTGCAGCACTCGCTTTTGTTCAGACCCTGCCACATGGAGTCTATATCGCCATGAATGGGAAATACTTTGCTTATGACAACGTGAGAAAGAATAAATCCACCGGAACTTTTGAAGAGATTCGCTAAGATTCAGTGATGCAGATTACGCCCATCAGGACCAGAAATTCCCAAAGTTCCCGTGCAAACTAGACCCGGGTTCTTTGATCGACCTGTACTTTCCATGATTATTTCTGTCTGTAGACATTCTTCGTCGAGAGTGTGCCTCGATACGTAGGAGGTAGACACCATGAATCGCTGGATAATGCTCTCTCACAAAATCTCTTCACGTTTTATGAGAATCTTGCACTGGCCAAACCGGGGAGATCTCTACCCGCGCTCGGCGCTGCCCGCTGT
The DNA here is from genome assembly GCA_016201405.1 of Candidatus Acetothermia bacterium. GTDB lineage: Bacteria > Bipolaricaulota > Bipolaricaulia > RBG-16-55-9 > RBG-16-55-9 > JACQCZ01. The sequence continues at coordinate 47,276 of JACQCZ010000006.1, read as the reverse complement.
CTAAGCTCTCTACTAGTCAGTAAGAGTGCGACGACACATCCGCCAAGCCTATCGCCAGGACAAATGTCCCATTCGCCGTCGCTTCTGACGAAAGCGCCCTTCAGATTGGCGGAAAACTGGTCTTCAATCTTAGTCAATGCATGAAGTGATGATTGAGTAAGCTCTCGGGGATTTTGACCGGGAGCTTTTCATTGCAGGAATTGAAGTCTCTGTTCAACGATTATTTTTGCACCCTTCACTTTTGAGACCCGTATTATTATGATAAAAGAAGATCACCTTTCGTTGATCAACAACTTCTTCCCAAGAGGAGGCAACAATACATGGCGCACGTCACGATTTATACCTCTGCCAATTGTCCCGGGTGCAGCTCCGCCAAACGATTCTTTCAGGAGCGAGGGGTGCACTATACCGAACACAACATCTCCGAGAATCTGGACAAAGCTCAAGAATTGATTGATAAGACTGGGCAGATGAGCGTTCCCGTAATTGAGATTGATGGAGAATACATTATCGGGTTTGACAAGCGCCGATTGTCCACTTCTTTGTAAAGAGACACTCCATACGCAACTGGTGAGAAGGGGGCCATGAAGCGAGGGCCAGTCTTAGGACTGGTAGCGCTCGTTGTCGTCGTAGTCACCATTCTCATCTGGGCAAAACCTTGGGATAGCTGGCTCAAGAAGCCTCAATCGAGTGGCACCCAGACAGAATCCAATACCTCCACACCAGCGGCCAACGCCAGCACACAGCTGCGCAAGACAATCCGCATTGGAACCACGATTTCTGAGACCGGAAAGCTGGCACGTGTCGCGTCGCTCCATTCCGAAGGCCGCAGGCTGGCTATTGACCTGATCAACGCACTGAGCTTCTCGATGAGGAGTCGCTGGTGCGTGCTTATTTGTCGTACTAGATCTCTTTTATTCTTGTAACAGTCATAATTGACTTTGAGTATTACAGCTGCTATGATGAAGTCCGCCGCGAGCCACATTGAATAGAAGGAGGCGAGATGTCCACAAAAGTCGCTGATGAGTTGAAGAAGGTGGTGCTCAAGTCACTCGAGGAGACCTTCGAAAATGTTCATGGAATCTACCTCGATAAAGGGACGTCGTTATTGGAGACATTAGAGAGCATTAGTGCCGAGGAGGCTTCCAAACCAGTTTCTCCGAAATGCACCAGCATCGCTGCCCATGCAGAGCATGCCAGATTCTATCTGCACGTTCTAGGCGATTATATTGAAGAGAAGACCATCGCCAAGATTGACTGGGAGACGACCTGGCTCAAGACCAAAGTGACCCCATCAGAATGGAAGGCTCTTAAAGGGCAGCTTAAAGAGGGGTATCAACGCATCTCAGCGCTGATCAACGGCTTTGATACCTGGGAAGGGGAGCACGAGATCGGTGGCGCCATTGCGATTCTGATGCATACCGCCTATCACATCGGCGCGATCCGCGCGATGCTCTGTGTCGTCAGATAAGTGCTTCGTTACGTAAGACAGGGCTATTCTCTGCTACATCTTGCAGAGTCAACAGGCTCACTCTCTCTGCAACCTGCGGGCGAACGCTTTTCCAGAGGCCGTGAAGCATGCAAGGGCTCTGGTTGGAGCATTGACCGCTCCAAAAGATGCAGCGCTGAAAGAAGTCCGGCCCCTCAATGGCTTCGATGATCTCTCTGATCTTGATCTCACTGGCAGGGCGGGAGAGGCGGAAGCCGCGATCGCGCCCGCGATAGGATTGCAAGACTCCGTAGAGCGCCAGCTTGCGGAAGATCTTGGCCAAAAATGCCTTAGGCAGACTGGCTTGCTCAGAGATCTCAGCCACCTGCGTGATCTTCCCTGGTTCTTTCAGAGCCAAATAGACCAGCCCAGACAGCCCGTACTGAGACTCCCGTGAGAGACGCATCGCAGGCTCCTGTTCGTGGAAAGAGATGTGCGGCACCTCTACTCAAAGCGCAGAGGCGCCGCGAAAAAGAGCCTCTAGTGAGCCGGACCTTCGTAGTAAAGGTCGTTCGCCTCCCCAGTGGCATACAAAAACCCAGCCAGTCCCTGCTCCAGCCGTGCCAGAGCGTGGTCAACCAGAATGTAGCGACCCGGCACATCCAGCTTGAATTCCACGATCGTCGCGCCCCCTGGCGGAACGAGCGTCGTCTGGACATTGGTGAGGGGTGCGCCCGTGAGCGAAGCCTGGTCATAGACCCGGTCAAAAACCTCGCCGATCACGTGGAACGAAGAGACGAAGTTGGGCCCACCCACTCCAAAGAAGATCCGCACTGTTTCGCCAACATTGGCCTGCAGGGGGTAGGTCTTGGTCAGCGCGCCCACTGCGCCGTTGAAGACGAAGTACTCCGGCTGCTCGGCGAGCAGCTTGTCCACGCTGAATGAGAGCTGGCCCTGCTGGCCGTACTTCTCGACAGTGTAGATCTCGCCCTGCATCACATAGAACTCCTTATCCACGGGCGGCAGACCGCCTTCCGGCTCCACCAGGATCATGCCGTACATGCCGTTGGCAATGTGCTGCGAGACCATAGGCGTGGCGCAGTGGTAGACAAAGAGACCGGGATTGAGCGCTTTGAACGTGAAGACTTTCTCTTCACCAGGCGGCGTCTGCATAAGTGGAGCCCCGCCTCCCGGGCCTGTGACTGCATGGAAGTCCACGGAGTGGGTCATCGTGCTGGTGCTGTCATTCTTGAGATGAACTTCGACGGTATCGCCAACCCGCACCCGCACGAACGGACCAGGGATCTTACCATTGAAGGTCCAGAACGTGTACGTTGCACCATCTGCCAGTTGTGCATTCCGCTCGGTCGTCTCCAAATCCACACGAACAATCTGTGGAGTTCGATTCCCGATGGGCGCGGGCAGACTCGTCGGATCAAGTGAGATGCTCTCGCCGGCCGGAGCTTGTGTTGACGCCTCTCCAACGATGATCTTCCCTTCCATCCCTGCCGCCCTGTGGCCGGGCACAGAGCAGAAGTAGACGAATGTTCCTGTCTTATCCGCTTTGAATGAGATGGCTGTGCTGGCGTCCTTGCCTGTGATGCGGTCCGAGGCGACATTGAAATCTGGAATCGTGAGATCATGGGTGGAGCCATCTCCATCGGTGAGTGTCACCTGCACCAAGGCGTTCTGCGCGACATTCAGGGTCGGGTTGACGACCCCATCAATCGACCCTCCGACTCCCACGAAGACGAGCTTCCCATCGGCAATATTGGTGCGGAGTGTGAACGTGACATCCGCCGTGTACTCCTGCTTGGAGTTCTGCGAGGCAGGTGCATTCATTGATGCATCATCTGAGTGGAAATCAACAGGCAGGCGCGCTCCGGAATGCATGGCTGAGCCCATCATTTGCGACATAGAGGGCTGACCTTGTTTTCCAATAATATTGCCCAAAGCTCCAGTGCTTACCGCAAGAAAGAGCCCTAGCACAGCGATGACGGCCAGCTTTGTGATCCGTGAAGTTCTCATTATTGATTTCATCCCTTTCTTCTTTTATCCTCAAAAGACTAAAATGATCTTTTATATCTAACAAGATATTAATAGCATTTGGTATGATTAATGTCATGATCTGAGAATGGCGAATCTGGATCAGATTTTGGATTCGTGGATTCGCTTCTCAAACTTCTCTTGGATGAGAGGGCGTTCAATCAGCGCAATCAGTTCTGCGTACGTATAGATATTTTTGTTTTTGTGAAGCGTGATGCCACGCTGAAAGCGCTCACGATATCGTCCCTCCTTGAGAAGCTGCTTCTCAATCAGAGACGGACTTTGCGCGTACCCGAGCGAAAATAAGAACTCAGCCGCACTCTTTTTGGAAAGAAGAATCTCAAAGTAGAGGAGCGCCTCAAAAAGCACTTCCGTCTGATCGGCTATTTGGGATGCGCTGGCGGGCTCTTTCGAATGATGAACATTTAGAGAGAGACGAAGCGCCTTGAGCAAATTCAACCTCAGATGCTCAGGCGCTTCAGACTCCATTCGCTCTAAGATCTCATCAATCTGCAACCGGGTCTACGTTCCTTCCTCCCAGCTGGCCAAATACTTCTCCTGCTCGGCCGTGAGCACATCAATATCGGTGCCCATCGCGGCCAGCTTGATTGCAGCGATCTCGGTGTCGAGCTCTTCGGGCAGCCGGTAGACCTTGGGCTCCAGCTTTTTGTGGTTTTTGACCAAATATTCAGCGGCGAGCGCCTGATTCGCAAAAGACATATCCATCACTTGTGCTGGATGTCCTTCCGCCGCCGCCAGATTGATGAGTCGCCCTTCGCCCAGAATATAGAGCGCGCGCCCATCTTTCAGCTTGTACTCTTCGACATAATCCCGAATGACGCGGCGGCTCTTGGCCAGCTTTTCGAGAGCAACCAGGTTGATCTCGACATCAAAATGGCCCGTGTTGGCGATCATGGCGCCACTCTTCATCGCTTCAAAATGAGCTTTGTCAATGACGTGTTTGTCACCCGTGGCTGTCACAAAGATGTCGCCGATCCCGGCAGCTTTAGAGATTGGCATCACCTGATAGCCATCCATGATTGCCTCTAACGCCCGCACCGGATTGATCTCGGTGATAATGACCTGCGCACCCATGCCGCGTGCGCGGCTGGCCAGCCCTCGCCCACACCAGCCATAACCGGCAATGACAAAATTCTTTCCCGCGAGCAGCACATTTGTGGCCCGAATAATCCCATCCAGAGTGGACTGGCCAGTGCCATAGCGGTTATCAAAGAGGTGCTTGGTATAGCTGTCATTCACGGCGATCACCGGGAGCTTTAATGCGCCATCCCGCTCCATGGCGCGCAGCCGGATGATGCCCGTCGTCGTCTCCTCGTTGGAGCCCATCATGCCCGGAATCTGCTTGGGGCGGCTCTTGTGCAGCTCTGATAACAGATCAGCACCATCGTCCATGGTGATCTGCGGCTTGAAATCAAGAATGGCGTTGATGTGGTTGTAGTATGTCTTGTGATCTTCACCCTTAATGGCAAATGTCGCCACCCCAAAGTCTTTCACCAGCGAAGCAGCCACGTCGTCTTGCGTGGAGAGCGGGTTTGAGGCGCAGAGTGAGACATCGGCTCCGCCGGCTTGCAAGGTCCACATGAGGTTGGCTGTCTCTGTGGTGACGTGAAGACAGGTTCCTAGATGAAGCCCCTTGAGTGGCCTCTCCTTCTCGAAGCGCGCCCGAATTCTGCGAAGCACCGGCATATTCTGCTCGGCCCACTCGATGCGGAGCTTCCCCTTTCCCGCCAGCGACATGTCTTTGACGTCGTGATTCGTAGTCAAAGCTGCTCCTTTCAATTTCAACATCGCCTGTCATTCCCGCGCAGGCGGGAATCCAGGAATCTCATTCCGTGTTGCCTTCTGGCTAGTGCCCTTTTGGCTCGACCAGAACGACGCCAAATGCATAACGCCACTACAACTCAATCTCGGCTCCAAAATTCTCTTGATAGCGCTTCACAAACTCACTCTTGGTATAGCGGTGCTCCTGTGCTCCATAAGACTCAATCGCATAGACAGCCGAAAGAGCGGCGACGCGCCCCATCACTTCGAGCGGCCAGTTGTGGATCATCCCTTTGATGATCCCGGCGCGATAGGCATCTCCGGCCCCGGTGGGGTCTGTAATCTCATTCGGTTTTGCAATCGGGATCTCAACGACTCCATAGCGGGTATGGATGTGCGAGCCCTTCTCACCCAGCGTGCTGATCAGAAATGTGACCTGTTTCAACAAATCCTCTTCGGTCGCTTTGAAGCGGTTCAAGATGAGCTGGATCTCGTAGTCATTCCCAATCAAAACTTTGGCCCCTTGGATCCCAATCCGAAGCTCTTCGTTGCTAAGCCGCACAATCTGCTGGCTTGGATCAAAGATATAGGGAATGCCAAGCTCCTGGCATTCACGGGAATATTTGACCATGACAGAGGGCTTATCGGCTGCGATCAGGACGAGCTCGATCTTCTTGGGATCAAAATCCTTGAGCGAAAGCAGATCGGCCTGCCCCATCGCTCCTGGATAGAACCCGGTGATCTGATTGTCAGCCAAGTCAGTTGTAATAAACGCAGAGGCCGTGTAATCGCCTGGAATGATTCTGACATGAGAGAGATCAATGCCTTCGGCACTGAGAAATTTTGAATACTCTTGAAAATCCTCTCCAGCTGCGGCCAAGATGACAGGCCTTTCACCCAGCAGAGCCAGATTATGAGCGATGTTTCCGGCCACGCCTCCGCGCTGTCTCTTCAGCGTATCGACTAAAAAGCTCACGTTTAGAATATGAATCTTTTCCGGTAGAATGTGCTCCGAGAAGCGTCCTGGAAAATCCATAATGTGATCAAATGCGAGGGAACCCGTTACAATGATCATTGTTTCGCCTCGCGAGATGGTATAAGAGCCCCTGCTTCCTTTCAAGAATTTCAGGTAACCCGAACAAGTGCCCAAGATGCTGCTTGAGACTGGCTATACTTGCATTTATAGTGAATGGCGTTGATATGAAGATTCTTCTCAAAAATTTCTCAGCGATCACTCTGTCCAGTCCCGCAGTCCTCGAAAATGGATCGATCTCAATTGAAGATGGCGCAATCACAGGCATCTTCTCTCAGAATATCCCTCTTCCACCTCTTCAATTTGATGAGATTCTAGACGGACACAAAAAATTGGTGATGCCCGGCTTTGTCAATGCTCACACCCATCTTGCCATGGTGATGCTGCGAGGCTATGCCGATGACTTGCCTCTAAAGCGCTGGCTTGAAGAGGAGATCTGGCCACTCGAAGCCAAGCTGACGAGCGATGACATCTACTGGGGAGCACAGCTGGGCATGGCCGAGATGATTCGCTCCGGCACGACATGTTTTGCCGATATGTACTACCAGATGGGACGCGTGATGGAAGCGGTGAAAGAGAGCGGAATGCGTGCTCTGCTTGCGGAAGGGCTCTTTGCACAGAAACCGGGCCAGCGCATGGATGAGATCTTCCGCACCACTCAAGATTTTATTGCCCAGGTCAAAACAGAAAACCACTCCAGAATTCGAGTCGCATTGGGCCCACACGCCCCTTATACCGTCTGCGCCGAAGCCTGGGAGCGGATTGTGGATTTGGCTCACCAGCACCAGATTCCAGTTCACACTCATCTTTCAGAGACGCGGAGCGAGGTCCAGACTTCTTTAGAGCTCTGGAAGAAGACTCCGGTTGAGCACCTGGAGAGTCTGGGCGTCTTTGATGCCAGGGCATTGGCTGCGCATTGCGTCCATGTCGCAGAGCATGACATTGAAATTCTGGCCAGCCACAACGTGAATGTAATTCATAACCCGACCAGCAACCTCAAGCTCGCATCGGGCTTTGCGCCCATTCAGAGGCTGCAGCGAGCGGGCATCAACGTGGCCATCGGCACGGATGGAGCCTCATCCAATAATAATCTGGATATGATAGAAGAGATTCGCTTGGCAACGTTGATCCAGAAGGGTATACTGGAAGACGCCACTGCCTTCCCAGCCCTAGAAGCATTACGGGCGGGAACGGAACGGGGCGCCCAGGCACTCGGCTGGGGTGATGTAGGAAAGATTGAGATTGGCCAGCGAGCTGATCTTGTCATTCTCGACATAGATACCCCCCATTGGGTTCCAGGCTATGACCTCGTCTCCAATCTTGTATATTCTGCCCAAGCGGCAGACGTGCGGACGGTGATCATCGATGGCGATCTCGTGATGCACGACTACGAGATGCGGACCTTGGATGAAGAGAAGGCCAAGGCAATGGCTCAAGAATTTCAACAGAAATATAGGAGGAGATAAAGAACAATGGCACTTTTGAAAGAAGAGAAGGCCAAAGTGATCTCAGAATATCAGCGGGCTGCCAATGATACAGGCTCCCCGGAGGTTCAGATCGCGATGCTGACTCGTGAGATCAATGATCTCACAGGACATCTCAAAGTTCACAAAAAAGACTTTCACTCGACCCGCGGCCTGATGCAGAAGGTGGGTCAGCGCAAGCGCCATATGCAATACCTGGAGAGAGAGAACCCGGCAAAATATCGTAGCCTGATCGAGCGCCTCGGCATCCGTGGTTAGTCAGCGAGTGGAAACCAGCATGGCGCAGTTTACAATTACGCAGCACAGCTACGGCCCATTTATCTTTGAGACGGGGCGCATTGCCCGCCAGTCTGATGGCGCAGTCCTGGCCAGCTTTGGGGATACCAAAGTCCTGGCCACCGTCAACCGCGAGCCTGCCGATGAAGGGCAAGATTTTTTCCCACTCAGCGTCGATTTTGAAGAGAAGTTCTATGCCGGTGGAAAGATTCCCGGTGGCTTCTTCAAGCGTGAAGGAAAACCTTCCGAAGATGCGGTTCTAAACGCCCGAATGATCGATCGTCCCATTCGGCCCCTATTCCCCGATGGATATTCCGAAAAGCTTCACGTCGTCGTAACCGTTCTTTCAGCCGATATAGACCACGCGCCAGAGATTATTGGCCTGCTGGGAGCCTCAGCGGCACTTATGATCTCATCAGTCCCTTTTCAGGAGCCTGTTGCCGGTGTCCGAGTGGCCTTAGTGAATGAGGAATTCATTTTGAACCCAACGGCTGCACAGAAGGCGGAGAGCTCGATGGATATCATTGTGGCAGGCACCGAGCACGCGGTCACGATGGTCGAAGGGGAGATGAAGGAGATCCCTGAAGACCGGGTGATTGAGGCCATCCAGCTTGCCCATGAAGAGATCAAGAGGCTCTCGAAATTTCAAAAGGAATTTATTGCTAAGATCCCAAATCTCAAGACCAAAATTGAGGTCACCCCTCCCGAGAAGACGAGCGATCTTCACGACGCTCTCAAGGCCGCTCTAGGAGATCAGCTCAACAGACTTTGGGGTCCGCTCCAGAAGCATGAGCGCCAGGCTTTGGAAGACCAGATCCGCGATGAGGCAATTCAAGCGCTTCTGGACAAGAGACTGGCCAAAGAGCCTGACCTGTCGGAATCCGAGCAGGCCAAGCTCACGCACACGCTCAAAGCGATCTTCAAAGAGCTAATCAAAGAGTTCGTGCGCGTTGAGACACTCTCCCGAAAAGAGAGATATGACGGCCGACGAGCCGATCAAGTTCGTCCAATCACATGCGAAGTGGGAATCCTTCCCCGTGTGCATGGCTCTTCGCTCTTCACCCGCGGCGAGACCCAGAGTTTGGGAACTTGCACTCTGGGAACGACACGCCAAGATGAGCAGATCGTAGACTTGATGCTGGAAGAGGGACGAAAGCGCTTCATGCTTCACTACAACTTCCCGCCCTACAGCGTGGGAGAGACTGGTCGCCTCGGCCCCCCCAAGCGCCGCGAGATCGGTCACGGCAATCTGGCCGCAACGGCGCTCAAACAGGTTCTCCCCAGTGAAGATGAATTTCCGTACATCATTCGGGTTGTCTCTGAGATCTTAGAATCGAACGGCTCCAGCTCCATGGCTTCGGTCTGCAGTGGAACGCTGGCCATGATGGACGCCGGGGTTCCCATTCTAAAACCGGTAGCCGGCGTAGCCATGGGACTCATCGAAGAGAACGGCGATGCGATGATCTTGACCGACATCGCAGGCTATGAAGATCACATGGGGGACATGGATTTCAAAGTGGCTGGCACACGCGATGGCATCACCGCCTTTCAGCTCGACGTCAAATCGAGCGGTCTGCATGGAAAGCTGATGGAGCAGGCGATGACCCAGGCGCGCAAAGCCCGCCTTGAGATTTTGGGGCACATGAGCGAGACACTCTCGGAGCACCGCTCGGAGCTCTCCAAGTACGCTCCCATCATCGAGCTCTTCAAGATCAGCCCCGAGAAGATTGGGGCCATCATTGGCCCCGGCGGCAAGACAATTCGCAAGATCCTGGCCGAGACCAGCGCCGAGATTGACATCGAAGATGACGGCACGGTGAAAGTCTCCGGCGCGTCCAAGGATGTTGTGGATGCCGCCCGCGCACAGATTGAAGATCTGGTCAAAGAGATTGAGATTGGCGAAGCCTACACCGGCAAAGTGGTGCGCATTGAGAAGTTTGGTGCTTTTGTAGAATTGAAGCCGGGCGTGCAGGGCCTCGTCCATGTCTCGGATCTCTCTGACAAATATGTCAAGAATGTGGAAGATATCGTCAAGATCGGCGACATCATCGAGGTGGAAGTGACTGAGGTTGACAACATGGGCAGAATCAACCTCAGGCGCAAGACTGAGCGTAAGGAGCGCAAAGCGCGCAAGATTGGAGACCTTATCTCCGGCAGAGTCAAGGGCATTGCCGATTACGGCGCCTTTGTGGAGTTCGAGGATGGAGAGTCAGGTCTCGTTCACATCTCGATGCTCGTCGAAGGCAAGCGCGTAGAGAAGGTTGAAGACGTGGTCAAAGTAGGCGATCCCGTGACGGTTGAGATCATTCGCATCGATGACAAAGGCCGCTACAGTCTCAAGCTGGTGAGCAAAGATGGCGCCGGCGGCAATGGCGCTGCCCGCGGCATGAGCTAGTGGTTTTATTATTAATTAAAAATTGATTGATAGAATTGATCTATGAGAGAACTCTATCCCAATTGCTTTGAAGAGGCTCTGCCCAATGGGCTAAAGATCCTCTTTGAATCTAGGCCGGAGCGCCCTCTATCTGTAGGTCTCTGGATCAAGATCGGCAGCCGCGACGAGACTGAAAAGAGTTCCGGGATATCCCACTTCTTGGAACATATGGTCTTCAAAGGGACCCAGCACCGCACGGCCTTCCAGATCTCTGAAGAGATTGATGCCCTGGGCGGCTATATCAACGCCATGACCTCCAAAGAGTACACGGCCTACTATGTAGACGTCCTCCCGCAGCACCTAGAGAAGACGATGGACATTCTGACAGACTTGATCAAGACTCCGCTCTTCCAGCCCGATGAGTTGGAGAAAGAGAAGGGCGTCGTTCTGGAAGAGATCCGCATGCAAGATGACTCGCCCTCCGATAAAGTCTTTGATCTATTCACAGAAAGGCTATGGGAATCCCATCATCCTCTCTCTCGCCCTATCATTGGAAGTGTCGAGACGGTCAGCTCATTTGACCGCGAAGATCTGGCCGAATACTTTGCGCTCTATGATGCCTCGCGCATCACTCTCGCTGTTGCAGGCGATATAAATCCGGCTCAACTCATCCGCGTAGCAGAAAAGCAGCTGGGAATGATTCCTGCCAAGAGCGGCGCACTGCCCAAGCGAACGATTCCAAAGCCGCTTGCCAGCAGCCATACAGAAGACCGCGATCTGCAGCAGGCCCACATCTGTCTTGGGACACCCGGACTGGCCCGCAGTGATACGAGGCGCTTTGCGCTGGAAGTGATGGCCACAATCCTGGGTGGCGGGATGAGCTCACGGCTATTCAAGCGGATCCGCGAAGAGCTGGGTCTGGCTTATGCCGTCTCCGGGCAGGCCAGCTATTACAGCGACAGCGGCTTCTTTGTGATCTATCTGGGCACTGACCCCAAGAACGCATCTAAAGCTCTCGAAGTCTGCTGGGAAGAGATTGGCAGGATTCAGCATGAGCCCGTCCCGTCAGAAACCCTATGGCTGGCCAAAGAGAAGCTCAAGGGCAATCTAATTCTTGGGCTAGAGAGCAGCCATTCCCGCATGATCCGGCTGGGCATCGCCGATATCTATGGAACGCACTGGCCGCTCGAAGAGGTCATTCAGCGCATCGAGGCTGTAACCATAAATGATGTGCAACAGGTAGCCAAAGATATCTTCTCAGATGAGTCCTTCACGCTGACTGTGGTAGGACCAGAGCGCCAGCTCACTTCTATTCAGCAGACCCTGCCTGTATCATGACTTTCTGATTGAGTCCATGAAAATTCTGCATACGGCAGATACCCACATCGGAGCACGCCAATACGGACTGGAAGAGCGGCGCGCCGATTTTTCAGCAGCCTTTCAACGCGTCATTGACATTGCCATTGATGAAGAAGTGGATGCTGTTGTTCACGCCGGTGATCTCTTTGATGACCGCACCCCAACTGCCGAAGACCTTCACGAGACTCTCCATTCTCTATTTCAGCTCAAAGAGGCAGACATTCCATTTCTTGGGGTGGTGGGCAACCACGAGCAGCGTCGCGGCGTTCAGTGGCTCGATCTCTTTGCCAAGCTCAATCTGGCTGTCCATTTGGGGGCAGAGCCCTATGAGCTGGCTGGCTTTAAGTTTTATGGGCTGGATTACTCTGGCCGACGGGAAGTGAAGCTGCCAAAGATCACGAGCGGGGTGCTCGTCTGCCATCAGATGCTCGACCGGACGCAGTCGAACGCCGAGCTTCATCTCAATGATCTAATAAGTTGCGGTGCTCAGTTCGTGCTCTTAGGAGACTGGCATGAGCATGAAGTCTGGCGGCAGCAGAACGTCCTGGTCACATACTCTGGCAGCACGGAGCGCTGGAGCATGGCAGAAGAGGATGCGCGTGGAATCAGCCTGATTGATCTTGATAGCGGGCGGCTCGACCGTCGCGAGCTCAAGACGCGCGAGTTTTTGTACATCTCTGAAGAAGAAGACCCCTTCAAGAGTATTGATGCCCACCGCCATCAGATGAAAGGAACAATTGTCTGTGTGACGATTGCCGATACCCGTTACAGCATCCCTGAGATTGAGCAGCATGCGCGGGATCGCGGAGCGCTGGCCGTCCGCATTCGGGATCGACGAGAGGTCTCTCAGTCACTCGAGACGGGAGTGCCCGATGTGCAGCTCGAATATGAGAATCTGGATGCACTGATCGGGCAGAGACTGCATCAAATCAAGCTTTCTGACGCTACGTTAAGCATCGATCACATCATCCGCGAAGCCAAGATTGCAGACTCCAAAGTGGATGCCGAAGTGACGAAGCTATTAGAAGCAACTCGGGAGACGGCATAATGCAAAGCTTCGGAATTCTTGGATTCCCGCTTTCGCAGGAATGACGGACGTATGATGGGCTGTCATTCCGGACACGCGTTGCGCGAGCCGGAATCCAGGAATTCCAGACTGAATCTGATCTCAAACCCTCGCTAGTTCTGATATAAACCGTTGGTCAATTTGACTTGGTTGGTGTCACAGTCTCGCACGACTGAGATATAGACTCCCGTTGGAGAGCTCATCTGCTTGAGCAGACGCCCGACTCTCATATTGACATCCCCCAGGCCACACGCAAGGCTGGTGACGTGCCTCCCATTGGCATCATAGACCTCGACGGCTGCGAATGATCTCTTCTGATGAGCCTTGACTTGGGCCGCTGTGATTTTAGTCTGCTTTATCCAGGCATCGGTGACCTGGTAGAGCAGATCATCGGATATCTCGCCTGTAGTCCAGAGATCGACCACTTTGAGAAGCTCGTTATCTTCGATATAACCATTGTGGTTCAAATCAAATTGGCTCAGCCCAGCGCCTGTTCCTGCGGACGGGGGCGGAGTCGGCTGAGGCTGTGGAGTTGGTGTGATGTTGCTTGGGCTTGGAGCAAGACCATAGATCTTTTGAAGCGCAGCAATGTCTGCAGGTCGGGGGCTTCGCTCCGTGGCTTCAGAGCAGAGCTTGAGCATGACCGACCAGTCACAGCCATCTTCATCGACCACATAGGCATCATTGAGACCCAGCGCATGCCCTATCTCATGGAGCATGATGTTATAAAGCGCAACGTGAGGATCCATGCGATGAATATCGGCGAAGCGGTCAAGCGCATCTGCATCTGCGGTCAGGTCGTGCTCCGTCAAGGTTCCATCGGAGAGGAAGTAGGCCATGTATTCGCCAACCTCTGCGCTCTGGCGCTTGGTGTCGGACCAGTAAATCTCGTTCTGGCCATTTTGGAAGTCTGGGTAGCCATAACTGCATTTGTCCGTTTCAATTGAGATCTGAATCTGCGGGAAGGCTTCGTGCCAGGCGGAAGCGGCTCTGTGTGCGGCATCGGCCAAATCTCCCATCTGATAGCTGCTTTTAATCACATGCCTGTCACATTCACGCACCACAAATGAATAGTTATGAATGTTTGAATAGTATTGCCAGACTTCGGATAGCGGAACGCTCTGCGAAGCTGAAGTATTTTGGGCAAGAGCGCTTAGACTAGTTAACAGAACAACAACCAAACAGATACATACCGTAACACTGGCTCTGATCATGGCTGACCTCCATGGGGAAACTGCGATTGCTTGAGGCAGATTGTGCGATTGAGCGTGAAAAACTTGAAGAACCGCCGCGAGCGCGGAGCAAGAAGTCGCAGTCATTCTGGAGAGACATATTCCCGCCGCTAAGCTCACTTGACTCCCCTGATGGGGAGTCTTATGATGACCTTCAGCAACATCAACGAGCGCATCAAATCACTTGCGAAAACTTCTGCCAAGGGGAGGCCGATCATGAAGAAGAGTCCAGTTCTTCTCTGTATTCTGTTTATTCTCGCACTCGGCGTTATGAGTTTTGAGGCCCGTGCTTCAGGTACCATCTCCATTGACTCTCCCACAAATATTCAGAAGGGAAGCCAAGCGATCGCGGCAGTGCATGTCAGTGGCGTGCCAAGCCCTGGCCTCCTCTCTTATCAAGTTGAGTTGAAGTTCGATTACTTGAAAGTCCAGATTGAGGAGATTCGTCCCGGAGATAGCCCATTCAACGCCCCCGTCGTTGGCGGCTCCATTCAGGCGGCCAATCAGAGCGGAACGATCAGCTTTGGCCAATTTCTCAGCGGCAGCCAGGGGCTGAGTAACGGCATCATCGCGAATGTTGTCCTACGGGCAATCGGCAATTCCGGAGAGCGCAGCGTGCTGGAGCTTTCGATTGCCGGCAACTCCTGCAACTGCATTGAAGTGAGCAGTGGAAGCTTCTCCATTGCGTATGGCGACTGCGATCATGATGGCATCCCCGATGACCAAGAATCTCATAACGGGACCAATCCCTGCGATGCTGATTCTGACCATGATGGTGTGCCAGACAGCCGAGAGATCACTCTGGGGACGAGCCCTACCAATCCTGACACCGATCACGATGGCTTGACTGATGGCTTTGAGGCCCAGTGGATCTGTCTCAATCCTCTCAAAGCAGACACGGATTTTGACGGCCTGGCCGATGGCCAAGAGGTGAACGAGACCCATACAAACCCCTGCAAGTCAGACACGGATAGTGACGGCATTGGTGATAAAGAGGACAAATGCCCGCTCGAGATGGGCACAGCCCCAACCGGCTGTGCGCAAGGGACAGTCGGCGGCGACCCGCCGCTTTACAACAGCATTCAAATCTTCCCCACTCCTGAAACCGCACTGGGACAGGATTTAAATAATAACAACAGTATCCGAGATACTGTGCTGCGATACCGGGATACTCAGACCGGAGAGGTCCATGACACTGGCCAGTCCGTATCAGGCGGCCATGCCAGCGTTGACGTTTATGAAAACACAGTGGTATTCGTCGGCGGCGACAACGCAATTCGTTATCTCGATATCAAGACCGGTAATGTGAGCGAAGTCGGAATGCACGGGACTCATCCCGTTGTCTATGGAAACATCATTGCCTTTGAGTCTTCGGGGTTGATTTACACCTACAACACCAGCTCGCAGTTGCTCACTCCGACAGGCGCAACAGGCTCCGAGCCTGTGATCTATGGCAGTCTTGTTGCTTATAGTGACGGCTCTCCAGCTACGATTCGTTATCTCAATCTCAGCACAGGCAGCATTGTGGACACCAAACAAGTCGGAACGCACCCAGCGATTTATGACCAGATGATCGCCTTTGCAACGAGCGAGCGCCAGAGCAATCTGGATCTGGACCGGAATGGCAAGATCGATGATTACAACGTCATTCGCTACTACGACATCGCCTCAGGTCAAGTGCAGGACACGGCTGCAGTTGGAGATTATCCCGTTCTGTACGGCAGCCAGATTGCATTCTCCACCAAAGAGAGCAGCCTCAAGCAAGATCTGAATGGCGATGGCAAGATTGCAGGCGAAGTGGTGCGCTTCTACAACACCTCGAACAGCACGACCTACAATACCAAAGAACTGGGAACAGAACCCGACATCTTCCAAGGCAAGATCTCATACTATGTCTGGGAGAACTGGGCTGGGAAAGACCTCAATGGCGATGGCGACACCAGCGATCCGATTTTGGGGCTCTTTGACACGCGCTCGGCCTCTGCCGTGGCAACGACTCCGCCACCTGCGAGTACTGTGACAACACCCAGCTCAGGCGCTACAAGCATCCAGCAGTTTGACGTCAACCACAACAACATCATTGATGACTCCGAGTTCTTCTCCGCCATTGATCAATGGGTCTCTGGTACACTGGGCAATGACCTCTTCTTTGCGCTGGTCGATGCCTGGGTCTCCGGCAGCTCAATGCGCGCTGCAAGTGCTGAGCAAACAACGCTCCATGTGAGCAAGAGCGTGCTCGGCAGCAGCATGACCTTCTCCGTGCAGAACACGACTACTTCTTCAGTGCATGTTGACGTCTTCGATCTGCAAGGCAAGCAAGTCTTCACAGGTCAAGCTGCCGGCAACAGGCTCACCTGGCACATGCTGGACGCGCAGGGCCGCCCGCTGGCCAATGGCGTCTACTTCTATGTGGTGACTGCCCAAAACGCAGATCGGACATGGAAGAGCGAGATCAAGAAGCTCGGAGTGGTGCGTTAAGTCAGAGATAAGTTAGAAGAGCTAAATCAGAGAACTGAACATGAAGAGACCGCGGCGGATGACGGCGCGGTCTCTCTCTTTTTATTTGACGCTCAATCAATTTTGGCTTGAGCGAGACAGATCTGTTGGCGATCTGTATAACCCCGATAAAAAGCGACGAGTGTCTGCTCTGACTGGGCGGGCGCATCGACACCAAGACGCGGTCCTGTGCGGCTGGTGTAAATGGTGGGATCTGAAGTGCGATAGAGCGGAATCTTCACAGACCAGCCAGCGCTGGGGCTATCTAGCTCAGCGTAGAGAACATCAGGCGTCAGCACACCAAGCGAAAAGTCTTGCACTTTGAGAAAGACTTCTCGCCCCATTGTGATTTGATTTACAGGCTTCCCTTCAGGCTGATCGACAAACCAGATCTGACAGACTCCCACAAAAGTGGTCGTTGAGCTGCCCAAAATCTGGATTGTGGCTTGAAGTGAATTGCTCTGATTTTGTCTCCAGTCATAGAGAAATACTTGAATTGAAACCTCACCAGAGGAGCGGATTCCTAAGAGATCGAAATGAAGAGTCTGGGTGATCTGTCCCGTCGTGTGGTCATCGCTTTGCTTGACCTGATCTGGCTTTGCTTTGAGATCAGGCTGGATGGGCAGGGCCGAGTCAAAGTGAAAGACGAGAGTAGAATTGATGTCCACATCGCCATTTGGGTCGTAGTAATCAAAGCTAATGTTGACTGCGCTTTTGGAGTGGGCTGAAATTACTTCGGGAGTGATGGTGAGATTGGAGATTCTTGGAGCGGGATCTCTGTATTTGCTGATATCTGTGAAGAAGAGACCACAACCCGAGAGAGACAGCATTAAAACCAATACGGCACTCACACACAATCTGATTCTTAGCATGTTGATCACGCCCTGAAGTCTAGCAGAAGCAACAGAAAGAGACATGCAAATTGTTCGGGTTCTTGGATTGGAATATACTGCGACAGGGAGAGACAATGTGAGCAAGAAGCGGCAAGAAGAGCAGATTCTCGATCTATTTGAGCCGATGGCTGATGAGGGAGATCCTGCCGACCGGGACCTGCCAACTCCTGCTCATTCAAAAACCAATTCTACAAGTGCATCCGCCTCTCCGGCCATGCTGCTAGAGTCCGTCGCCGTCCACAATCTCTGGGCTTACGACTACGCTGAAGTCGGTTTTGATGACGGCATCACCGTGATTGCAGGACTGAACGGCAGCGGAAAATCCTCGCTCTTGGAAAGCATATTTTTTGCGCTCTATGGGAGCCGGGCAGGTCCGGCCATGGATCGGAGGCTCGATGATGTGCTGCGGATCGGCCAAGAGTCCGGATCTGTGGCGCTCAAATTCCGCTATGGCCCGCACCGCTACACCGCGCAGATGGCACTCCGCCGCAGAGGCGACAACGTCATCAGCGACAAAGAATCTTGCCTCTTGATGCGGGATGATGACGAAAAGTGGATCGGTGTCGAGACAGCAGCCCAGGCCATCGAAGAGCTTTTTGGAATGAACCGCGATGATTTCACCAATTGCGTCTACATCCGCCAGGGCGAGATTGACCGCTTAATCCGGGCAGGTGGTGAAGAGCGCCGCCAGATGATTGATCGGCTGCTGCGCCTAGAAAAATTGGATCAGTATGTCCAGCGGGCCAAAGATGGCGCGCGGCGGGCCGTCAACCGCAGGCTGGATGTGCTCACACACCTGGTGATCGGCTTTAAGCGCGAGGTTGATCAGCTTGAGAGCACGGGCTTTCAAAAACGCCTCAGGGACCTCGAAGAGCAGGTGAAGACGAAGCAGAGCACTCAAAAATCATTGGATGAAAAGCTCGTCCAGGCCGAGGCGATGCAGCAGAGCCATAACGAGCAACTAAAGCGAGTTGAAGAGCATGTTCGTGAGATCAAAGAGCGCACAGCCGAGCTCGCCCAGAAAGAGAAGCTGACTCAGCAGAATGAAGTACGGGACCAGGCGCTCTCGAAAGAATTGGAAGAGCTAAAGAAGCGTTATTCAGAGCTGCGAACCAGGCTGAGCAAGAGGCTCGATGAGCTGGAGCTTCCCAAAGAGGCGGTCATCAATTCCATTGAGCTGGCCTCTGTTTGGGAGGAAGTGACTCAGCTTTCCAATGAATATGCCCAGGCCAAAACGAGACAAGAGGAGCTGCACAGCCAGCTTCAGGAGATGCAGCGCGAGGGCAATCTGACTCACGACAAGCTCATCAAAAAACGCGAAGAGCTTTTGAGAAATCTCATTAAAAAACGCACCCAATCTGAAAATTTTGTGAAAGAGCTGCGCGAGATGAAGTCGCTCATCGCCGAAGGAAAGTGCCCCATCTGCCGCCAGCCCGTCAAGGAAGATGCCTTTGGCTCCAAGCTAGAAGAAGTCGAGCAGGCCATCTCCAAACTGAAATCTGAGATCGCAGCACTGGCTGAGAATCAACAGAATCTGGACTCCCAGATTGAATCAGCCAAACGAAAGAGTGATGAGGACAATCACAAGCTGCATGAGGAAATCAAAACTCTGGACAAGCGCAGAGCGCTGCTCGAAGAGGCCAAAGACTTGACCCAGTCACTCTTCAAAGTGAAGGAGCAGGGCGTCGAGAAACGGGCCTCCAAGAAGTCGATTACAGACCTGCTCGATGGGCTAAGAAACGAGATCGGCAATCTCAAATCCAAGCTGGCAGAGCTCAAAACAAAGCTGGAAAAGAGTGGCGATCTGCAGGGCCAGTCCGAGAAACTTCAGCTCGTTTTGAAGAGACTGCGTGAAGAGAGAGAGACATTGCAAAGCTCTGTCGAAAGGCTTCTGCATGAGCGCGGCGTGATTCAGAACCAGATCGAGCATCTGGCAAAGCTCAAAGAAGAACAGCAAAAGACTGAGCAGGAGCAAGAGAAGATTCAGCAGCTCCATGCCGAGCTGGCCCAGTTGACCGAGTTTTATGATACGCTAAAAAAAGAGCTGCGTCTGCAAAATATCAAAGCGCTAGAGCATTATTTTAATGAGTTCTTTCATGCGATGGACTCAGGCGCGAGCTATCGCGGTGTGCAGGTCAATGAAGATTATGAGATCACCGTGCAGCTCAAAGATGGCAGCCCCATACGACCCGAATTGCTCTCTGGTGGAGAGCGGGCGCTGATCAACATTGCGCTTCGCTCGGCCATTCATCAGGTTCTTTCTCACGCCACCAACAAGATGCCCCTGATTCTGGATGAGCCGACCATTTATCTAGACCGGGAGCGGGTGAGCCGTCTCCAGTTCTTGCTCGAAAAGCTGGGAGAGCGGGTGGGGCAGGTTATTGTGGTCTCACATGAGATCGGGCTGGTGGAAGGGGCGCATCACGAATACCGCACGGAAAAACGACCTGACAATACGAGCCGGATCTACCGCGTGAGATAAGATGCTCTCAAACGAGACCAAGAAAGCCCTGCGTGAGCAGCTGGAGTCCTTTGGCGGTCAGGTGAAGAGGCTGGGCATTGATCACCGTGATGAGGCGCGTGCGCTATTCAAATCATTAAAACTCGACGGCGCCATCAAAGCGATCACGCCACTTGAATACAAATCTGAAGATATTTTGGAACTGGCCTCTCATAAATTGAGAGAATACGAGCCTGTCTTTGCGGTAGATGGCGGCAGCACCCGCCCTAAAGTGCTAGAGAATGGAACGACGATCTGCGCGATGCAGGCTGTCCTCTGCGGGAATGACGAGCAAGAGCTGAACGGGCTTCCTCTCGAAGCCTATCGCTCGCTAGCCTTCGTATCGCATTCGCGCCGGCTCGATTTGGGAGGAGCTGATGCAGAGCTTTTCGACGTGAATGAATTCTCGCATCTCTGGAAGATTCACATTCCCCGCACCTATCTGGAGCATGAAGTGGAACGGGTGGTGGGCGGAATTGCGCGGGCTGCAGCGGAGTCTTATCACACCCTGCGAATGCTCACTGCGCTTGAATTGGACCAGAGCTTCTTTATCCTGGATGGAAATTTGTATCCCATCGGTCTCTATTATTATTTTGCGGGTGGCAAAGCCAATGGCCATTTTGATGCGCAGAGCAACTGGTCTGAATGGCCGCCTGCGATTGAGATTTTGGCGCAGCCCATCCACGTGGTTGAGGCCTTTGCAGAGCGCGGCCTCGCCTTTGCGGCGCTCAATAAGAACCCCGGCACATCGTGGCTGCTTGAATTTACCTTAAAGCCAGAAGCGCAGAATTGGTCGAGCGATGCCCAATTTGTAAAGGCCGTGCTGAGCCAGACAAAAAAAGACCAGCTTGGCTACACCAACTGGTTTGTGCAGGAAGAATATTCGCTGCCGCAGCGGACTTCCGAAGAGGGGCCGGCCACCTTTGATCTCTTTGAGAAGCTGCGAGCCTTTGGATTGAAGCGACCGGCACGGGATTATCACACCTGCTTTTTCTACGTCTATGACCCGCGAGTTCTTTCGGTGCTGAAAGTCGAAGTGCCGCGAATTATCTTGCAGCAGCACGACCCTGATAAATTGCAGAGCAAATTCCTGTCTGAGATTGCGCGTGGCAAGGGCGTCCCGCCTGCGATCCGGCGGGCCGACAGCCGGGCGCGGATCACCGAAGAGGAAGCCGCAGCCCTCATCAAAGCCTGTGGAGTCGAGCTTGATTATCACTACGATCACAGCCGGGGAGAGCTGATATGATTCAAGTAAAATTCCTGGATCCCGGATCTCTGCTTCGCATCGTCCGGGATGACAGGCAGTTTGGTTTGACTGGAACGAAAGGCAATACGATAAGCTCTCCATTCGAGTGCCGATTTTGGTTGTCATTCCCGCGAAAGCGGGAATCCAGGAAGTCTCATTCAGGCAGGATTTCTGGATTCCGGGTCTGCGCTTCGCTCCGCCCGGAATGACGGACCTTAAGACAATGCGGGAATGACAGACTTTATGATAACGACAGGAATGACGACCTGAGAAGCATATAATCCAAGAGAGGAATCATGGCCGCGCAAAATGAATTTGATCTAGAGCAGAGCCTCAAAGATCTGGGCATCTCAGGCAAGAGCACGAAGCCCATCACGCCAGACTCCAATTCAGGACGCAAAGAGCTCGCCCCGGAGGAGATCGGGCGCGTCGCCATCACCGAAGAGCTCTTCATCTCAACCAGTGAAAACAACATCGAAGTCTACATCCCCAACGAGAAGCGCAACGAGGCCGTCGTCGGCCAATACGTCGTCATTCCGCTTGGCTACCGCGATGAGAAGCTCTTTGCCTACATCAAAAAGCTCTGCTATCGCAAGCGCGATGCCATCGATGACATGAGCGAAGTCCACATCTACATCAGCGCCGATGATGTCGGCGAGGGCGAATATATCGAGCTGGCTCAGGTTGAGCCGCTCTCCATGATTACGCTCGATGGCAAGCCTGTGGAAGTGCGCCTCATTCCAAAACCCAACTCACTCGTGCGGCAAGTGACGAGCATTGATGAGGTCAAGATCGGCCTCGATCTGCCCGATGATGGGCTATTTCTGGGCTATGTGGCCGTCAATGGCGAAGCGATTGAGCTGAGTGGCGGGCTGAATGTTCCCTATTACCTCAACAACTCCGCGGACAAGACGGGCGACCCGCTCATCTTCACCCACGTCCTGATCGCAGGCATGAGCGGCAGAGGCAAGACACACACCGCCAAAAACTTCCTGCGCCAGATTGTCGGCTCTGAATATACGCTGGAAAGACGGGAAGGGGAGCGAAGAAAGCCCTGTCTGGTCATCATTGACCCCGACAACGAATACTGGGGTCTGCGCGATGACCAGACGCGCGACAAAGCCCCGCGCAAAGAGGATCAGGCCCAATTGCTGGGTGTGGGAGCGAAGATTGGCGGCGTGGGCAGACAGCTCACTGTCTTCACGGCAGTTGAGAAGGGCACGACCTACAAGGGCGCGGACGCTCATACAGACTTCACAATTCCCTTTGAGCTGGTCAATGATTTTCCGTATTTGATCGCTGGTGGAGAGCTCAATGAAGCCCAATACGATGGGCTGGTTCAATTGGTGAATGGCTTCTTCCGCACGGGTGATCCGAAGACCTACGACGCCTTCCGCAGATATGTGGAAGACGACGCCCGCATGGAGCCATTTGAGAGAAACATCCACTCCGAGACGATCAAAGCGATCCGGCGGCGCGTTGAAAAATCTTATTTCAAGAACGTCTTTGACCAGGGCGCGAACGCCATCACTGCCCTCTACAAAGACATCTTCGCCGAAGACCGCGTGAGCGTATTCCCCACCAATCACCTCAGCGCAGAGGGAGAGCGCGTCGTCGTGCTGGCCGTCATGTCGATGATTGCGGATGGCAAGACAAAATCACTCGAAAAAGAGTGGGCCAAGCGGATTGCCACCTTCCCTGTTGTGCTGGCGGTGGACGAGGCACACAGCTATCTCAGCCAAGCCGAGACGCAGCAGGACAAGATTATTGTTGAAAAGTTCGTATCGGCGGCAAAGCAGGGGCGCAAGAACCGGCTGGGTCTCGTTTTGATCACACAGAACCCGCAGGATGTTCACGAAGCTGTCTTGTCCCAAACGAGCACGAGAATATTGCTGGGCATGGAAGAGGCGATGGCGGAGCGGGCCGGGGCACCCAAGCAATATCAGAAGGCTCTGCCCTATTTTGAGAAGGGGCGGATTGTAGTCCACTCACCGGACAACAGCAGGCCGCTGGAGATCCGGGGGCTCCCGTATTGCGTGGTACGCCATTGAGGGGATTTATGTCATGATTAGCCGCCATCCTGGGGCTTTTATGCTGGCCATGGCTCTGATTTGCTCCATCCTGCTCATCGGACTCGTCTTTCAAGACAATGCGCCAGTGGCGGGCGATGCGGAGCTGAGCACCATGCAGAGGCTGCTCGATATGGCTCTGGCTCATGCCAAGCTGGGTGAGCAGGCCAAGAGCGTGTCCGAAGCAAAATTTGAGGCTCAGAGCATTGTCAATCTGGTCGAGGGGCAGGGTGGGCGCTATTTTGTCGATCTAAGCAAAATTGGGAAAGTTTTGAATGCCTCACTGAAAACCACACCACTCGATGATTATGGTATTCGCCATTATGCAGTTGACTTTATGATGGCGATTCAAGAGCCGCAGGTAAAGAGGATGCTCAATCATTATGCAGTGCAAAAAGGAAATGAGCGAGCCAGCTCCGGCATGGTGATGGCGGCGGCAGATTCAGTGCTGATTGGTATGTACAACGGCGAGAGCGATGCGCTTTTGGTGCTCGGGATCAAGGATAAGGAACGCATTCAGGGTCTATTCCGCATGATGGAGAATTTTTTTCAGCGAGCGATTGGCAAATCCGAAGATGGGACATTACTAGACACTGGAGTTCTCTCTATTCAGAAGACTCTGGATGATGCGAGTGGGGAGAAGTAAAGATGTCCTGAACGAATTATGAAATTACAATTTTATTTTAATCTTCGAACAAACAATGATTCGCGATTTACTGGCTCAAAAGTACTAACGTTGGGAACCGCTTATTTAATTAGAATTGCTTTTGAAGAAAAAGAAAAAATTAATAATGGGGAAATCATTTGCCCTGTTTATATAGAATTTCTAAATGTAGTGCCGAAGACCGAGGTAATAGATGAGCGTAAATACCTAAGACCTGAGTGGAATCAAAATAGTGAACATCAAGCACACAATCTAGCTTTTCATGTTTCCAACCTATTCCAGCTCCATGTGGGGAAAGGTGAACTCGTACACTCAATTGGATCTAAAGATACACTCAAATATATCAAAGATCGTCCAAGATATATCTATGAGACCCCCGAGGAAAAGGAAAAATTCAAAGAGTACTTATTAACAGTCGGCGCCGATTTGATTTTGTGCTGGAGGATCGAAGGTGCGAATCCTTTGTTCGGTACAAACCCTGTGGGAATTATCGAATTATCCTTTAACGAATTTTGGAATAATAAGAACCGGCAGGATCTATTGACGCTCTATGCTGACGCAATGCGTTTGAAAGATCAGCGCAGTCAGTTTCGCGAATTGCATAGGGTGCTTGAAAGAGCTAATTCGGTCCTTGACCCAAGTGCACCATACACTGAAGGAGAAAAAAAATGGGATGCTTTGATAGATTTCTTTGATTCGAATGGGCATCCAGAATGGGGACGTAAAGTAATCGCTTGGAGAAACCTAAGACATCGTTGCTCCCATGGTGAAATGCGGGATTATATAAGACCAGGAAATCGCGACGACCTGAACGAGATTCTTTCGGAAATTCCCGAGATTCAAGCTGCATCTAGATTTGCTGTTGAAGAAATGATCTAATAATTACTTAGGCTTTTTAGTGACATATCAAATGACTCGCCTTCTCACTAACAGCTTCCCATTCTCAAGCTTCTCTACCACAATCTCCTCTTTGGCTTGAATGGGCTGCCCATCCGAAGAGTCGGCAAACCAGTATTCGCCTCTCACAAAGACACGCCCATGCGGACTGAGAGAATCGGACACGCGCCCGATGGCTCCAATCATGCCCTCCATGCCCGTCACCGGCACGCGCCGCTGAATCATCAGCCCTTTGGTCAGCACAAAGACAAAGATGAGCGTGATCGTGCCAACCACTGAAATTATGCTCAAAATCGAAAGCTGCATCTGAACCTCCGGCACCTCAAAGAGTGTGAATGAGCCTGCTAAGAGCGCAAGAACTCCGCCTGTCGTCAATATGCCATGCGTTGGCGAGAAGATGTCGAGTGTCAGTAAGAGCATGCCAAAGAGCAAGAGCCCCAAGCCCACAATGTTGACCGGGAGAATCTGCAAACCCATAAAGGCCAGCAGCAGTGAAATTCCACCGACTACAAAACCCAGCCCAATCGAAGGGCTCAAGAATTCATAGGTCAGTGCCAGCACGCCAATCGTGAGCAGGATGTAGACCAAGTTGGGATCAGCCAGGTAGTTTAACAACTGCTCGCGCCAACTCATTGGATATTCTACGCGGGCAACGCCCTCTGTCTTGAGAACCCGGCCATCGGAGAGCGCGTAGCCATTGACCTTCTGCAACAGCTCTTCGGGGCTGCTGGCGATGATGTCTATGATTTTCAATTCAAGGGCTTTGTCAGCGCCCGCGGTCACGCTGGTGCGCACGGCCTGCTCCGCCCAATCTTGATTGCGACCTCGCACTTTGGCGATCTCACGCGCCCAGGTGGCGGTGAAATTGGTGATCTTCTGTGTGACAGCGTCACCACTGGCGGGCTGCTGAGTGCTGTTGTCATTGGGCGTGGTCGTTGGCGCTGGCGATGGGGTTGTCCCAGGCGACGTGCCATCAATGTTGATCGGGTGAGCGGCGCCGATTGTGGCTCCAGGGGCCATCGAAGCGATGTTGGCTGACATCGTGATGAAGGTGCCTGCGGAGGCCGCCCAAGCGCCCGCTGGTCCAACCCAGACGATCACAGGGACTGTGGAATTGAGCATGGCCTCGACAATCTCTTGCGTCGAAGAGACAAGCCCACCGGGCGTGTCCAGCTCGATCAGGACGAGCGCCGCCCCTTCAGCTTCGGCCTTCTGGATGTGGCCAACGAGATAATCTTTGGTGATGGGGTTGATGCTGGCCTTGAGCTTGAGAATGTGAATGGGGCCGTTGCCCGTGGACGTCGGCTCTGCAAAGGCGCTCAGCGTCAGCACAGCCGCGATGCAACAAACTACAAAACCCAGTGACAGATAACTAAAAGCTTTGCGCATAGTCTGGTGGAGGTGCCGGGATTTGAACCCGGGTCCGAAGATGAATCCGCTGGACTTCTACAGGCTTAGTCTAGTGATTTGTGCTGAGGCGTCCGGCTCCCACCAGACAAGATTCGGATGCCCGATCCCCTTTGATCTCACCCGTCAGCCAGGGGCACTCTGACAGGCCAGCCTATTTATTCGATGTCCGCGTAGAGCCTATAGGCAGAGGTTTCTATGCGAACAGCTCCTCTTAGTTTAGAGAAGCAGCAAAAGCTGTTTGATTGGCACTTGTAGTGCTGTGCCGCCGTTTTAGGAGTGTGCGACAAACTCCGCCTGCCATCTTCACTTCAACATCCCCGTCGAATCCAATTCACCCCCATGTCAAAGATCGTGCCCATCCAGCCCACCAGTCTGTCATTCCTGCGAAAGCAGGAATCCAGTCACTTTCCATGCGCTGGAGTGGCATCGAGAATGGCCAGCTTCTAGGCTGCCAATCTCGATGCTATTATACTATCATATCTGTGTTTTTAAACAACCTTTCGGCCTTCTTGACCGCTACACCCCAAACTCGATACGCTGGTAATCCACCATGACTATTGAAATTGTCCCGGTTAAGACCTCGCGTGAGATCAACGAGTTCATCCATCTCCAGCACTCGCTCTACAAAGATGACCCGCACTGGGTGCCCCCGCTCATCATGGATGAGAAGCTCAAGCTCAACCCCAAGAAATATGCCTTTTATAAACATGCCAAAGCGCAGCCCTTCTTAGCCCGTCAAGATGGCAAGCCCGTCGGGCGCATCACCGCCCAGATCGATGATATTCATAATAAATTTCACGAAGAGAAGGCCGGCTTCTTTGGATTCTTTGAGTCTACGAAGAACCCGGAAGTCGCCAGCGCTCTCTTGAATGCCGCGTCAAAGTGGCTCAAAGAGCGCAAGATGGAAGTGATTCGCGGCCCCTTCAGCTTCAACACCAATGGCGAGAGCGGTCTGTTGATCGATGGCTTTGATTCATCACCCCGGCTGCTCATGCCCTACAGCCCGCCTTACTATGCCGACTACATCACCCAAAATGGCTTCACCAAAGCTAAAGATCTGATCGCGCTGGATGCCCCGCTCGATGCCAATTACAAAAAGATTGTCGAAGGGATGAGGCCAACGCTGGTCGCGCTGGCGGAGCGCGCCAAGAGCAAGGGCTATACCATCCGCAACATCAATCTCAAGAACTTCAAAGCCGAAGTGGACCGCCTCTTTGAGATTTACAACGCCGCCTGGGAGAAGAACTGGGGCTTTGTCCCCATGACCGAAGAGGAGTTTGTCGCTCAGGCCAAAGAGCTAAAGCGGATTGTCGTCCCTGATCTGGCTGTGATTGTGGAGCATGGCAATGAGCCTGTCGGCTTTGGGCTGGCGCTGCCAGACTTCAACCAGGCCCTCAAGCCCATTCATGGAAGATTGCTCCCCTTTGGCATCTTCAGGCTGCTCGCTGAAGCAAAGAAGGTCAACGCGCTCCGGCTGCTTACGCTCGGTTTTAAGAAGACAGTGCGGAAGCGCGGCGTCGATGCCATGCTCTATCTGCGAATGCTCGATGCGGCGCTGGCGCATCCAGAATTCAAAGTCTGTGAATGCTCCTGGATCTTGGAAGATAATGTTCTGATGCTACGAATTATTGAGAGAGTCGGCGGCAAAGCAGTCAAGACCTATCGCGTCTATGAGAAGAGATTGTAGGCTTTCAAACAGAAAAGAGGAATGGAGGAGTTATGGCCAAGCGCCCGATTGAGCGGGATGACCTCTTAAAGCTGAAGTTCTTGGGTGGACCTCAAGTGAACCCCGATGGCACCAAATGCATATTTCACGTCCGGGTGATTGACTCCGAGAAGAATAAATATTTTTCGCACCTCTGGATGCTCGATCTTGCATCGAAAGCGAGCAGCCAATTTACGTTTGGTGAGGTTGTTGATGGCCAGGCTACCTGGTCACCCGATGGCAAGCAGATTACCTTTATGCGATCCAAAGATAAGAAGACCCAGGTCTGGGTGATGCCAAGCGATGGCGGAGAGCCGCGCGCCCTCACCAAGCTCGATGAAGGCGGAATCTCTTCGGTCGCGTGGTCGCCCGATGGCATGAAGTTATTATTTGCATTCAGACCCAAACACACAGACTGGACACAGGATGCCCGCAAAAAGCGCGAAGAGTCTGGCAAGTCCAGCCCGCCACGTCTGATCACCCATCTGCAATATAAGATGGAAGGCTTTGGCTTTGCTGATCATCGGCAGCACATCTGGCTCTGCGACGCCAAGACGGGTGACGCACACGCCATCACCGATGGCGATTATGACGACTATTCGCCCGCCTGGGCGTCCGATGGGAAGCGCATCGCCTTCCTCTCCAACCGCAGCGCCAACCCCGATGACACGCCCTATGCTGTTGATATTTGGTTCATCTCCGCGCAGGGCGGCAAGTCCAAGAAAGTAGAGACACCGCTTGGGTACAAAGGCGGCCTCTCCTTCTCGCCGGACGGCAAGTGGATTGCCTACGCAGGCCAGGAGACGAAGGATGATTCCTGGTCTCCGACGCACCAGCGACTCTGGCTCCTTCCAGCCGAGGGCGGAAAGGCGCGCTGTCTCACAGCTTCGCTCGATCGCACAATCGGAAACTCCACCATCTGTGATGCCCGCGATGCCGCCCCTGGTGATGATGCGCCGCTCTGGTCAAGCGACAGCTCGGAGCTCTATTTCTCAGTCAGTGATGAGGGCAACGTGCATCTGTACTGTGTCTCAGTCAAAGATGCCAAAGCGGCTCCAGTCGCTCTCACCGAAGGCTCACTCGATATCACAGCCTACAGCGGCGATCCGCGCAGTGGGGCATTTGTGATGTTGATTGCCAATCCTACGCACACCGCAGAGCTTTACACAGCCTCTATGAAAGCCAAAAGCCCGCTCAAACTGGAACAGGCGACAGAATTCAACTGCCCACTGCATGAAAAGCTAAATCTTTCAGAACCGGAAGAGATCTGGGTTGAGAGCAGCGAAGGGACAAAAGTTCAGGGCTGGCTTCTCAAGCCGCAGAACTTCAAGGTTGATAAGAAATACCCACTTCTCTTCTACATTCACGGCGGACCGCATGGCCAGTATGGCAATTCATTCTTCCATGAGCTGCAGTGGCACGCCGCCCGTGGCTATCTCGTTTTGTACACCAACCCGCGCGGCAGCCGGGGCTACTCAGAGGAGTACACCACGGCCATTCGGGGCGACTGGGGCAATCGCGATTATCAAGACCTGATAGCCGCTCTTGATCATGTATCCAAGCGCCCCTATGTGGACAAGAAGCGCATGGGCGTCGCCGGTGGCAGCTACGGCGGCTACATGACCAACTGGATGCTGGGGCATAACGACCGCTTTGCCTGCGCCGTCACCGACCGCAGCGTCGTCAACATGCAGAGCATGTTTGCAACCTGTGATTTTGCCTTTATGCCCGATGGCTACTGGCCCGGGAACCCCTGGAGCAAACCCGAAAAACTGCGCCAGCAATCGCCTCTCAGCCACATCTCGGGCGCCAAAGCTCCCGTTCTGATCATTCATAGCGAAGGCGATCTGCGCTGCCCCATCGAGCAGGCCGAGCAGCTCTTCATTGCACTCAAGCGCCTCAATCAAGAAGTTGTCTTTGTGCGCTATCCCGGCGAGACGAACCACGGCCTCTCACGCGGCGGGCCGCCGGATCTGCGCCTGGATAGACTCCAGCGCATCGCAGACTGGCTCGACAAATACTTAAAGCCTTGATCTGCGCTAAGTAGGGGATGGGGTTGTTCTCTTCGATCCCCGAGAAGCTGAAGCTGCTTCCCCAGGAGCCTGGCGTCTATCTGATGAAAGATGCCGAGAGCAAAGTCATTTATGTGGGGAAGGCCGCTTCGCTTCGCAATCGCGTCCGCTCTTACTTTCAGGCTGCGTCTCGCCATGATCCTAAAACACATCGTCTGGTGCGGGAGATTGCAGATTTTGAATATATTGTCACAACATCGGAGCGCGAAGCGCTCATTGTTGAAGATACGCTCATCAAGAGGCATCAGCCGCGCTACAACATCAGACTTAAAGATGACAAGCGCTACCCTTATCTCAAAATCACCGATGAAAAGTACCCCCGTCTGCTCATTACAAGACGCGTGGAGCGCGACTCGCAAAAAGGAGCGCGCTATTTTGGGCCTTATACCAGCGCCTTTGCGGTGCGCGAGGCGCGCAAGCTGATTCAGCATCTCTTCAAAATTCGCACTTGTGAGTTGGATATTCGTGACAAGCCTGTGCGCCAGCGCCCCTGTCTCGATCATTATATTGGCCTCTGCGATGCCCCCTGTGTCGGCTGGGTGAGCAAATCCCAGTATGAAGAGCTGGTCGATGATGCAGCATTATTCTTGCGCGGCCAGCACGAGGAGCTTCTTCCCAAGCTCAAGGCTGCCATGAAGACCTCCTCTGAAGGGCTCAACTTTGAGCGCGCTGCACGTCTTCGCGATCAGATTGATGCGCTCACACGGCTGCTCCATGCCAAGAAATCTGCCGATCCGACTGGCGAAGACCGGGATGCCATCGGACTCTATCAAGAGGGTGAGACCTGCTCGGTTCAAGTCTTCTTTGTGCGCTCCGGAAAGCTCGTCGGGCGCGAGCGATTTACGTTGATGACTGGAGGCTCTCAAGATTTTGGTGAGATCTCTTCTGCGTTCATCACTCAGTACTACTCCAAAGCGGCCCAGATCCCAAAAGAGATTTTACTGCCCAGTGAGATCGAAGAGATTGAGCTGTTAGAGAGCTGGCTCAGCGAGAAGAGCGGCCATCGCGTCCATATTAAGACGCCGCAGCGCGGAGCCAAGATGAGCCTCATCCGCATGGTGACCCGAAATGCAGAGCTTGCCTTCAAAGAAGAGGAAGCGAAAAAATCTCATCGCACAAACCGCGTCGAGCGGGTCTCTCAAGAGCTCGAAAAGACCTTTGGCTGGGAAGGGCCCTTCGCTCGTATTGAAGGCTTTGACATCTCGAATACCCAGGGCTCTGAGCCTGTCGCGTCCATGGTAGTCTTTCAAGATGGGACACCGAAGAAGTCTGATTACCGGCGTTTTATGATTAAGGGCGTTACTGGACCTGATGATTTCTCGATGATGGCTGAGGCTGTGCGCCGCAGGCTGGAGCGGGCCATCAACGGCGATGAGTATTTCTTGCCCCTGCCAGACTTAATTCTGATTGATGGAGGCAAGGGGCAGCTAAGCTCTGCACGTAAGGTGATGTGGGAGCTCGGTCTGGAAAAGATTCCCACGCTGGGGCTCGCCAAAGAGTTTGAGCATCTCTTCAAAGAGGGCAATTCAAAGCCCTTTGTTCTTGCCAAAAGCTCGCCTGCACTTCAGCTGCTGCAACAGGTGCGAGATGAAGCCCACCGCTTTGCCCTGGGTTATCACCGCCAGCTTCGCGGAGCGCGCAATTTGAAGTCTCGGCTTGATGATATTCCTGGTGTCGGGCCAGCACGCAAGAAGGCGCTCATGGAGCACTTTGGTTCGCTAAAAAACCTGCGTGGGGCTTCGCTGGACGAATTGCTCAAAGTAGGGAAGGTTCCGCGCGATGTGGCACAGGCCATTTTGAAGTCACTCAAGTCCTAATTGACGTGAGAGGGAGGGGAGAGCGAGTTCTATAATTTCCTCAAAGAAGAGCTTCGCTCTCCCCGGGTGGGTCATCGCAATTTCTAAATCAATCTCTAAAATAGCAGTGGGGTAAGGACAGATCATTTGTGGGGGATGGCCTCCCTTCTCATTTGATTACTCCCTTACCCCACTCCAAACGCGAATGAATTAAACTGCTGCTGTTACAGCAACTCTCTTTGTAATCTTCTTGGGTCTCTCATCCTCTTCAGCCCCGTGGCCATTCTCGCTAGGCTGGGCAGAGGTGATTTCAACTGTTGTGATTGGAGTGCGCTGCAACCCCACTTTGGTAAGAATCTCCTGTTCGATCTGCTTGGCTAAGGCTTCGTTCTGCTCCAAAGCAAGCGCAGAGTTCGTCAGGCCTTGACCCAGCTTCTCGTCGTTGTAGGAGTACCAGGCACCGCTCTTCTTGACCAGGTTCAGATCTTCACCAAGCGTAATCAGCTCACGGGTGCGGACAAATCCCTTGCCATAGATGATGTCCACCCTGGCTTCGCGGAATGGAGGCGCAAGCTTGTTCTTAACAACTTTAATTAGCGTCTCGTTTCCAATCTTCTGCTTATTCTCGCCCGTCCCCTCATCAACGCTGCCAATACGCTTGATCTCGATGCGCAACGAGGCATAGAACTTGAGCGCCAGACCACCCGTAGTTGTAGTCGATGGACCCCACGGGCTGCCGGCATTGATCATCGCGCGAATCTGGTTGATGAAAACGACAGTCGTCTTGGAGTTTCCGACGGCGCTGGTCAGCTTTCGCATCGCCTGACTCATCAAGCGGGCTTGTAGACCGACCTGGGCATCCCCCATCGAGCCTGTGATCTCAGCCTCAGGGACAAGAGCTGCAACCGAATCAACGACGATAATATCAACAGCACTGCTGCGCACCAGCTGCTCGGTGATCTCCAGCGCCTGCTCTCCAGAGTTGGGCTGGCTCAGCAGCACCTGCCTGAGATCGACTCCAATGGCGCTGGCATATTTCGGATCGAGCGCGTGCTCTGCATCAATAAAGGCGGTCACGCCACCGCGCTTCTGCGCCTGAGCGATCAGGTGCAGCGCCAGGGTCGTCTTACCGGAAGACTCTGGCCCAAAGATCTCGACGATTCTGCCGCGCGGCACACCGCCGATGCCGAGCGCTATGTCCAGGGCAAGGGATCCTGTGGGAATGACCTCTATATTGTGACGGGTTGAATCACCCAGCCACATGATCGAGCCATCGCCATAGCGCTTACGAATCTGCTCTAAAACTCCATCGAGGACTTCTGCCTTCCCCATCGTTGCTCCTCCTCCAATAAATAGAAATGATAGATTTGAACGGCGCTCTACAGGTGGCGGACTAAGCCAACCACAACACCCACGACCCGGGCATCTCGCGTGATGATTGGGAAATAATCTTTGTTGGCCGGCTCTAAGCGAATGTGATCGCCTGCGCGGCCAAAGCGCTTGACCGTCCCTTCATCCCCCAGCATGGCCACGACAATATCACCAACATCGGCTGTGGGCTGCGGACGGACTACCAGGAGGTCACCCTCGAGGATGCCCGCCTCAATCATGCTGTCCCCTTTGACCCGTAATGCGAATAGCCCCTGCTCCATGGGGAAGAGGCCTCCAAGCTGAAGAACATCTTCAATATTCTCTTCCGCTAAGATGGGAGTACCGGCTGCAACTTGTCCCACCAGAGGGATCCCCGTGCGCTGCCAGAAGAGCCTCCGAACCTGATCTTTGATCGGCTCGATCCCGCGTGCTCGTCCTTCATGTCGGCGGATGTAGCCTTTCTTCTCTAACGCATCTAGATGTCTTCTGACGCTGGCCGGAGCTGAGAAGCCAAAACGGCTGGCAATCTCCCTCATGGTTGGGGTTACTCCGGTATCGTCCATGGATTCGACAATAAACTGTAAGATCTGTCTCTGCTTTTCAGTCAATTCTCGCGACATCGTTCCTCCCTGCTCTCCAGGATACAGGTGATTGGCATACATATATATAGCATACATTTGTATGCTTGTCAAGTGGAGTTCGATTTGACTTGGGCGAGCGCTTTATTTTATGAATAGAAGAGTCATTCCGAATGCAGGAAACGCGAAGCGGCTTTTTTGCGTAAATGATGAGCACTGAAACACTAAAAGGTCTTGACAGGACTGGCGAATTATGCTAGGATACCGAACACAGGAAAATTCTGAATTCGCATATGTGTATCCTATGAGGAGGTGGTTATCCCACAACACGACGGAAAATAATCAGCATAAATCCCTAGGGGTTTTGCAATTAGATCTACACCTACGTAATCCAAAAAAGGAGGTCGCTACATGTCTAGCAAGTTCAAGGTTTTAAGTATTGCCCTGGTAGCTATCTTTGCCTTGGGTTTCTTCACCATGACAACAAAGGCAGACGTTACCGGAAGCTTCGTGACACATATCTCTATCCACCCACAGTCGACTGCGACTGAGCTTTCTGTCATCGACTTTGACATTGAGAACGCATTGAACGTTACTGTGGTCATTAGTGGATTGAGCACCTCATTCCACACTCACTTTGGTATTGCAGGTATTGAGGACGTCATCCTCACCGCGTCTGCCACATTGGGTGCGTTGGACCTCAACACGATCTTGGTTTTTTGTCGATTTGCTTATGGTTCAACTGTTCCCTTCTACCCCACTCTTCACTTCTGCAAGAAGTACGTGAAAGCATCTCTCTCACTTGGTGGAGTGACGTTCGTCAACGAGGCTCAGTTTGAGGACACAAACCTCTTCATAAATCTGCAGACAGCATATGCTTTTGGTGATGTCGTTACGCTTACGGGCCAGACCCCAAGCGGAATCAGCATCACAGCTCAAACGGGTCTCTGTATGCAGAGAATCCCAGACAGCATCAAGAAGCACTTTGCCATCACCCCATACACAGTCAATCCAGACTGTGCGACGACCCCCAAGCCGGACATCCTCTTTGACTTTGAGCGGATGACCGTCAGCGGTGTGCCGTTGGCTCCTGGCGTGACGGGCAGCAGCGTTCTTAGCTGTGTCACCATCAATGCCTGTGTCTTTACGATGACAGCCAAGTTTGCAGGTGGCCCGATTCCATTCACAGCCAAGTTCACCTTCACCGATCTGCTTAGCCTCACCTTCGGTGGAGCAACGCTCACCTTGTCTTCGGGTAGCGGCCAGCTTGTAATCGGCATTACTCCAGTAGGCACAATCGGCGCCGTTGGTATCTCTGTGGTCACCACGCTCAATGCGGACACCAACCCAGCCACGTTGGAGATCGACGCTGACATCGCTCCTGGCGTTGGATTGACTGATGCTGTGGTCAGCTTCACCGTAGAGCGCG
This sequence comes from Candidatus Acetothermia bacterium, assembly GCA_016201405.1. Classification (GTDB taxonomy): domain Bacteria; phylum Bipolaricaulota; class Bipolaricaulia; order RBG-16-55-9; family RBG-16-55-9; genus JACQCZ01. Next base: position 12,069 of record JACQCZ010000006.1, on the reverse strand, counting down.
CTGGCTTGGTCTTGGGAGTGACGGCAACGTTCTCGGGTGGTCCGCCAGCCTTATTTGACGGAATCACATTCTCCGCCTCAGTCTCCGGATCAGCACTCAGCTTGGATGCGACGACCACATTCACGCCATCTGGCATGGTCTATGGTGAGATCTTCTTGACGGTGACCTTCTAATAAAAATCAGGGCAGGGTTCTTGGAGAACCCAGTGAATCATGAAAATCTGAACAGGGAACGAGGGTCGGGCAATGCGACGCGCGGCCCTCGGTTTTCCCTCAACAAGACGGACGAATCGTGCAAAAGTGCTATTGACAAAATGAGGCAACATGATTAAGATGATGGATAGAAATGAGGAGGTGGTCGCACTCGGGAACGATACGGCAGATAAAATGAACCACAAATCAAATCCCTAGGGGTTTTGTGAAACGAATTTTATACCTAACCCAAAAAAGGAGGTCGCTACATGTCTAGCAAGTTCAAGGTTTTGAATATTGCCCTGGTAGCTATCCTTGCCTTGGGTTTCTTTACCCTGACAACCAAGGCAGACGTTACCGGAAATTTTGGCATCCATTTCCTGCTTGTGCCTCAGAACACCGAAAACGAGCTTTCAGTGCTCTACATTGACTTCGAGACGGAGCTCAACCTCACATACGTCGTCAGCGGTCTGAGCACCACATTACACACGCACTTTGGTATCGCCGGCGTTGAGGACGTCATCCTCACCAGCTCCGCGACCCTTGGTGCATTGGATTTGACGACCCAGTTGGTCTTCGCCCGCTTCTCCTGTGGATCCCCGAACGGCGCTAACATCGGCAACAACTGTTACCCATCATCGTTCAGTGACCCATCCACGACTCCGTTCTACCCCACACTCCACTTCATCAAGAAGAGAGTGACGGCCAGCGTCTCATTGGGTGGAGTCACATTCTCCAACTTGGCCGTCTTTGAAGACGTCAACGCCTTTGGTCAGAATGCCGGTCTGACAGTTCAATCGGGTGTCTTGGGTGTTCAGAGCGTTGCCTATGCCTTCGGTGACGACGTCTCAATCTCAGGTCAGACTCCGAGTGGTGTAGGCTTGTTCTTTGACACAGCACTCTGTCTGCAGAACACACCCAACGTGATCAAGAAGCACATTCTTGCTCCAAACAGCGTCAACCCAGACTGTGTTGCTGTGCCGAAGCCTGACATTCTCTTCGATCGCGAGTCCATCGCTATCGTCGGTGTGCCAATTGCTACTGGTGTAAGCGCTAGCGGTTTTGTGGACTGCGTGAAGGTCTCAGCATGTTCATTGGAGACTGACTTCACGTTCAACACACCCAGTGTGCCGATTCCGTTCACAGCCACCTTCTCCTTCACGGACCTGACCTCGCTCTCCTTCAGCGGTGCTAAGCTTGTCTTCAACGCTGGAGCAGGAACGCTCACGGTCACGATCTCTCCGACCGGCACGATTGCTGCTACGAGTGTAGTCATCAATGCAGTGCTCAACCCGGACACCAACCCGGCCCAGTTCATCATTAAAGCTACGATCAAACCTGGTACGGGTCTCACCACGGCTACAGTGACGCTCGCAGTCACACGGCTTGGCTTCACGATGAGTGCGACGGCCAGCTTCACAGGTGGTCCGCCGGCTAAATTCAGCAAAATCACCTTTGCAGTTAGCGTCCCTGGTGGGCTTGTTTCCTTCAGTGCGAAAGCGGTCTTCACCACCACAGGACTTACGCTGGCCGACATCTTCGTCAGCGTCAGCTTCTAAGGTCAATAACTCCTGAGGGTCGTATTCTCAGGCAGTAAGATACGAGAGAGGGCTGCGAGAACTCGCAGCCCTCTCTTATTTTCTGCATCTGCCGGGAAATAAAAACCTGAGGCCTAAAAGATTTGAAGCACGCCCAATGTCCCGAGTGTAATGACTAACCCTGCGATTAATACACCTAGTGCAATCAATCGGAAGGATTGCCAAAATGGGACGTTAAAGAGGAAGGCGACGAGCGCACCTGTCCAGGCACCCGCAATCACAGGCACGGGAAGGGCGACCAAAATGACGAGCGTGATCTTTCCCCAACGCTCGAATTGGGCGCTATGATGCTTGCGAGTGGTGGCAAAGAGCCAGTCAAATATCCTGGAGAAGAAGCTTACTTGGCTTAGTACAGTCACTAGTGGACCCAACCATGCTAAGATCAGAAGAATCGGGATAAGATTGCCCATCACAGCTAACCCAAAGGCTGCTAATGGGGGCATGTGGTATTGAAGAATGGCAAGCGGAATGGCCCCACGCAACTCGCTGATCGGGAGGGCGGCCACCCCCACTACAATCAAAGCTTCCTTCATATTGAATAAATCCACGATGTTGATATTCTAAAAGCATCAAACTATACTCTCCAGCCACAGGAGCGACCATGAAGTTTTATAACACCCTTACAAAAAAGCTAGAGGATTTCCAGCCAGTCGAGCCTGGAAGAGTCAAGATGTACGTTTGCGGCCCGACAGTCTATGACTACTTTCATATTGGGAATGCGCGCCCCTTTATTCTTTTTGACAGCTTGAGACGTTACCTGGAACATCGTGGCTACAAAGTTCTCTATGCGCAGAATGTGACAGATGTCGACGACAAGATCATCAACCGCGCGACCGCTGAGAAGATCTCTCCAAGCGAAGTGGCTCAAAAATATACTCAGGCCTACTTTGAAGATCTAGAAAAATTGGGTGTACGTCCCGCCAATATTCAGCCTAAAGCGACTGAAAAGATTCCAGAGATGGTAAAGTTTATCGAGCAATTGATTCAGAAGGGCTCCGCTTATGAAGTCAAAGGGGATATCTTCTTTCGAGTAAAGCGCTTCAAAGGCTACGGAAAACTTTCCAAGAAGAGCATTGATGACTTGCAAGCCGGGGCACGCGTGGAAGTGAATGAGCAGAAAGAAGACCCACTTGATTTCGCTCTCTGGAAGGGCGCAAAGCCTGGAGAGCCCCACTGGCCATCCCCCTGGGGTGAAGGAAGGCCGGGCTGGCACCTGGAGTGCTCTGTCATGTCCATGGAGATTCTGGGAGAGACCTTTGATATTCATGGCGGCGGCACAGATCTGATCTTCCCGCACCACGAAAACGAGATAGCCCAGAGCGAGTCGAATACCGGAAAGCCCTTTGTGCGCTACTGGCTGCACAATGAGCTGCTCAACATCCAGGGGGAGAAGATGAGCAAATCGCTAGGCAATTTTGAATATGCCCGCGACATCATCGCCCAATATGGCCGAGAGGCCATCCGCTATTTCTATTTGAGCAAGCATTACCGCTCCCCGATGGGCTTCTCACATGACCTCTTGGCCGATTCAAAGCGCGCTGTAGAAAGAATTTATAACTTACTGGAAGGGCTGGCATCTCAAGTGAAGGGTCAGGCTGATGATCTCAAGCTTGATCCGAAAAAGCTCAGCGATGCTGGGAAAGATTTTCTGGCTCTGATCGAGAAGACTCGTGAAGAATATATCCAGAGTCTCGACAACGACTTCAATACCGCTGGCGGGATGGGAGTCCTCTTTGAGTTTGTCAAAGAAGCGAATATCTTCCGGCAGAACGTTGCTCCCAGCGACTTGCCCCTGCTCAAAGAGGCATTGGATCTGTTTCGCGAGCTTGGAGAGCCACTCGGGCTCTTCCAAGAGTCCCCCTGGATGCAGTCAGGCAGTGAGTCGCAAGAGAAGCTGATTCAACTTCTCATCCAGCTTCGAAACGACCTGAGAGTAAAGAAAGAATTTCAGCTCTCTGACAAGATTCGCAACCAGCTTCAGGAGATGGGCATCGAGCTAAAGGACAAAGACAATGAGACTCTTTGGAGCTATGTTCGCAAGTAAATCGGGTCCCGCAACGCGGGAACCGGCTCAACAAATTAATCTTCTGCTTCGACTAACTCGACCAAGAGACCGGAAAAGCTCATCGGGTGGAGAAATGCGACACGGTGGCCGCCAAATCCCGGTCTGGGAACTTCATCAATGAGCTGTACGCCTTGCGATTTCAGAGCCGCCAGAGTCGCTTCAATATTTTTGACTTCAAACGCCAGATGATGAAGCCCCTCTCCACGTTTTTCCAAAAACTTCTGAACATTGCCTTCACCTAGCGGCTGCATCAATTCGAGTTTTACGTTTCCTGCCGGGATCATGCTCACGGCAACATCGAATTTCTCAACAATCCCGCGCTCTGTCTCTTTCAGCCCCAGCAAGCAATAACGCTCAATTGCTTCTTCAAGCTCTTGGACGACAATCCCAACATGATGCAGTTTTAAGGGCTCGCTCATAGACCAGGCTCCTCATAAACGCCAAATTCCTTGCGGAAGAGGTCGCAAATCTCTCCAACTGTGGCATAGGCTTTGACCGCTGTGATGAGGTGTGGCAACAGGTTTTCATCAGCTCTGGCAGCGCCACGCAGCTTATCGAGTGATTGTTCGCAGCGCTGGCGATCTCGACGTGAGCGCATCTCTTTCAGTTGTTGGATTGAGCGTTCTCGGACTTCAGCAGCGACTTTCAGAATCTCGGCCTGCCGCGCATCATCTTCTTTATACAGATTGACTCCGACAATCTGGCGCTCTCCACTCTCCACCTCAAGCTGCTTGCGATAGGCGCTATCTTCGATCTCGCGCTGCACATAGCCGCTCTCAATAGCACCGAGCATTCCACCCATCGAGTCAATCTTCTCCATGAGCTGCAGAGCTTGCTCTTCAAGCGTGTCCGTCAATGATTCAATGTAATACGATCCGCCAAAGGGATCGATCGTGTCGGCAGCCCCCGACTCTTCAGCGATGATCTGCTGGGTTCTGAGGCCAATCAGCACGGCTTGTTCTGTTGGCAGAGCCAGTGCCTCATCATAGGAATTGGTGTGAAGCGACTGAGTGCCACCCAGAACGGCTGCCAGAGCCTCAATGCTGGTTCGAATTATATTATTGAGCGGCTGCTGCGCCGTTAGAGTCGAGCCGCCGGTTTGAGTGTGAAAGCGAAGCTTCAATGACTCTGGATTTTTAGCGTTAAACCGCACTCGCATCAATCGTGCCCAGAGTCTTCTGGCCGCGCGAAACTTGGCTACCTCTTCAAAGAAATGGCGGTCACACGAGAAGAAGAAGGAGAGCTGGGGCGCAAATTCATCGACATTGAACCCGCGTTTTAGCACCGCTTCTACATAAGCAATGGCATTGGCCAGCGTGAAGGTAATCTCTTGAACCGCAGTCGCGCCTGCCTCGCGCATGTGATAGCCGCTGATGGATATGGCGTTCCAGCGAGGCACATTCTTTGCACAATACATAATGGCATCTGTAACCAAACGCATCGAGAATTTGAGAGGGAAGATGTACGTTTTGCGGGCAATATATTCCTTCAAGATGTCGTTTTGGATCGTGCCAGAGAGCTTTTCTTGAGAGATGTCCTGCTTCTCTCCTGTCGCAATGTACATGGCCAAGAGAATGGCTGCAGGTGCGTTGATGGTCATGGAGGTGGAGATCCTTTCGAGAGGAATCTCCTCAAAGAGCTGTTCCATCTCGTGCAAGGACGGGACGGCAACTCCTGCCTTCCCCACTTCGCCTTCGGCCATGGGATGATCGGAGTCGTAGCCCATCTGAGTCGGCAGATCGAAGGCGACCGAAAGCCCCATCTGTCCTTGGGAGATCAAATAGCGATAGCGCTGATTTGTCTCTTCTGCCGTGCCAAAACCGGCATACTGGCGCATGGTCCAGAGACGTCCCCGGTACATCGAAGGGTAGACCCCACGCGTAAAGGGAAACTCTCCAGGAAACCCAAGAGAATCTTGAGCCCGTGGATTGGTGGATGAATAGAATGGCTCTTGTTCGATCTGTGAATCAGTCAGAAATCTCTCTCTGCGCTCATCCCGCTTCTGATCAGGCATTGGAGCTCTCCTCCGTACTCCGTAACACGCAAAGCGGCTGGCCGCCCTTCACCTCTTGACCCTCTTTGACGATCATCGTTTCAATAATCCCGTCCTGAGGCGCCCGAATCTCATTTTCCATCTTCATCGCCTCGATCACGAGCAGCCCATCTCCTTTGCGCACCGGCTGTCCCGGTTTAACATTGATTTTGACGATGAGGCCCGGCATATGGGACTCGATGACCTCTTTGCCGCTCTTCCCGGCAGATGCCGATTTGAGATGGCGGCGCAATTGGTGAATGGAAGCTGGCTCCAGCGATACAGGAACCTCTTTCCCCAACCATAGGGCTTTATAATGAGCATCTTCTTGGGTCAATCCTACTCTTCTTCTTCGATTCTCAATTCCAACTGTGTAGAGTCCGCATTCACCTGTGCGATGCAGAGAGACAAGTATTTTTTTGCCTTGGATCACCGCCCACAGCTTCCCATCCGCATGTTGCACTTCGACTTCGAGCGATCGCCCACCCAGATCGACGATATAGGTCAACCCTGCCATCGCCACCGCTCCTCTTGGCTGCTCTCTGAATTCTGTATCGTCTCTCGGATTCGCGAATGCTTGTCTTCATGAACGAGAACGGTAGCAACGGCCAGATCTTCCAGCTCCTCTTGGGAGAGCTCACTATCCTTGAGCTCTTTGATGAAATCAGTGGTGTAGCTCCCATCGACGAACCTCGGGTCATCGAGGGCTTGAAGATGAAAGTCGATAGAGGTGGATACGCCAACGAGAACCAGCTCACGCAGAGCATTTTTCATGCGCTCAATAGCTTGAGTGCGGTCTCCACCCCAAGCGATCAGCTTCATCAGCATCGGGTCATAATACAGTGTGACGACATCTCCGGGAGATATGCCGCTGTCAACGCGAATTCCGGGTCCTGTAGGCAAGATCAGCTCTTCAATCTTCCCTGTAGAAGGTGCAAAGTTATTCGACGCATCCTCGGCGTAGAGGCGGCATTCGATCGCTGCACCTCGTGGTCGAACTTGCTTCTGGGTGAACGATAGCGGGTTCCCAGCGGCGATCAGCAACTGCTCTCTTACCAGATCAATCCCAGTCGTCATCTCAGTAACTGGGTGCTCCACTTGAATGCGGGTGTTCATCTCCAGAAAGTAATACTGGCCCTCTTCGAGGTCATAGATAAATTCGACCGTGCCTGCACTACGGTAATGACAGGCTTTTGCAACGGACACCGCTGACTTTCCGATCTCCTCTCTTAATGCATTGGTCAAAATGGGGGCCGGGCTCTCTTCAATCAATTTCTGATAGCGTCGCTGCACGGAGCACTCGCGCTCGTAGAGATGTACGACATCTCCCTGATTGTCACCGATCACTTGAATCTCAATATGCTTGGCTTTTGCAATGAATTTCTCAACGAAGACCGCCCGATCGCCAAAACTCTTTTCGACTTCGGAGACGACGCGCTCAAACGACTCTTTGAGCTCTGCTGGATTATCCACAAGACGTATCCCTTTACCGCCTCCTCCGGCTGCTGCTTTGAGCAGGACTGGGAACCCAATTGCGGTCGCCGCTGCATTTGCAGCCTTCCAGTCTGAGACGGGCTTATATACACCAGGAATTGTGGGCACCCCTTGTTCCCTGGCCATCGATCGAGCTGCGAGCTTGTTTCCCATCAGCCGAGTGGAATCAGGCTCTGGGCCGATAAAGACTAGACCGGCCTTCTCAACACTATCAGCAAACTCCGGATTCTGTGACAAAAAACCGTAGCCTGGATGGACTGCGTCACAGCCGGCCTCTTTAGCAATTTGAATAATCTTATTGGCTTGCAGATAACTCTCGGCTGCTGGGGCCGGACCGATTCTATAGGCGTAATCAGCCAGACTAGCGTGCAAAGCCCAGCGATCAACATCAGAAAAGACGGCTACGGATTCGATGCCCAGCTCGCGGCAGGCGCGGATCACTCGCACCGCGATCTCGCCTCGATTCGCAATTAGGACTCTTTTGATCTCCTTTTCCCGATTCCTTGCCATAAATCCATTCTAAGAGAGGACTTTAATAGATTCAAATGATTTAAGTCTATCTGAGTTTTGTTATGATCATTTCATGACCAAGATTCTGCTGGTGGGGTTGGGCGGGATTATAGGGGCAGTCTCCCGCTATCTCCTTGGGGACTGGGTGGCGCGAATTACAGGGGATCACTGGTTTCCGTTCGGAACGCTGGTCATCAATGTGCTCGGATGTCTCGTGATCGGTTTTTTAGCGGGTCTTGCAGATAACCGGGGGCTTCTTTCGCCGGAGACGCGCGTCTTTATGCTGATAGGCATCATCGGAAGCTTTACAACCTTTTCAACTTTTGGGTATGAGAGCATTGAATTGGTGCGCGGTGGGCTCTTCTTTGCTGCGGCGCTCAACGTTTTTTTGCAAGTCGTGATTGGGCTCGGGGCCGTCTGGGCAGGCGGAGTGTTAGCCAGGTCGCTGTGAGGTGAGATGATGATGTTACCCAAAGAAGGCCATCTGTTACGAATTTTCATCGGTGAGAGTGACAAGCATGAAGGCATGGCCCTTTATGAGTGGATTGTGCGCAAAGCGCGAGAGCTTGGGCTTGCGGGGGCCACAGTTCTGCGCGGCATCGAAGGCTTTGGGGCTCACAGCCGCATCCACAAAGCCCAAATCTTGCGACTCTCCGAAGACCTTCCCATTCTGGTCGAGATTGTCGATACCAAAGAGAAGATTGAGCACTTTCTCCCGCTGATTGATGAGGCAATCAAAGATGGCTTAGTGACTCTGGAGAATGTGGAGATCCGCTTCTACCGCAGCGGTAGTTAAACTCTAAACGGTATCGGCCTGACGCTTCATCGACTGGATGCTCAGAATAAGCATCAGGATTGCAAAACCGATCAGAACGCTCAGCTCTGGGATGATTCGGGAGAGGTCCCACCCGCGGAGCATCACATTTCGCAGGGCAGCATTGGCATGGGTGAGCGGATTTAGCCAAGCAATGGGTTGAATGGAGGAGGGCATCGTCTCCACCGGCCAGAAGACACCACTCAGCATGATCGACGGAATTAAGATCACGAGAATAAATTGCATCGCCTGGAACTCATTCTTTGCGAGCGTAGAGATCAAGGTCGCCACGCCTTGCAAGCCAATCGAAAAGATCAAGATGATCAGAAAGACCCAGATCGGATTGCCATTGAAGCGAATCCCAAAAAGATAAAATGATGTCAGCAAAAGCTCCGCTGCCTGGAAGAGTGCAATTAACAAGAAAGCCAGCATGTAGCCAACACTTACCTCCCAGGCCCGCACGGGCGCGATCAAGAGGCGTGTCAGGGTTCCACTCGTCCGCTCACGCACAATCGAGATGGATGTGAGCATGATGCTGATCAGCGTGATGGCAAATCCAATGACGCCAGGCGCCGTGTAATCGAGTGCTGTGATCGGTTTCTCATAGACAGGTTGAATAGCCATGAGACTGCTGTCAATTAGTGTAGATTCATCCTCATAGATCAGCCCAGTGAAGGCCTTGCTAATGGCCGGATAGACGCCAGCAGCAATAACAGGGTTGCTATTATCAAGAATGAGCGTAGGTGGTTGTGGGGGGTTGTTCTCATTGACAGGAGGCAGCGGAGGTAAGGCATTGATCGTCTGCCCATTGTAGTCAATCTCCCGCGGACCACTTCGGCGCAGGGCCTCGCTGACAAGGAAATTTGAAAAGTAGGGGGGTAAGAGGAGTGCTCCCCATGCCTCTCCCATTTCAACTTCACGTCGCGCCTCATCGGGGTCATCACGAACGACAATGGTAAACACATCGTGATCCAGATTCTCGATCAGTTTCTTCCCCAGATTCAGGGGTACGTTTACTCGTCCCACCTGCTCTGTTCGTATGGAAGCCTGTCCAGTGTCTTGGTTGACCACGATCAACTTGAGCCCCTTCGGCGTGCTTGAGAATGAGATGCCATAGAGAAGAATGAAGAAGAGTGGCGTGAGCACGACAAGAATCAACGTGCGAGGGTCGCGGCGAATGCGCCGAAAGACATTCTTTGAGATACTCCAGCTCTTCATGCGGGGACCTCTTTGGCGCGGTCTTCCAGTGCAGTAAAAGCTTCATCAAAGGAATCCGCTCCTGATTCTTTCAGTAGCTCATCCGGAGCCCCTTCGGCGATCAGTTTGCCTTGGCTGAGAAGGCCGATCTTATGACAGCGTGTGGCCTCGTCCATGTGATGGGTGGTCACCAATAGACTGATATTCTGCTGGGTCAATTCTCTGAAGTATTGCCAAAGAGCGACACGGAGCCTTGGATCAATTCCGACAGTCGGCTCGTCCAAGACGATCAGACGAGGCTTGTGGATCATGCTCACAACCAGCGAGACTCTGCGCTTCATCCCGCCGGAGAGCGCAGCGATGGATTGGTTTTTAAAATTTTCCAGTTGCACAAGCTGGAGAAGCGCTTCGGCGCGCTCACGCACCTGGTCATGAGGCAAGTCATACAGCTCGCCAAAGAACTCCAGGTTTTGCATTATTGTAAGATCGGGATAGAGTGCCGTCTCTTGCGGCATATAGCCCAATTGCGACTGCACGCGAAAGTTCGGAATGCGCCAGCCAAGCACCTGGATATTCCCGGCATCGGGGCGAATGAAGCCGCATAAGATACGAAGAAACGTTGTTTTTCCAGAACCGCTTGGCCCAATCAGCGCATAAAGCTGGCCTTGCTCGACCGAGAGGTTCATCTCATCAAGCACAGTGAAACCATTGAACTTCTTTGATAATCCTTCCGCTTCAACGCTCTTTTCCATGGTGCGTTAAAAGATATCGTAGTTGAGCTGAATTGAGAGCCGTTTCGACATCTCTTCATACCCAGTCTCGTGCGCCAGCTCGCCGTTGATGCTGAGGCTGAGCTGGTTGGTCAGCTGAAAGAAGATTGTTCCGGTGAACTGGTGCCGGTCTATAAAAGTTGGAATATCTGGATCTTTGGCTGGCGTACGTGAGAAGTCATACGTAAAGCGAACTCGCAAGTTATCACTGAGGCGCTGGACTTTGGAGACGGATGCCCGGACAGAATAGCGTGAAAAGAGGCTTAAGCTCGTATCTAAGCGTGCGCTGGCCATCCATTGGGTTACAGGATCAGGAACAATCGCATAATTCCAGTTCAGGACGAGCGTTCCGTGAGCATCGGTAGGCGGGAGATTGTTAAGATTGAGCCCGCCGCTGGCCTGGAACTCCCAGCCGCAGAGCCGCGCTTCACCTTGTGCAGAGATGAGGTCTTCCATCTCTAATAGAGCCCTTGGCCCTAAATTCCCTCCGGCAGGCAGACCCGTCACTTCGATGGCCTTTCCCAGCCTTTCAATACGCTCAGCGAGAGTCAGCCCATGAAAACCCAGTATTTGGGCGACTTCCTGAAGCTTGTCATCGGTCAATGGCCCTTGCAATACTCCCTCATCCAGAAATGTATTTTGCAGGCGAATGGCCTTCGCAAGAGGAGTCACATCTCGAAACCTGCCGAGGCCCATCCCCCCCGTCACATCAACTATCATAGAGGTGGTGAACTCAGGGGCAAGATCAATGGTGCCACTGAGGTCTGCCGCTCCGACGATAAATTGGTCTCCGGCGATAAATAGCTTAAAGCCACCCGTACTTTGAATCTTGGTAAACGACTTCCCAGGATTAAACTCAGCCTGAGCCGATCCATCTACGCGATAGCCAATGAGAGCAGAGTCACGAAGCCAGGTAAAGTTTGCCTCCACATTCCCTGTAAATGTGTTGTTGAGATTATCTTTTTTGGGGTCGTCATAGAACTGAAAGGCTCCTTGAGCGTCGAGCTGGGTGAGAAAGCTCTCCTCAGGAGAGAAATCACAGGGGGAGAGGGCGGCTACTGGCCTGAACATCGCTACCCATATCAAAATACCCGAAAAAAAGACTTTAACTATTCGCCTTTTCATTGTAAATCCAGATGGATCGATGCCTGATTGTCTTGGAAGGGAGAGCCTGAGTCAAATCACAAGTTGGCCTAGATCGAGGGTCAAGTAAAGTAAGTTCTGTAAATTGGAGTTGCGAAGAGATGACTCCCTCCAAAAGATTGGGAAGCCAAATCAACCCAGATCAAGGAAGGAGTCACTATGAAGCGTACAAAAGATACGCTGATGGCAGAATTGTTGCAAGTGGTCGAACAGGAAGGACCAGACTCTTTGCGCGGGCTGCTGGAGCGAGTCTGC
>JACQCZ010000002.1 GCA_016201405.1 Candidatus Acetothermia bacterium | reverse complement strand
TTCTCTCCCTGATCCCCTGCTGCCAAGATCTGTACCACTTGCTGCTCGCTGAATCGGCTCTTCTTCATCTGCTTGGCTCCTTCCTTGATCCGCCGATTCTCTACTTTTGACTGGTACAGTTCTAGGGGTGCACGCCCCTGTCATATCGGATTGAAGCAAGATCAAATCTGAGAGAAGGAGGTCTTACAATGGATTCATCGAGAAAGAGCGCCATTGGCATCCGGGGAGAGCGAATCCAATTCGTCCCTCTGGATAAAGCCCTTCATCTGGAGAACATCGTCAACTGGTTCAATGACCCAGAGGTGGTTCGCTACACATCCAGCGTCTTCCCCCTCTCACGCCTTCAAGAGGAGAAGTGGTTCGACCGCGTCGCTGAGAGCAAGGATGAACTGCACTGGGCAGTCCATGATGAGTCAGGTCGTCATATCGGCGTGACCGGATTGATGAAGATCGACTGGCAAGGACGCCGCGCCATCAGCGGAACGATGATTGGGGAGAAATCGGCCTGGGGGAAAGGCTACGGGACAGATATCATGCAGACCCGGACCCGCTATGCATTTGAGCAGATGGGGCTCCATCGTCTCGAAAGTGAATGTTTTGTAGAGAATAAAGGAAGCGCTCGTTGCCTTGAGAAATCAGGCTACAGACAGATTGGGATCTTAAAGAAGAAGCGCTGGCGAGAGGGGCGCTGGCAGGACTGCATCCTCTGGGAGATCCTAGATGAAGATTACTTCAGTCAAGCAACAAGAAGACTCTAATTATTGTTGAAGAATTTGAATAAAGAGGGGCTGGTCAGTGCCAGCCCCTCTTTAAGGTCAACTAAACTGAAGACTAATGCATAACGACAAATTTCTTGTCCCGACGCTCATTATCTCGCCATGGACGCCGCAATGCTGGTCTGAAGTTCTTTTCGAAACTTGGCCGGTTTGATCGCGGAGACATCAACTCTTCGTGCCTCCACGAATTGTGCCAGACGCGTGAGACCTCGTCCCAATGCCTCGATGAAGCCAACATCTTTGCCTGTCGCCTCGTTCTCTAGCCAGAGGGCTTTGATCACCATTGTATCTGAGTTGCTGTCCAGCATCGGATCAAGCCTTGCCACCAGCTGCTCTCCATAAAGAGTCGGCACAGTATAGTAACCCCAGCGCCGCTTGGCCGCTGGTTTATAGACCTCCCAGATGTAGTCAAAATCAAAGAGTGACTTCGCTCGTCCATGCGCAATAACAGTCTCGAGGGGTGCTAGAAAGAGCACCTCTTCCTCTGTCGTTGTCTCAAGAGGTTGCCACACCTTTGGCACATGGCCATCAACCACGGCTTCAAGCAAACTAACGTCATCAACGAGCAGATAATATGGCTCCTTTTCACCTTCAACAGCGACACTAACAACTTCGCCTGCTGAGATCATCTGAGTCAGCCATCTGTGCGCTTCAGGACTACTGATCTTGCGCTCAAGAAAGAAAGAAGTAGTCTTTGCCCAGCTTTTGGCCGTGCAGAGACCTCGAAACGCAAATGCCTTTCTGGAGAAGAAGCGCTCGGAGTCGCTGACCTTCGCTACGTGCTGGAGAGAGGCAGGAGCAATCTTTTCCAGAAAATCATAGATCCGCTCAAAGCGAAGGCGATGGTGCACCATCAGCTCTCCGGCCAGCCAGAGGTAGTAAAGGGCAAGTGAGCTCTCTTTGCGACCTCGATAATTTTTGAGACGAGTCAGCCCGTCAAAGTCTCGGTTGCCCAGAGGTCCGCGCTCGCGCAGCGCAGATTTGACTGCCTTCAAGGTTGCACGGTGCTCTTTGGAAAAATTTGCCCAGCGCTCCATCTTTGCCTTGCGGCGCATGGCGACGCGCCAATAGGGGAGCTCCTCCATAGGGTAAATTCGCAGATTGCCGCCATATTCGAAGAAGAGGCGCTCCTCGTACATCGCGGCGTCAAGGTATTTTGGATCGTAATCCAGAACGCGGCCCCAAAGAGCCAGGTCGTGACTGCGCCCGATCACATCGAGCGGGTCCATTTGAAGGGATTCGATATAGCGCAATGCTGGAGCTACACCGGTTTTGCCGACCCAACGCCGCCCAGGCCACAATCCTTGCCGGCCAAGAATGTAACGGCGGGCGGCTGATTTTGAGATTAACATCGGACGCATATTGCGCCAGGTCTCTCGGGCAGTCTAGTTGCTATGCTCTCGAATTATCGCAGATACGCTGCAGACTTAAAACTAATGCATCACCACAATCTTCTTTGTCTCGATGCTCACAATCTCACCATGAATGCCTCGAGCAATAATCTGAGCCAGATAGACTCCATTGGACAGTGGTGCTCCATTCGCAGTTAGCAAGTTCCAGCGCAGAGTCTGCCCATTCTGAGATTGATTGAAAATTCGTTGGCCGCTCAGGCTGAAGAGATTAAGGTCTATCGAAGTTGCGCTCTCCGCACGCACTGTGAATTGAGTCTTCGTGAGAGTCGTCGTCAGAGCCAGACTCTGAGGGCGCGTGTGAATTCGCGTGCGCAGATCGCTCGATGAGATCGGCTTTCCATTGATCCAGAGATCGACAATAATAAAGAAGGTCGAGTCCGGAACACAGCCTCCTATCCAGAAGTCTAGGGCATTGAAGAACTCCGGCGTGTCCACGCGGTCATTGATGTTGCGGTCGAGGTCATCCAGGAAACCGACATTGACACAGGCCGTCAGACCCGGCTGAATCATCGCTTTGGTAAAGTTGAGAAAGTCAGAGCTATTACTGGCCTGCGCAAATCGCTCGGCGCGCACTACGCACTGCTGAAGCGCGTATGGATAATCCTCTTGTGCGGGAAGCTCGTCTTGGGTGAAATGGCTGATCTCCAGCCCCCAGATCTCATAGCCATCGCGGTTGGCATCGGCACAGGCGTTCTGGAATGCGACACGGGCACAGATCGAGTTGGCGCCCGGCGCGCAGGGCACATTGCGTGTTTCTGTATTCCAAGTATTTGCAAAATAGCGGGTGGAGAGCAGAATCATTTTACGGAATCCGTGCCCCTGACTGAGAATGGAGCGCGCGACGTCAATGCCTTCTGAGGAGTTGGATGCTCCTTCAGAGATGGGGCTGATGTAGCGAGTGCCGAGCGCCTGAACGATGGCGTCCAAGTGCGTATAGGCGTCCGTCAGGCCAATGATCTGACGCGCTCTCTGTCCGAAAATCACGACTCCGACGTTGATCTCGCCAGGTCCATCGGCCAAGGGGGCAATCTGGTTCTTGACCAAATTCGAGTATGAATCGAGCACCCAATTGATGTTGCTCCCCATCATCTCCGATGTATCAATGACCAAGACATAATCATTGGAGATCGATGGGAATGCAAAGGCCCCAAACGAGCCGGCCATAATGAAAAGTCCTGCAACGATTGCAAATCTGATCGCCTGCTTTAGCAACAAGAGCGCCTCCTTATGCTTTCAAAACGCCGTATCACTTGATTTGCCAGATTGAAGGAGAGTATATGCGGAAGCGGATTGAGATTCCAATTTCAGCACTGGTGGTTGGGAACAGAGATTGGATTAGATAGTAAAGTCTTTGGATTCCCGCTTTCGCAGGGAATTACGGGCTAATCATGGATTGTCACCCCGGACGAACCCTGAACTTGATCCGGGGGGAGATCCGGGATCCAGTGGCGTACCAAAAAATCCTATCGAAGCACGACCAGTTTCTTCACTTCACTTATTAGATGGAAGCCATCGCTGCCAATTCCGGTGATGATACAAAGATAAGTCCCATTGGCCAACAGACCATTTTGATGAGAAGTGAGATTGAAGCTCAGGCGGGAGCCAAAGGCCTGCTGATCGAAAATCTCTCGTCCCTTCAAATCAAAGATCTGAACATGAATCGACTGCAACCCGCTGCCTCTCACTACAATGCCAAATTGTTTCGCACTGTGCGTGGTCATGAGCTCAAATCTGCGGTCATAGGACTGCGGAATAAGCCCGGCAGCCGTGGCGATTGGCTGATTCGCCACCCAGTGGTCAACGGCGGAGAAGAAGAATTTGTCGGTGATCTTCCCCCCGATCCAGACATCGACAATGGCGAAAAATTCTGAATCATCCAGCTTATTGTTATTATTTTTGTCAAAGTCTTTCAGAGTGGATGGAGAGCCGGATGGCGTATTGCCAGAGCCAATGGATGTCACCAGGCTCGTCCCCGTGGGCGAGACAGCCACCTGCTGGCTCGATTTGAGAATCAAGGTTGGCGACGAAGGCGTATTGGAAGTGACACGGATTGTGCCGTTCACAACGCCTATCGAGCTGAGCTTGGCCTGGGGATCATGGGTGACAAAGAAGCTGGCCCCTGAGGGATTGGCGACAAAATAGGGGGTCTTGATCTGAAATTCATCCGATGTCTTGGGGTCGGATCCACTCACATGATAATAATAGAAATTCCCCTCTTGAAGCCCGATGCTCTTGACGCTGCTCCACTGACTGGCTGACGTGGGCCCATTGAGAATAAGAACGGTCTTGACAGGCTGTGGCTGGGTGATGCGGGAGCCGATCTCCAGAATGTCCCCATTCTCAAGCTCTAAGGTGCAGTTGTTGGTCGCCGTGAGCGTATCTCCATCCCGAAGAGGCATTCCGGCAGCCGCTTTGAGATCGACACCCTCTTTGGTATGGACGACAGAATTGCCGGCAACATCAATCTTGGCCCGTGCAAACTCGCATTTGAAGTGGTATTCAAAGGGCTCGCTCGAATTCCCGGCCGCATCCTTCAAGAGGACGCGCCGATAGAGCGTGCCGGCCTGATTGCAGATGGTGGTGATTGGAAGCGTACCCGTGGGCTGGCCCTGGGCATGGGGATCATAGGAGCCGGCGTCGAGCCAGATGATCGAATCCGAAGAGACCCGCGTCTGGAACCGCACTTCGGCTACATCTTGATCCGGATCTTCATAGCCCAGCGACCACTCAAATGGGTCATTGGCAAAGAGCGTCTTGCCATCAATGCTGACGGAGTCAATCTTGGGAGGCTTTCCGGTCCCAGTCTGTGGCGGCTGCGATGGACCTTCGACCGATGGCACCCGGACTGTGAGCGGGAGCCGCGTCTGAACCGTCTGGGCATCTCCTGCAAAGGAGAGGTAGATAATGACGATTTCGGTCTTGTAAGTCCCGGGCCGCGTCTGCGTATGAGGCATGATTCTTAAAGAGACTACCCGCTGGGATCTTCCATCGGGATAGAGCAGGCTCTCAACGGTGAGCAGGGGCGCGGTCGGATCCGTCTGCGACCAGTCTGGGTCCGTCGAGATGAGAACGCGGGATTGGGCAGCTTGCGGAAAATCCTTGAACGTGATTGAGCAGGTCATGGCGGAGACCAATTCGACGACTCCGCTGCAGCTGAGTGTTGCATCGATGGCCAAGGCATTCGGAGCTACGGCCACAAAAGCCAGCCCCGCGGTGATGAGCAGCCAGAGAGGTTTCTGAACGAGTCTCATCGTCATTCTCCCCCTAGAAGTTCGTGGACAAGCCTTTAATCTTCGTCGCAGCTGACTTTAGAAAAAATGATGCATGACCTGCGTCCATGTCGCATTTGTCCATTATACAGCAGACGGCTTTATCGCTGGGAGGCTTTGGCCGCCTGCTGCGCTTTGGCCCGGGCGACCTCGGTGAGATACTACTTGCGCAGACGCACGCTCTTGGGCGTGATCTCTAAAAATTCATCTTCAGACATAATCTCAAGGCCACTCTCAATCGTGAGCCTGAAGGGCGGAATGAGATCGATCGCCTCATCCGATCCGGAGGAGCGCATATTGGTAAGCTGTTTCCCTTTGGTCGGGTTGACCCGCATCTCTTCGCGCTTGGCGGTGTTTCCAATCACCATGCCCTCATAGACGGGCACGCCAGGCCCGATATAGAGAACCCCGCGCTCTTGCAACCCCCAGAGGGCATAGGCGACGGAAGTGCCGCTCACCATGGAAGCCATCGATCCGACGGTGCGCTTCTGAATCTCTCCGACAAAGGGGCGGAAGCCGACGACGCGTGCCGAGAGAATCCCTTCGCCGCGAGTATCAATGACAAACTGGTTGCGATAGCCAAGCAGCCCGCGGGTTGGCCCTTCGAATGATAAGCGGACGGCATCGCCATGAGGCACGATGGCATGGGCGACGAATCCACGGTTGGAGAGCTTCTCAATCACAGTTCCTTGATACTCTTTGGGTGTATCGACAATCACTTCTTCAAAGGGCTCAAGCTTGCGGCCATTCTCTTCGCGGATGATCACACGCGGCTGCGAGACTTGAAGCTCATATCCTGCGCGGCGCATGTTCTCTAGCAAAATGGCGATGTGCAGCTCGCCCCGGCCATAGACCTTAAAGCTCTCATTGCTTGAGAAATCAACTTTGAGGCCAACATTGACCTCCAGCTCGCGCTCCAGAAACTCTCGAATCTGTCGGGAGGTGACATATTTGCCATCCCGGCCTGCAAGCGGAGAGTTGTTGACTAAAAATAAGAGCGAGATGGTCGGCTCATCTATGGCGATGGCCGGTAATGGCACGGAATCTTCGCTGCTGGTCACGGTCTCGCCGATGAAGATATCCGGCAGTCCGGCAACCATGACAATATCTCCGGCGCCAGCTTCTGTTGTATCGACACGCTGAAGCCCCATAAATGAAAACAATTTGGTCAGCTTCCCGGTGCGCGTCTCGCCGTTTGGCTTTTTTACAAATACTTGCTGACCCGTCTTGGCAACACCTTCATAGATGCGGGCGATAGCGAGTCGTCCCAAAAAATTATCATAGCCAAGATTGAAGGGCTGCAATCTGAGCGGCTTGCCGACTAGCTCTTCCGATGAAGTCGGCGGGACTTTTTCGAGAATTGTGTCTAACAACGGAGTCAGGTCTGTCGATTCATCGGTGAGCTTGCGCTTGGCGATGCCTTCGCGTCCGATGGCATAGACGACGGGAAAGTGCGCCTGCTCATCATCGGCGCCCAGCTCAAAGAAGAGAGCGAGAACTTCTTCTTCGCACCAGTGCGGGTCTGCGGCCTGTTTGTCGATTTTGTTGATAATCACAATTGGCTTGAGTCCCAGCTCCAATGATTTTTTGAGCACAAAGCGGGTCTGGGGCATCGGCCCTTCTTGGGCATCCACGACCAGCAATACACAGTCGATTGAGCGGATGACTCGCTCGACCTCCGAGCCAAAGTCGGCGTGACCGGGAGTGTCCACAATATTGATCTTGGTGCCTTTATAGTAGAGAGCCGCATTCTTGGCGTAGATCGTGATACCGCGCTCCTGCTCCAGCGCGTTCGTATCCATTGTGACACCGGTCGCCGCCGCGCCGGTCTGGCGCAGCATGGCGTCGGTCAATGTGGTCTTGCCATGGTCTACGTGTGCGATAATTGCAATATTTCGTATTTGCATAAAAAAAAGCCCTCCATCGCGGGAGGTGCTATAACCATACTAACTTAAAAGCTCTCTGTCAACGTAGGATTGCATATTTCTTGACTTATGCAACTTCGTCAAGATCGAGCGGAACATACTATTCATGAAAGTCTCTTCCCAGCTTTCGCGAGGAGATGACAGGCTCAACATCGATTTCATCAGCGTCTTGCTGTGCCTGCCAAAGCTCAAAAGCCAACTGCAGCTCAAGCCATGATTCAGGTGATCCACCAAAAGCTTTCGCCAAACGAATTGCCATTTCCGGAGATACCCCGGCCTTCTCATTGACGAGATTGTTTAGCGCTTGACGGCTGACTCCTAAGATCTTAGCGGCCTCTGTGACTGTTAGGTCAAACGGTTCCAGACAGTCGACGCGAACGGCCTTCCCAGGATGAGGGGGGTTGAACATTGGCATACGATCTTCCTTTCAGTGGTAATCAATCAGTGCAACATCGAATGCATTTTCATCTTCAAAGCGGAAGATGATTCGCCAGTTGGCCCTGACGATCACAGCCCAGAACCCCTCTAGCTCTCCAGCAAGCGCATGCAAACGATAACTGTGAATACCCATATCATAAATCTCTTTGGCGGTATCAAGACGGCCTAAGATCGTTTCGATTCTGTCTACCAGCTCTGGAGAAAGTTGCCGCCTATCGCCTTTTTCATAGAAGCGTTTCAGTCTCCTATCCTTGAATCCTACGATCATTTAGAAAATATACATTGACAAGCGTCACTTGTCAATCCCTTTACCCATTATCTTTTCCCTTTGTTCTTCTCAACTCAACTGTTTCGGAGAGCTCGGGTGAGTCGTTTCTGGATTTATGGGCGGCGCAGGAGATGCCCGAAAGTAGACCGAGGGCTGGAGAGATGGCTGTATTTCATCGCTAGAAAAGCATACCCTATGCATGGGCGCGTCTCTCTAATGTAATCGTCTTTGCCCCTCTCTTTGAGACAGAGTAGCCCCAATGTTTCGCAGCAATCTCAAGGTACTTTCCCGCTGATCCGGAGGGAAGACCAACTTCCTGATCGATCTCTTCTAACTTCATCAGTTCCATGTTTTTGTTAGGCGACCGCCCGCCCATCCACTTTTTAAGCAGTAAGACACAGCCATTCTCATCGTATTCTGAGTTCATCCTGCACCTCTTCCTATCTGACTCGGAGAGTTCGCCCCCAAACTTATAATCCCGACATCTTAGTATAGCACTTTGGGGAGAAGTGGGGAGGTGGCAGACTCTATCCAGATTTCTAAGTGCGAAGCCCGCTGGCGCATCATGTTGTCACTCGGACTGCGGCCAACGGGCTTCAGATCTGCAGTGGTGAACTATCACTTTAGCCCTCCTTAATGTCGAGAGCTCTGCCCTAGACGGCAGGCCAACCTTCACCACTGGGGTTGAAGACATTTGCATGGCGATCAAAGCGTTGCTTTCGCCAGAGTCTTCAACTTTGACCTCTTTTAAAGAGGTCTCATCAAATTATAGAGCTTTTAGTCTGAAGATCCAAATGTCATCTGGCTCTGTCAAGAGAGCCGAGCCTGAGCTTTTCCACAGTGAGCAGTCAAGCCCCTTCAGGACGCGAAGCCCTCTTGAGCAGGTGTATCTCCCAGGGCGCGATCGTCGTCTCCGAGATCCATTTGAATGGCTCGCTCCCATCGGCCAGTGGCTTGAATGTCTTTAGCAGCTCAAGCTCTGCTATCTTGAAAAGGCGCTTGTAATCCTCCTCTTTCCAGAGGATATCGGTGACGGGCCGGGCATCCCCAATGTTCAGAACGGCGATCTTGACCTCATCGCCACTCTTGGCCTCTCTGTTTTCGGGCCATGATTTTGTGGTAAAGGTCTCCCACTCATTGAGATAGATCTGTGCAGACGAGACGAGAATGACCAGCCGCCCGGTCCGCTTGAGCAAGTCTCTCAGCCCGCTCAGATTTTTTAGTTTCTCTTCTTCTGTGGGAATGTTGTCAAAGGGGAAGATGGCGGTGATCAAATCAAAAGAATTTTTTTGAAAACCCGAGAAATCGGCAGGCTCGATGAGAATGTATTCGCCACCAGGATCGCGATCTCTTGCGATGCGAAGCATATCTTGCGAGATGTCGCAGCCAATGACATTGAGACCAAGATCGCGCAGAAAGCGGCTGGAGCGCCCCGCGCCACAGCCAAAGTCGAGCGCCCTATGCCCCGTGACGTGGCTCTTCAAAATGAGCGGCAGATCGCGATAGGCGAGCATGTAGGTGCCTGAAAACTCGAGACGGGCATAGGCAGCGGCATAGTCATTGTCTTCATAGATGTTCTTAAATTCCATCGCACGCCAATTCTAGGGGCTGGACTGGCGGCTCGCATTCTCTTCGCAAGCGGCATGGGCTAAAATGAGAATATGAGCGACAAGATCTTAGATGAAAAGTCTCTGGCTGAGACGCTCTGGCGTCTGGAAGAGGTGCGGCTTGGCTTTGTCCCTGCTCCCGCAAAGCCGGACGTGGACGCGGCTTTGAAGTGGCTCCTCTCCCGCCAAGCCGGGCCGGGCAGCTATCGCGAGCGAAAATCGGCCAGCTTTTTTGCACCCACTGCCAGCGATATAGAATCCCTTCGGCTGCCCACCGGAGAGAGACTCACCTCCGGAGCCTCCAATAAACATATCTTGGGAGAAGAGACGCTGCGGGCACTCGTTCTCTGGAAAAAGAGAGCCGAGCCAGAGACAAGAAATGCTCTTGCAGCGCTCAATGAGATACTCGACGAGAATGTCACACGAATGGGTCTCACGGTGACTCCTCCACGTGAGCGCGGCTACTTCTGCTGCACCCGATGCACACCCGCATTTCTGCGTGCTGTGAGCGCCGCCAAAACAAAAGGCTGGGAAGAGACGCTCGCGAATGGGATCGCCGGCATCAAGAAGAGGCGGTCGTCCGATGGCCGGTGGAGAGGCTATCCCTTCTATTACACGCTGCTGATGCTCTCAGAGGCCGAGTCCGATAGCGCCAGAGCTGAGCTGAAGTATGTGCGCCCCATCGCAGAGGCCAGCCTCAAACGCTATCAAGCAAAGAGAGATCGAGCCTCACAATTCCGCGCCTACGTGCTTCAGGCCGTTTTGGCTGAGTAAAAATCTCTCGTGTACGATGCAAGGTCCAGCCGCAGCGAAAATCCTTATCAGAACGGAGAGAGAATGTGGACTAAACGTACGCCTGCTCTCCGTGAAGCGCCTCGTCCAGGCCGCTCTCTTCTGTTGATTCCTCAACCCGCACCCGGGTCACTTTGTTGATCAGCCAGAGCATGCCATAGGTGAAGCCAAAGGCCCAGATCGTGCCAAAGGATACGGCAGCAAATTCTTTCAAGAAGAAGCTGCTGTTCCCTGCTAAGAGACCTTCTGCGCCATTGGGATTGACCACAAGCGTTGCAAAAGTCCCCAACATCACGATGCCCATGAAGCCACCGACTCCGTGCACGGCCCAGACATCGAGCGCATCATCCAGCTTCAGCCTGTTCTTGAGTGACACGGCGAGATAACAGACGACTCCTGCAAGGGTCCCAATGATCATCGCGCTGGTCGGAGTGACATAGCCAGCCGCCGGAGTTATGGTCGCCAGCCCAGCCACGGCTCCGGTCAGGAGCCCCAGGAACTGAGGCTTTCCTTCACGCAGCCATTGCACAACCAGCCACGCGATGCCTGCAACGGAGGCTGCAATATCGGTGTTTAAGAAAGCTGTCGCAGTTGTTGCGTCGACGCTGAATTCGCTCCCGGCATTGAATCCGTACCAGCCGAACCACAGAAGCCCTGTTCCTAATGCTACCAGAGGAATACTGTGCGGTCCTTTATCGGCGATCTTTCGCTTGCCGACATAGATAACCGAAGCGAGCGCGGCCATTCCAGCGATGGTGTGGACGACCAGGCCACCTGCAAAATCCAAGACGCCCCACTGCTGCAAGATCCCGCCGCCCCAGACCATGTGCACGAAGGGGAAGTAGACAAAGAACTGCCAGGCGGTCAGGAAGAGGATGTAGGACTTGAAGGTGATCCGGTTGGTGAATGCACCCGTGATGAGCGCAGGGGTGATAATTGCAAACATCATCTGATACGCGATAAAGACGATGAGTGGAATTGTATGGTTGGGTGATGGTGTTGCCAAAGTCACACCCTGCAAGAAGGCATGATCCAGATTGCCGATAATGCCTCCGACGTCGCCGGAAAAGCAGAGCGAGTAGCCAACAAGATACCAGAGAACAGTAGTCCAGCCCATGGAAAAAAAGCTTTGCATCATGATCGTCAGGACGTTCTTTCGTCCGACGAGGCCGCCATAAAAGAAGGCCAGGCCTGGAGTCATCAGCATAACCAGGCTGGTGCAGATGATCATAAAGCCGGTATTTCCTGTATCCAGTTGCAGCATCGAATCCCCCTCCTGCAAGCGCACGGCGTTTCGAGCTTGCAAGCCCCATTACGGTATGGAGCCCAAGATCTGTCACGGTTAGAAGAGATTGTCTGTATACCGAGCATCCGGGTCAAATTGCATTTTTTTGATAGGTGATCTTCCTGATCTTGTCCACGAGAGCTGGGCCGGTTCAGCTGTTGCAAAATTTTTAACTTGTGTCATTCAGCAATCTTCATTGGGTACTTGGAATAGTCGGATCGGCCTCAAATTCACGACCAATTAAACTTCAATCGGTTCTAATCTGATGTTCTTGCTGGAATGCTGCTCAAAAGCGGCCTGTGTCTACTTCCATGGCAAACTGGATCACTCCGTCTATGTAGACCCGCTGGTCATCATACATCGCCATGTGGCTGCCGTTCGGACAGAAGAGATAGCGTCCCTTTTGTACCTTGCTTGCCATCATCTCCATGTGTGCCGGATCCATCGTGTCGTATCGGGCGCCGATGACCAAGGTCGGCACGGAGAGCTTCTCCAGATCGGCCACACGGTCCCAGTTGAGCAGTTTTCCACTGGCGCCGAGCTCGCTCGGTCCTTGCATGGGGACGTAAATTTTCTGGTTTATATGCTTGAAAGCGCGGTTGACCGGATCGGGCCACTGCTCGGCAGGCATGCGCAAGATGTGCTCTACATAGTGATGCGGGATGAGCAGCTCCATATATCTCGGGTTCTCGTATTGACCGGTGGCTTCAAGGTGCTTAATCTCGGCCAGCACCGCCTGATCCATGACGGGCATCAGCACCTTATTGGCATACTCATTATAAGCAGAAAAGCTGGCCATCATGTTCGAGATGACCAAGCCCTTCATGTTTCTCTGGTATTTGAGCGCATACTCGATAGCCAGAACGCCGCCCCAAGAATGGCCAAGAAGAAAGAAGTCTCTCTGATCAAGGCCGAGCGCCCTGCGGACTTGCTCGACTTCATCGACAAAGCGCGGCAGCTCCCAAAGCTCTGGCGCGTCGGGCTGGTCGCTGTAAGTTGAGCCAAGCTGGTCATAGAAGTAGTATTCGATCCCGGCAGCGGGAAAGTAGCTGTCAAACGCCTCAAAGTATTCATGGGTTGCACCCGGCCCGCCATGCAAGAGCAGCATCTTGATCCTAGGGTTGTTGCCCACGCGCTTGGTCCAGACGCGAAAATTGCCCTTAGACGTGCGCACAGGAATCAGCTTCACTCCACCACTGAGCAGATCGTCGCGGCCTGAGTAATCTAGATAATCTCCCTGCGTGCGGCGGTTGTGTATGGCATCATCGTCTCTCTTCACAAGGCCTCCTTAGTTGTGGAGATTGTCCGTTGGCACGAGGGATCGGGATCTCTCGTCAATGCAATGCCATCTCCAGGTCCCAAATTGCTATTACAAGAATCATCAAGGCTTGAGCTCAAGCTCTGCTTTGCCCGTCTCCAAATCAACGGGCACGGAGACGTGGTCGTGTACATCCAGCCACTTGCCATCGATCTTACGAAAGCCGCTGGTGACGCGAGTCCAAATCTCGGACTTCTGCCCCCTAATGGTTCCGCTAAGCTTCTCAAGGCTGTACACAATAGCGATGTCATCGCCTGCTACGATGTGTGTATCACGAAACTCGACATCGACTGGACCATCGTATTGCGCCAGAAATTCTTTGTAGTCTTTGCGATAGGCATCCGCACCGATGTATTGGAGCGGCGGCACGATGTCAAACACCACCAGCTCATTTCCGCTTGCATAGAGGGACATAATGGCATCTAAATTCTTCTCGTGAAAAGCCTTTTGCCACTGATCCAGCCATTGCCGAATCTCACTCTCAGCGACTGAAGCGTGCGCGCTGGGCATCGTATGCACCCACCCCCAGGAGAGTGCCAGAACAGCAATCACGATGAATACCCATGATGGAATCTTCATTGATACTCCCCTTTCACCCGGATTTAAAATCTGCAGAGGGCAGTCTAGAACGGATCGCAATGAAGAGACAAGTATCTTAGAGGCCTGTTGGAATGAGAGTCTGTCAGCGACATTTTATTCTCGTTGTAGAAAAAATATTGACTTGTGCCGATCCATCCCCGCATTGTCTCTCCTACCCAGATTCAGCTAGTATTTTGAGTGGACTGGGGTGTTTTGCAGATCCATGACCGTGCAGCTGAGCAAGAAGAGATGATTTGGTGTGGTAGCAAAGACACGGAAAGTCTTGAAGACTCTTTGATTTTTGATCAGCAGCTTTCATAATGGTTCCATCAACTTTGCATTCACTGGAGAATTCTTGATGGCTAGACAACCAGAGCACGATGATTCCGGCTCATATCAAACAGAGGCACGTGCATTACAACAACAGAATGAGCAGTACTCGACCCAGTTGCAGATCATCAAAAGCATCCAGCAAGGGCTCGCTCGTAAACTGGGGATAACCGTGATCTATGAGCTGGTGGGGGAGAAATTGCAAGAACTCTTCCCTCAGTTTGAAATTACAACTTTTGCGTATGATCCGGGATCGGGAATGATAACAGCACCCTTCATTAGCCAGCGAGGCAAACGGCTGTCTATCCCGCCATTCAAGCTCCAAGACCATGGCGTCATCAATAAATTACTTCAAACTCAAGAGAGCATCGTTATTAATAAAAATTTCGACGAGGAAGCTGCGAAAATTGGTGATGATCTGGTGGGAGAATTGGAGCCCGCTAAATCAAGTCTTTACGTGCCCCTCCTCCTTAATGATGAGCTGCGTGGCGCAGTGGTCCTCAGGGATTTGGAGCGCGAGCATGCTATTTCCGATGCAGATGTCCTTTTTTTGGAGACTATTGCCAGCTCGATGAGCATTGCGCTTGAAAGCGCGCGCCTCTCTGACGAGGCGCAGCGGCGAAACCAAGAGATCAGCGAAGCACTCGACCAGCAGACCGCCACAAGCAACGTGCTTCGTGCCCTGAGCGGCTTCCAGCCGGATCTGAGGTCACTGCTGGATATCATCGCTGAAAACGCGGCCAAAGTCTGCGGCGCGGACGACGCCCATATCTATCGTATTGAGAATGATCGGCTCAAACAGTGGACTCATCGTGGGCCGATTCCGGGTCTTGAAGCCGGCGAATCTCTACCGCTCGACCGCGATTCATTGATTGGCCGGACAATCCTAGATCGGCAGATCATCCATATCCGCGATGCGGCGGTGGAGCTTACCGAGAGCGAATATCCCGTCAGCGCCACCCTTCAGCGGCGCTGGGGGATTCGAACCGTGCTGACAGTTCCCCTGCTTCGGGATGGAGAGCCGATCGGTGGGATTGCCATCCGCCGCAAAGAAGTGCGGGCCTTTACTGAAAAGCAGATTGAGCTGATCAAGACCTTCGCCGATCAGGCCGTGATTGCCATTGAGAACGTGCGTCTTTTCGACGAAGTGAGAAGTCAAACGCAATATCTGGAAGCCTTATTACAGAACAGCCCGGTTGCCATTGTTGTGATAGACCCGGACGCGAATGTTGTCTCGTGGAATCCATCGGCTACCAGACTATTTGGATACCAGGCTGCCGAGGCGCTTGGTCGCAATGTTGATGATTTGGTGGCCAACAATATAGCGGTCCGGGAAGAGGCGGTCGCTTACTCCACTCGGGTGGCCAGCAAGGGCGAGGTGCGCGTGATGACTCAGCGAACCCGCAAAGATGGCACGCTGGTCGATGTTGAGCTCTTATCGCTACCCGTAATTGTTGACGGAGTGCAAGTCGGATTTATTGCCATCTACCACGATATCTCTGAGCAGAAGCGCGTGGAGGAGGCACTGCGGGAGCAGAAGCAATACTTCGAAGCGCTGGTGCAAAACAGCCCGGTGGCCATTGTGGTCATCGATTCCGATGGAAGAGTCTTCTCCTGGAACCCGGCTGCAGAGAGGCTTTTCGGCTATACAGAAACAGAGAGCATCGGCAACAACATCGACGATCTGGTCGCCAAGAATGATTCCATCCGTGCAGAAGCCGTGGGCTTCAATCGCCAGGCTTCGCGTGGAGAGCTGGTCCATGGAGTCACCCGGCGCACTCGCAAGGATGGCACCATGGTCGATGTCGAGCTGGTGGGAGTTCCCGTCCGCGTAAGCGAAAACAATTTCCGATTCATGTGCATGTACCACGACATCACCGAGCTAAAGCTCGTGGATGAAGAGCTTCGTCAGCAGAAGGAATATTTCGAAGCGCTGGTGCGCAACAGTCCGGTGGCTATCGTGGCGATTGACCTCAAGGCGAGCGTCGTCTCCTGGAACCCGGTGGCGGAGAAGTTGTTTGGATTTACGGAGGCCGAAGCCCTGGGACGCAATGTGGATGATCTCGTCGCCAAGATGGCCGATCAAGATGTCCAGTCTGAAGCCGTTGAGTTCAATTACCAGGCGGCCCGGGGAGATCTGATCCACGCCTTTACACAGCGAAGCCGCAAGGATGGCACTCTAGTTGATGTAGAGCTCTTGGCTCTTCCGGTCGTCGTGGATGGCGAGCAGATCGGGATCATTGTCATCTATCATGATATCACTGAGCGGAAGCGCTTTGAGCAGGAGCTGCGGCGGCAGAAAGAATATTTTGAAGCGCTAGTCCTCAACAACCCAGTGGCCGTGGTGGCCATCGATCAGGAATCCAATATCGTCTCGTGGAACCCAGCGGCGGAAAAACTCTTTGGATATGCTCAAGAAGAGGCGATTGGGCGGAATGTAGACGAGCTCGTCGCCAATGTCAAAGCGATTCGCCATGAGGCCGTCAAGTACTCGGGTCAGGCATCACACGGGGACAAGGTTCACGTGATTACCCGCCGCAACCGCAAGGATGGCACCCTGCTTGATGTGGAGCTCTTGGGGCTGCCGATCATCGTGGCCGGAGAGCAGGTCGGATTTATTGCGATCTATCATGACATCACGGAGCTGCAGCGGGCGCGCCATGAGGCGGAAGCGGCCAACGAGGCGAAGAGCGCTTTCCTGGCCAACATGAGCCACGAGATTCGGACTCCGATGAATGCGGTCATAGGAATGAGCGGTCTGCTGATGGACACGAATCTGACCCAGGAGCAGCGCGAATATGCGGAGACGATCCGCAACTCCAGCGATACGTTATTGACGATCATTAATGATATTTTGGATTTCAGCAAAATCGAAGCCGGGAAGATGGAGCTGGAGAATCAGCCCTTCGATCTGCGCGAATGCGTCGAATCGGCGCTCGATCTGGTGGCAGGGAGAGCCGCTGAGCGCGGTCTCGATCTGGCCTACATCCTGGATGATGAGGTACCAAGCGCCGTGCGGGGTGATGTGACGCGTCTGCGTCAGATCCTGCTCAACCTGCTGAGCAACGGAATCAAATTCACGGAGAAGGGCGAAGTGATTGTTGAGGTCAGTCGTGGCCAGGCCAGGGATGAGCTGATCTTCTCGGTGCGAGATACGGGCATCGGGATCTCGAAAGAGGGCATGAAGAGGATCTTCCAGTCGTTTAGCCAGGCCGATTCTTCTACAACGCGCAAATATGGAGGCACAGGTCTCGGACTGGCCATCAGCAAGCGGTTAGCAGAGATGATGGGAGGCAATATGTGGGCCGAGAGCGCAGGGCTCTCCGGCAAAGGCTCTACCTTCTTTTTTACGATGAAAGCCGCGACGGCCAAAATCGCGCGAGGCCGAGCGCTCAATCTGAGCGGTCGGCAACCTGAAGTCGAGGGCAAGCGCATTCTCATCGTGGACGACAACGAGACCAACTGTCGCATTTTAGAGTTGCAGACTCAGAAGTGGGGCATCCTCTCACGATCGACCCGATCAGCCAAAAAAGCAATGAGCTTATTGAAAACGGGTGAAGAGTTCGATCTGGCCATTCTCGATATGCACATGCCGGAGATGGACGGAATAGACCTGGCAAAAGAGATGCGAAGCCTGCCTCAGGCCAAGAAGCTTCCTCTAATATTACTGACATCACTGGGGCAGCATGAGCTCGAAGCGGCAGAAGCCGGTTTTGTAGCCCATCTCACCAAACCGGTCAAGCCTTCTCAGCTCTTTGATGCGATCGCGACCGTATTCACGGCGACAGGGAAGAAGAGACCATATGCATCGGCGGCAAAGAGAACCAAGCCAAAGCTCGATTCGACCCTGGGTGAGCGCCATCCCTTGCATATCCTGCTTGCCGAGGACAACGCGGTCAACCAAAAGGTGGCCCTGCGCTTGCTGGATCAAATGGGCTATCGCGCCGATGTCGCTTCGAATGGATTGGAAGCGATTGAATCCGTAGAGCGCCAGCCCTACGACGTTATCTTGATGGATGTGCAGATGCCTGAGATGGATGGCCTGGAAGCGACGCGTCGAATTGTGGCAGCCAGGAGCAAAAAGAAGAGTCGCCCTTATATTATCGCGATGACGGCAAATGCCATGCAGGGTGACCGCGAGATGTGCATGGAGGCGGGCATGGATGATTATGTGACTAAGCCGATCAACATTGAAGAGCTGACCGGAGCGCTTTTGAAAGCACCTTCCCGCAAGCAGGTGAATTGAGAGATGGCCAATTCTGGAATCGATCTCAAGCTCTTTAATGAGCTGAAAGAGATGGTCGGCCAAGATTTTATGGGTGAGCTGATCGACACATTTCTTGATGAAGCGCCACAGCTCATCTCCGCGCTGCAAAATGGCCTGCTCCAAAACGACAGAGAGATATTTTACAGATCGGCACACTCTCTCAAATCGAACGCCGCCAGTTTTGGCGCTCAGCTCTTAGCAGAGCAGGCCAAGGCACTGGAGCTGCTTGGCCGGTCAAACCAGCTGGATCAAGTCGGGGATCAGATTAAAAAGCTGTCAGCTGAATGGAAAAGCGTGGAAGAAGTATTGAAGGGATTGCGCCGTGACTTTGCGTAGATTGCACGGGCCAGGAAGATTATTAGTAGTTGAAGACAATAAGGTCAATCGAATCTTGCTTCAGCGTGGATTAGAGCAAGAGGGGCACATCGTAACGAATGCCCATAATGGGAGAGAGGCGCTTGGCCTCTTGCGCAGCCAGCCCTTTGACATCGTTCTGCTCGATATCGAGATGCCGGAGATGAATGGATTTCAGGTGCTGGAAGCCTGTCTGCAGGATGCCCGCTTGCGAGAGATCCCGATCATCATGACCTCGGCCATGGATGAGCTTGACAGTGTCATCAAATGCATCGAGATGGGCGCTGAAGATTATCTCACCAAGCCGCTCAATGCAGTGCTGCTCCGGGCGCGGGTCAATGCGAGTCTGGAAAAGAAGCGGCTGCGCGATGAGCAGCGCAAGCTCTTTGACACGCTTGCGACCAGCGAAGTTGCCAAAGAATTGATCGACAAAGGCTTCTCATTGGGCGGGAAGCATGTGGATGCGTCCGTCATGTTTACTGATATACGCTCATTCACTTCGATCGCTGAATCCCAAGATCCATCGGAGACGATGGAGCTGCTCAACATGTATTTCACCTTGATGTTCGAGCCCGTCAAAGATCATGGCGGAATCGTGAGCCAAATTGCGGGTGATGGGTTTATGGCCATATTTGGCGCCCCGATCCCACTGGCCAATCACCGGGAAGAGGCGGTCTTTTCCGCCATTGAGATGTTTGAGTTACTAAAGGGTTTTAATCAAGAGCAAGCCCTGCGCAAAAAAGTACAGATTGAGATTGGCATTGGGATTGCAGCAGGGCGAGTGATTGCCGGTTTTACTGGAACTGAGCAGCGGGCGATCTTCACTTGTGTGGGGGATACCGCAAATTTGGCCTCGCGCATCCAGGATTATACAAAAAATGTAGGAAAGCCGCTTCTTATCAATGAGAATGCCAGCCAAGGACTCCCTTCGGCGATTCAGCGCGATTTTTTGGACTCCATCCTCTTTAAGGGAAAGAGTCAGCCCGTCTCCATCTATAGTGTCAAGCCAGAGCTGGGAGCTTGACCACCACTCATTGGCCTTTTCTGCAGAATCAAGAGTAAAATTATCTATCTCTTGTCGGTTCAAGGAGAATCAAACGTAGAAATGAGCACCTATAATCCGATCGAGATCTTGAAGAGCATCCCCATCTTTTCTCAATTCACTTCCGATGAGCTGCATAGGCTGTTGCTTACTGTCAAAGAGAGGCGATTCCAGGCCAATGACTTCATCATCAAAAAGGGGGATACAGGCGTCACGGGTTTCTACATTATGCTCTCGGGGAATGTGGAAGTTCGTATGGATGGAAAGGCGATTGCCAAGCGCGGCCCCCGTGAATATTTTGGTGAGATTGCTCTCTTAGCTGAGAATCCGCCTGTTCGGACCGCGGATGTCATCGCTCTTGAGGAGAGCCTCTGTCTAGTCATCCCCAAATGGGACTTTCGCTCGCTGATGAGAAATCATCCCGATATGGCCATGAAGGTGATGTCCGAGCTGGTGATGAGAATGCAAGATACGAAAAACACATCTCTCTAATGTCGGATCATCTGGCGCCAAGATGAGTTTGAGTTGCGAAACTAGACTTGCGATGAGTTGAGGCGCGCACCCTGGTGCGGCGCGCTCTAGCATAGCATGCACGCCCATCACCTGCGGAAAGAGAGGTGCGAAGCTCGCCTTGAGGACGACATTCTCGAAGAGCGCGGTCACCCCCCAGGACTTCACCTGCAGAATCTTCGGGGATCTGACCGCGTGTCCACAACGAGGGCGACCCAGCGTGACGCGAGCTTCTGGTCGATGTGCTGCGTTGGCCAAATAAGAGGATGGTCCGTCATCCGGGAATCTCCGGGGTCACTTTACTCCTCTCGAGCGCGTGCTTCTCAGCTAGTCCTAGAATCAGAGGTACAAGAGCGCCAATTATCTGGCACGCTTCTTCCTCTTAGACCCGGGCTTTGGCCCTCGCTTCTTGGGTACTCCCGGTGTCAAGCCTGCGACACTCATCGCGGGTAAGCATGGGCACGTTATTAGAAATACAAAGCATGTCGCCGAGCCACTCTCTCAAACACTCTAGTCTCGGCTTCATAAATCCAATCCAGATAGCACTCTTTCTTCGCTTTGGCTGCTTTTGTTTTCATGATCGCTGAGAAAGCA
Organism: Candidatus Acetothermia bacterium; assembly: GCA_016201405.1. Lineage (GTDB taxonomy): Bacteria > Bipolaricaulota > Bipolaricaulia > RBG-16-55-9 > RBG-16-55-9 > JACQCZ01. The sequence continues at coordinate 13,893 of JACQCZ010000002.1, read as the reverse complement.
AGTCTGTAAGATCAAGGGGCCGTGTGAACATATCCAGGCTGCCATCAGCTGCCCGAGGCCATTGGGACTCCGGCTTATCCCAGTAAAGCTCGATGCCGTTTTGGTCTGGATCTTTGAGATAAAGCGCTTCGCTCAGACCATGATCACTCGCCCCATCCAAGTGAATTCCAGCCGTATTGAGCCGTCGTAAGGCATCCGCAAGGCCAGCCCGGGTGGGATAGAGAATAGCAAAATGGTATAGCCCAGTACTCCCAGCAGGCGGCGGCGATCCGCCCAGGCTCTCCCAAGTATTGAGCCCAATGTGATGATGGTAATTGCCGGCTGAGAGGAACGCGGCGCTTTTGCCATAGCGTTGCGTCAGCTGGAAGCCTAGCACGCCGCAATAGAAGTTAAGGGCGCGCTCTAAATTGGCGACTTTGAGATGCACATGCCCAATTCGAGCCATAGGATCAATAAGAGTCTTGCTTTGAGTGCTTGGAGCTTGAGAATTGTAAATTGTTTTGTCTCGTTCAGGCTCTGCTTTCATTTCCTTTGACCCTAAACTTCGAGATAAGCTTTGGCTGGTGTCTTGAAGGCTATTATAGCTTCTTTTTTAAGAAAGATGAGACGCTCCTAACTAACAATGACTTTGTTGCACACGAGCCTTGACTTGTGCTGGTCTCGCCGGTCTGAACCTGGCAAAGCACCTGGCCTCGCTATTCAAAGTTTAGGAATTGGGGCCAGATTATCAAAATTGCTACGTGCACTAATTTCTACTAGAATATCTTAAAGGACTTATAAAAAAACGACCTGTCAAGCCTGTTAAGGAGGGCTTTTGTCAAAAGCCAAGGTTCTTTCACTCTCGGTATTTCTTATTGGGGTCTTCTTCCTCTCCGCGTGCGGGATGTTAAGCTCAAATTCAACTTCGACTGGGTCCAATCCTCCCGGTGCGCCAAAACCAGGGCAGCTCTACATTCCACCCACGACCAAGGTGCTCGATCCGGACTCCAGGACTGCGTTGCAGAGCTTTGGGAAAGAAGGAAATTTGGTCTTTAGTCATTCCAATGATCTACTCGCATCGCTTGCTGCAGGAGATGTGGTCGTCTCTGAGCCGGCAGCCGCAGCGCCCAGTGGATTGCTAAGAAAAGTTGTCTCCACCGAGACTAAGGGCGGGCAGTTCATTGTGCATACATCAGATGCGCTGCTTCAGGATGCCATCCCACAAGGAACTCTCGATTTTACTCGTCATTTAGATCCCAAAGATGCCGTTCCCGGCCAGAGTCTTCCCAGCAATCTGGTCCATGCTGCAAGCTGGAGCATCCCATTCAACACAGACTTCGGCTCGAGCGGGCACCTCACCCTGTCTGGGACTGTTATGATCGATCCGACGATGACCTTAAACATCCATATTATTTGTACTCATTGGGAAGAAGTCTACATTTTGGGTGTTGATACGGGTTATCAGATATGCACTTCAACAGGTCTGGATGTCACCTCAAGCTTACAACTCAATGAACAGGCCAATGTGACCCTCTCTGCAAATGCCAGCTACTCAGTTCCGGATTCATGGAACTATGTGCCAATCTCGACGATCACTTTTACCCCCATCACCTTCTTTGTGGGGTATGTCCCCGTCGTCTTGACCCCAGAGATTGTGATTTATGTTGGATTAGATGGCTCTGTGACTGCCTCTCTGTCCGTGAGCGCCACACAGACTGCTGCTTTGATGGCTGGCTTTCACTATGCCGGGGGTACGTTTAATAATCTCAGCAGCCACACCGGCACATTTGCCATTCAAAACCCAACCTATCAGGCAACTCTCGATGTTGAAGCCTATGCTGGGGCAACCTTCCAAGTATATTTGTATGGGCTTGCGGGTCCTTATGTTGGTCTTCAGGCTGGTCCGGAATTTGAAGCGAGCATGACCGGAATCTTGGCGGCGTCTTCCCAGGCTCTATCAAAGCAACCTGAAATCGTGAGAGGTCAGACAGGTCCATTGCTCTGGAGATTGGATGGCTGCATCAAACTCAAAGTGGGCATCAGCTCAATCACGATTCTTGGCCATCAGCTTCAATATGATAATGTCATCTATGAAGATTGCTCGACCTTTGCCTCCCATGAGAATGAGCCGCCGACTGTGAGCATAACCGCTCCGACAACGAGTCCTCTTAATAGCGGGAATTTGCATCAAAATTTGATTGGTGTTGTTTCAGACCCTGAGGGAGGGCCAGTCACTTGCAGCTGGTCGAGCAGTCTGGCAGCCGATCATCTCTCATCGACAAGCTGTAACGACTCGTTCACGTTTCCGGGGTACGGTTCGAGAACGCTTACCCTGACGGGAACCGATCAGGCCGGAGCGAGCACTTCAGCCACAGTCTCCATCAATCTCCGTGATTTTAATATTGTTAGTGGTCCGAAAGTCGAAATCTGCTGTGCTCTCGAGACTGGTTTTTTTGACGTTGATCAGCCAGTGACTCTCAAAGACCCCAATGATTTGGGGGAGTCGAAGAGCAGGATCGAGTGGGCTTTTAACTGTTGTCAGAAATCCAGAGAGATTAGTATTGACCAGCCGATAGGGACTGGGAATCCAGTGCAGTGGACGCCAAGCAGCATCAAAGCCTTCAATGGGTTATGCGGCACAATTGGCACAGGAACGATCACCCTCACGGTGACGGATCCAGAGGGTAAGTCACAAAAAGCTACAGTGGATATTACGCTGGTGAGGACGAGCTGCAGTAAATGATATTCATGAATTGGAATTGCTGAGCCATAAGAATAGATCAAGTCTGTTAGGAGGCGCTCTTGTCTACAGCAAAAATTACGTCAGTCTCGGTATTTCTCATGGGAGTCATTTTTCTTTCTGCAAACGGCTTACTCAATCTAACGTCCTTTGGACCCTCTCTTGCTCAAAGCGAGCCAAAGCCAGGGGAGTTATACATTCCTCCGACGACCAAGGTGCTCGATTCTGACTCTAGAGCGGCCTTGCAAAGCTTTGGAAAAGACGGAAGTCTAGTATTTAGCCATTCCAATGATCTGCTCGCATCGCTTGCGGTTGGAGATGTGGTCGTCTCTGAGCCAGCCGCAGCCGCACCCAATGGGCTGCTGAGAAAAGTCGTTTCGACACAGACCAAGGGCAGAGAGTTTCTCGTAGTTACAACGAATGCTGCGCTTTGGCATGCAGTCCCACAGGGACACTTGATGTCACTCGTCAGCTGGATCCAAAAGATATCATGAAAAGTGAGAGCCTTCCTGGACAGGGGATTAGAGTTCAAAGCTGGAGCATCCCCATTAACACAGACTTTGGCTCTAACTTCAAAGTATCCGTTGTGGGTACCATAACGATCGATCCCACGATCACCTTGAGCATTCACACGACTTGCTCGCACTGGACGGAAATTACTGCGTTCGGGGTCCATATTGGCTGGCTGTGCGACTCTCATGGTATCGAAGTGACCTCAAGCTTAGAGCTAAATGAACAGGCCAATCTGACGATTACTGGAACGGCAAGTTACTCCCTTCCGCAATCCGTGCAAGAGGTAGACATCGCGACCTACAATTTTAACCCCATCACCTTTTCGATAGGCCCCGTGCCCGTCGTCTTGACCCCACAGATTGTAATTTATATTGGTGCCGACGGCTCTGTGAGCGCATCACTATCCGTGAATGCCACTCAAACTCTCGATTTGGTCTCCGGGTTTCACTATTTGACAGGGACTGGGTTTAATGATCTGGGCCAAACCAGCAGCACATTTTCGATTCAGAATCCAATGTATCAGTTGCAGCTCGATATTCGAGCCTATGCCGGAGTAAAGTTTGAAATCTTCTTGTACGGGTTGATTGGTCCTTATGGTGCGCTGGAGGCTGGCCCGGAATTTAAGGCCAGCATAACCGGGGTGGTAGCGGCATCCCCCCAGGCCGGTGCATTGCTCTGGGAGCTAAATGGATGCATCAATCTCAAAGCGGGCATCGACTCCATTGATATTCTCGGGATTCAATACGATAAAGATCTGTACGAAGGCTGCACCACTTTTGCCTCTCGTGAAAATGAGCCACCTCTTGTCAGCATAACCGCGCCAACACCGGGTTCAAATAAGACCAATTTGCATCAAAATCTGATTGGTGCTGTTTCAGACCCGGAGGGAGGGCCAGTCACTTGCAGCTGGACGAGCAGTGTGGCAGCGGATCAGCTCTCATCGGCGAGCTGCAATGACTCGTTCACTTTCCCTGCGTACGGTTCGAGAACACTTACCCTGACCGGAACCGACCAAGCCGGAGCGAGCACTTCAGCCACAGTCTCCATTGGAATCCAAAATTTGAGTGGGCCGGTAGGTCCCAAAATTGAGATTTGCTGTGCTCTTAAGGAGACGGGCTACTTTGATGTGGATCAGCCTCTGACTCTCTTAGACCCAGATGATTTAGTAGCGTCAAAGAACAAGATCAATTGGACTTTTGCCTGCTGTGATCCCGTCCCACCCAAAACCGCTAGCACTGGGATTAAAATTGACCAAGCCCTAGGGACTGAGAATCCGATCAAATGGACGCCGGGCAGTCTAAAAGAGTTCAATGGTCTATGCGGCGTAATTGGCAAAGGAACGATAACACTGACTGTGACGGACCCCAAAGGCGCAACGCAAAAATCGACAGTCGATATTACTCTGGTGAGAACGAGCTGTGGTAAATGAGCCTCTGCTCAGAAGTCTGAGTCTGCTTTCTTGAGCGGGCGATACTAGATGTGCTGACTCGCCAGAATGAGGTGAATTCCATGGGAAAGAGTAGGGTCCGAGCCCGAAGCCTGGTTTCACGAGTGTTTGTTGCTGCCATTGGATTGGCCTGCACATTCATCGTAATGGGAAACAGCCTTGCGGAAACAATTCAGAGTCCTCAACTTGATACATCTTCGCTTCCAAAGATGCAGATCAATTCCGCTTCCGATCCAGGTTTGGATACGGCTCGCCAGCGTGTCATCCAGATCCTTCGCGACGACTACAATATTCACGCTACCGCTCCTGCGATCGGCCGCAAAGCGCGCGGTGTCCCTTCAGACCCGTACTCAGCCGACATCTATTATGGCAATTGGCTGATCAACCTCTCGCTCTATCCCGATGGGCAAGAGGCAAAATATATCTACCCGTTAAATTACTCAGACCCCTATGCAAAACCAAGCTATCTTGGCCCTGGAGACAAGCCGATACACGTCTGCCGCCCCCGTGGAACGATCAAATTACTCGTTGTCTTTGTCGATTATCAAAATCTAAATGTCACGCAGTCAGAAAGCTCTGACGCGCTTTCCCAGGCCATAACTCAGATCAATGATAAGTATGCAGAGGCCGCACGAGCGGTTGGACTCGATACACCCATCCTGAAGCTGGAGGTGCAAGGAGCATTCCTCTCACCGCCACCCGCTGACATGGAGCATCACCTGCTGAGCCCTGGTCTGGTGCAGAAGTACACCGGCTATGATCCATCGCAATTTGATATCCTCATTCAAGTCGACCTGGATGCGAATAATACGTATGCGACTACAGAAAACTTTGGCAGCTTTGGCTTTGCAACCAGCGGATGTGGTGATCTGCCTCTCGATGTCAACATGTGGATTGGCCTGACCGCGAAAGACCAGCTCATGGAGGGAAGCGATGCCCGTCTGCGCTCTACACTTGGGCATGAGCTTCTGCATACGATGGGCTATCCCATTGGGTTGACGGGTCTGCATGAATGGGTCTGCGGCGACGGCACCAAGCCGGACCCCTCGGACCAGTGCGATCAGAATAGCCTGCCGACGCTGATGCTGGGCTGGACAGACACCGATGGGGACGGAATCGTAGAAATTCTCGATCCCACCCCTTACGGAATTGAACTGCCTTAGTGCGCTCAGCTTTATTGGCAGTGTAGAAATAAACTTGACTTTTTCGGAATGACCCCTACTCCACACATATAGAGATTCCATAGAGCTCTCTGCATTATGTAGTTATTCGTGAAAACAGTATAGTTATGGTATAGTAAATATACTATGCTGTTCGAGTATGATCCTATCAAGAGTTCTGAAAATAAGAGAAAACACGGGATCGATTTTGAAGATGCACAAACGTTGTGGTCTGATCCTGCCTTGCTCGTCATTGATGTGGTAACAGAAGATGAACCGAGGCAGCTGGTAATTGGAGAAAATGATGGGAGAATGTGGACCGCCATTATCACTCATCGCGCTAATAATATCAGATTAATTTCAGTTAGAAGATCAAGAAAGAGCGAGGTGAAACTCTATGAGCAGCAAGAGACTGAAAGCAAAGGACTTTGATAGAAAATTCGATGAGAACAAGGAAGAGATCATTGAGTATCTTGATCTGGACACCGCGCGAAGGCCGGGGTTAGAGCCCAAGAGAGTCAACGTTGATTTCCCCGAATGGATGGTTGCCAAGCTTGATAAAGAAGCAAAGAGATTGAATATTTCTCGCCAAGCGGTAATCAAAGCATGGATTGGGCAACGACTGGATGCACAGAATTCAAAGGTTCTCTCTTAGCCCCCGTTTGAGCCAATCTGTATTGGAGCAGAGTAGAGATTGAGCTTTCTTGATAGAATCATATCGATGAGTTGTTTCATAGGGCATTCCATAGATTTTTTCGGCTGTCCTGTTGTTCATTAAGGCGCTGACCAGGGCTACTATGGCAGCTCCGGTCAGCACCTTTTAGATCGCTATTACCGTTGCTCCTGTACCTCAAAAGCATCTTTCAGTTGTTTGAATTCCTGTTGCAATTCTTGAACCTCTTTCGTGAGCTGTTTTATCTGCTGATCCTTCTCCATTAACAGTTGGTACAAGCTCTGGATTGAGGCCAATGCAACGCCTTCTTCGTCCACCGAGCTGATGGTCTTATCGCTCCCTCCTAAATTGAAAGTTGCATAGAAGTCCTGTGCCACAGGGCCGAGGTGGCGAATCGAAGGATTTTCGGCTTTGTAGTTCCAGGCTGTGATGGGAAGCGATACAAGTTTCTGCAGCACCTCATTTTTGTCCACCGAGGCAAAGTTCTCTTTCAGGTTTCGGTCACTGACATGTTCAGAGGCCATAGCACAAATCCAGTTTGATCCAGACCATAACAAAATCTGGTTGGGAGAGCTGCAAGGTGCCAGGGTGAGGTGGAGAGTGCCATCGGTGGCATTTAAGGGAGCGAAGGTCAAATTATCGTTAGGTCCTCCAGCGGCTGCGCATTTCCACTCTTCAGGAGAAGGGCCAGAAAACAGAATGCTGTATGGCGTCGCACTCGCCCCGTTCCCGCAGCTCATGAGGCTGAGAGTAGGTGGAGCAGATGAATTTGAAGAGGGAATGAAGTCCAAACCACTTCCAAGCCCTCCAGCAGTAGCGCATTGCCACTGTTCAGGCACCGGGCCGAAAACCAAAATGCTCTTTAGTGACACGCTCCCGCCGTTCACGCAGTTCATGAGGCTAAGGCTTGGAACAGATTGAGGTGGAGATAGAACGATATCCAAACCGCTCCCAGGCGCGGGTAGGGCCAAGCTCAAACTTATATTCCCACTCGTGCCGCCGCCGATTAGGCCGGGCCCTGCTGCAAGTGCTGTAATTCCACCCTGGGGGCCTGGGTCGCCCTTATCACCCTTCTGACCTTGAGAACCCTGTGTGCCTTGCAGGCCCGGGTCGCCCTTATCACCCTTCTGGCCTTGCGAACCTTGTGTGCCTTGGGAACCTGGGTCACCCTTCTGACCTTGAGCACCCTGTGCCCCTTGGGAACCTGGGTCACCCTTCTGGCCCTTAGCACCTGGAGGGCCTGGAGGACCCGGTGGAACCGCGTTAGAAGCTATATCGCCTACCCCAATACACGCGCTGCATTTGAGCACGCCCAGCAGGCCCAAATTGCCAGAGATAGTCACCTTATTACCCTGCAATTGAGAATTTGATACCGACCCGATGACCACGGCATCATTTGCAGGATCGCCAAGCTCTACTTGGGTTGATGTGCTCGCATTCCTTACCCAGGGGGCAATAGTAGGCGCTGCAGGTGGCACTGCCCCTTGGCCGAGAATCCAACCATCAAGAAGTGCGAGCCCAACCACCAGCTGCAACACTCTCTTGACAGATACCCTGCGCGCAGACTTCAAAAGACTGGCGTTTTGCCCGAGGAACGTCTTCATTGTTCCCTCCTTAAAGGTGGGTCTTATCGCGACCCACATAATTCATCTTACGCTCTGATCGTTTAAAAATCGTTTAATGAGATAATTCTGATTGGGAAGGCAGTTTCTTTCTATCCGACAGACAGACCTTGAGAGAATATAGAGCCAATCACCCAAATGCTGGGTAACAGAATAGGCTGTGAATACCAATGTAGAAGAGAAGCAGAACAACTGAGCGTTTTTGGTTGAAGGTGACGGGATACACAACTTTCCCAAGCTATGCGCATGGGCGTCTTGCACAAGTCAACACCTCTTCGATTCACACTATGAATGATCACACCTTGAAATTGCCGCCACCTGAAGGGGTCGTTTGTATCTTTCTTGGGATCACACGAATCGAGGCAAGACAAACTTTGCAACACGACCCGAGCAGCCATAGAGCACTCATGACTCAGAGCGGCTGGCTCAATTATCCACCGTCTCCTCTCCCATGAGATGCCGGGCGGAGTAGATTTGGCCGGTGTGGTAGGCGATGTGGAAGACCCGGTACTCTAGCATGGCGCCGTAGGTGAAGTTCCCGGGGTAGCCGTGCATGGCGGACGAGAGGCTGGGATTGAGCGTCTTAAAATGAGCGACCGATTCCTGGTGAATCCTGACCAGCTCTTTGTGGACCTCTTCCGCGGTCATGCGCAGGTGTTCGTCCGATGGGGGAGTTTCCAGGGTGGATTTGTAATAGCGGAAGCGGCGATCGATCAGAGGGCTCTTCACTTTGCATTTTGATGGGTCTTCTCCCTCACCGGCCAGCCTTAACGCCTCCCAATAGGCGATGTGGCCGGATACCTCGCCTACGGAAAGGAGGCCCGGGGCAGGGCGCTTCCAGACATTTTCGTCTTTCAGGCCCTTGAAGGCTTCTCCCAGCTCGAAGTAGCAGACGTTTATTAGTTTTAGGTATGTTTCCAACATAATCTCTCCTCGCGAACTTCGGTTCAGTCAGTCACTGGAAGGCAGATCCCTATGCGATGACGGGCATGGCAGACTCTTCGAGCCAACAAGATAGAGCCACATTGCCCAAGCGACTGCTCGAGCCATAGGATGCCGTCCACTCAATAGATCGCTACCTGCGCCTGGCTGCTGCAGCCAAACGAGTGATTATACCGCTCTATGCTGCATGGCACACCGAAAGGGAGTTGAGTAGCAATAACGAGGATATCTCGTAAGCCCCGTATAACAATCCGGAATTGGGTAAGTCAAGGCTTTTGCATAGGCATTTTGAGCTATTTTAATGGATAAATTGCTCATTCCAACCTTTGCGGAGTCCATGAGACATCCATGAAGCTGTGTGTGGTCATTGGGTTGCATTTTTTAGAAGAGGTAGAGGTGATTGAGGTAATTGCGCTTCTCGGCAGATAAGTTTACTATTTCTTTAATCGTTTGGTGGTGACATTGAATTTTGATCTGGGCGGTAAGGAGGCTTTTTAGCGATGAGACGGATAGTCATGATGATAACGGCCATTGTGATTGTGTTGCTCATGGCCAATGAAGGAAGGTCCGAGTTATTTCAACTCCCTGGTGTCATACCCCCATCGGGCTGCCGAGTAGGTGCTGTGCTGAGCACAGATCAATTTACGACTACTGGATTTAGCAATGTGCGCACCGCAAATCCCAACGATGAGATTGTGGCGGGCACCTGGGTAGTGGCCAATGATTATGTGCCCGATACGAGCATCATTCCACCCCCCAATTGTTTTCCGGGTATCGTCGGCGAGAGGTTTGGCGGCACCGGCCTCAACTTGATGGCCGTGCGTTTGAAGCCGACGATCAGCAGCGCGGCAGACGCTGATATCACGATCGTCAAGCTGGTCTGGGACATCAATGCCAATGGTCTGTATGACCCGCTGCTTGACTTGATCCTGCAGACAAAGCCAGGCTCTGATCTTGATTCAAAGGACGGTGCAATCTTCTTCAACGGCCCCCAGAGCCCGCTTGTATTCCTCAGCAACGTTGATGGGCTCTCATGTTTGATCGGGAATCTCGATGCACCTCCAGTCCATGGCATTGGTCCAGAGAGCGGCACAAACAGCGGCCCCGCTGGGGGGGGCGGGCTGACACAAAACGGCTGCTTCATTGCATTGCTCGCTATCACTGTGATTGGCGACAGCCCTAAGACGGGCAGCCAGTTTGGCCTCTCTCTCGAAGCCTTGGCAGGAGACATTCCAGGCACGACGGGCATAAGCTCTTATACGATCAGCAGCGGCTTCTCAAGTTCCGTCAATCCGCAGGCCAGCAACGTGAGACTGGATATGATCGGCGGACTGCCGAGCAGCCACACACCACTAGAGAATATCTCGAACGGCAGCGGCTCTCCCGAGAGCTCTGTCAAATCATTGACCTTCACGGGTGGGCTGAGTGGTGAAGGTCTTCTGAGCCGTTTCAGAGCCTTGAAGATTCGCCCCGGTGAGCGCGAGGCGATTGCCATGGCCGTCGGTCTCTGCGATGGCGGCGAGCTGGCCAACACGATCACCGCAGTTCTGCCTCCGATTGCAGGCGCACCGCCAACGATTGCCGGAGGTCTCAATGCCATTCCCTGCATTCCTAGTCCCGGCACCGATGGCTATGCCACTGGCATCAATGGCGCCACCCTCATCTTCCGAGGGCCAGAGGCCAGATTTATGAGCACCGTCAGAATGTATGCCGATGAGTGCACTTTTACTGGACTCAAGGCTGCGGATGTCAGGGCTCAGGATGATATTGATTGCTTCATCCCTGGAGTTGCAGCAGCGGATGTGACGGCGCAAATTGTTCCATTCCACACGCTGGCGACCATTCAGGGCGGCGGAGATGGAATTCTTTTCCAATCGGGAGAGATCGTTGAGCAGGTCGTCCCCAAGTTCAATGAGCAGACCGGCGAAGCGATCGCCCAGTTCGGCGGCCGTCAGGAGCAGATTCTCTACACCAGCGATGGCAATCCAGTAGCCAATGGCTCTGACCCGTCCACGAGAATTGTTTTGGGTCCGATCAAGACTGGCACCCATCCACTCATTCTTATCTGGACTGTCGATGTTGATGACAACGCCGCAGGCGGCATGGTCGATGTGCTCCTCGGGCTGCAATCCTATGATGACACCGCTCAGAATAGCGCCACCGGTGGCGTGACTCACCCTTGCAAAATCTTTGGAGCCACAGCATTGACAGTGCCGGCACCCCATGGAAACGTTGGTGGCCCAGGTAGCTGCGGCTCCAACTTCCTCAACACCGGGCCTGAGACCTACAGCTTCACGGTGGCCGCTCCTCAGCATCCCAGCACTCCCAACAGCTTAGCCGCCTTTGACACCAACAAGAGCTGCTTCCTCGATGACCCCGAGTTCTTCGCCATGATCGATGGCTGGGTCGGCAACCAGATCGGCGACACCCTCTTCTTTGCAGGTGTCGATGCCTGGGTCGGTCAGACCAATATCTGCAATACGCCAACAGGAGCCAGTGCAATGCTGCAAAGAGTTGAGCTCCAGTCGAGCGGGCTCGGCACAACTACGTTCACAGTCACTGGCCAGAGCATTGATTCCATGAGCGTTCAGGTCTTCAGCTTGAATGGCGCGCTCGTCTTCAACCAAGAGACGGCTGGCAACCACCTGAGCTGGAACCAGGTCAACACTAACGGCGCTCCATTGGCCAACGGCACGTACCTCTATGTCGTCAAGGTCAGAGGGATTGAGGGGCAGATGCGTAGCAGTGAAGTGAAGAAGCTCATTTTGATAAGATAGATTACCGATCACATCTCATCGACTTATCGATAGACCAGACGCCCCTCTGAATGTAAACAAGCTCAGAGGGTGTGCCCTTTCTGGCCCATCAGAAAACATCACTTGCGATTGGATTTTGCGAGTCAACGAAGGAAGATCATGGTGACTCGGAGCGGCTCCTTTGCCTCGATATCAACGGATCGAGATGTGCCGAGTTGACAGATTGTGCCGTCAAGATTAATCTCTTCGCAATTGGAGTTTACCCCGCGAAACGCGGGTTGAATTCCGGAAGGAGAAATCTATGTATCTGACCGTCAGGCGCTATGAGAAGATTGACAATCCCAAAGAGGTCGAGCGGCGAGTCAAAGCGGGCTTTGTGCCGCTCATCAGCAAAATTCCCGGATTTGTGGCGTACAATCTGGTCAATGCGGGCAACGGCGTAATGCTCTCGACTAGCATCTTTCAGGACAAAGCAGGAGCCGACGAATCGACGAAGAGATCGCACGAGTGGGTCAAGAAGGACCTGGCGGATCTGAAGCTCTCTCCGCCACAGGTCACCGCTGGCGAGATTCTAATTCTGACCTACGCCGATTTAAGCTCTTCCCGATGATTATTCGTGGCTTTCGTGCCCGAGTCCATGCCGGAATGGAGGACGAGTTCGAGCGTTTCTTTCGTGAGCAAGCCCTCCCCATGGTCCAGCAATACGCTGGACTGGTCTCCGCTCATATTGGCACACCCATCGAGAAGAGGACGAATGAATTCTTGATGGTGACTACCTGGAAAGATTTGGACTCTTTGAAGGAATTTACCCGGGATCACTGGCAAGAGCCATCCATTGACCCAGCAGAAAAGCGTTTGCTTCAGCAGACTTATCTTCATCATTATCGGACGGATGCTTCTGGTAATTAGTTCCGATAGAGCATTGAATGAGAAGTCTAAATGAGATTCAACGGATCAATCGCCAGAAGGAGCTTAGCCCGTGCTTGAGAGACTTAAAGAGCTCTTCTTGAATCAGTACGAAGCGGCCTTCTGCACGCTGAACGCCTGCATTGATCGCTGTCCTGACAGCACTTGGGATGCTCCGGTGGCCGAGACCGCATTCTGCCAGGTTCTCTTTCACACCCTGTTATTTGCTGATATTTATCTGGGCCAGAACGAGGCAGCCGTGCGACTACAGCCATTTCATTTAGAAAACAAGCGCATATTTCGTGATTATGAAGAGCTTGAGGACCGCATTCCTGTGCTGCTCTACGACAAAACCTTTATCAAGACTTATCTAGCGTATTGCCGCAAAAAAGCAGCGCACGTGACCGGAGAAGAGAGCGCTGAAACGCTCAATGCACGTCCCGATTTTCCAGGGAGAAATTTTTCGAGGGCCGAGCTGCACGTCTACAACATCCGGCACATCCAGAATCATGCAGCACAACTAAACTTGACTCTATTTAAGAATCACAAGACAGAGATCATTTGGGTCGGGTCCGGCTGGCGTCAGCTCTGAAAGGCTCGGGCTAAGAGTGGCTGAAAAGAGCCGGTTGCTCCACGCCAATCTTCTCAGCTCTTCAAAGCCACTCTTTTAATTATTGTTTACACAGCACAGTGCGTATTGGGTCGGGCAACATTCGTCCAATTGCTGGTTGTATATCTCATGACTTTTCTGCCTCTGAAGATTTTTTAAAGTTGTTAGCGGAGCACCTTCTCAGGTAGCTTCTGCCGTGCCACTACTAGCCGTGTCACTACTAAAGGAAAACTATTTACAGTGAACGCTGCACTGGACCTTCTTAATCGACTTATCGGATCTTGGAAGTTAACGGGTCAAATGGGTAGCACCCCATTGAAACAAGATGTCACTGCAGATTGGGTGCTTGAGAATCGCTTCGTCGAATTGCGCTTCACCTCGACTTTGCCCGCTTCCGAAGGCCTACTGGCCTGCCCCCTATTTTAGTACCACCCGTAAGTAGAGACTGTGGTTGCCATTCTGCCGTTTGCTGCTCTGGTGCGAGGATGGACGCCCATGCTCCAGCAAGGGAATCCGTACACCGTCTCGAAACTCCACCGGGGTGA
>JACQCZ010000005.1 GCA_016201405.1 Candidatus Acetothermia bacterium | reverse complement strand
TCAGCTTGGATGCCTCAGCCACGTTTGACACAGCCGGACTTGTTGAGGCTGAGATCTTCGTGACCATCAGCTTCTAAGCCAGACCTTTGTAGAACATGAAAGAGGGCCGGAGTCACTCCGGCCCTCTCTTCTTTTTGGGAAGGTAGGTTTAGAGATCGCTTAGATAAAATACTCTTTGTGACCCATCAATTGACGCAAGAGCACGATCTGCCCCACATGATAAGAATGATGAATGACAATCCCATAGGCAAGCCACTGCGCGGGCTGTCCCTCTTCAAATCCCTTGCCCTTGCCCGGTCGAGGCTTGGCCATGTCATCATCAGTCAACGCCTCTAAGGCTGCACGAAGCTCCGCATGCTGGGCGCAATGAGCGATTCTCGAGCTTCTGGCCAGCCTGGCATACCGCTAGGGGCCTCTCCTGGCTCTACAACAGCCATGTCAGTCGTGTCCAAACCGCGCAATCTTCGAGTGACATACTCTTCCCAAAACTTCATGTGGTTGACGATTCCCAAAATCGCTGGCATGCCAGCTTTTACAGTTTTGCGAGCATCGCTTTTTGAGATATCTTTGGTCACATCTTCAAAGGGATCAAACGAATAGCCACCGATCCAGGCAAAGTCCATCAGATCGAGCAGCATCCGCTTGGACCCGGAAAATTTGGATGTCGGCATAGTGATGCTGCCCGTCGTTTTCGGTTCAGCAGCTTCCATCAACCTGCGTAAATATGAGAGCTGGCCAGCATGATAGCCGGAATGAACGGCACGCGTAGCGGCGCGCGCGCTCCGTGACAGCATGTCCCCCTCTGCCCTTTCGTCTAGTGCCTTTTCATCCAGATTGAGCACTGCTTTTCGAAGCTCAGCGCGGACCTCTTTGAAATGGCCGGCCGATTGCGGATATTTAGACATCTTCTCTGGAAATTTCCCGTTGTCGGCATCGCCCAGTGCCTTCAGATCTTCCAGAGATTTTCCCGTAACCAGATGGAGAGCATAATCTTCCCAATAAGACGTGTGGTTGATATTCCCTTCCACAGGAATCACGCCTGTTGCGTAAGACCGCGTCACCTGCTCCCGCGTCCAGCCGTCAAGCAGAGGCTCTAATGGATCAATCCAGCCATCTGACATCCACATCTCATCCAAAATATTGAGCACGAGTTGGGCTTGAGGATTGGGCATAGATTCTCCTCTCAAAATTATCTGGTTTTGTTGTTATGACGCAGTGCGAAAAAGTGACCGGCTCTTGTAAAAGTACTCAAAGCCTGAAAGCAATGTCAAAGCGACTGCCAGATAGATGAACCCGTTCTTGACACTATCCCCAACTGGGCCCCACTCCCAGAAGCGATTGAGCAGCAAAACAACGACCAGACAAATGTGTGACAGAGTCTTGAGCTTACCGAGAATGCTGGCCGAGATGACCACATCATGAGAGATGGCAAGAAGGCGAAGCCCCATCACCAAAAACTCCCGAGCCAGAATGATGAGAACCCAGACATTCCAGATCTCTCCCAATCCTACAAATGCTAAAAGCGCGGCCATGATGAGGAGCTTATCCGCAATGGGATCGGCGAACTTGCCAAAAAGTGTCTCTTGCTTGCGGCTTCGTGCAATCCAACCATCCACACCATCGGAGATGGCAGCAGTTGCAAATACAACTAGCGCGAAAATTTCGCCATGTGGAACGATCCCTGAGAGGAGAAAGAAGAGAAAGAGGGGAATCATGGCCATGCGGAGCAGCGTGATGATATTGGGCAGATTCCAGGTCATATTTAAACTCTCACAGACAGAATTGTAGGGCGATTTCCAAATATTGTCAACGAGTTCTTTTGAGGGTCATACTGCGTCCCGTGAGCCGATGAGCTGCAAGAACTCGGCTCTCGTTCGGGCATCTTTGCGGAAGATTCCCTTCATGGCGCTGGTCACCATCCGGGCATCCCGTGTGCCAGCACCGCGCATGGCCATGCAAAGGTGCAATCCTTCAATAACAACCCCGACTCCAAGGGGCTTTATCACTTCTTCCAGAAACGTGGCGATCTCTTCAGTCAGGCGCTCTTGAATTTGGAGCCTCTTTGCAAAGAGATCAACAACACGCGGAATCGTTCCGGCTCCGATTACTTTGCCGGCTGGAATATAGCCGACATGAACATGCCCAAAGAATGGGACAAGATGATGCTCACAGAGCGAGTAATACTCAATCTCCTTTACGACAACCATCGAGTCATATTCAACCGAGAAGATGGAATCGCCAACGATCTCTTTGGGGTCAAGCTGATAGCCCTGGGTGAGCTCTTTTAATAGCTCGGAGACGCGCTCCGGAGTCTCACGCAGCCCATCCCGTTTTGGATCTTCACCCAATTCGCGCAGTAGTTTTGAGATGAGATCTTTCAAGTTTTCAGCCCCTTATGGCATTCTCGAATCTTCTATATGCAATGGAATTTACAGGCCCGGATTCCGGCTCGCGCTCCGCTTGGCCTGAATGACATTCTCGACCTCAGCCCTTTATGTTGCAAACCGGAGTCATTTTGGCCACACGCATTCCGATGCCTAATTCATGCGAGACCCGCACCACTTCATCCAAATCTTTGTATGCACCCGGCGCCTCTTCTGCAATAGTCGCCTTGCTCTGTCCAAGGACATAGATTCCATTCGCCTTGAGATCGCGCGTGATGTCCTCTGCCCGCCACTGCTTTCTCGCCTTAGCCCGCGAGAACATTCGTCCTGCACCATGCGCCGTGCTTCCAAACGTCAAATCGAGCGCTGTCTGCGTGCCCTTCAAAACATAAGTTCCAGTCCCCATCGAGCCAGGGATGATGACTGGCTGCCCCACATGGCGATAGGCTCGCGGCAGCTCCTGCCGGCCTGCCGGAAAAGAGCGCGTCGCTCCCTTGCGATGGACATAAACTTCTTTTTCGACTCCATTGATTTTATGAACCTCACGTTTACCAATGTTGTGCGCAACATCATACAAAAGCTCCATGCCAAGCTTCTCCCAAGGGGCGCGAAAGACCTGTTCAAAGCAGATGCGGGTATGGTGCATGATGAGCTGGCGATTGCACCAAGCAAAGTTGATGGCGCAGTTCATTGCCTTGTAATAGCCTTGGCCTGCTTTGCTGTTTGCAGGTGCGCAGGCCAGCTCGCGGTCTGGAAGCTGCTTGATCAGATCGCGGTGCTCATGCTCTACGATGCGAAGATAATCGGTGCAGATCTGATGGCCATAGCCGCGCGAGCCGCAATGAATCGTAAAGACCACTTGATTCTCAAAGAGCCCATATTGTTTGGCAATCTCATCATCAAAAATCTCTGAGACGCGCTGCACCTCCAAAAAGTGGTTTCCAGAGCCGAGCGAGCCGAGCTGCCCTCTCCCGCGCCCCTTGGCATCATTCGACACACAGCGGGGATCGGCACCGGGGCGAAAGCCTTCATCTTCACAGTGCAGCAGATCATTCTCAACGCCATGCCCCTTCTCGACGGCCCAGCGGACACCTCGGGTGGCAACCTGATCCAACTCTTTCTCCGAGAGTGTGCCAACGATGCTCCCTCTTCCAATCCCCGTCGGAACTTGTGAGAATAGCAGGTCAACTAGCTGCTGCTCTTTGCCTTTGAGGTCGTCATAGCAGAGATTGGTCTTGCAGACGCGAACTCCGCAATTGATGTCATAGCCAATTGCCCCAGGTGAGATGACGCCATGCTCTGCATCCAGAGCAGCCACGCCGCCGACAGGAAAGCCATAGCCCTGATGTGCGTCCGGCAGCGCAAGTGCGTATTTGTGAATTCCTGGCAGATGGGTGGCGTTGCGAAGCTGCGTGAGCGTGGCATCTTCTCTAATCTTTTCCAGCAGAGCATCGCTGGCAAAGACGCGGGCCGGAACACGCATTCCGCCCGTCTGGGGGATCTCCCAGACATTCTCTGAAATTTTGTGAATTGAGATATCGCTCACGGGTTGCCTCCGTAGCCATAGTATACAGGCTAAGTCGTTTGCTCCATGCAGGCGAAGCTGGTATTTTTAGCTTGGTGAGATCGAATGACTACAAATGTCCCTCCAGAATATACGAAGGCGGAGTTGCGATACCGCTCTACTTCAAATTTGGATGAGAAGCTGGAAGCTCTAAAAGAGATGATGGTGCTCGTCCCCAAGCACAAAGGAACTGAGCGCCTGCGTGTTGATCTCAAAAAGCGGCTCTCCAAGCTCCAGGAAGAGATTCAAAAGAAGCCAAAACAGACAAAAGTGAGTACTCAGGCATGGGAGCACATCGAACGAGCAGGAGCAGGACAGGTTGTGCTCGTAGGTCTGCCCAATTGTGGAAAGTCCTCGCTCTTGGCCGCCGTGACTCATGCTAAACCTGAGATCGCTGATTTTCCCTTCTCGACCTTCACTCCCACTGTGGGCATGATGACCTTTGAAGATGTTCAGATCCAGCTCATTGATCTGCCACCCTTCTCCGAGTTTGCTGAGCCATGGGTCTACAATCTCGTCCGGCAGGCCGATATCGTGGCCATGCTGATCGATCTCAGTCAGCCGGCTCCCGAAGACTCTGTTATGGAAGGTCTTGATTATCTGGAGAAGGCCAATATCAAAGTCGTGGGGCCAAAGAATTTTGATAAGAGCTTCCCAGGGCCAGGCGTGATGCGCAAAGGTCAGATCATCGCGACCAAAGCAGATGCACCTGCACCTGAACCGACAGAAGCGCTGAAGACTCTGCAAGAGATGTATGGCGAGGAGTACCCCATCGTTGCCGTCTCAACTCATGAGCTGGAAAAACTGAATGGGATGCGCCGCGCGCTCTTTGAGATTCTGGATGTCGTTCGCGTCTATTCCAAGAAGCCAGGTCAACCCGCATCGAAAGAGGCTCCTTACATATTGCCGCGCGGAAGCACGATGCTGGACGTGGCCAAGGCCATCCATCATGATCTGGCGGAGAGCCTGAAGTTTGCACGCATTTGGGGCTCTGCAGAGTTCCAAGGGCAGCGGGTTGAGCGCGATCATGTCGTCCAAGATGGCGATATTATCGAAGTTCACTCATAGCTGGGTCAGCGAATAATCGGGACTGGCAATTATCGATGAATCTAGTCTAAAATGATCCATTCACAAGGTATTTCTTTCGAAATCAAGAAGTTGTTCACAAACAAAGGGGGAGCGGGAAGTATGCGATTTAAATTGGGTCTGTTGGGAGTCACAATCGCGGCAGCCTTGACTTTAAGCGGGTGTGCAACATCTTTGTTGACAGCTGGAATTGGCCAGGACGAGTCAATCCAGAGCAACGCTGATGTGACAGCTCAGGCCGTCACCAATGACGTCTATGTCTATCCGTCCGTGAATGATCCAAGCTATGACTATATCAGCTCCGTGCGAGTCACGTCCGACGGGCTGGTCTTGTATTTGAGGCCAAAGGGGATTGAAAAGGCCTCCTCCTCTTGGAGTGGTGCAAGTGATATTGCCGCTTGGACTGTCTCCATGTACAGCATGGTCGACGCAAAGCTGCGACCCTACCCAGACATAGAATTCGTGAAAGAGTCGCTGACCAAAGAGATCTACTATCACGCTATTGCCTACAACACATGGCCAACGCTCAGAAACCGCGCCAACCCAATCAACGTCCACTTCAGTGACTACTGGAGCGGCAAGAGCGGGCTCATTTGGTGGCTCAACTAAAGCTTATTAGCAAGAACAGCAAGCCCAAAAGGGCATGAGGTGCGGAAACGTCCCTTCGATGAAGGGGCGTTTCACTTTTCGCACCGGTCGATGACCTTGAGCGATCTGTTTGGATAGACGCATGAAGAGATGCTTTGAGTCTCTAGGCGGCACTAATGAAACTGAAACTATGTCGGGCAGTAAATGAGCAACAAGGGAACGGCTTGGAGCTGGGTCTGATGGGCGAAATTTTGCTTTCCCCGCAGGATGAAATTATCGAGGGCAGGTTACTGCTCAGCGCAGCCTATAAATGGGCAAGTCTGACTTGATGCCAGCAGGAGATCTCAACATTCTAACAAGCTCTCAAAGACAGAAAACATTTATACGAAAATTTTGGGGCCGCCCGTCGCCGAGCGGCCCCGTTGTAGAAAGTTACCTTTACTTCTGGAAGAAGACTACTCCATCATCGCGGCCTGGAAGAACTTCGAGAACATCGAGATAAAGCCCGTTACAACCGAGCTCTCCTTCACAAGCTTGAGCATGTATGGATCCAGCATCTTGAGCTTGATGATCTTGTGCTCGCCCGGCTCCAATGTGCCAAGGCTCATGGTCGCAACCATCTTGTAATCATGGAAGACGGCAAATGAGGCCATGTCGATCGTGAATGGGCCATTGTTGCTCACAATCAGCTTCACTTGACCATCGAACTGGTGATAATCCGTGTCAGAGTCATCCGGCTGATTGTCTTCATCCTCATCACCAGCAGGGATAATCGTTACTTCAAGGCTCTTCCTGAGAATCACAGTCTGTAGCTTGCTGAGATTCAAGCGGAACTCGTCAAGCTGCTTCGTTGCATACATCGCGGCGTCATGCTTGCCTTGGCTGTGAAGATCCTGAATCATCAGCCTGAAGTTCTGAATCATGGCTACCGAGCGCTCCTGAAGAGCCGACCGCTGCATCAACATGTCATGGATGTGGTTGTATTGCACCAAGTACATGCCCTGCTTGGCAAATTCCATGATCGCTCGAAGATCGGGCAGATCATTGCCCGTATACTTCATCCCCGGCTTGTCATAGCCATCATGGTGATCATCGGACTTGTCATACCCATCTTTGCCATCGTGCGAGTAGTCGTGGTCTGAGTCATCCTGATGGCCATAATTGTCGTCGTGTTTTGAGTCATCTGGTGGCTGAGTGTTATTCTGATCAGAGTCGTCGGAAGATGTGTCGTGATCTTTTTGGTCATCGCTCGGTGGCGGCATCATATCCATGCCAGGCATGTCCATCCCGCCAGCACTCTTCACGAGCACGGCAAAGCTCATCAGCAATCGGGACTGAGAGCGAATCAGGTCTTCGAAGCTCGCAATGAACGGATAGAGCTCTCGCGGCGATGCATGGTGCATCTCCGTCAAACAGTGGAGCATTCCCTCAAAGCTCTTGACCAAGCTGGCCTGTCGGCGGATCAGATCCTCAAAGCTCTGGATGAGAGTCATAGAAGCCTGAGGCAATTTATGAATCAGACCCTCAAAGCTCACCAGCAGAGTCATTTGGCCATGAAGAAGTGCCTCAAAGCTCTCCACCAGCTTGAGCTCTGGCTCCATTGGACCACAGGCATAAGGCTCGGTCACCTGGTCAAAACTCTCCATCAAAAGCGCCTGTCGGCGGAGCAGATCCTCGTAACTCTTGAGAAGGGACATGGGTGGGACTTGATAAAGATTGACGAGAGATTCAAAGCTGTGAAGCAGACCTTCCTGACGATGGAGCAGATCTTCAAAGCTCTTCACCAGGACAACAGGTGCAGCACCGGATTGGTAGCTATGTTCCTCTCCATGGGCCAAAAGCACTGGAGCAAAGATGCCCAATGTAAAGATGAAGAGAAGCACGGAGAGCAAAATATGTTTACTTGGCATGAAAACCCCCCTCATATACTGGATTATTTGCTGATTCACCGATTTGGATTGTAGGCCGTCACCTTCGAAGGGGTCAAGTGTCTGCGTTACATTATCTTTATTAAGGGGATCTGACGGATCCGCGATAGAAGGGAAGCTTGACGAGCTCAGCCGCTTTTCGCTGACCTCGAATGTCAATCTCAATTCTACGTCCAACTTCTTTTGGAAATCCCTTCTTGATGAATCCCAATGCCAAAAACTGATCAAGTGTGATCGACTTCATGCCACTGGTGACAATTCCGGCCTCGGCTCCATTTAGATAGATTGGATATCCTTGGCGGGCGACGCCGGGGTCAGTCATTCGAAGGCCAATCAAAGACTTTTCGCCACCATTTTTCTTCTGGTGTAACAATGTCTCTTTCCCATTGTAGTTCCCGGGCTTGGCTTTCACAGTCCAGCTAAGCCCAGCTTCAATGGGCGTTGTTTGCTGATCCAGCTCATGGCCATAAAGAGGATAGCCTGGCTCAAACCGAAGCGAATCTCGCGCTCCCAGGCCAATGGGAGCGACATCGGATTTGATTAGGTCTTTCCAGAGCTGGACGATGGTCATGGGCGGTCCATAGACCTCAAAGCCATCTTCTCCCGTGTATCCCGTTCGAGAGATCAGAATCTCCTCTTTGTAAAGCTCAGTCTCCATCGAATGAAAATATTGAATGCGCGATAGATCAACTTCGACATGGCGCTGGAGCGCTCCCTGAGAGGCTGGTCCTTGAATCGCAACCTGAGCGTATCTGCTGCTCAAATTCTGAATCTCGACTCCGGAGAGACTCCGCGCCTGGCTCTGAACCCAGGCAAAATCTTGTTCCGTCGTACCCGCATTGACGACGAGCAAATACTTTTCGCCCTGACGCTCCAGATCGGGCAGGCGATAGATGAGCAGATCATCCAGCACAAATCCCTGAGGATCGCACATGGTCGTATAAAGCGCCTGATCGAGCTCTAATTTCGCGACGTCATTGGGAACCAGATATTGTACAAAGGCCAAGGCCTCCTTGCCCCGGACCTCGATCTCTCCCATGTGGCTCACATCAAAGACCCCGACCCCTTGGCGGACAGTGCGGTGCTCTTCCACGATGCTAGTGTAGTAGAGCGGCATCTCCCAGCCGCCAAAGTCCACCATTTTGGCTCCTAGCTTGCGATGTAGCTCATTGAGCGGTGTGCGTTGTAGAGTCATAATCCTCTCATTCTATCTCGTTTATAAAGCGCATTGCTATTGAACTGCTCTCGATTCAAGGCTATAATTTGCCAAAGTTTTAGGAGGTGTATCTTCATAATTACTCGACGAAACTTCCTAAAGTCAATCGGAGGCGTGCTTCTCGCTTCGGCGGCTTTGGGGATTCCTGTACGCGCGGATGACCTTCCCAAATTGACGATCAGCCTGCCGGCAGAAATTGAAAGTTTCCCGATTGCCTTTGCCAATGACGACTCTCAGAATATCTTCAAAGATCATGGACTGAGCGTGGATCTCGTCGGCTTTTCCAACTTGCAAGACCGGAATACTGCACTTTTGACCGGAGCGATAGATGGCGTGATGAGTGACATCAGCTCCTTGTTGATTTTGATGGATCATGATGCAACACTCAACATGACCAGCACGGCCTACGACAATACCGATGGAAGCCGCCGCTACACCATCATGACCCACGCATTCTCGAGCATCCAGACTCTCGATCAATTGCTTAGCAGGCTTGGAAACTCATCCCGCGATACGATCGGCATGCTCCGCAAGACCGACATTGAATATGAGACTGACCGGTTGCTCACCAGCAAAGGTTTCAAGGTCAGCGAAGCTCTCGATTACACAGATTTCACAGACCTGGTGGAGTTGGCGACTCTGGTTGCCGCTGGAAGCTGGCTCGCTGCGGCTCTTCCGGAGCCGATCGGCGCGTACGTCCAGTACATCACCAATGCAGGCGGAACTCCAGCTGTGGTCCTTTCCGAATTTGAAGGACAAGATCTTGTGCCGAGTGTGATGGCCTTCCAGAGTCAAGTGATCCAGCAGAAGGCTGATCGCATTGATAAGTTCTACGCTGCCTATCAACAAGTCATCACAACCTTGCAAAATACGCCGCGTGATCAGATTGTGACGGTCGGCTTGAATGCAGCTCTCAAATTCTTCTTCCCCGGCGTCCAGCGTCAAGACCTGCCACCTGGCGCAGAAGAGTTCTTGATCAAATATCTCATTCCGCAGTTCCCAGCTCCCCGAAACCTTCTCCCTGATGAGTATCAGCAGGTGGCCGATTGGGCACTCAGTAAAAAGTTCGTGAGTGCCAGCATCGAATATGACAAGGCCTACATCCATCAATTCAATCAGCCATGATTGAAGTCAAGGACCTGGGCCTGGTCTATAAGGAGGCAGGCTCAGGTCGTCCCAACCCCGTCATTCAGAATCTTAGTCTTTCTGTGGAAGCTGGAGAGAGCGTGGCCATTATTGGCCCTTCCGGCTGTGGAAAATCAAGTCTTCTCTATATTCTTTCGGGTCTCCTTCGTCCCAGCTCAGGAAATGCTCGGATTGCAGAGCAAGAAGTGACAAAGCCTCGTCAGGATGTGGCTCTTATGTTGCAAGAATCAGGTCTGCTGCCCTGGAAGAGTGTCTGGGATAATGCGACACTCGGATCAAGAAAGAACAAAGCTGAGAGGAGAGAGCGGCTTCAAGAGGCTTTTGAAGAGCTCGGCATCGCAGGAATGGAGGCGCGCTATCCTTCGCAGATCTCCGGAGGAGAGAAGAGGCGTGTAAGCCTCGCTCGCGCGCTGGCTCAAGAGGTCAAAGTGATTCTGATGGATGAGCCACTGGCGGCCCTTGACACACTTACAAAAGAGGCGACACAAAATCTAATACTCACGCTCTGGAAGCGCCATAGTTTCACACTGGTTCTTGTCACCCATGACATTGAAGAGGCTCTCTTTCTTGGTCAACGCGTCCTGATCTTTGCTCCCCGCCCCACCCATGTAGTCACTACAGTTGAGAATCCAAAGATGGGCGAAGTCAGTTACCGGCAGAGTCAGGAGTTTTTTGACCGAGTGCAACAGGTGAGGGGGTTGCTCCAGACATGATCAAGAACCTGCTTGGTTATTTATTGAGCGTGATCCTATTGCTGCTCATCTGGCAGGGCGTGAGCTCACTGCTGGTCTATGCCTATCAAGATCCGCAAGATGCGAGAATTGTGCGACTTGTGCCCAGTCCACTCACTGTTCTTGCTTTTATGATCAACCACTGGGAGGAGTTGGGGAAGCATCTTCTCGGCACAAGCTTTCGCTTAATCACATCGATCATCCTATCGCTGGCACTTGCGATTCCTCTAGGGCTCTATATCGGGCACGCCAACTGGGCGAGGCGATATCTCACCCCATTTGTCTACTCGATCTATCCGATTCCAAAAGTCGTCTTCTGGCCCGTCATCTTTCTCTTATTCCAAATCGGGCAAGCAACAGAAGATATAGCCAAGATCACATTTATCGTTCTCGTCGTCTTCTTCCAGCTCCTCGTCTCGATCCGAGACGCCGCGGAGAATATCCCCAAAGAGTACGTTGTCACAGCCTTGGCAGCTGGAGTGAAGCCCTTTCGTATTTATACCAATGTCATATTGCCAGGCTCTTTACCAGCAATCTTTAGCAGTTTAAGAGTGAGTCTGGGGTTGGGAATTTTTGCAGTCTATGTGTCAGAAACGACCTTTGCGTTTGGCACGCCCGAGTACGGCGGGCTGGGCTGGTTCATTTTTAAGTCCGGCATTCTCAACATCAATGGAGACTACGCAGCAATTGTGGCCATCGCCGCGTTGGGGCTCACACTTTATGTTTTAATAGAATTTTTGGAGCACTGGCTCTGTCGATGGAAGTACGTGGGCCATGAAATTCAACGTTGACGGAATCGCTCTCTGCCACTAGACTTTTCTTGCATGTTTCCAAAAAAAATCCTTGCAGTCGTCTATACTCGAAGAGTTGAGGCCCCTGCCGTAGCCATTCGCCTCAAAGAGTGGGCTAGTGCGCGTGGCATCGAGTGCTGCGCTCTTCCATTCTCTGAAGAACTGCCCTCGGAGCCTGATTCAGATTCACTGGCAATCTCATTAGGTGGGGACGGGACTTTTTTGCGTTGCGCAAAGCTTGTTGCACCATATTCCACTCCAGTGCTCGGAGTCAATGTAGGAAGTCTCGGCTTTCTCACTCAAATCAGCTCCAATGAGATGAACAAGGCTCTGGATCAGGTGATCTCAGGCGAATTTCGCATTGAAGAGCGTATGAGGCTGCAGGTGAAAGCGGATAAGCAGCTTGCAACAGCCCTCAATGAAGTTGTGCTCTCCAGGGCCGATGTGGATGACTTTACGGAAGTCGATCTTTACTGGAATTCCGAATGGATCAGCCGCTACCCTGGGGATGGCGTCATGATTGCCACTCCTTCTGGCTCGACGGCCTATTCACTGGCCGCCTATGGACCGATCTTATTCCCCGGCGTCAATTCTATCTTGGTAACACCGCTCAACGTCCATGCGCTGGGGCTGCGGCCGTTGGTACTGCCGGCAAATGCTCAGCTCAACGCCGAGATGCATTATCCGGGGCAGCTATTGGCTGATGGCATCAAAATGGCCAAGCTAAGTGCAAATGACAAGATAGAAATCTCGCGATCGGATCTGCCCACAAGGATTGTGATCCCAAAATCTCATCCAAGCTTCTTTCAATTGTTGTCGGACAAGCTGGGGTGGGGAGTTCGGCCTCAATAATTGGTCTGCATGTCAATGAGCCCCTTTTCTTTTGCTCGATGCTCTGCCCAGCGAAAGAAGAGGACCGAGAGTATGACAACACCCACTGAAAATGCCCCCAAAACTCCAACAAGCTCTAAGTTGGAAAGCTGCGAAAGAATCTGGCTTGAGCCGCTTCCTAAGAGAGCCCGCCGCATCGTTTCGATCCAATAGGTGAGCGGCAAGATGTATGAAATGGCTTGTAGCAGCCCCGGGAGCACATCGATAGGAAAGACGGCCCCGCAGAGCATGTAGAGCGCCCCAGCGACTGCCTCTCCCGTAAATTGGCCGTGACGCGCGGTGATGAGCGCGACTCCACCCAAAAAGATTCCCAGGAACGCGAGACTGAGCAGCCCCAATACCAGTCCAGTGACCAGCAATAGCCAGTCGATGCTTGCGATATCTATGGGCAAATTAAAGAGTAATGCGCCAAATGCAAGTGTGATAAGAACCGAGACTGTGGCAATCAAAGTCTTGGCTCCCCCTCTGCCCAGCAGATAGAAATAGATATTGAGCGGCGCAGTGTACATATATTTTAGCATTCCGTAGCGCTCGCGGTCATCCACCACCGCAAAGCTGACGCCCATCAGCACCATAGCTACGTAGATGTAAAAGGCATTTCCAACAAAGATCATCGGAAAGAGCGGATTGCTCAGCCCACCTTTTGCCACCACCATATACATGAATACAAGAATGAGCGCACCTGCAATCGGCTTGATGACGGAATAGATGGCAAATAGAAAGGGATCCGTCCAGTTGGATTCAATCTGCCAGCCAAGCCAGGCCGCCATGCGAAGACTTCGCAAATTCTCTACAGCTCGCTGATTGGTAGCCATCGCTATTGGCCTCGAACAGTGAGCCGCCCCTCCTGGCAAGCCAAACGCTCCATATAGCTAAGTGACCGCTGGGCCAGAAAGAGAAAGACTAGCCCAAGCACAGCCAGCACAAGCAGCTCGATACGAACATCGAGAAATTTGATCTGCTGCATCATACGGGGAAAGAGCAGCTGCCTCATCGCGTCAAGTCCAAGCGTGATGGGCACAATCGAAGCGCCCATCGCCGTCCAGTAACCCAGACTTCTCACGGGGAAATAAAAACCAGAGAGCAAGTAAATGGGCTCCTGAAGGAGTAATGACATGTGCCACGCCTCCCGCCCGTAGAGCAGAAAGAGCGAGCTAAATAACATTCCCATCCCATAGAGCGCGATGAGCGTGAGCAAAAATATGCCAATCAGCTCTGGAATTCTCTCGGCTGAGAAGTGCGCTCCGAAAATAAAAATTCCAACAAGAACGACGGCGGCGGCTCGAAAGCTGGTCGCCACAATCCCTCCCAAAGCCATCCCCAGCAAAATCGCCATGCGGGACGTGGGCGCCATGATAAAGAGCGCCAGATTTCCGTTCTCTTTTTCCCAATGCAGTTGCGTAGCCATGCTCCAGAGCACATTGAGCCAATAAGCAGTCATCGCACCACCCAGCACAACAAAGCCTGTATATTCGGGCGGCGCCTGCATCGCGCGATAGACAAAGACGAAGGCAGACATCTGTAAGAGCGGCAAGAGCGTGTCGAAGATGAGCCAGCTTCTCTCACGCTGCAAGCCAATCAGACGAGGGTATGCTCTGCCAATCACTGTCCTCAAGAATAGCTCAACTCTTTTTCTAAAGATCATGGCTCCTCACTGAGTCCTCGCCCGACGAGATTGATAAAGACATCTTCCAGCGTGGGCTGCCGCTTTTCGAGAGAGATCAAATTCCCTTTGGAGCGCTCAATGGAGGCGAGGATGGGCATCAAGGCATTTTCCGTCTCTACAATAAAGCTGAGCTCAAGCAGGCCATTGTGCTGGTGATGGGCAAAGCTCTGGATCCCTTTCAGTCCCTGAAATTGGGAATCGGGCTGTGGCAGAGAGTCCACTTTCAAGTGAAAGACAGAGGACTGATTAAGGCTTCTTTTCAAGTTCGAAGGGGTATCACAGGCCAAAATTTTCCCTCGGTCAATGATGGCGACGCGGTCACAGAGCTCATCTGCCTCCTGCATATAGTGAGTGGTGAGCAGAAGAGTCTTATTTTTTCGCACACGCACCCAGTTCTTGACGAAGTCGCGCAGCACCCGTGATGTCTGGACATCGAGCCCCAAGGTCGGCTCATCGAGAAAGATGATTTCGGGGTCTGTAATAAATCCCCGTGCAAAGTTCATCTTTTGGCGCATCCCTGTGGACAAATGATAGATCTTCGTCTTGGCCCGGTCTTCCATCCCGACAATTTTGAGCATCTCTCTTATTCTTTCGCGGGCCGTCTTCCAGTCGAGTCCATAAAATTGCGAGAAGAGCCATAGATTCTCTTCCACAGTGAGGAGCCCATACCCAGACGACTCTCCGCCGCTCACCATGTTGATATGGCGCCGCACTTCCCATGGATTCTTGGCAACGTCTGTGCCGGCTACTCGGGCCTCGCCGCTGGTCGGCGCGAGCAGGGTTGTCAATATTTTGATGAGTGTTGTCTTGCCAGCGCCATTAGGGCCAAGCAGCCCAAAGAGCTCACCCTGATGAATCTCCAGATCAACGCCATGTAGAGCAACAATCTCTTTCCCTGAGCCAGCCTCTCGCTTCTTGGCGCGATAGACTCGCCCTAAATTCTGGGTCGAGACTGCCAAATTTGTACTCATAGCATTAATTCCTTTTGTGATCACGAAATGGCATGTAGTTTAGTTTAAAGAAGAGAGAAGGCCATCCATCCGCAATGAGTCATTATATCGAAGTTGGTTTTGCATGCAAGAGAGAGTAAGAAAGGCTCTTTACGAGATGGGCGCTAGCGATTTTTCGAGAAAGTCTCGGGCGATCTCGCTAAATTGAATGGGTCGCTCAATGGGTGGAGTGTGTCCGCAGCGATCCAGGAAGACTAGCTGTGCATTCTCCAAATGCTCTTGAAATTCATAGGCAACAGTCGGTGGGGTGATCTGGTCATTTTTACCCCAAACAATCAACGTCGGGACTTTGATCTTATCCAACTCGCTTTTGACGTTATAGTCCCGGGTGGATTTGGCAATTCTGAGCAGAAATCGCAAGAAGTTTCGATCTCCCAGCATCTCAAAAATCTCTTCAACTAGATCTTCCGTAACGTGCTTCGGGTCGTAAAAGATCTCGCTCGCCTTCTCACGCACAAACTCACGGCAAACCTTCGGGATGCCACCACCACTCAGGCTGCGCTCAAAGAGCCCGGCGCTTCCCGTAATAATTAGCCGCTCGACCCGTTCCGGATGCTTGATGCAGAAGTCAATCGCCACCTGGCCGCCCAGTGAGTTCCCAGCCAGTATTACACGCTCAACGCCCGCGTAATCCAAAAACTCGCGGACGTACTCAGTCAGCTGTGGAATCGTGCAAAGAGAATAGAGAGATCGCTTGGGCTGATAATCGATGGGAAACTGCAATGCCAGGACACGAAACTCTACACTGAGGCTGTCAATGACATCGTTCCAGTTCTCAGGGCTGCCAAAGAGCCCATGCAGCAAGACAACAGCCTCGCCCCTCCCACGCTCTAGGTAGCGAAAACGGGATGCTGCACCCTCCATAGTACCCCCTGCAGCCAGATGACAGCTTTTTAATATTTTTCGCAACAAGTCTATCATATCGTAGGTCCCTTTGTCAACGGGAGAATTGCTGAGATCTTATGATCTTCGTCTCTTGTTCTTTATCAGCTTCTCTTGTTTCAAAAGAAGACGGGTCTCCGACGGGACATTCTCTTCCACAATCACACCAGGCCCCACAAACGAGAATGCTCCAACCAGAGTTCCGGGCATTGTCTTTACGGAAATCCCCAATTGAGTCTCGCATCCTACAATCACGCCAAGCGCATGCCTGCCTGTGGAGAGACGCTCCTCTTTGACCACAGGCTTAATCTCATCCCGGTGAATCTTTACGTTGGCTGTCACAGTACCCGCGCCAATCTTCGTTCGCTGATCAAAGATGGAATCTCCAAAATAACCGGAATGGCTGCTCGAACCAGTCTGGAAGATGCAGCGGGCAACTTCGGCATGGGCTCCGATTACAGCCCCTGACTCTACGTCTGTGTGGTCACGCACGAGAGAGTGCGTCCCAATGACGCAGCCATCACCGATATAACATGGCCCTTTGATGACCGCATATTCAAAGATTTTGGCGTTTTCGCCAATAAAGACGTCACCCTCAATGTGGGCGAGAGGGCTGATCTGCGCAGAGCGAGCGCAGTAAGGTTTTAGGTGACGTTTCATCAGAATACGTATCGCATCAAAAAGATCCCAGGGGTATTTTAACGAGATGCTCTGCACATCTTGAATAACGACGCGCACGTCTTGATGGGCCATGAAGCCGTTCAGTGCATCTTCAAATGCGTATGGGTGTTCCTGGCTCTTTTCCAAAATTCTCACCAATTTCTTAGTCAGTAAATAGATTCCCAAGGCCCTGATATCACTCGGAGCATCCTCGGAGGATGGCTTTTCGACGATACCAACGACTCTCTCGTTCTCCAGTTTGAGCATCCCATACTTCCGGGGTTGATTAGTAGGTTGCCCTGATAGAATCAGCTTTGAACTTGTCTTGTTCTGCTTTTCCATCATAGCAGTAAGCCATTGATCAGCCGTGAACTGGTGGGCATGAAGCAAAAAGAAAGAGTCCCGTAAGACTTTTTTTGCAGAAAGAAGTGCATCCCCCATGCCTTTGGGCTCTTCTTGCACCACATAGCTTAGATTGAGCCTGGTCTGGAACGCCTTGAGGGTCTTTTCTACCAGACAGGATGAAGATTGAATGATGACAACCTCGTCAATCCCGACACGCTCCAGACCTTCCAATGTCCACTGAATCAAGGGCTTCCCCATGAGATAGAAGAGGCTCTTATGCTTCCCTTCCGAGAGCGGCCAGAAGCGCGAAGACTCACCAGCTGCGAGCAGGACGGCTTGCAAGGGTTTTCATCCTCCCAGAACTCAAGTCTATTCTAGCCAATGGCCAGCAAGAGTGGAAGCACGCTTGTACGATTGCGATCAAGATGTGCCAGAATCTAAAATATGAAAGCTATGCGAATTACTACGTTGTGGCTAGCCCTGCTCTTTATTCCAATCGCGGGGTTTGGATTCCCCAATCAAGTTCAGTACATCATCCAGGCTGATCTGGACACCAGTCAAAATGTCATTACAGGTCATGAAAGACTGCTGTTCACGAACCATTCAGGACAAGACCTTGATAAACTCTACTTTAACGTCTATCCCAATGCATTCCGCAAAGGCTCCAATAGCCATTATCAACAAGAATTACAACAGGCCGGTGGAATCTTCGCTCTTAATCAAATCTATGCAAATCCGAACGACGACGCCTTTATGGACATTCTCGGCATCAAGGCCGGTGATCAGTCACTAAATTTCACGATGGATGATACATTGATGACCCTCAATCTGACCCAGAAGCTACCTGATGGAGCGAGCGTCACGCTTGAGATCGAATTTGTTTATAACTTGATGGAAGCAACCTCTCGGGATCTGATGGCCTTCACCGACGCTATGCGTAGCGCCCACCGTGATGGAGTCTACACTGTGACTCTCTGGTACCCAAAGCTGGCCGTACTGGACCAGACCGGGTGGAACTTGGAGCCATACAGCTTATTGGGCGAGTTTTACGGTGACTTCGCTAATTATGACGTCCAACTCACAGTGCCGTCTGACTTTGAAGTTGGCGGAACGGGAGCGATAGAGTCTGAATCAACTACCGATTCAAAGAAGACCCTGCACTTTCTTGCCGACAAAGTCCATGACTTCGCTTGGATCGCCAGCAACCGTTATCACGTCAAAGAGGTTGAGCTGAACGGCATCAAGATCCGCGGCTTCTATGTCGATGAGCCCTTCAGTGATCTGGCGGACCAAGCACAACGCGTAATGGCATATTACACCGACCAGTTTGGCACATATGCCAATCCGACCTTCACCATCGCACAAGTCACTGTTGGAGGTGGAATGGAATATCCGGGCATCGTGATGATCGGCCAGGGGACGACTCTAGAGATCTCGCATGAAATTGCCCATCAGTGGTGGTACGGGGCGATCGGGAACAATGAGTTTAAAGAGGCCTGGCTGGATGAAGGTTTTGCCACCTATGCCGATGAGAACTTCTTGATGGATGTGGATCAGAAACTCGAAGAGGTCGTGCGTAGCTCTCTGAACTTCAGAGAGCCTGGTGAAATTGTCTTAGAGGCTGCTTCAGCATTTTCGTCTTCTTCAACCTACGCCGCCGCGATATATACAAAAGGATCCGGAATACTCTGGATGCTGCGAGACTTTTTAGGCAGTGACTCCTTCAAAGATCTGCTTCACAGCTACTACTCACAGTTTGAATATCAGAATACAACAACCTCAGATTTTTCAGGATACGTCAAGAAATTCACGGGACAAGATCTGGAATGGTTTTTTGCTCAATGGCTGAAGACTACAAAGACACTCGATTATTCCATCGAAGATGTACTGCCTATCTCGACAAGCGGGTCTGTCTCACGCTTCTCCATCATTTTGCGAAAGAGTGGCGAGGCGATCATGCCCGTAAAAGTAGAGGTCATCCCCACATCTGGTGAGCCGCCGCAGATAGTCCTTTGGAGTGGAGATAAAGACAGGGATGAGATCACAGTGGAAGGAATCTCCAACATTCAGCAGGTTTTACTTGATCCGACCCATAGAGTTCTGGAGCAAAACCGGTCGAATGATACGTGGGTTCCACACCAAGTGGGTGCTCTTCTGAATATCCCATTCTACTTTGCAATTGGATTTATTATTTTGGGCTGCCTCTATTCATCTCGAAAGATGTTGAAGAACGGCTTGGGGCTTTCCCCATGAAAAGTGCTGCCTGGGAGATCAACTGGCGCGGCTGGCAAAGCTGGCTCTGGCTCTTTGCCGTATTTACGGCCTTCAACCTCTTTGAAACGTTTCGCTTGGTGCTTAGCCTGGTCGCCAGCGGGTACAATTCCGCAGACATCTCTCGCGTTCTCTCCCCCCCAGTTCTGGGACGGGAGTTGATAGAGACCTACTGTGTGGCCATTCTTGTTCCGGCGTTTTGGGCACTCGCAAAGCGCTTCCATTTCCGCCAGGTCCGTTGGTGGGTATGGATTCCGGCAAACATTGGCTTGCTCTCCATCTTTGTATTTATCCATCAGATTCTCTTCAGAATATCGTTATGGAGCTTTGATCAACTCGTCGGGAGTCCTCTTCGTATCAATCTCTTTGACAGCCTCACAATCTGGAATTTGCTGGCCATTGTGAGCATCGGTGCTCAATTCGTCCTCCTTTTGGGAGCCTTTTATGGCATCGACGCCTATCTTCACTCGCGTGAGCATGAGCTCGTCGCTGCAACATTATCGGAACAGCTAGCCGAGGCCCGATTGAAGGCTTTGCAATCTCAATTGCACCCACATTTTCTATTTAACACACTCCAATCGATCGCCATCTTGTTTCATCTCAATCCCGATGCTGCAGAGAAGATGCTAATCAAGCTGGGCGACTTATTAAGAGTCATTTTGGACCACGATGATCACCCAGTCATAGAGCTTCATCAAGAAGTCGAATTTCTCAAGAAATATCTGGAGATCCAGAAGATCCGATTTGGGGACCGTTTTGAAGTGCGCTGGCAGCTAAGTGAAGCGTCGCTTGATCTGCCAGTTCCGAACTTCATCCTGCAGCCCTTGGTCGAGAATTCGCTGAGGCATGGTTTGGGGAACACCCCAGCCAATGGCGTGATTGAGATTGGCTCAGATAAACGATCTGGCTTCTTAAGGCTTTGGGTCTCGGACAACGGCAGTGGGCTTTCATCGTCGGCCACTAGTACGGGAAAAGGACTCTGCAACATTCAAGACCGCTTATGGACATTGTACGGAAACAAGGCGACGCTTCGCTTGGAACCATTGGATACGGGTGGTACGATCGCCACGATTGAATTGCCCATCGCACCAATCGCACGTAGCAATTTTCATTCGTCTCATGAAGAGGTAATAAAGATTTGACTCGCTGGAAGACTCTAGTCGTCGAAGATGAAGCGCTGACCCAAGAACACATCTCTCAGATGATCGATGAAGATTCTGAGCTACAGTTGATTGGAAAATGCTCTGGAGTTCGGGAAGCCATCTCAGCAATCACAAAAACTCCTCCCGATCTGATATTGCTGGATATCCAGCTCTCTGACGGCAATAGCTTTGAGATTCTAAAAAAAATCAAAGGGACACCCGCCATCATCTTTGTTACAGCCTATGACCGCTATGCGATCCAGGCCTTTGAGAAGCATGCTGTTGATTATGTCTTAAAGCCATTTGACCAAGACCGCTTGCTGCAGGCGCTGGAACGCGCAAAGACGCGTCTGAAAAATTCTTCTCTCAACCACACTCTCATTGAGTTTGAGTCCTTGATCAGCGAGATACGAGCCAAAGACCAATTTCCGATCAAAGTCAATAATAGAGTGATCTTGCGCAAGACTGATGAGATCACCTGGATTGAGGCACAAAACAGCGAAGCTTTGGTCCATTTCGGCAGCGAGTCATTTTTAACTCGGGAGAGCCTTTCATCACTCGATAAGCGGCTATCACACAAGAACTTTGTGCGTGTCCATCGAAGCGCTCTTGTAAACCTAGGGCAGATCGCAGAGGTTCAGAAGTGGTTTCATGGAGACTTTATGCTCATCTTGCGTGATGGATCACGAGTTAAGCTCAGCCGCAGATATCGTGAGAATCTTGAAGCAAGACTAGGCAGCAATATTTAGTCTGACCAAGCCAATCATAGCCAGCCATCGCCTCTCGCAACCCAAATCACGCCGCTCGCGGGAAAATCTATTCTCTTCTCTCTCGTCCTCCTTTAAGCTGCTACAGAGAAACCGCAGATGGGAGCGAGGGGCTTCACGGTCATTCTCAAATTGCAACTATATGGAGGTCTTCCAGAATATGAAATTATTCGTTATGATCGGGGCCGGCCTTGTTGTTCTGTTCGCGTTGATCTTGATAAGCCAAACCTCTCTCACAACCCCAGTAGAGGCCAAAAACGATTTAAGCTCAGCTAAGCAATCTGCTGTTCCGGCTCCTGCGACAGCGATGGACGCTGCACACGCCCAAGAGACTGTCAAGGAGATCCACATCAAGATTGGAGATTTCTATTTTGAAGGCCCTGAAGGCCGCTCCGGTTCTGATGGAAAGCCATCGACAGAGCCGGATGACGTAAAGAACCCGAAAGTGATCTTGCGTCTCAAAAACGGAGAGCATGTCAGGCTTATCTTCGAGAATAAAGGCCAATTTCACATTGATCACGAAGTCGTGAGCCCTCTGTTTGCTGCACCCGATGAAAAGACGTTTGCGGTCCCACCGGGACAGAACGTGGAGTTCGACTTTACTCCAAAATTTAAGACTGTCGATGATGGAGGCACATTAGTATTCGATCTCTCTTGCCATGTCCGACATCGGCAGACCACAGACCACTATATTCTGGGAATGCATGCCCTGATCGAAGTTGTGCCTGCAGGAAATTAAGCAATCTTGCTCGATGGTTTGATGTGGTTCTGAGCATCGACTAAGACAATCTTCGGCTCAAAGCCCTTCACTCCATGCTGGTCGATCTGCGCATAAGAGATGATGATGACCACATCTCCAATCTCGCCCCAACGCGCAGCCGCGCCATTGAGCACGACATCCCCTGTGCCGCGCTCACCAGGAATTGCGTATGTCTCTAGGCGTGAGCCATTGTTGACATTGACAAGCTGGATCTTCTCATATTTGAAGATACCGGCTGCATCCATAAGATCCTGATCGAGAGTCAGGCTTCCCTCGTAGCCGAGATTCTTGTCTGTGATCTTTGCTCTATGGATCTTTGATTTCAAAAGTTCAATTCTCATTGCACACTCCCAGCAAAGTCTCGAAATGATAGCTCAATTTTTTCTCTCTCTCAAGCTCACGCCTCATTGCAAGCGCACTTTCGCGTTGGTAGCATAGTCTGTTTTCATAATTTTATTTACACGTGGAAGGGGAGATCTATGAAAGGTTCTTCTGTAAAAAGCAAGAAAACCTTGAAGCCAGGAACAAATTCGATTGCATTACTGCAACGCAAAGAGAAAGTGGTTGCGAAAGCAGTTACCGCACTCGCTCCATTTATGATTGATGAGAGTCACGGCTCGACAATAACCGATGTAGATGGAAATGAATATCTTGATTTCACTGGCGGCTGGGGCTGTCTGGTTGTTGGGCACTCTCACCCCAAGGTCGTCAAAGCAATTCAAGCTCAGGCCGCAAAGTTTGTGCACACAGACTTTAGTGTTGTGATGTATGAGTCATATGTGGAGCTGGCCGAGCGGCTGGTGAAGTACGCACCTGGCAAGCACGCAAAAAAAGTTGCTTTCTTCAACAGTGGTGCAGAGTCCGTTGAGAATGCAGTCAAGATCGCCCGATACCATACCAAGCGCCGCGCCATCGTCGTCTTTGACCGGGCATTTCACGGCAGAACGCTGCTCACCATGACTATGACTCACAAAGCAACGCCATACAAAGCCCACTTTGGTCCCTTTGCACCCGATGTTTACAGAGTACCCTTCCCAAATCCATATCATGAGCCGCTCACATTTGCTGAATGGGAGCGAAAGCTCACCGGCTTAGTCAATCCGCAAGAGATTGCCGGAATCGTGTTTGAGCCGATTCAGGGCGAAGGCGGATTCTACACGCCAATGCCAGACTTTCTACCCAAGCTTCGAGAATTCTGCACGAAGAACGGGATTGTTATGATCGCTGACGAAGTGCAAAGCGGAGTTGGCCGGACGGGAAAGTTCTTTGCCTCTGAGCATTTTGGAATTGAGCCTGATCTTATCTGCACGGCAAAGTCACTCGCGTCTGGGCTTCCGCTCAGTGGTGTCATCGGCATATCTGATGTCATTGATTCAGTTGCAGACAGTGGAATCGGTGGCACGTATGTAGGCAACCCCATTGCCTGCGCCGCTGCCAATGCCGTTCTTGATGTGATCGAAGAAGAGAAATTGATGGATCAGGCGCAGAAGCTCGGCTCGATGCTAGATAAGCGCTTTAACGAATTTAAGAGTCAATACAAATTGGTCGGGGACGCACGCGGTATGGGCGCCATGCGCGCGATTGAGCTTGTCAAAGACCGCACTACAAAAGAGCCTGCCAGCGAAGCGACCCTAAAGATCATTCATGATGCTCTCGATCAAGGGCTCATCCTGGCCAAGGCTGGTCTTTATGGGCACGTGATCCGCATGCTCATCCCGCTCGTCATGACGGAAGAGGAGCTAAAACAGGGTCTGACTATTTTGGAGGGCTTGATCAGCGAAGCCTCCAACTGAGCAAGAAGTGAGGGAGAGTTGAAGGATCTACTACAAGGAACTCGAGTTCTAGATCTCACCAGACTCCTCCCAGGTCCGTATGCCACTCTACTACTCGCTGACCTCGGCGCAGAGGTCATAAAAATCGAAGAGCCTGTCCGTGGGGATCCAGTACGCTCGCTTCCCCCATTTCATGAGGGCAAGAGCGCTCGCTTTCTCACGCTCAATCGCAACAAAAAGAGTCTCTCGGTCGATCTCAAGAAACCAAAAGGCGTTGATCTCTTTCTAAAGCTGGCGGAATCTTCCGATGTAGTCATCGAAGGCTTCCGACCAGGAGTGACCCGGCGTCTTGGAATTGATTATGACGCAGTCAAGGAGCGCAACTCAGAGATTATCTACTGTGCTCTCACCGGATATGGCCAAGTGGGCCTCTACCGCGACCACATCGGCCATGATCTCAATTACATCGCACGCGCAGGATTATTGAGCCTGACAGGCTCCAGCCCAGTCATTCCGGGCGTACCTGTGGCCGATCTGGCAGGAGCGATGTTCGCGGCCCTCTCTGTGGTAGCAGCACTCCGGGCGCGGGATTATGGCCAAGGTGGAACATTCATTGATGTCTCGCTTACTGATGCAGTCATCTCATGGATGGCCGTCCATTTTGCTGAGTATTTCCCAACTGAGAAGGTGCCCAATCCGCAAGAATTAGTGCTAACAGGCGGCTTTCCCTGCTATGCCATCTATGAGACCAAAGACAAGAAATATCTAGCCATTGGCGCGTTGGAAGAGAAGTTCTGGGCCAATCTTTGCAACGCCCTTGGAAGACCAGAGTATATTCCGCTCCAATTCTCCCAAGGAATGAAAGAAACGATTTTCTGCGACCTGCGTGAGATTTTTAAAAAGAGACCTCGCGATGCTTGGCTGGATGAGCTCAACCCGAATGAGATCCCGGTCTCTCCAGTGCTCGATCTCTCGGAAGTGGCAAAGAATCCACATGTCCATTCTCGCGGCCTTATGCGTGGGGAGCCCATTTCAGAGGTCGCTTTCCCGGTGCGTTGGTCAGAGGCACATGAAAAAGAGGACCGCCCTGCACCGAATTTAGGTGAGCAGAACTGGGAAATTCTACGCGAGATTGGGTATCCTGATAATGAGATTGAGTCACTCAAGCGAGAACATGTGATCTGAGACTTCATCGAGAAAGAGACGAAAGGACCCTGCAGATGCTCGATTTGCGGAATACCCTGCGCAGACCCGTCCGAATGTATCCTCATGCCATTGCGACCCAATGTCGCGATCACGAGCAGACCTATTCAGAGCTCCATGAGCGAGTCATGCGGCTGGCAAACGGCTTGTTATCACTGGGTCTGCAACGAGGAGATCGCATTGCAGTTCTAATGCTTAACTGCCACCGCTTTTTGGAGCTTTACTATGCTGCAATGTTCGCAGGGCTTGTGATTGTACCGCTAAATATCCGATGGGGGAGACAGGAATTTGCTTTCGCTCTGAGCGATTGCCTGCCAAAAATTTTTGCTCTTGATCAGACGATTTATGAGCATTTCAAAGCTCATTTTGAGACTCTGAAGATGCTGGGCGTGCAGCACATCTTGTTTGCCGATCGCGATGCTCCAGCCAATACAATTTGCTATGAGAAGCTCTTAAGAGACTCTTCAAAACAGGATCCCAATATTGAAGTTTCCGAGAATGATCTGATTGGAATCTTTTACACGAGCGGAACGACCAGCCATCCCAAAGGCGTCATGCTCACTCATAAAAACCTGATGATGAATGCCTATCATGCCCAACTCTCATTTCGATTCTATCGGGATAACACTTATCTCCATGCTGCGCCGATGTTTCATTTGGCCGATGGGGCCGCCACATTTACTGTCACTTGGAATGGCGGAACACATATCTTTGTGCCTCGCTTTGAACCCGATGATGTGCTCAGAACCATAGAAGAGAAGCGTGTCAATGCCGTAACGCTCATTCCAACGATGATCAACTGGCTGATCAATCACCCGGCGAGGAGCCAATACAACACGCGCAGCTTGGACCAGATTCTGTACGGAGCAGCTCCCATGCCTCCGGATCGACTTAAACAAGCAGCAGAGATCTTTCAATGCAAGTTTCAGCAGGGCTACGGTATGACTGAAGCCGCTCCGCTAGTCACATGTCTGTCAGCAGAAGATCATGAGCGAGCGCTCCATGAGGGGCGAAATGATCTTCTGATCTCAGCGGGCAAGCCCATTATTGGAGTAGATGTCCGTGTGATTCATGAAGATGGGCGAGACGTAGGAGTCGGCGAAGTGGGCGAGATTCTCGTCCGAGGACCCAATATCATGAAGGGATATTGGAATCTTCCAGAAGAGACCGAGAGAGCACTGCAAAACGGCTGGTACCACACCAAAGACATGGCGCGCGTTGATGAAGAAGGATATCACTATGTGGTCGACCGCAAAGATGACATGATCAAGACGGGAGGAGAGAATGTCTTCTCTTCAGAAGTGGAATCGGCTCTCTATGAGCACCCGGCTGTTTTAGAAGCGGCGATAATTGGGATTCCCGACGCGGAATGGACCCAAGCCATTCAAGCTGTCGTGGTGCGTCGCGGAGATGTCGAAATCACAGAGGCCGAGCTGATCCGCTTCTGCAAAGAGAGGCTGACACATTATAAAGTTCCAAAACACGTCGTCTTTCTCGATGAATTGCCCAAGGGAGGCACGGGCAAGATCCTAAAGAATCGCCTTCGAGAGACCTTGATCAAATCGACGCAATAGGGGGATGGCCGTGAAGATTGAAAATATCAGGAGAATCGCTGTGATCGGCTCTGGAACGATGGGGCATGGCATTGCTGAGCTGGCTGCGCTTGCCGACTATGAGGTCAATCTCTATGACATCACAGAAGAGCGGGTCCTGTCAGGCTATCAGAAGATCAAATGGAGCCTGGAAAAACTGGCGGAGAAGGGGATGATTACAAAATCGCAGGTTCAGCCTGCCATTGAACACATCACGCCTCTCACGGATATGCGAGTTGCTTTGTTAGAAGCCGACTTTGTCATTGAAGCTTCTCCGGAAGATTTAGCTCTAAAGCAAGAGCTCTTTCAGACCTTCGAGCGCTTTGTCGAGGACGACGCAATTCTAGCAACCAACACCAGCTCACTCCCCATCAGCGAGATCGCTTCGGGCACTGAACGCCCGGAGCGTGTTATAGGAATGCACTTTTTTAATCCCCCCATCCTGATGTCGCTGATTGAAGTGATTCGCGGCAAAAAGACGAGCGATACGACATTACAGATCACAGTAGAGCTAAGCAAGAGGCTGAAAAAGAGACCGATTGTCTGTCGCAAAGATACGAGAGGCTTTATCACGAGTGCCATCTTTGAGGGCTTTATTGGCGAGGCGATGTGGCAGATCTCGCGAGAAAAGATTCCTGCCGAAGCGATCGATGCCCGCATGAAGTTCACCGAAAAATTTCCGATGGGACCCCTTGAGCTGGCCGATCTCACAGGACTCGATATTGGCTATCACGTGCGCAAAGAGGCGGGTCTTCCCAATCCGCCCGTTCTGGAAAGAAAAGTCAGTGCAGGCCAGCTGGGCCGCAAGAGCGGGCATGGCTTTTATGATTATTCCAATGGCGTTGGAGCCAAATATCAGGCTGCATCAGCTAGTAGCTTTGATCCACTGCCACTGTACGCCATGATGACGGCAATCGCTGCACGACTAGTGCAAGATGACGCTGCGGACCCACAAGATATAGATCTAGCCATGCAGCTTGGTGGAGGATTCCCTCAAGGACCGCTCGCAAAAGCCGATGAGATTGGCTTAGATAAGATTGTCAAAAAACTGGATGAGCTCAAAGCTAAACATAACGACTTGCGATACGATGCCCCGCTGCTTCTGCGCGAGATGGCCAGCAAAGGCAAGACGTTTTATTCGTAACAATTTGAATGCCTTCGATCATCATCCGCGATCTGCGAATTGAAGATTACGACGCCCTGATCGCACTTTGGCAGGAGTCAAAGCTGCCCTTTAAGCCTGAAGGGCGAGATCGCAAAGAGAAGATTGGAAAAGAGATCCAGAAGAGCAATGCCATCTATCTCGTGGCCCAACTCGATTCTAAAATAATCGGCTCTGTCTTTGGCACGCACGATGGGCGCAAGGGCTGGATCAATCGCGTCGCGGTTGCGCCAGCATATCGCCGGCAAGGAATCGCTCACCGATTGATCCGAGAGGCGGAAAGCCGGATCACCAATCTTGGCATTGAGGTTATCGCGTGCCTCATTGAAGATGGGAACTTGTCCTCGATCGAGGTCTTCAAAAGCCTGGGCTATTCCCAAAATTCTCCTCATTTGCTCTATTTCAGCAAGAAGAAGCACAAAGAGGCATAAATAAAGTATTGAAGAATATGAGGGTTGATCTGTTGGCTGAACAGGCAAGGAGTCGAGAGCGCAGCGCTGGTCAGCCATAGGCAGTGAACTACCCACCAATTGATTCCTGATGCGAAAGCCCGCATCGGTGATCTTGGTATCAATGTCATCGCATGTCTCATTGAAGATGGGAATTTGTCTTCGATCGAGGTCTTCAAAAGCCTGGGCTACTCCCGAAATTCTAATTTACTCTATTTCGTTAAGAAGGAGCAGAAAGAGGCATAAATAGAGTAGTGAAGAATATGAGGGGTGGTCTATTGTCTGGACACGCATGGAGTCGGCGAGATTTTCTCTCTGGAGTCAAGAGCGCAGCACTAGTTGCGCTCACTGCAAGTAGGCTCTCATTTACAGCTTGGCAAGAATCCACAGTTGAAGCGGCGGAAGCCGTTCCGTGCACCTCTATCGCGCAGATTGCAGCGAAGCGAGCCGACTTGGCCTATGCCCTTCGTGAGAGATTGGCCATGCGTCAGCGCTTGGTGCCCATGCCTGATTTTCCTTGCAATGGAGACGAGCAGCTATTCCCAGATGCCATCGCCAGCTTCACCAAGACTCTTCCTCATAATGATTTGGGTGAAGTCCGATTGGATGCATATGCAAAACTCTTAGCCGCCCTCCAGTCTGCAGACCCTGATGCATTTGAAGCGATTCCGCAGCGCGGCTCAATCAAGCTGGTCAATCCACAAGCCGCTTTTGCCTATGAGCTGGAAGGTCCAGATTCGCACCACAT
Organism: Candidatus Acetothermia bacterium; assembly: GCA_016201405.1. GTDB lineage: Bacteria > Bipolaricaulota > Bipolaricaulia > RBG-16-55-9 > RBG-16-55-9 > JACQCZ01. The sequence continues at coordinate 65,407 of JACQCZ010000005.1, read as the reverse complement.
GAGCATGCCCGCTGCACCATCCTTTGTGGTGCCACAATCCGCAAGTGAGATGGTGGAGCTCTACTGGCAAGCTCTCACCCGAGATATCCCGTTTGCTGAATATGAGACCAATCCATTGACGCAGCAAGCCGCGAGCGATCTTTCGCGGATGACTACCTTCCAGGGCCCCAAAGAAAAGAAACGAGTGACTAAAAGAACATTATTCCGTGGCGATACACCCGGAGATTTGACAGGCCCATATATCTCGCAATTTCTTGCAAAACCCGTTCAATATGGAGCCGCACCTATGGAACAGCGCATTCAGACGGCTGTGGCAGGCGATGACTTCGCATCGGACTACAGAACCTGGCTCAACCTGCAACAGGGCACCTATTCTGGAAAGAACCAGATTGACAAGACTCCAAGATACATCCGAAATGGCCGCGACCTAACGATATATGTGCATCAGGACATGGCCTATCATCCCTATGTCAGCGCTGCTTTCATTTTGATGGCGATGAACGCGCCACTCAATGCCGGAAACCCATACATCCATTCCAAGACTCAAGTGGGATTTGCCACATTTGGGTATCCACACATCTTTTATCTCTTTGGCAGTGTCTGCAATCGCGCGCTCAAATGTGCCTGGTTTCAGAAATGGCTGGTCAACAGACGTCTAAGACCCGAGGAATTTGGCGGACGCATTCATAATCACCTCACTGCCAATAAGGGCTACTTAATCCATAATGACGTTCTCTATTCTGATGCCGTTCAAGAGACATCACGGCGCTTTGGCACCTTTTTGTTACCGCAAGCGTATCCTGAAGGGGCACCGGCTCACCCCTCCTATCCATCGGGTCATGCCACCATGGCGGGGGCCTGTATTACAGTGTTGAAAGCATTCTTTGATGAGTCTTTTGTGATTCCAAACCCAGCAGTACCCAATGCTGATGGCACGGCTCTGCTCCATTACAACGGCCAAAGCCTCACAGTTGGTGGCGAGCTCAATAAACTAGGAGCCAACATTGCCTTGGGGCGTGATTTCGCAGGCATTCACTATCGCACCGATGGCATTGAAGGCATGAAGCTGGGTGAGGCAGTCGCCATCAGTGTTCTTGGCGAGCTCAAATCGACATACAACGAAAAATTTGATGGTTTTACATTCACAAGGCTGGACGGCACTAAGATTACGGTGTAATAAGATTCCATGCGCGTCAACATCGATCCTAAAGCAGTGAGGCAAGTCTTTGAGGATCTCAAAGATCATCCAGCTTTCAAAGAGAGCAAGGCCCTCTTTGAAGCAGGCAAGATGCCCGTCGAAATGCTGCAGGCAATGTCTCTGCGCCCTGAGATTTTGAAGGCTTTTGGCGAAACGGGCATTGGGATCTATCCGGGTGGTCTATTGGAGAGACCCCTCAAAGAGAAAGTGATTCTGAAGTCCTCTCAAGAGAACCAGTGCCAATTTTGCACCAGCTCCCACCGCGCCATCATGCGCATGATTGGGATTCCGCAGCTTCAAATTGACCAGCTAGAGGCGCCCAGCAATCTGACCAATCGTGAAGAGCTGGCTCTTAAATATACAGAAGCGATGATGAAGGACTCCAATCGCGTCAGTGATGCCCTCTTCACAGAGCTCAAAGCCAATTTCTCTGACGAAGAGATCGTAGAGCTGACCTTCTTGATTGGCCTCATCAACCTGCTCAATATGTTCAACAATGCTTTGCAAGTGACCTATCGTGATGATTACACTGCAAAGCAGGTATGACCGATTTCAACCGTAGTGAAGAGCATCAGATGATCGTGAAGGGGCTCCGCTCCTTTATAGAGAAAGACGTTCTGCCTCTCGACGAAGAGAATAAAAAATACTTGGAAGACGAGCGCGCCCGCCTCAATGAGGATGGGAGTCTCGTCCCTGAATTCAAGCGAGTGATTCAACAAGTGCGGCGCAGCTCTGCAAAGCTCGGCTACTATGCCATGCACATGCCTGCTGAAATAGGTGGAGGCGCCATCAACCGGGTCGGCATTGCGCTTGCGTACAAAGAGGTCTTTCGCTACGGCCCTGGGCTCAATGTATTCACATTGTCAGGGGCAGAAGGCCCTAGCCCCATGTTGCTCCAGCTCTCTCAGCCACAACAAGAGAAATTTCTCAAGCCGCTCATTCGTGGCGAGATATCGACCTGTTTTGGATTGACCGAACCCGAAGCAGGCTCTGATATAAAAAACCTGAAAACTAAAGCCGAGCGCAAGGGCGATAGCTATGTTCTCAATGGCATGAAGACCTTCATCTCCAATGCGGCTGATGCCGACTTTGCGCAAGTCTTTGCCGTCACAGACCCCAAGACCTACAAAGAACAGGGCTATATGGGTGTCACGGCCTTTATCGTAGAGCGGGATCGGCCAGGATTTCAGGTGGGCAAGATCACCCGCAGCATCATTGATGATGGCGGTCAGGCAGAGCTGATCTTTGAGAATTGCAGAGTCCCGGCAGAGAATGTGATCGGCCAAGAAGGAACGGGATTCTACACCGCCATGGGCTGGCTCGGCATCGGGCGACTCAATATCGCTTCAATGAGCATCGGCCTCGCTCACTATCTGATCGAAAGGTGCGTGGAATATGCCACACAGCGCACTGCCTTTGGTAAGCCAATCTCCAAATATCAGCACATCCGGGGAATGCTGGCTGAATCAGCTGCTGAGCTCTACGCTGCGGAGCAGATGCTGCTCCATGCCGCCTGGAAGATGGATCAGGGCGACTCAATTATTCAAGAAAGCTCAATGGTCAAGTGGTATGCGACCAATATGCTCTTTCGTCTGGCAGACCGCGCAGTTCAGATTCATGGCGCTATGGGATTGATGAAGGAGCTTCCAATTGAGAGGGTCTTTCGTACAGCGCGTGTCCTGCGAATTGTCGAAGGAACTGACGAGATTCAAAAAGAGACCATTGCAAAATCATTGGGACTCTAATAATTTAATTGCCTGCTTCGCTCGATTGTTTGAGGCTGTCTTCCAACTCCTGCAATCGCTCGTCCACGCGGGCATAAACACTGTCTTTTGTGTACTTTCCACTCTTACCCAAGTTCCCTGCCTTTTGACCCGTAAGCAGCTCAATTCCTTCTTCGACGGTCTTGATTGCCCAGATGTGGAATTTGCCTTTCTTGATAGAAGTGACCACCTTTTCATTGAGCGAAAGATTGCGGATATTCTGATAAGGAATCATCACGCCCTGGTCGCCTGTTAGATCGCCTTTCGCTTTGCAGACCTCAAAAAACCCCTCAATCTTCTCATTGACGCCGCCAATGGGCTGAATCTCGCCCTTTTGATTGACGGAGCCAGTCACTGCAATGCCTTGGCGAATGGGCAGATCAGCCAGCGTCGAGATGAGCGCATAGAGCTCGGTCGAAGAGGCGCTGTCTCCATCAACCATTGAATAGCTCTGCTCAAAGGTGATGCTGGCTGTCAGACTCAGTGGTCGCTTTTTGGCGAACCGCCCCCCGAGCCAGCCCTTCAAGATGAGCAATCCCTTGGTGTGCGTTGTTCCGGAGAGCTCCGCCTCGCGCTCGATGCTCATCACGCCATCTTTGCCCGCATAGACTGCCGCCGTAATGCGCGCGGGCCGACCAAACGAAAAGTCTCCCCAGCCTACGACGTAGAGCCCATTGACTTGACCCACTACTTTTCCTGTTATGTCTACTAAAATATCCCCTTTTGAGATCAGCTCTTGAATCTTCTCTTCGACTAGGTTGTGTCTGTAAATCTTCTCTTCAACGGCCTTGTCGACGTGTTTAGCTGTGACATACTTCGATTTGGCTTGGCTGGCCCAATAGCTCGCTTCACGAATGACTGTCATCAATTCGCTAAATTGGGCAGAGAGCTTATCTTGATCTTCAGTGAGCTCGGAAGCATATTCAACGACTCGCGCCACCCCAGTTCGGTCAAAGTGCTTGAGCCCGGACCTCTCGTCAATCCGCGCCCGAATGAAAGGGCCAAACTGGTGAATATACTCATTCTTCCATTCCATCACATCGTCAAAGTCGCTCTTGACATTGAACAGCTTGCGGAACTCTTCATCGTATGTCTGCAACGTCAAGTAGAGCTCTTCACTGCCGACCATAATCACTTTTACATCCATAGGAGCCGGTTCAGGCCGCACTCCTTCAGAGACTGTGGGGTAGACCTGCATAAAGCCAGGATCTTCCATCTCAATACTGCCACAGCGAAGTGCTGATTTTAGTGCCTCCCAACTCATCCAATTCTTGAATAGATTCTCGGCGCTCAGAACCAAAAAACCGCCGCGCGCTTCGTGCAACGCACCAGCGCGGATCATGGTAAAGTCTGAAATCATGACGCCGTAATGCATGTGCCGCTCCACACGTCCAAAGAGATTGGAATACGTTGCATTGTTGACTGTGACCACGGGAGCGCCACTCGTACTGCTGTGATCCACAACCACGTTGACGTCGTAGCGCGTCATCGGGTCAGAGAGCTCACCGTGAAAGCCATATCCATCTGCGGCTGGGTTGGCAGAGTCCTCACCTTCACCCTTCTCCTCGGGCTTGGGAATAAAGTCGGTGAGATGGCCCAAAATGTCATCTTTGAGAGCCAGAATATAGTTGACGGCATTTTTGTGGTCGCAGTATTTCTCACAGAGGTCTTCAATGAGCGGCAACAAGACAAGCTTTGTGATCCGCTGCTCCAGCGACTTCATTCGGTCATCGCGGCGCTCTTCCAGCTGCTGAGTCCGGACAAAGGCTTCGCGAAACATCTTTTGCAGATTAGGCTGAGCATCATCGACCTTCTTATCAACCGCCTGAAGCTCTTCCATGCTCATGGCATGGAGCTTCTCTTCGCTGAGCGGTTCGCCTCCGATCAGCGGGACGCCAGCCAGCCCTTGGTCGGTCTGCTTGATCACAAATCCCTGCACTTCTGCGCGCTTTGATAGATCTTCAAAGAGCCTGTTTCGAATGACTTCAAATTCGCTCTCAATCGATCTTCTTCTCTTCTGATAATCTTCCGATTCCAATGCCGCGGGAATGTCTCGCTTGAGGCGCTCGATCAGCTTGCGCATATCGACCTGGAGCCGCTTGCCCATGCCAGGCGGCAGCTCTAGAACCTGTGGCCGGTAGGGCTTCGCAAAGTTATAGACATAGCAAAGGTCCGGCGGGACAGGCTCTTTGGCTGAGACGTCTCTTAGAAAGGCGCTAACTGTCGAATCTTTGCCTGTTCCAGCACTTCCGGCCACATAGATGTTGTAACGAAAGTCTTTGATGCCAAGACCAAGCTCCAGAGCTTTGACGGCACGCTGCTGTCCAATGATCGAATGCAGCGGCTTACACTCTTCAGTCGTTTTGAAGCGCAAAAGGCTGGGATCAAGACGTCGCTTCAACTCTTTCGGGGTCAGCTTGCGAGTGATGGTAATTCACCTCTGGGAACAGATCCATTACGATAGCGTATTTGAAGAGAGGCTTCCAGAGAATAGAAAGATCCAGTCGTGATGCAGTTTATTTTGTCGGGAGCAGTTAGAAAAGTGCTTGACCCAGGCAGAGCGTGGATCAGAGGACGCGGTTCGAGGCTGCAAGTCAAGCCCTCTTTGCGTTCAGCAGAAGATATCTTAGGAGCTATACGCAGAAAAATGGAAAGAGTTGCTTAAAACTTGCAGCCTCATCACTGAAATGCCCAACTGGATTGGGGTTACAGCAAATCCAGCTTAGAAGATCGGTTGAAGTTAGCGCCAGCCCTTAGGGCGATTCTCTTGCAGGTCTTCATACCAGCCTACACAGAACCCGAGCTTCGATACAATCTTGAGCAACGAATAGAGCTCGCTCACCGATTGATCTGACTGCAATTCGGGATGCTTTTTCAAGAGCGAGCCAAGCTGACGCGCATTCATAAATTTATCGAGTTGATCTTGATCTACAATAGGCAATTCAGCCTTCACGATCATTTCAAATTTTGTGCGTGTACTAGGAGCAATTCCGTGACTTCGCAATGGTGTACCTGGAGGAAGGAAATCCCGGTCGGCCATATCTTTCAAGTGAGGTGCTGGACTCGACTCACGCCGCTTAGGTCTGCTCTCTTGCAAGTCAAGGCTAACACGAACAAGGTTCGCGCTAAAATAAGGCGCTTCCGCCAATTGTCTCAACTCATCAGGGGTATGCTCATTTTTGTGCATCATAAGAGCAATCGCCATTGACTTTTCCTCCTAGCTAATTTGCTCGGATTCAGTTTCCAACCAGCGCAAAATTCGTGTGATATGACTGTAAGACCAACTCTGATCTGTTAAAAAGAATACCAAATTGAATTGAGGAAGTCAAGTTAGGAAGCCATTTATCTGAATCTATCTCGTTATCAATCTTGTTGGATGAGGAACTGTCTATGGCTTCCAAGTTCGAAGAGGCCTTCGGGCCAGTGGAGTGAAAATTTGAAACGGGTCAGTCATGAAATGACAGCACTACCCCTTGCCTCGTGTGCGTGTGTTGCCAGGTCTGGCATGCTTTTCGACGAAATCAATAATCATCCCTGCGACATCTTTGCCAGTTGCTTTCTCGATTCCTTGTAAACCTGGGGACGAATTGACCTCCATCACGAGCGGGCCATGCTTGGAGCGCAAGATGTCGACGCCTGAGACATTGAGCCCGATGATCTTGGCGGCACGAACGGACATGGTCCGCTCTTCTGGGGTGATCTTGATCGGTGTGGCTTCGCCACCTCGATGAAGATTGGAGCGAAACTCACCCTCTTTGCTCTTTCGCATCATCGCAGCCACGACTTTGTCGCCAACAATAAAGCAGCGAATGTCTCGTCCGGCTGCCTCTTTTATGAATTCTTGCACCAAGAAGTTGGCATCCAGTTTTTCAAAGGCCTCTATCACGCTCTCTGCCGCTTTCTGCGTCTCAGCAAGAACGACTCCTTTGCCTTGAGTCCCTTCAATCAGCTTGATGATGAGCGGAGAGCCGCTCACCATTTCGATCAGATCATTTTTGAACTTTGTGGAGTGCGCAAAACCTGTCACTGGAAGTCCAATGCCTTTGCGAGAGAGGAGCTGAAGACTGCGCAGTTTATCTCGTGCTCGGGTGACAGCCACCGATTCATTAAGCGAGAAGACGCCCATCATCTCGAACTGCCTCACGACTGCCGTTCCGTAATAGGTGATGGATGCTCCGATGCGCGGGATGATGGCATCAAAACCTTCTAAATTTTCGCCCCGATAGTGGATGGCTGGGCGGTGAGGCGTGATATTCATATAGCATTTGAGCGGGTCAATAACATGAACTTCGTGACCACGCTGCCTGGCTGCTTCCACAAGCCTGCGGGTCGAATACAATTCTGGTTTTCTCGACAGAATGCCGATCTTCATAGATCTCGTTTCTTGAACGATTGTTCGAACTTGTCCAGCTTTTCATATTCTTTGGCCAGCGAGCGTCCCATGCAATACGAGGCTCCAGGATCGATGACCAGCCCATCAAGTGCCGTTCTTCCTAATAACATTCGAAACCTCATCTCTTCGCGGTTGGAGAGCGTGATCTCGATCGGCCATTGACGCTCTCCAACACAAATCGCGGTAGAGATCACATGGCGCTGCTCGTGATGCCCACCGGAGTCTGTGACAATTCTCCTATCAATCAGATCAGCAATGCAAAAGACTCGGACATCGCTTCTCTTTTCAAGAGGGTGGACTCCAAACCGGACTCGTTGTCGCCCGCTCTCCTGGAAAGTCTCGACCAAAAAAGCATGCAGGGTGGATGTCCTGGCTCCTGTATCAATTTTGGCTTTGATGGCTGGAATTCCCAGCTCTGGTAACGAGACCCACTCGCGCCAGCCAATCTGCAACTTTGGCTCCTGAATGATATTCTGCATCACTCATAGACCCCAGAGCGGAACGGCTTGTGGCTTCTTTCCGCAATACCAGTCCCAGGAATATTGAATGCCTTCTTCGAGTGTGACGCGTGGTTGATAACCGAGCTCCCGAACGGCCTTAGAAATATCGAAGTGGCGGTCATGCCCCATTGCCTTGATCGTCTCCCAGCGACAAAACGAGGGTACTGGGTATGGAATGACCTTACTGGCAAAATCAATCAGACGAGCTGCTCCATAAGCCGGGAGATAAGGAATATGCAGAAACTGAGAGCCTTTACCCGCCATATCAGAGATGGCTTGCAGAATCTCACGCGCACTCTTTCGGACTCCACCCGATATGTTGTAGCACTGTCCGATTGCGGCTGGTTTTGTAGCTGCTAGTACCATGGCTTCCGCTACGTCTCGAGCATAAACAAGATCATGCAGCCTGCGCCCTCCATTGACGAGCGGGGACCTCTTCAATGAGAGGATTTTGATGACTGCGGGGAAGAGATGGCGGTCAAAGGGGCCACAGATGAGACAGGGACGCAAGATTGTCACTGGAAGCTGATGTCGCTCGTAAAAAAAGAGCACGATTCTTTCGGCTTCAATTTTGGATCGTGAATAGGGTCCATCAGGCTTTAAGGGTGCCTCCTCATTTGTGCCGTCGTGATGAGAATAGCCATAAACATCCACAGTGCTGACATGGACAAAACGCTCAATCTCCTGATGGAGAGCGGCTTTCAATAGATTCTCAGTCCCATCGACATTATCGCGGGTGAACTCATACAACGTTCCTCCGAGAGGTGGACGTGCCGCGCAGTGATAGATGATCTGCATATTTTGGACTGCACGTCGTAAAAGTGCCTCGTCGCTGAGATCACCGACTATCACATCCGCCCCGAGCCTTTCGATATAGGAGAAGTCACTCGAAGGGCGACACAGCGCACACACAGAGTCGCCGCGCTCAATGAGGCGCTCGACCAGATGTGACCCTACAAGTCCAGTTCCACCCGTAACAAAGGCTCTCGTCATAATTCAATACTGCGAAGGGTAGCAGGCAAGCACAGTGTTAGACAAGTTATGATTTGGAAGCTTGCGCCTCTTCGCTCGAATTTCTTGTGGGTAGAGCAGGAAAGAGTCGTATGGCCAGAAGCGCAGATAAGAAGAAGGTTATTGCAGTAACGATGAATGTGGCTCGCAGACCCAATGTGAGAGCCACGCCCGCTCCAATGAGTGGAGCAATAGTTCTGGCTCCTGAAACGATGGAGTTGTCGAGCCCATAGGCCACGCCCTCCTGCCCCACCCGCGAATAGCGCGCAAGCAGTGCGCTAAGCGCCGGAGTCATTCCACCCAATGTAATCCCAAAGAGAGCCTGGAAGAGGACGAGCTGCCACCCTGATGTGACAAAGGCTTGAGGGATGTAAAGAAGACCCGCAACAATAGCGCTCACAATCAGAATTTTGAGTGACCCAATCTTGTCGCTCAATCTCCCTAGATAAACAGAAGCAATCGCGTTCGTGATGAAGGCTGAGCCTATCACCAACCCGGTGAGTGTGTTCAGATACTCATTATCAGGGGTGAGCACAGCGAGAAAGAGCGGGATCATGGGGAGCACCATGAGATGCCCCAGCCGTGTGCTAAAGCGCAAGCTGTATGTCATCAGCACGCCTGGCGTCTGGAGGAGGCTCTTCCATCTCTCAAATATTCCTTGTCGCATCTCTTTATCTTCTGGCTCAACCGCGACGTTCTCTTTGACACCATAGAACACTAAGATTCCTGAGATTAGCAGCAGCATCGCCGTAAAGTAGAAGACTCCCCGATACCCAATCAGGTCAGCCATGACACCGCCGATGACAGGCCCCAAGGCCACTCCTCCTGCCTGCCCAACTTGCATCAGCCCCATGGCATAGCCGATGCGATCACGGGGCGTCTCCGCAGCAACCAGCGCGTTCGCCGCTGAGATCGTTCCGGTCACGATACCCTGAACAGCCCGCATGAAGATCAATTCTTCTGCAGAGCGGACAAACGCCATCAACGCCAGAACAATTGTGCCCCCGAACATCGCTCGCAAGACCATAATCTTGCGCCCGTAGCGGTCGGCAAAGGCTCCCCAGAAAGGAGAGGCGATCATCATCGTAAAGGCCTGAAGGGAGTAGACGAGCGCTGAAAGGAGCTCAACACTGAGGCCGCTACTTGAGCCAAGCTCGCGCACATAATGAGGCAGAAATGGAAAGATGCTGGAGAAGCCCACAGAGGTCATCAATTGAGCAAAGAAGATGATATAGACTGTGCGTCTCCAGGGAGTCTGAAGTGCCTCCCGCAATCTTTTGGGGATCATGCAAATAATCTATCTCCATCTTGAATGAATTCGAGGCGGTTACCAAAGAGATCGAAAGCATGGAAGCGCTTGGTGTCTGGTGTGGCTGGATCAATCCAAATCTCAATGCCCGCACGTTCCAGGTTTTTCCTCAACTCTTCCAGATCAGAGACAGCAAATGCCGGATGCGCTTTCTTGGCTGGTCTGAAATCCTCTTCAATTCCAAGATGAACCTGAAAACCAGCACCTTGGAACCAGCAGCCGCCACGCTTTGCAAGCGGAGCGGGCTTTGGTATCTCTGTCAATCCCAACAGCTCTCCATAAAAAGTGCGGGCCTTGGCCTCTTCACTCGCAGGCATGGCAAGCTGAATATGATCAAGTCGGACGATCTCCATCGCAGACCTCACTTTGGAAACGGATGAAGTTTAGAGAATCAGGCGAAGAATTTCATAAATTTTCGAATCAGAAGATACGCGTGACGAAAATCGAAATGGAACACCCAATTAGAGCTTAAGAACTCGCGGATTCCACTGAAATCTTTCCAGTGATACTCTGCTATTCAAGTCAAAAATTACGCCCTCTTCTTCTAACAATCTTTGCTGAATCTTCTCACAGCCGGGCTCAGCTCGCAGACTGACCTTGCCTTGAGAGTTGATGACCCGATGCCAAGGAAGATTGCTCTCATCAGGTAGGGCGTTCAATGCATACCCGACTTGACGAGCGTGATGGGGGAGCCCTGCGAGAAATGCAATTTGCCCATAAGTGGCAACGCGGCCCTGGGGAATCTTCTTGATGACTGCCCAAATTCGCTTGTATGCACCAGTCGCTTCGTGCTTAATCGTCCGATTCCATGACATTTTCAACTTTGAATGTTTTCAGAAGCTCCCTGGCACCTTGAGCCTCATGCTCAGGCACTTCAACGTAGTAATTTGGATCAATCCCACCAAGAAATGCATGAACACTTTGCAGGATATCCTCGGGATGAAAGCTGTTTGCTCTCAATAGGGATTCCACGATTCCCGCTTCAGCCTCTGACAAAGATCGATAGACTCGCACAGACATCGTCGATCACCCCTTCAATTATAACTCATGGCTTCACTCCGATATACAAGCCTCGGTTCATGAGACCTTCAGCGTCATAAGATACTTCGAGGCTGGCCTTGCGAAAGGCGTTGAGATATTCATCATGCGTGAAGAGTCCCATCTTGTGCATCTCTCTGAAATGCTCAACACCTTCCGGTGAGCCTACTTCGTAGTGCATATCCATGATCGCCAGAATTCCTTCACGACCGCTCACATTCATACGCGCCACCTTCAGTTCAGGCTCATTCACAAAGATGGCATGGACGCTGCCTGGCTTCCAATCTTCAGGCTTGAACCAGGGCTCAATAATCGAGACTCCACCGAAGTGCAGGTGCTTGGCCATATTGGAGATCGCCTTGTTCAGCTTTCGTGGAGTCTTTGCATAGCCAATCGAGCTAAATAAGAAGACAATTGCATCAAACTGTTTACCCAAATCAAACTCAATCATGTCCCCGTGGTGGAAGGGAATTCCCGGAAGTCGCTCTTTGGCAATCGCAATCATATTCTCTTCGAGATCGAGCCCTTCAGCCTTGTACCACTCTTTGAGATGAGTGAGGTGTTTGCCCGTGCCGCAGGCCACGTCTAGTAGCGAGTTACCAGAGGATCTCTTGTACTGCTCAATCAACTCGCGAACGCGTTGAGACTCTTTTAAATAGTCTTTCCCGATCGCTGCATAGACTGCATCGTAGATCTTTGCTGATTTCTGATAAGACATCTTAGACTTTGACCTTTAGCACTTTCATTGCAATTTTGGTGAGCATACGAACGCCCAACTCCATGCTATCGACGTCAATCCGCTCGTTGTCGTTGTGAATCAGTCTGGCACGGTCCATCATGCTCATCTTGGTCGTGAGCGGGCTAAAGCCATAGGCCACCGAGCCAAGCTCGCGCATAAAGCGGGAGTCCGTCGCCCCTGTCATCAAGAGCGGAACCACGCCGACGCCCGGAATCTCCTGATGAATCGTCTCTTCAATGATCTTGAAAAACTCCGTATCTTTGGAAGATTCAGATGCCTCGTGAAATTGCAACGTCTCCACTTCAATCTTGATGTTCAGCTCTTTGGCGTATGTCTCGATCACCTTGCGGACCTGATCCGTGGAGTAGCCTGGGACAAGCCGGAAGTCAAGAACAAACTCACAGGCATCCGGAATGACATTCTCTTTGAGGCCCGCCGTCAACATCGTGGGAGAGCAGGTTGTGCGAATGCTGGCATTGACTAAAAATGGATTGATCGGAGTCCCAGCAAAGACCTGTCTCAGATCAAGATCGGCCTCCTTATCCGAGAGCATCAGCTCGACAAGCTTGCGCCCTCCACCCAGTGCATCTCCAATCGACTCAAATAGAGCACGAACGGAGGGCGAGACAATCTTGGGAAATTTGTGACTGGCCATCTTATCAATGAACCTGGCCGCCTTGACCAAAGGGTTGTCATCGTGCGGGACCGAGGCATGTCCTGCAGTTCCCTTGATTCTGACCTTCACCCACCAGAGTCCCTTCTCCATAGTCTCAATGGTATAGAAGGTCTTGCTGCCAATTTGAAGGGGCATGCCGCCGCCCTCATTGATCACCAAATCGGCATAAATCTTCTCCTTGTGTTTCTCTGCTAGCCAGCTTGCACCATAGATTGCACCCTTCTCTTCGTCAGCTACAGCCAGATAAAGCAACTCGCCAGCAAAATCGAGATGGAGGCGTTTGAAAAGCGCGAATGCAACGGCTTCAGTTGCCGTCATCGATTTCATATCGAGCGCGCCACGCCCCCAGATAAAGCCACCGGCTACTTTGCCACTGAAGGGAGGATGTACCCATTCCTTGGGATTTGTAGCAGGAACGACAGCCGTGTGAGAGAGCAGCATCAGTCTTGGTCCAGGGCGTGAGCCCTTCAAGCGAGCTAAGATGTTGCTGCGGCCTGGCTCCTTTTCCAAAATCTCAGTCGCAATTCCCTCTCTTTGGAAGAACTCTTGCAAATAATCAGCAGCAATTTGCTCGTTGCCAGGCGGATTTGTCGTATCGAATTTGAGCAGATCGCAGAGAATCTGGGTCGCTTCTTTCCCGCACTCTTTCCAATTGATCTTCATGGCAGTGGTCACAAACCCTCCTCGAAGTTCTTCAATTTATCAGCCACCACTCCTGCGAATGCAGGATTCTAGCAACCTGCCATTCTAAATAAATCACGAGCACCAGAGCCAATGACAAAACTCGCTTGCTCTTTGTTTGTTGCATTCGTACGATAATTCTCCATGCCTGCGATAAAGAGGGTTGCGTTGGTGACTGGCTCAAGCCGAGGGATTGGAGCTGCAACTGCCATCAAGCTGGCTGAGCAGGGCTGCGATATTGCCATCAATTATTTATCCAATGCTGATCAAGCCACTTTCGTCGTGAAAAAGATCAAAGCGTTAGGCCAAAGCGCAGTTTCGATCCAAGCTGATGTCTCAGATTTTAGACAAGTAGAGTCTTTGATTGAACAGACTGTAAACAGACTGGGCGGCTTGAATATTCTGGTCAACAACGCGGGATACACTTCGCATGGCAAGCTAGATGTGCTTGAGGTCGCTGAGTGGCACAAGATGATCGCGGTGACGCTGAATGCTGCATTTTACTGCTCAAAATCTGCTCTGCCGCACTTGAAAAAGAGCAGCTGGGGAAGAATTGTCAATGTCGCCTCACTCCGGGCAATGACCGGATCGGAGCACGGCGCGCACTATGCCTCCGCAAAAGCTGGTCTAATCGGATTGACAAAATCTCTCGCACTGGAGCTTGCGCCAAAAATCACAGTAAACGCCATCTCTCCGGGTTACACGGCAACGGATATGAACAAAAAATCTCTGATTGAAAAAGGAGACCAGATTCGCGCCAAGATTCCGCTGAGGCACGTCGCCGAGGCGGGGGAGATTGCAGACGTCATCGCATTTCTTTGCTCTGAGCGAGCCAGGTATATCACCGGCGAGACAATCAATGTCAATGGCGGAATCTACATGAGATAAGCCCATGGATACCACACAGATTCAATGGGCATTCCTTGCCCCTGTTGCTGCGCTCGCGACCCAATTCAATGGTTATCTGCTAATTGCCGCTCAGCTCTTTTTTGGCTTGGCTTATGCAAAAAATTTTCCGAAATATTGGAGAGCATTCTCTTCTCAGATCTTAGCCGGAGGACTGCTGCTCATTGTGGTTCTGGGCCTGCTCTTTATGTTGTTTGGCGCCAATGTCAAGTTTTTCGACTATTCCATCTATCTTGCTATGCTATCGCTGGTCCTCGCTGGGTTTCTGCCACTGCAAAGAGTCACCTCAAATTGGACCGGATTTTTGTGGGGAGGGATTTTGGGTCTTGGGCTTTCAAGCTTCGGCCCTAACTTCGCGGCAGTCTGGATCACCGCTTTTACCACACAGAGTGAAGGATTCCTGAAATTGATTGCCTACTTGGCAGGTCTATTGCTCATCGCCTTGGTGATTTCACTTCTTCTATGGGTGATGGGCCGTGCACTTTCGAGACTTCTTCGAGACGAAACTCGTTTTGTCGAGTCGCTTGGCCGAGTTGGATTGATCGCTTGCGGGCTGCTCCTGGTGATACGATGATTCTTCCCATTCTCTCGGGAATTCTTCTTGCGGTTAGCATGCCGGGGCCCAATCTCGGCTGGCTCGCCTGGATCGCTCTCATCCCCCTCTTTTGGGCTTTGCATAATAAGACTCCCAAAGAGTCCTTTAAGATTGGCTTCATTGCCGGGATCGTTTATTTTGGAGCCTTGCTCTACTGGCTCTTCACACTTTGGGAATGGGCTGGCCCAGCCATCATCCCTGGATATCTTGTGCTCATTGCTTATCTCGCGCTCTACTGGGGTGCATTTGGAGCAGGAGCCTCATGGCTAAGCGCCCGGCTGCCTCGCTGGGCTCTCATCGTTGCTATACCGGCCTTTTGGGTGATCTTGGAGTTTATTCGCTCACAGACTCGTTTTGGCTTCCCGTGGGGGCAGGCCGCTGATGCTCTCTTTCAGCAGCTTCCATTTGTCCAGGTAGCTTCAGCCACAGGAATCTGGGGCGTTTCGTTTCTAGTCGTTCTCTTCAATTATTTGATTATTACCGGACTACGAGCACGCCAATGGCCCTATCCAGTTTTTGCTCTGGTTATGATGGCTGGGCTTTTTGCATGGGGCTCAACTCAAATCAACCAACCAGTCTCTACTGAAACAAGCCTTAATCTTGCTTTAGTTCAACCCAATATCGGGCAGCGCGAGCGAAGCAATCCGACAAAACTCAATGAGTTTCTAGCCATCTATACTGACCTCCTTGGTGAGGTCAAAGCTCTGCCCCAGAAAGCAGATTTAGTCGTATTACCCGAGTCCTCTCTACCTGCATTTGTTTTGGAAGATCCGACGCCCCGGGATTTCTTTAGCAACTGGACGAGCGCTGCACAGACTCATCTCGTGCTTGGGACATTCACATCCAGTTCCGGCGGCACAGAAATTTTCAACAGCACCGCCTATTTTACACCGAATGGCCCGGCCAAAGAGACTTACAGCAAAGTCCAGCTCGTGCCCTTTAGCACGGAGTATTTCCCAGGAATTCAGCTTCTCAATAGTTTGGGGCTTTCGACTCTGATTCCAGCCGGAAGCCGCCTTGGACTCCTCACACCCGGCAGAGGCTTCTTTCCTCTCAAGACAGAGTTGGGGCTCATCGCAACGCCAATCTGTTTTGAGTCCATATTTCCAGAGGTCAGTCGTGAGTTTGTCCGGAATGGCGCAGAACTGATTCTAGTCGTCACCAACGACGCCTGGTTCAAGAATAGCTGGGCTCTCGACCAGCACTTTGCCAAAGGAGTATTTCGGGCTGTAGAGAATGGGCGTTATTTTGTTCAGACGGCCAACTCGGGCATCTCTGGAATTATCGATCCGCACGGAAAAATTCAAGAGCGGTCCTCCATCGAGAACCGCTCTATCACTACCGGAAGAGTCTCTCTGCTTGATGGCGAGACCCTGTTCACCCGTTTTGGCGACTGGTTTATCTATCTGTTGCTCATTGCTTTGTTGATGAGCGTCGTTATTTCTGTCCTGCAGGGTGCACGTTCTCCGTCCCCAGCGTCGTAAGCTGAGTAACAAGACCCGTCCCTGCGGAGCAATCTACTTTGAAGACCTGATCAGATCCCGTTCGATCCGATACAAACGCAATATCGTTGTTCTCTATCCAGTACGGATCAAATTCATTGGTGCCCGCTTGAGATGCGTTTCCAGAGAAGCATTCGGCGTTGACATTCTTGAGAGATGTTCCATCAGAAGCGATCGTGAAGACATCAAGATTCCCTGGGGCAACCTGCCTCGTGAACGCCACCCGAGTGCCATCCGACTTCCATGAGAGCCTGGATGACCCTGGCAAGCCAGCAATCCCAAAGGTCGGACCGCCGAGCGAGCCATCTTTGTTGGCAGCGTCCACCAACAAGTTGGTGGTCGAGACTGTCGTAATCGAGGGCGGTGTTGTAGTCAAGTCAATGGTGAACTGCACCCGTATCAAGTCACTATCTGTCGTTCCCGTGTTATATCGCACATAGGCCAGCTGATGCGTCTCAGAGGTGGCCGTCTTTGCGACAAAGACTGGCTTCCAGGCGGGTGCTAACGCCCAGTTGGGCGCCTCGCTGATGATCGGGTTTCCACCGGACAGCAGTGTGCCATCCTTTGCCGCAATATAAATCTCAAAGTTCCCACCGTTGCGGTTTGTGGTGTATGTCAGAAATTCTCCATCGGGTGACCAGGACGGCTCAATCGAATAGTGATTGGTCTGATTCGTCAAATTGGATGGCAGCGAGCCATCTGTATTGGCCGAGAAGATGTCAAAGAAGGGTGGGGTCGTGCGATCGGAAGCAAAGGCCAGCTTATCGCGTGTATTCGGAACAAGACTGGGGAAGATGTCTCGGTTGACATTGCTCGTCACTTCAGACTGATTGCCTCCATTGAGATCCATGACAAATATTTCGGCATTCCCGGTGCGATCCGAAGAGAAGTAGACTTTCGATTCGCTCACCTTGATGACCAGGGAGCCCGTATTCTTGCTGCCAAAGTTATCTGTAACTGTAAGTAAGACATGGAAGGTTCCATCCGAAGAGAATTTGTGAGAAGGAGACTGGCCAGAGACTTCCGGTGATCCATCATCAAAATCCCACTCATAGAGTACGATTGTGCCATCTGCATCAAAGGAGTGGGAGCCATCAAACTGCACATTGAGCGGCGCTTCGCCTTGCTGCGGCGTAGCCTCCACAATGGAAATCGGAGCCTGGTTCACAAAGGCCGGGCATCCGACCAATACAATGCTCAGCCCCAATAACAGAACAGGATAGACATACCGGCGTGTCAAAAGATCAAGCAGTCTCTTCCATACCTCTAGGATCAAGTTGGACCCTCCTCAATCAGAATCATGACGTGCTTCAAGCTCTAGCGTAGAATATATCCGGTCTCTCATCGAAGGACTCAAGTCTGACCCCCCTCTCCCGTTTTGTCTACGGGACGGGTGACTCCCGTCATGTGCAAAAGACTCCAATCGGAGCGGGAGACCCAGGCGTGAAACTTTGAGCGAGGTCGGTGAGTAGATGTTCTACGAAAGGAAACGATCATGGGTGAGGAAGGAAGATTCATACAACAGGCCTTAGATGGCAATATCGAAGCATGGGGTGAAATCGTGCGTCGCTACAAAGGTGCAGTCTACGGAATCGCGCTCGGCATCGTCGGCAACTCCGCTGATGCTGAAGATGCCGCCCAAGATGCATTTATCCGCGCGTACGAGAACCTGCGCCGCTATGACATGGAAAGAAAGTTCTCGACGTGGATCTTCACCATCACGGCCAATCTCTGTAAGAACATGCTCCGCCGCAACAAGTTCCAGACCCGCCTGGACGACTCCGTTCAGTACGAGGGTCACGCAGAAGACCCGGAAGCGATAATTGCACGGGATGAGCGGCATGAATTGGTTCAGGATGCGCTGGCCGCACTGGATGAGAAGTACCGCTCTCCCATGGTGCTGCGCTTCTACGGAGAACTGGATTATCTGGAGATAGCTCAAATATTGGATCTGCCAGAAGGAACTGTGAAGACAAGAATTCATCGAGCAAAAGAGGCTCTCAAGAGTTGGATGGTTGAGAGAGGAGTGAAAGGAAATGCGTAACGAGATGCGGGATGAGATTTTTGATGAAGAGGTAGCAAAATTTATTAAGGATGGAATTTCTCGCGCCGTTGAAATCGATGGTGCGAGACTAGACCGCATTGAGAAGAATGTGCTGGAGCATCTGCAAAAGCGCACCCAACGCAAGGGCATCTTCTCTTGGCTCAGGCTCCCGGCGCTTCCAACACTGCCCTCGATGCGCCCGGCATGGGCATTGGCAGCAGCAATAGCCATCTTTTTGATTGGATTTCTCTCTGGGGTAGTCGTGCAAAATACCGGCACGCTCGCCTTTAACACATCGGGTCAGGGCGTGTTGTTTGTGATGGCCTATCCAGAGGCCAAGGAAGTGCAGCTCGCGGGCGACTTCACCAAGTGGGATCCCGTCTCACTGACCCGTGACAGCCGGGGCATGTGGTCCACCAAGCTGGACCTTGCACCAGGACGCCATGAATACGTGTTTATTGTGGACGGAATGCGCATGGTCGTCGATCCGCGCGCTCAAGAGTATGTGAAGAGTTATGACCATCTCAATTCTGTCATATTCGTCTCGTAATTTTGTAAAGGGGGTGTACATATCCATGATGCGACATTGGTTAGCGATTGGAATCTTAATCACGGGAGTGCTGGGTTTGGTGGCCTTCCAGGCTCAAGCCGGCCCATCGTTCGTGCTGGACCAGGCTGCGGCCTGCACGGTGACCCCAAGCGATAAGACCACGGCTTCCGATGTGCAGAGCTTTATCAGCCAGTGCCTGACTGTATCTGACCCTGTCAAGACAGCCTTGAGCGGAGCCACGCAGCCTGCTTTCCAGCAGAGCCGGCTCAATCCGGAAGATATGCTGGACATGCTTAAGAAACTTGAGAACAGCCAGGCCACTCAGACCCAGAAAGAGCAGATATGCACTGTTTTTACAAACACTCTGAATAATAAAATTCCAGTACAGCTATTGATTGACAATATCGCCGAGGGAGTCCTGCTCCATGCTCCTTTTGATGTCATCGTTGGGAACGTTCAGGCGCTCGCCGCGACGCTGGAAGAGGTCAAGAAGCTTTTGGACAGCAAAGGAATAAGCACCCAGAAATATTCGCAAGCACTTTCGGATACATCAATAACAGAGATCTCAAAGGCTCTTGAAGACTACATTGCCAACAGCAACAACCCCAATAGCGATGCGCGGAATGCTCAAGCTGTTGACGATTTCGTCATTGGAAGACTCAAGAATCTTATTGGGACCACGTTGACCCAGCAGATGGTAAACGACATTCAGTCTAATGTGACCGGAGCCGAGCTCTCAGGCATCGCGTTGAATGCATGCGTGAGGCGAGGGAAGTGCTCTACATAAGAGAGGGGACGCAAAAGCTATGACCGGGACAAAGACATTTTCAGTGAGAGAAAGTTCCATGCAGCCGCAAGAAAAGAGAAAGGAGTCTGCAATGAACGTTAAGAGATTTACAGTGATGATCGCCGTAATGGCAATAATCAGTCTCTTTGGACAGCTGGGTTTGGCGCAAGCGCCACAGGGGATTGTGCCCATCCCTAGCAACAGCAACATTCAAGTGGACGTCAGCCTCGCAAAAGCCTCCTATCAAGTCGGCGAAGAGATCACCATCCAAATAAACACGACGGCCCCCAGCGTTGGGCAGGTCTATCTGAACGTAGTGGATATTGATGCCGCAGGCAACTGCTCCCTCATATTCCCGAACGCTTTTTCGCCCAACTCGCTCGTTCCCGTAGGGCAATTCTCATTATCCGACAGGCCAAACCTTTATCGGTTCCAAGTCGTGCCGCCCTTTGGGACGGAATATGTTCAGGCCTTCGCCAGCTTGGACCCGCTGGATTTGAGGACATTATTCAATGCAAACCCAACTCCTGGAAACCCATTTCCAACTCTATGCACCAATCCAGCACAATTTGCGCAACAGGTGCAGGCAGCCATCCAGGGAATCATCGCTGTCGGCAGAATCGCCTCTGATTTCGCCAGCTTCGTCGTCACCTCCTCAAATCCCAATCCACCACCCCCGACCTTCAATCAAGCTCCAATTGCACAGTTCACAGCCTCACCGCAGTTTGCACTCGCCGGGCAGGTCATTCAGTTCATCTCCAACTCATTTGATCCAGACGCCGGTGACTTTGTCACTCAGAACATCTGGAACTTTGGCGATGGCATGACCGCTGTCGGAGCAACGACCTTCCATATCTATGCACTTCCCGGAACCTATCAAGTGACACTGACTGCTGTAGATAATCATGGAGCAGCCAGCTCCACTGCTCAATTGATCACGGTACTGTCCTTCGGTGGAAACCCAAGCCCACAGCAAGGCGGATACTATGTGACTCGTGTGGATAGCACCCACTTCAAACTCACAATCCAAGGGCAGGCTGACTGGTTCGTGTCAAGAGCCTATCAGATTCATCTTGAAGCCAATAACGGCTTCTTTACCACGGTCAACCAGTCGGCCTCTGGAAATGCCGCAGCCCAGGGAATCCAGCCTGTTCCAGTCAACCAGAACATCCTGAATTTCAGCGGTCTGGTCGGCACAGGCAAAGTGGAATACACGATTGGAATATCCAGCACGACGACCCAGGTGAAGTTCGATCTCCAGCTCGACTCGGATGCCAATGGCATCATGGAGCACAGCAGAAATTTCATCTTCTTGGGTACAGAGCTGAAGCATCCGCCATCAGACCCGTTTATTCTCAGCTTTACGACTCCTGGACAGATTGACATATTCCTCAATATCCAGGTCTGTCTCGTGCTGGTCAATCAGCCTGGGCTGTTCATCAGCCTCTGCTTCAACTTCCAAGGCCTATAATCACTCTCAAGGAAACGACCACAGGGGAGAGCCCATTCCGGGCTCTCCCGCCTACCCCCTCACGAAAGGAGCAGACTATGAAAGCTCAGTTCACACTCTGGGCGGTGCTGACGCTCTTGCTTGCAGCACCCGCAGTTGGCATTGTCTCAGACACGAATGGAGCCAGTGCCGCGCTCGTAGATTCGCAACGGCACTTTCACGCTACCGTGACGCTGACCGCTGTCAACCCGCTGCAAGTGATCTCTACGGCCCAAAACTCTGACTACTGGATTCGCATTCAAACCGGCACAGACATCACATATGTAAAGGGCAAAGAGCCCTGCACGCAGTGCAACCCAGCTCAAGAGAGCAGCTTCTTCCAGATGCCACGGCTCTATGTAGATGGACAGCACTTCTGGATTCAGATCCAAGTGAGCGACATGGAAGTCCATTTGCGACCTCAAAGCGCATCCGTGCAGCTGCAATATGAGCTGATCATCTCTCCCGCGCTCCCCAAGACAGAGCTGAGCGCTGAAGATCTTGGCAAGGTTCAAGATGCCCTCGCGCCCTTTGGCTTCTTGTCTACGCCAATCACAGCACTGACCCTGGAGCCACTCATCACCTCCGCCAAGATTCAGCCTCCCGACGGAGTTCACATTGACTCTGTCTTGTACGGCCTGGTCTCTGCCCCGGATTGGAATGACTATGCGCAGTTGAATGGAATCGCTCTCTCCGGTCTTCGGGCCAGGGTTCTAGTCGAGCTCGCAGCTCCAGACGCTCAACTGCCCGACAGCCTGGATCTCGTGATCGAGTCCCGCTCGGACAATTTTGTGCGAGTGCAGGCTCTGATCTATCGTCTGGCAGAACTGGCCAGCCAATCCGGCGTGAAGTTCGTACGGCTACCCAACAACCCACAGCCACCAGGATCATAAATGATGCGATTTCGCGATGGCCGAAAAAGGAAGTGCCATATGAATGTAAATACAACTGACATCCATCAAAAGGCAAAGCTGCTTGTCATCCTGATTAGCTTTGTCTTTGTGCTGGGCCTGGTCACCGATACAGCTCAACCAACAATGGCCCAGACCACGCAGCAATCTTCGAAATCGAACGTCAGTCCCAAAATTGACAGCGTCCTGGCTCAGGTGCTTCAGATGGCCCAACAGGGCGGCGGTGTGAGCAGCCAGTCCGTGCAGCAGACAGCCAGCCGCGCAGGGATCCAGGTCTCAGGAAACTCAGTCAAAGTCATCCTGCAAACCTCAAGCCCGGCCTCTGGATTGATAACTGCTGTGAGCGCAGTCTCTGGCGGCACCATCACCAACCAGTCGAGAAGCTTCATTGAGCTGCAGATCCCGCTCAGCAATAATCCGCTCAACATTCTTATTCAACTGGCCAGTATCGCTGGGGTCGCCTATATCCGGCCCCCCCTCGCTCCGCAAGCCCTCACGGTGAGCGAAGGGGTCAATATCACGGGTGCAGCATCATTCCAGAACAGCGGCTTTCGCGGCCAAGGCATCAAAGTGGCTGTGATTGACCTAGGATTTATTGGCCTCTCGTCAGCACAAGCAGCAGGCGAGATTCCCTCTAACGCTATTACGTTTGATTTCTCGGGCACCGGGCTTCAGAGCACGACTTCACACGGCACGGCCGTGACCGAAATCGTGCATGACATGGCTCCCGATGCCCAGATCTATCTGATGAAAGTGGCGGACGAAGTCGACCTGGAAAATGCCGTTGACCAAGCCATCAGCCAGGGAGTCCAGATCGTCAACCACTCCGTGGGTTGGTTCAATACGAACTATTATGACGGGACTGGCCCAATCGATGCTTCCGTCCAGCGCGCACGCGCAGCGGGAATCCTCTGGGTGAGCGCCGCAGGCAACTACGCCCAGCGCCACTGGAAGGGCGTCGCCTTGGACGGCAATGGCAACGGCTGGGTTGAGTTCTCAGGTCAAGATGGCATCAATTTTTCAGCGCAGGCAGGCCAGGCCATCAGCGTCTATTTGACATGGAGAGACTGGCCAGTGACTTCGCAAGATTATGATCTATTTGTGACGACGACGAGTGGCGCAATTTTGGCTTCGTCCGAAAGGTTGCAGAGCGGCACGCAGCCTCCGACTGAAAACATCTTTTTCACCGCGCCCTCGGGCGGAACATTTCAGATTCGAGTAAAGCCTCTCACTGTAAACGCGCCAAAAGAGCTTTCGATCTTCAACCTCAACCAAGATATTACGCCATCCATTCCTTCCGGGAGCATTGTGACTCCTGGAGATTCGTCCAGCGCCATAACAGTGGGTGCGGTGAGTCAGTTGAGCTGGACGACGGGACCTCTTGAAGCCTACAGCTCTCAAGGCCCGACCACCGATGGCCGGGTCAAGCCCGATATCGTCGGGCCGGATAACGTCTCAGTTTCGACTGCTCAATTCAACCCATTTCAAGGGACATCAGCCGCTTCGCCCCACGTGGCCGGAGCTGCCGCTCTGCTTCTCTCACAGAATCCGGCACTGGGAGCTAGCGGAGTGGAGACCAAACTGCGGTCAGATGCTGTTCCGATGGGAGCTTCAACGCAATTTGGCTCAGGAAGGCTCAATTTAGTCGGTGTCATTACGAGCCGCCCAGATCTTACGATCAGCAACCCGACCTATTTGCCCAGCAATCCTCAAATTGGGAGTAATGTCACTATCACAGCCCAAGTGAGCAACCAAGGGAATGCATCGGCCGGGTCATTCTCGGTGCAGCTCTCGGACTCGTCTGGAAGCCTGGTGCAGAGCTTCAGTACATTGGCTGCCGGAGCATCGACCACCGTCAGCTTCACCCGCCAACTGGTTGCCAATAGCCAGACTGAGACCCTGACGGTTGACGCATTCAACCAAGTGAGCGAATCAAACGAGAACAACAACAGCGTCCAATTGACGATCACGAGCCAGACGCAATCTCTGCCTGACCTGCTGGTGACAGGAATCAGCTTCTCACCGCAGAACCCGCAAATCGGAAGCACTGTCAATTACACCGTGACAGTCGCCAACCAGGGAACAGGCGCGGCAAGCTTCTTCTCCGTCGAGCTGCGCGACAGCCAAGGGCTCAGCCGTCTGAACCTGAATGGTCTTGCGGCTGGCACATCCGTGCAGCTCGCCTTCCAGAGACAGCTGACGACATCCCAAGAGACTCTGACCGCCGTCGTTGACCCCTTCAACCAGGTAACGGAGTCCAATGAGAGCAACAACAGCTCGCAAATAACTGTCCGAGCTGGAAGCCAGCTGGCCATTGACGTCAATACAGACCGCACGTCCTACAATGTGGGTGACACAATTCAAATTACATTTACGTTGACAGGCAGCGGGTATGTGCAGCTCTTTGATGTCAATCCGAACGGACTGGTCAGCAATCTGTATCCGCTGGGCGGAGGCAATGGCTTCCTGTCACCAGGAACTTACAACCTCTCGACACTAATCGGCTCCAGCCTCCAAGTGACAGGTCCCCTTGGCGTGGATGACATACATGCCGTGGTCACATCGAGCCAGATCAGCTTTGGATTGAACGGCACGCAAAACAGCAGCTACACCAACCCGACCACGTTCCAAGCCGTCCTGACACAGCGCATCCAGGCCACCATTCCTGGTGCGAGCTTTGCGCTGGACTTTGCCGCATTCCAAGTGACGTCCTCGGGTCCAGCGAACCAGCCGCCAGTCTCGCAATTCACCTTCACACCGACCAATCCTGTTGTCAACCAATCCGTCAGCTTTGACGGCAGCAGCTCGTTCGACCCCGATGGAACGATTACAGACTACTTCTGGGTCTTCCAGGGATCGAGTCAGCTGCAATTGCACGGCGCTCATCAGACTGTGCAATTCACGACATCCAGAACCTATACGATCACTCTCACAGTCACAGACAATCAGGGAGCGACTGGCTCCAGCACACAGACTCTCTTTGTGCAGGCTGCAGCAAATCAGCCCCCTGTGGCGCGAATCGTGCTCAGCACAACGACACCACAAGTCGGCCAGCCTGTCACATTCAATGGACAGACCTCCAGCGACCCAGATGGAAGCATTACAAGCTATCGCTGGGACATTGATGGGAATGGGACAATTGACTCGACCAGCTCCCTCTTCCAGAGCAGCTATGCCAGCGCTGGAACGTACACAGTGACACTCACCGTCTTTGATAACTTAGGAAGCTCAAATTCTACTTCAACAACCGTCACAGTGAGCCAGACGCCACCTCCACCCCCACCAGGACCGGGGGTCTTCATTGAAGGAAGCACATCGAGCCAGATCAGAATCACAGTCCAGGGCGACCCGAGCTGGAACACGAATCACACCTTCAGCATCAAGCTGCGCGGAACGGACATCACCGGTGCGAACCCCTTTGTCTTCACATCGCTCAAAGCTGAAGTGACTGGGAACGCCACAGCGACAACGACAACATTCAGCAGCCAGACTCCGACGATGACCGGCTCCGTCAAAGATGGACGGATCCTATACACCGTAGGCGTCAGTAAACCAACGGCCGTCTGGTTCACGATTGAGCTGGATGTGGATGGGGATGGCACACGAGAAGTGGGACCGAGCAATGTCCCGATCTATGTGCTGATCGACACCACCAAGATCCAGGTGAAGCCGCGTGATGTGCTCACCGAGTTCTCGCTGCTCGCCAACGATGGAACGCTTCTCCCATTCGTGAGATCGAACCTGTTCGTTTGTAACCAAGTCGCAACACACTGTGTAGCACTATAGCCCCTAGTGGAAACAGGAGGCCTCCGCACTCCTTTGGGACGCGGAGGCCTCTCCTTTTCTCAATCCAGTCTCGATGGTTTTCGCCGCAAGCGAGCGAGAAATGCATCAAAATCTGCTGGAAGCTTTGCTTCCAGATCCATAATTTCTTGAGTCGTCGGATGCTCGAATTGAAGCCTTTGCGCGTGCAGGAGCATTCTTGGCAAGCCAAGCTCTGTTCGCAGAATAGAATTCATCTCGACTCGCCCGTAGATATCATCTCCAGCTATTGGGCATCTAAGTGCCGCAAAATGGGCCCGTAACTGGTGCGTGCGCCCGGTCTTGGGATGGGCCACCACCAGCGAAAATTTTCGCTCTTGATAATCAAACAGATCCGTTCTTTGATAATCGGTCTGGGCGTGTTGTCCGCCTGCAGACGCTGGCACCATGATGGCCAGCCAGCGCTTGCGGTCCATCTCTTTCTTCAAAGCAAGGCGAATCGAGCCTTTGGGCTTGATCTCTCCGTCCAGCAGAGCCAAATATGTTTTAATAATCTTTTTGAATCTCAGCTGGCGATTGAGCATGCGAAGAGCCTCTTTTGTTTTCGCAACGATCATCAGACCCGAGGTCTCTTTGTCCAGGCGATGCACAAAGGCAGGCTCAGATTTGGCATCCATCAAGTGTTGACGAACCAGCGCTATTAAGGTCTCTTCTGTGTCGTGATGTTTGTCTCCGTGAGCAGCCAGACCTGCAGGCTTATCAATAATCATTAAATCAGAATCCTCAAAAAGAATTCTGTTCTTGACAAATTCCAGTCTGAAGCAAAAATCTGATGCTGATTTGGAAGCTTCGCTCATAGATGCATCATCGTAAAGCGAGTCGGGATTTTGAACAAGCACCCTAAGATTTGTATTATGGGTCACAAAGACGAAAACAAACCTGCGTAGGAGGCATTATGAACGTGAGGGGCTGGCTAGTAGGCTTTTTTGTTGTCTTTCTGATCGTCTCTTTCTTCTTCATCATTCTGCAGATCGACAGGATCAATGTGGGCATGGTTAGCATCAACTCAGTCCTCGCTAAACTGGACGCGGCCAGCCAGCAGACGATGGCCGACCCTAAGAAGGTGGCCGGCGACTTGACTGCTCTTCAAACTAGCTTGGAGCAAGTCAGAAAAGATATCGTGGCTGTACAAGGACGCCTCTCTAGCCTGGAGACGGCAAATCAGGTAGGCAATGTAAAAGAGACTCTGGACAATGTCCAGACAGAAGTGAGCGCGCTTCATCAAAATTTTGACAACCTGGAGGTAGTGATCCAGGCGATCAGCCAGCGGCTGGATAATCTGCTCAAAGAGAGTGGTCAGCCAAGCTCTCAGAGAGTCGCGGGCGGGAGCTGTGCCATCGCGCTTGACTGGTCCAACGCCCCCCAATATACAGGCCAAGGCATTGAGGAGTACTTCAAAGGACCCGCCATCTCTGCCCAATATGATCCCAATGCAAATAACGCACTCACATTGCTAAACATCGGCTCCGATGGAGAGAATCGCCTGCTGGCATGGATCACTCCGGAGAATCGCAGCAAATTTTCGTCAGCTCCAGAGCAGCTCTTCGTTGGAAAGAATGTCTGTGTGCATGGGAAAGTCAGTTCACTTCAAGATCCTGCAGGAGCTATGATCCCGGCCATAGAGATTCAATCGCCCGATCAGATCATGGTCGTTGACTGAGCCGCACGGCATGGCTCTTGTCAGCGAATGCCGGTATCGATCTCTATATCTAAGTGCGTTGTCTCTCCGCTCTGGATGCGGACTTCTTTCGGTAGATCGGTGCTTCTATCGATGCCAGCATGATTGATGTCCACGAGATAGATTCCCGGCTTCAGCGCAATCGAATATCGGCCTGAATCATCGAGTTTTGCAGTGGCCCTATGTTTATTGTCCTGAAAGATCCAGACCTCTCTTGCAGCATAGGCTTCAGGCGGGACGGGACATGGAATGCCAGGCCGCACAACTGGACAGATTGGGCCGATCGTCACTCGTCCTTCTAAAGTCCCTGTCGCATGGGATTGGAAGAGGTCGCACCCCGTAAGAAAGACCCCTAGAAGAGCGAGCAAGAGAATTCCGCGTGACATCTCAGAACTTCCAGTTTGTCTTCTTGTTCTCAGGCTGCGCAGGATAGGAGCCGCTGCGGTCATGCCTCATCGCGCGCAGCGTGGCAAAGAAGCCCCGCTCAATCTGTTCCAAATCCCGCAATGTGAGCGGGCTCTCGATCAACTGGTCATCTTCAAGGGGAGTGCGAATAGCCCGGCGCACGGTCTCTTTGAGCTGAGCCGGATCCTGCAGACTATGAGAGGCCGCCTCCACTACATCTGCGAGCATGACAATGGCCGTCTCTTTGGTCTTTGGAAGCTCTGAGTCATAGCGATAATCGCTCATCGACTGCTCTGTCGCTTTACCCTCTTTCAAGGCCTTCTGATAGAAGAAGCGAATGACCGACGTGCCGTGATGCTGCGAGATGAACTGCGTGATGTCCTCGCGAAGCCCATACTCGTGAGCAAGCTCAATTCCCTCTTTGATGTGCGATGTCAGAATCATCTTGCTCATGCTGGGCGAGATCTCGTTGTGTGGATTGACCCCATCGGGTTGATTTTCAATGAAGAATTGCGGCCTCTTCATCTTTCCGATGTCATGGTAATAGCCACCCACTTTGGTGAGCAGAGGATCGGCACCCACCGCACGCGCAGCGCTCTCGGCCAAGTCCGCCACCATGATGCTGTGGTGATATGTACCCGCAGCCTGTTCGCGCAGCATCAGCAGAAGCGGACTGGTCGGGTTGAGCAGCTCAACCAGACCGAGAGGATTTGTGCGTTGAGTGATGATCTCGGCCAGCGGCAGTGCTCCAAACATGACCAGGACGCTGATAATGCCATTGAGCCCCGACCAGACCATCATCAAGGGATTGAAGGACTCAACCCCCTGAACGACGAGTCCCGCTCCGCCATGAAGGAGCATGCCAAAGAGCCCAATCTCCAGGCCTGCCAGGGGCAAGTCTGAGAGGCGCCGCAGATGAGCGCAGCGAAAGACGGCAGCCGTTCCGCTGCCAAAGGCAGCCAGCACAGCAACGGCGTTGATGGAATCTCCCAGGCCAGCCCAAAAGGCGAGCAGGATGGCCAGCGTAAGGCCAACCTCAGCACCGACAAAGATGGTGGCCAAACCTGCTCCCATCGCGACAGGGACGAGATAGGCCGCCTGATCCGGCCGCACGAGGTAGGGAGCCAGAAGATCGACGGACTTTCCCAGCACCGCTACGGCGACCACAATGGCCAGCAGGAAGAGACGCATTCGGGCATTCTCCATCAGATGCGGCTCACGAAGCTGGAGATAGCCGATCCAGAGCCCGACGAGAAGAATGACGATGAGTGCATTCCCCAAGATGCGGTCGCCAACGAGCCAGCTTACGACAGGATCCGCAGAGAGATCGATCCGGAAGGCATGAAGCCCTGCGAGAATGACGACCACGAGCATCGCCATCGGCCAGCCGCGCGTCGAGCGGACGCGCTGAAGAAGCGAATCGCTCGGATTATTTTTTGGCTTGTTCGACTTTCTCATAAGCATCCAGAATTCTCTTGACCAGCGGGTGGCGCACTACATCGCTCTTTTCGAGATAGACAAAGGCGATCTCTTCAATATCTTTCAAAATCTTTTGAACCTGCACCAGACCCGATGTGCCGCGCTGCAGGTCAATCTGCGTGACATCGCCGGTGATGACCGCGCGCGAGTTTATTCCCAGCCGGGTCAGAAACATCTTCATCTGGCCTGTAGTTGTGTTTTGAGCTTCGTCCAAAATAATAAAGCTGTTATTCAGCGTGCGGCCGCGCATGAAGGCAAGCGGTGCAATCTCGATGCGGCCACTCTCGACATAGCGCCCCACTTCATCGCCCTGGATCATGTCAAAGAGTGAGTCATAGAGCGG
Source organism: Candidatus Acetothermia bacterium (assembly GCA_016201405.1). GTDB lineage: Bacteria > Bipolaricaulota > Bipolaricaulia > RBG-16-55-9 > RBG-16-55-9 > JACQCZ01. The sequence continues at coordinate 35,588 of JACQCZ010000005.1, read as the reverse complement.
ACGCAGATAGGGGTTGACTTTGGCTTCGATGTCACCCGGCAAAAAGCCTAGCTCTTCTCCCGCTTCGACTGCCGGACGGGTCAAAATGATTCTATGAACCAGCCCCTTCTTGAGATAATTGACGGCCATGGCCACGGCTAAATACGTCTTGCCTGTTCCGGATGGGCCTATGCCAAATACAACTTCGTGCCGCTTCATCGTCTCGATATAGCGAGACTGACCTGAGGTCTTGGCTCGAATCGCCTCGCCCCAGTGCGTCTGCTGGATCACTTCCCGCAGCACTTCGCCCACATCGTGATTGGCTTTGATCTCTGCAGAGAGATATTCGACATCGGCGACGCCAGGCATGTGCCCCTGCCCAACGAGCTCGCTCAACTTGACGAAGAGCCGCACCACGCGCTCCACTTCGGTCTCATCGCCCTGCACAATCATGCGATCGCCTTTTGTTTGAAGGCGTACCTCAAAGAGCTTCTGGATCGATTTGAGGTTGCGGTTGTGCGGACCCAATAGAGCCGTTGCCTGATCGGCATCTCCCAATTGGATCTCAGTTTGAGATAGCTTGAGTTCGCTCAAGGAATATACCTCCCGGAGCTACGAGAGAGGGAGGAGATCAGGCTGCGACCTCCTGATAAGACGCAACGACTCGTGAACTGCACATGGATGTAAAACTCATTCTTTCAAAAGCTATACTAAAGGAGGGGGTCTCGTTTGTCAACGCAGATTCGCGTTTTGTCGGCAAGAGAAGGGCTCTTGCACGACGTCAATCCGTTCATTTTGGCCATAGCGTTCTGACTAGAGGACTCCCTTTTCGGCAAAGAGCTTTCCACTGGCAAAGCGGTCAAAACTCAAGGAAGAGATGTCCATTAATTTCGCCCGGCCATCGAGAATCAGCTCAGAGAGCAGCTTTCCGGTGGCCGGTGAGTGCATGACGCCATGTCCGCTAAAGCCATTGGCCAGATAAAGACCTTCGATGCCAGAGACCTTCCCGAGAACGGGATGGGCATCGGGCGTCATCTCATAGAGTCCGGCCCAGCAGCGCCGTGGAGTGATTTGCAATCTCTCGAACTTGGGAACTCGATGCGTTGCAAACTCAAGAGTCTTTTTGAGCCAGTCATAATCAAACTCGAGATTTTCGCCATACACCTCTTCATGGCTATTCCAGAGGAGCATCACCCCGCCGCCGCCATGATGATCTTTTCTGAAATGAAAGCCACTCTCTAAGCCAATAATCATCGGCGTCTCATCCGGCAATTCTGGAAAGGGCTGTGTGCCAGCTACATGCCGTCGCAGTGGCTCGACTGGAAGCACAACATTTGCCATTGCGGCAATCTTCTTGGCCCAGGCTCCGGCGGCGTTGATGACAATGTTTGTCGAGATTGTGCCCTGATTTGTCACGACACCTGTAATTTTGCTCCCAGCAAGCTCAATTCCAGTTGCGGTTGTATTTAACAAAACTTTGGATCCACGCGCTACGGCTCGCTCGGTAAAGCCCTTCAGCAAATAAAGAGGCTCGATGAAGCCATCGCTGGAGCAGAATGTGCCTCCTAGAACGTCGTCAACATTGAGAATGGGCGCAAGCTCTCTGATATCCTCGCGGCTTACAAGCCTCACTTCTTTGAGACCCGATTTTTGTTGTAGTGCGACAAGGTCTTTTAAATCGCTCGTTTGGGCTTTAGTGGTCGCCAGAAAGATATAGCCGTTGGGGCGATAGCAGGGATCGACACCCGTCTCATCTTTGAAGTGCCGAATGAAGTCCAGTGAGTAGAGCGACATAGCAATATCCAGAGGATGCGAAAACTGCGATCGGATTCCGCCCGTCGCACGGCCTGTGGAGCCAAGCCCCTGCACACATTCCCGCTCTAGTACTACAACATCTTTACATCCGGCTTGGGTGAGGTGATAGGCGATGCTCGCCCCCACAATTCCGCCGCCGATAATCACAATCTCTGCTCTTCTTGGGAGTCTGCTAGTCATGATCGTATTGTGCAAAATATTTTACAGAAGAACATCGTCAAGAATCTTCTTAGCACTGCTATAGTCCACGCATCGACTCACCCCATATTAATAAAACCTGGGAGGAACGAGATGAACCCGAGCCACACGATTAATCTAGACTCGTTATCGGGTCTGGAATCGCACAACGTCAAGACTGAGCTGGCCAATTATCGGGATAAGCCCGCATTGCGCGTGATCGAGCAGAACCAAGAATCGAGCAAGACGCATCCGCTCGTCATTATCCCCAATGTAAAGTTCAAAGATGGCATCATCGAAACCGAGATCGCAGGCTCTCCACAAGCGGGTGCCTCCGCAGGGATGCGCGGATTTGTGGGGATCGCCTTTCGAGTCCAGCTGCATGGATCGAAGTTTGAATGCTTTTATTTGAGACCCACTAATGGGCGGGCGGATGACCAGCTGCGCCGCAATCACGCAACACAATATATCTCTTATCCTGATTATCCATGGCACAAGTTGCGCGAAGAGAATCCCGGAGTCTATGAATCTTATGTCGATCTCGTCTCAGGCGAGTGGACGAAGATTAAAATCACGGTCTCAGGCACGAAGGCGCAGCTCTATGTTCATGATGCCAAGCAGCCCTCTCTCATTGTCAATGACCTCAAGCTTGGCGAGTCTGAAGGGCAGATCGCGCTCTGGGTGGGAGCAGGAACCGATGCCCATTTTTCCAGTCTTGTTGTGAAATAGCCCGACTTCATTCAAAATCAAGGCCAATCATTATGATTTTCCTCCTCAAGCTCATTCTGACCCCATTTCTGATCGGCTCTGTAACTCTGGCTGGCCGCCGCTGGGGACCCGTCGTCAGCGGGCTGCTGATGGGCATGCCACTCACATCAGGACCCGTCTCGCTCTTCCTGGCTCTGGAGTATGGGCCAATCTTTGCGGCACATGCGGCAATTGGAAATATCGTCGGGCAGGCTTCGGTCTGCGTCTTTTGCTTTGTTTATAGTCGTATTTCTCGAAAGTGCGGTTGGCAGATGAGCGTGACACTATCGGCACTGGCTTTTCTCGTCGCAACGGCCATCTGGAATTCAATCTCGTGGTCACTCTTAGTGGCATATTTTGTTGTGGTAATTGTCATCGGGTTGGTCATCTGGCTCATGCCCAAGCCTACAATTGCGTTGATCGCACCCGCTCCTCCGAAGTGGGATCTGCCCGCGCGCATCGGCATCGCCACCGCCTTTGTCGTCACGATGACCGCAATCGCGGATGAGCTCGGCCCGCAGCTGAGTGGGCTGCTCACACCCTTTCCCGTCTTTGGGCTGGTCATCTCCGCCTTTACACATCATCAGCAGGGACCCGATGCCGCGACAAAGCTGCAGCGCGGAATCTTAATGGGCTTGCTCGCTTCAGCTACATTTTTGTTGATTGTGGGTCTGCTCTTGCCGATTCTGGCTATAGGTTGGACTTATTTGCTCGCTTCTATCGCAGCCATCGGCCTCAGTGGGCTTTCATTCTACTGGTCACACAGAGATGCAAAGAATGCCGCTCAGGCTTGATGGAGCGCCCGCTCTCTCAGATAGAGAAAGAGGGGCAGAGCGAGCGAGACCCCAACGAGAAGCAGTGCTACGACCGGAGCCCAGCGAGCTTTCATCTTCAAGCGATGCCCCTCGATTCGCATAAAGACAAGCAGGGCAACTGCGGAGACGATGACATCCCACCAGGCAAATCCGCCAATAGGGGTCGCAAAGATTGAATTGAGAAAGAGCGGCAGATTGAGGCCGTTCTCTTGCAGAAAGGGCACAAACTGAGAATACGGAAGAATGATCCCGAGAACACAAAGAGCCAGATAGATTGATTGAATCATCGCTCGCCTCCCTTTCAGGTTTGTATCACAGATCAGAACGGCCAATCAATATAATGCAAAATAAGTACGCCATTTGACAAAATCGCTATTCTTTTGCAATCTTGGAGCATTGCACGAGGCTGAATATGAAAGGGGAGTAGATCTTGAGGAGATTGTGGGTATTATTACCGCTTATTGCAATGGTTTTTTTGGCAAATGGCTGCACGTCGGCATTCCTGGGGGCTTCGCAAGAGAACACGAATCGAGTTGGCCTTGAGTCACACCGAAATATTCCATTCACGACCTTTACTGGAGCGATTTCCGGCCCGCCCTCTGTCGCCTTTGGCAGCAGCTTTACGATCACCTTGCACATCTCAAACGTCGGCAGGGCGAGCGCTTACAACGGCTATGCATTGCTCAGCCTCTCAGGCGGCTTGACGACCGATTCCGATTACATCGGCCTTGGCACGTTGCGGGGCGGAGAGAGCAAGGACTATAACGTCACAATCAATGCACCCAGTACAACCGATCACAAGGGCGCGACCATCTCAGGCTACGTGACCTTCTTCAACACCTCTAAAGGCCAGGCCATCGTCAACACGACTCCAGTAACAGGCATCTCAGTCATTTACCATGCGCTCGATGAGACCTTGGTGACTGTTGTTCTACAGGCGCCACAGGCCTCCGTGCGAAATGGTGTAATCTCCATCTATGATGCGAATGGGACCAAATTTACCACGGCAGCATCCTATGACAATCGGTTCGCATTCAATCTGAAGCCCGGAACCTATTCATTCTCTGGAGCAGGGGAGAACTCGATGGGCACTCATCTCACGGGCAGCAAGTTCAAGCTCCCTGTAGGCCATCAGGACACGTACATTCCGGTTTACATCTGCACGACGCAAGCTCAGGATGTTTGTGAATATTTGAACAATGGAGCGCGCTAAGAAGAATATTTGAGAATGAACTACTGCGGCCTAAAGTCCGCAGTTTCTAGGAGTTGTGATGTTGATGCTGGATGTAACGTCTCACGGTAGCTTCAGTCCACTTTCCATGGGTGGAAACATAGTATCCATCAGCCCAGAAGATATCTCCCCACAACACCTCTTCCAACTCCGGAAACTCTTGCCGAATCTGATACGCGGTTCCTCCCTTGATCAAGTGCATGATCTTGGCGGGAGAATGGCGGGGCTTGGCCGACAAAAACAGATGCACATGATCGGGTTGAATCCCCAGCTCCATGATCTCAAACTCATTGATCTGGACACAAAGATGAATCATCTCCTCCAGACGTTTTTTCAAAGCTCCCTGCAAGACACGTTTACGATATTTGGGAATCCAAACGAAATGGTACTGGATGTCGTAGCTGGCGTTCGAGGTGGATTTGAGCATCTAAAGAGTATAGCAACCAGCGTCCGCTGTCGCGGACGGGCGGCTTTCATCTCCGGCCTTAAAAGACCGGAGTTTTCACCCGCCTACAAATAAAAAGAGAGACGTTTAACGAATAATCTCCTCGGTGACCCCGGGGAGATTATTTCTTGTGTGCCCTGGACTTGATTCGTAAAAGGAAAGCATGAAGAGAGAAAAATATAAAGCTGGTGATATCATTGGAGGTCATTGGAAACTATTGCGCCTTCTCGGAGCAGGCGGGAATGCCGAAGTGTGGAAAGCCAAGGAAATTTCGCAAGAAACACATTCAAATGATGTTCTATTTGCTATCAAGATTCTCCGCTCAATCAAAAAAGAAGAGCCTCTTTCTCGATTCAAATCGGAAGTCTCCCTGCTTAATAAATATGCTTCGTTCAATGGAATCATGCCACTTCTTGATTCGTCTATCCCAAGTAAACCTACAAAATTTGACCCTCCATGGTACTCGATGCCCATTGCAATACCTTGTAGGCAAGTATTGAAAAAAGCTGATCTGACGGAAGTGGTCCAGGCAATCGCTAGTATCGCCCGTACTCTGGCGATAATCCACGAGAAGGGAGATGCTCATCGAGATATTAAGCCTGAGAATCTCTTTAAACTCGATGATGATTGGATCATTGGTGATTTCGGATTAGCCATCAATGAATTCAAGAGTAGAGATATCCTTGAAGAAAGTTTCTTAGGCCCACAACACTATATTGCACCCGAGATGGTGTATGCGCCTAAAGAGTATCCCGGTTACTCGGCAGATGTTTATGGATTAGCAAAGACTCTATGGGTAATTGCTTGTCGTCACAAATATCCACCACCAGGCGAACATCGAGTAGATCAGCCTGTGGCTACAATTAGTCGCTATGTGAAGCATCCACACGCTCATTCCCTTGATAGAATCTTAGAAGCATCAACTAATTATTTTTCTGAGATGCGCTTAACGATGGAAGAATTGGCTCAGGAGTTAGATCTGTGGCTACAGATTCCTGGTGGTAATTTGCCAAATATCCACAAAGATAACAGCGGTGAAATTTCAAAGGATTTAGTTGAAGCGTTGCAATATCGAGACTCAGCCGTCGAAATTGATCAAAGACAACAGGAGTTGAAAAATCAAAGATTAAGTATCGAGCAAGAATATCGAGGGAGGCTTCGTTCAAATACGATAGATTACAATTATACAATGATAAGATTACGTCTGTTTGAGCGGTTGGCATCGGTCTGTTCTCTTACATTAGTTCGTTCTCATAATAAAAGTGTGGATGCTATGGATACTCCCGACCTCAAAAGTGTTGTATTCAACCTCGGCGCGATACCTGATACTAGCGTCTACAACAACAAATTTGATTCCCGCCTCTTCACATTTTTTGGATCAAAATCAACTTTCGATAATTCACACATTCTAGGCTTAGAAAGGATGAACCTTAACTTCGGAATGGGAATCGGGCTGAAGGAAGAGACACTAGATGTCGTTCTCTGCGTTTTCGTTGATCGGATTTGGAAGTCGGAATCAAAGATCGAGACTATCATTGTAGACAACCAAACCGTCAAGCTAGGGAGTGTTCAACAAGAAATTACTATTATCGAAATCGAAAATCGATTACTTGAAGTTGCTCAAAAATCATACAACGACTGGTTGAAACTAATCGATTGAACCGCTGCCTGTATCTTAGAAAAATGCTAAATCTTCACCCAATCCACTCTTCGGGAGTGGTGCTGTAGCGAATATCATCCGTGCGGATGTCGGCAATCTCTTCATCGCTCAACGCCAGCTCTCTGAAAGTCTCGCCATCATAGCGCAACAAGACACCCTGCTCTTCTTGAACGGCAGTCAATGGCAATTCAGGCTGGATGCGGTTTCGACTGGGATCGGGATCGCGCAGCTTGCGATAGACGATGGTCTTCAAATTGACCGGACGCTTCCACATCTCATAGACCCGTTGTAGAACTCCCTTCGCTTCATCCCAGTTGAGGCCGATGCCATTCCACTGGTGCAGCAGCAACAACTCGCCCTTGTTGTCGTAGTTGCCCGTCGAGACTTGAATGGTCGGCTTGCCCAGATTGGTGTAGCGGAGCAGAAGTTTTTTCTTGACATCTTCAAATTCGCGCGAGGTGATGTGGTAGGCTCCCGTCTCCGGAATGTATTCATAGGTGAAGAGATTGTGCTTCTCAAATAAGTCTTCAGTGAAGAATTCGTCGATGAAGGTAATATCGTTGTAGTTGCGGCGAACTTCAAAGATCTTCTCCTCGCCGAGTCCGGCTCCGGTGTCCCAGCGCTTGCGCTCTTCGCGGTCTTTGCAAAGCTCCCAGTCACGGCCAAAGCGCCCTTTGTCCCAGCGCTCTTTGATGTTCTCCCAGATCATCAGACCGAGTCTGTATGGGTTTGATATTCCACCGCCCAAGACTCTGCTCATCATCTCGGCATGATCTAAGAACTCGTTGGAATCGGCATAATCGGCCATGATCTTGGATTGCCAATAGGAAGCCCAGCCTTCGTTCATCACTTTGGTCTGGATCTGTGGGACGAAATAATAAGACTCTTCCCGGATCATGGAGAGGATATCCCGCTGCCAGTCTTCAAGACGGCCATGCTTGACCAGAAAGTGGAGCATATCTTTTTGCGGGCGCTTTAGCTCTGTAATATCTTGAGACTGGTTTTCCGTGCGCTCGCTCATCATCTTTTCGCGCCGCTCGCTCACCCAATTCTTGGGGTTGATGTAGCGATCCATGTAATCGCGCTTGACCGGAATCTTTCCGGCTTCAGCTAGCAGAGATTGTGAGGCTTCGGGATTGACCCTGTGGCGCTTGACTCGGCTCTCCTGTCCGCGCCCCTTGATGAATGGCGCGTGCGGGTCGATGTTGTATTGAATGCTCATCGCACAGTCGATGAAGGCCTCGACCTTGCTCATGCCGTAGCGGTTCATGTGGTTCTCAATCCGCTCGGCGTGGTTCTTCATCAACTTGATCATGTCGCGATTGGTTTTCGAGAACCAGCGGTTGTGCTTGAAGAAATCGACGTGGCCGTAGACGTGAACCATGACGCCTTTGGTTTCGAGGCGTGTGTTGCTTGATCTCAGATATGCGATGGCAGGTTTTGTATTAAGCACCAGCTCATAGGTCCACCAGCCGGAGTACGCACCGCGCTTGCGGAAGTAGTCATAGGCCATGCCAAAGTGCCAGTGTGGATATCGCTCCGGAAAGCCATCATAGGAAGAGACTTCGTTGAGCTCGTCATAATCGACGACGCCAAAGACAACTTCCCACGGATCAAGACCCGCTTCGAGTGCCAGTCTCCTCGATTCTTCGCGCAGCTGCTCCAGCTCATCCACAGCGAGAGGCGTGGTCATCATCGCCCCTTCCCCAAGAATTCTTTAATAGAGCCGAGAATATCTTCACGACCTGAGATGATCGAAGTGATCAATTTCTCGTCTTGGAGATTCTCTTGCAGCTTGAGCAGATGCAGACCGGCCGAGCGCCGTCCCAATGTGACTTGTCCATAGCCAAACTGATTGCTCTTGGGCAGGAGCTGATCACGCAAGATGGGAACGCAGTAATTTTCAGTGTCGCCAATCCAGTTCTCACCATCGGAGAAGTGGAAGGGGTAGATGTTCCACTGATCGGCAGGATAGCGCCGCTCGATAATCTTGCTGCAAAGCTCATAGGCAGCCGAGATGCGCGTGCCGCCTCCCGTCGAGAGCTCATAGAATTCATCTTCTTTTACTTCTTGAGCTTCGTAGTCATGCAAAATATAAACCCGCTCCACTTGCGAATAATGGGTGCGCAGCCAGAGATCGATCCAGTAATTCTCTTGGCGAATGATCTCAGTCTTCTCACCGCTCATCGAGCCGGAGGCATCACGCATATAAATAATGACTGCGCTTGCTTCCGGAATAATCGAAGGCTCGCTGTGCAGATATCTAAAATCTTGTTTGATAGGAACGACAACCACAGGATCAAAGTGATATTTGGCAGGCAGTCGATGCTGCGTCTCCATCTGCGTGTGCCGTCTGAGAGCTTCACGAAAGGCGCGCCGCTTCATCAGGAGCGCTTCAGGACCCGTGGTGGCGACATCCGAAAAGTCATCGCCGCTCTCCACGCGGTTCTTCTGCCCTTTAGGCTCAATCTTAGGAAGCTGAAGCTCTTCACCCAAGATCTCGGCCAGCTCGCGCAGCTCGATCTCAACTTCGCGGGCGTGAGAGCCCGGTCCCTGCCCCGGCTGAAAGCCTTCGCCTGGCTCGGCGGAGACTGGCTCACCCAGCTCGCCATCCCCGGCTCCAATGCCGCCAGCATCTCGCGGGTCATAGCGAAATTCAGGTGTCTTGATACTCTTGATGGGAATCTTGACGACGTCCCGGCCGCGCTGACCGGCGATCTCACCACTCTCGATCAAGTCTTTTAAATTTTGGCGGATCTCACCCCGCACAATCCGCTTGAAGCGCTCGACATCTTTGCGGATTCGCTTGCGCATGTTCCGGGCGAGGAGCTCGGCTTGGGCTGCCAGAGCCCCCGCCACATCACCACCTTACAAAGTCTTTAATGCGCGGAGCCGTCCAGCTCAGCACGGGCGACTTCCGCCCCAGCGTGGTCGATGACATTTTCAGCGCAGACATCGCAGTAGCTGAACTCATTCTTCAGCCGCGCGACCCAGTCATTCTTGCGGTTCTTGTGCTCCGGATCTGTGGTCTTGTCAGAGACCATGGCCGAGAAGTTGATGTTGTGCTTCTTGTCTTCCCAGAGCTTCTTCTCGATGGCGCGGCGCAATCTGTCATTATCTTCGGGATTGAAAGATTCGCCTTTGCGGGCGCGTTCCGAGATCCAGTTGGCGATCTCTTGTCGGAAGTCGTCTTTCTGCGCCTCGGCGATATTGATCTGTTTCTCAATCGCCCGCATAAACTCTTCATCGGGCTCTTTGGCCTCGCCGGTGTATTTGTCTTCGACGCGCTCGTCATTCAAGTAAGCGAGCACGTGATCCAGATATTTCTGCCCGACCTCTTTCAATTCTTCAGGATCATGCGAGATGACTCTTCGAACCTCTTCTTGAGATATCTCAGAGAGATCGTCGCGCACCATTTCCATTAATTCTTTGTATTCATCAATGCGGCTCTCATCGACAGCCGAGTGATCTCGAAGATTGTCTTCGAGCATGGCCAAGACTCGGTAGGGATTGATGCAGCCCTCTTTGTCATTGACCAGCGCTTTGCTGATCATGTCGATGACATAGCGCGGGCTGACGCCAAAGAAGCCCTCTTCGCGAGCCTCTTCGCGCATCTTCTGCAAATCGACTGTCTTGTTCGGTATTGATTCTCCATCGTAGAGTTTTGCTTTTTGCAGGTGTGTAATATCACCCGTCGGGTCTTCCAGACGGGTGAGAATCGCCCACAGAGAGGCCATCTCCAGCGTGTGCGGGGCGATGTGTTTTCCACCGATTCGTGGCCGCTGGAAGAATTTGGTGTAGATCTTCTCTTCGTCAGATTTTCTCAGCACATACGGAATATCAATCTTGCGCGTTCTGTCATTGAAGGCTTCCATCTTCTCGTTGGAGCGGACGCGCTTGTACTCCGGGTTATTCGTTCTTCCCAAAATAACAGCATCAATGCTGATGCGCGGATTCTTCTTGGGCTTGATGACATGCTCTTGCGTGGCGTGCAAAAAGTCGTAGAGGAACTCTTCTTGTAATTTGAGAAGCTCTTCGCCATCGAAGATACCGCGATTGGCGACGCAGAGCTCGCCATCGTAGTTAAAAGCACGCGGGTCTGAATCGGAGCCATAGACTTGAACGAGTCTCCAGTTCATGCCGCCCGTCAGCTCTTCTTCATCTTGGTTCTTCTTGTCTTTGGGCTCAAAGGTCGCAATACCCTTGCGGTCTTGCTCGCTTAGAATGAGTCTGCGCACTGTAATGTGCTGCAAGACCTTCTCCAGATCGTCGTTGTAGAGCTGCATAAAGCGGTTGAAGTAGAAGCGGCATTTCGGGCACAAATCCCCTTCAACATCGATCTGGTATTCAGGCTTAAATTTCTTCTGGAATATCTCATTGACAGATTCGATGAGCGATCTGCGCTGCACATCGGGAATGAGCCTGAGCGGCTCTTCAAAGATGGGGCAGGGCACTATGCCGATCGGCTCATCTTCAAACGTAGTCAGATCCCACTCAAAGGTATAGAGACGCCCTTCATCCCCGCGGGAGTATTCTTCGAGTCCTCTGCGGATGAGGCGTCCAATAGTCGATTTAGAAGTGGCGACTGGCCCATGCAACAGAATGACGCGGTGCTCGGGGCCAAGCCCTTTGGCTGCGGCTTCAAAGATGTCCACGAGATTCTTGAGCGGCTCGTCGATGCCAAAGATGGCATCTTCTGTGCCGAAGGGATCGTCAAAGAATTTGAAGCGCGTCACAGCCTTCCCGTTCTTCTTTTGCGCCTCCGTGCCGTGGCTCAGAATCATTTCATAGAGCCGCTGGTAGGCATTTCGGATGAGTCTCGGGTCCTCGGCCACCATGTCGAGGTACTCATCAAAGCGGAAGGCCCTGTACTTATCGTGTACTTGCTCGTGCTTGAGCCGGGTCGCGATCTCGCGGACGGTGTTTCCTGATGGAACTCCGTTGGGTGCTAGTCTCTCTTTTCGTGTCTTCTCCACCATCCTGATCCTCCTCGCTTACTCTTAAAATTACATTATAAAGGGCATTTCCGAGATTCGGACCCTGACACTAGGCACTTTTATCCGCATCCTTTGCGACATTCTCCCGGGACGTTTGTCCCCTGAATTTCCAATGCTTCCTTGCTGGATCATCTACAGACAGAGGGTAGAAAAGTTTTGGAAGAGTTCAGAGACATTCGACCCAATCCTCCATCCCACTTGTCCTTGACACTGGGCTCAGAGGCACTCTACAAAAGAGACGTGAGAGGAGATTATCGTGAGGAATAAACTTTTTCTTGGCGTCATTTCAGCCGTCTTTTTATTGGCCGGTTTGACCATCTATTGGTGGTACAAGGGCGAGAGCAGACAAGGACCAACAACACTGGCCAGCAACGACTACGTCTTGTTTATGGGGCTCGATCAGGTCGATCAGGTCCGCAGAACGGATACCATAATTCTGGCCAAGCTCGAAGACCAGTCCCTCAAATTGCTCTCCATCCCGCGCGATCTGCAAGTCAAGTTTGCCGATGGCACTTCACACAAGATCAATGAGGCCTATGCCGCTGGCGGTCCCGAATTAACAACACAGCTCGTCTCGGATCTCTATGGGCTGCCCGTCCATTCGTATATTGTGGCCGATTTTGCAGGCGTCAGTCAGCTCGTCGATTCTGTCGGCGGGGTGCAAGTCACAATTCCCAAAGCAATGAATTATACGGACAAAAGTCAGAGCTTAGTCATCAACTTGGCTGCCGGAACGCAGATGCTGAATGGCTCTCAGGCCGTCCAATATCTGCGCTACCGCGACTCATCCACCAACGAGGATTTGGGACGCATTCAGCGCCAGCAGCAATTTTTGGGTCTGCTTGCCCAGAAGCTGTCACAAAATCAGGGCGTCGATCAGATTAAGAATTGGGTCACAGCCGCTCTGCAATTTGTCAAGACCAATATCAGCTCGGTCGATCTCTACAGACTGGTGGGACGAGTCAAGGGATTTACGACGCAGAACATGAAGTTCTCGACCATTCCGGGTCAAGCTCAGATGATTGGCAATGTGAGCTACTTCATCCAGTCGCCGCTAGAGACGTCGGCGAGGATTGATGAATTTTTCAACAACAAGCAGATCTTGACCAACAGCGATGTCAAAGTGATTGTGCTCAATGGCTATCCCAAAGATCCTAAGAATCCCACCAGGGGACAAGGGCTCGCCAAAAAGGGCTTTGATTATCTGACTTCCCAAAGCTTCGACGCAATTGCATACTGGAATACCCCCGACCAAGTCTATGATTATCAAACCAGCTACATCGTCAATATCAGCGGCGACACCAGCAAAGCGCAGCGATTAGCCAGCGCCCTCAAAGACCCGAATATTCAGATTGTCACGCCGGATCAATTTGCCCAGCTCCCGCCGCCCGATGGCGTCACCTTCTCAGAAGGAGATCGCTACAAAGCGACGGCCAAGATGCTGTTGACGACTCGCATCCCCCCCAATGATAGGGGCGTGGACTTGAATACGGCTGATCTGGTGCTTATCCTTGGAGCTGGCACACCCCTCGCAGGGCCTGTGGCGCAAGATGCGGGAGTCAAGACGACTCCACCGGCAACGCAGCAAACAACGCCAACGGGATCGACGGGTGGTCACTAAGAAGGACGAGAGGATGAAGCAGAACTGAGAAAGTCGGCGACCAAACCCAAGGTGGCGCAGCTCAAGCCCATCTTGAAAAAGATCCTGAAACTGATTGAAGAAAAAAAGGGCGAGAAGACCTTAATCTATGACGCAGAAGAGTCGCCGCTCGCGGTGGATTACATCATCCTCACCAGCGCGGACAATGCCCGCAAGCTGCGCGCCATTGCCAGCAATCTGGAAAAGAATCTCAAGGTGAAGCCTCTGGCCGTGGAGGGCTCGAACAACAGCGCCTGGATCGTGATGGACTACGGCGATTTTATTATCCACATCTTTGAGGAGGCGACCCGCCTCTTCTATGATCTCGAAGGACTCTTTGGCGAGCCGCTCTGGCCCAAAAAAGATTAGCGGGCGGGTTGGAGCGACCGAACGGCGAGCATGTCGGTTGGCTTCACATTTCGAATATCGCTATGAATCAGCGTTATGATGGCCTTCGTCATCCCATTGGCAGTGATAAACTCCACCTCAACATCCCCTGAGTCATAGACCTCGACAATGGTGCCGAGATCGCCCGTTTTGAGATTGTGCTCAGCCAGGTCCCGCTTCAAGACAACAACTTCGAGAGATTTGAAGCTCATGGCTCACCTCCAGGATATGCAGTCACCAATCTTGGCCGGCTCATCTTACTCTCAACGATCCAGATTGTCACAAGCTTAGCTCTCTTTCCACTCGGGCCGATTAAAGGCGCAGCAATTCTAAACTTCATTCCATCGGGACTCATGCCAACTTTCTCTGCACTCTCAGTCAGATGCTGCTCTCGTAAGTCCTTCTCAAACTCTTTCCAATTTGCTTGATGATATCCCAATTTCTCGAAGAAGACTGCCTTGTAACGCCCCAGCGGATGCGTCGAAGAGAGCAGGTACCCACAAATCTTCTCTTTGGGGATGATCGCATCTTCAGCGTTTGGCAAACGCATAGCCTAATTTTAGCTGAGAAATCATGCGTGATTCAAAAATTCCTGGATTCCAGTTGGAGCCTGCCCCGGGCGTGATCCCAGGAACGAATGACAGGCTTCTATAAAGTTGTCATTCCGGGCGGAGCGAAGCGGAGACCCGGAATCCAGGGCTTTGCGAATCCTGCTCAAATATAGAAAGAGACTGGATTCCTGCTTTCGCAGGAATGACAGACATACGAGCAGAGATGTTTGGAGTTTACAAGGTTGTCATTCCGGGTGGAGCGAAGCGCAGACCCGGAATCCAGGAATCTAAGTATCTATAGGACGCAGCTAGTGATGCCTCACTTGAAATTCTCATGACTCTTTGTGCCAGCACCCATGTGCACATATAATCAAAGCTCGCCATCATGGAATGCGCCATCTCTTTCCAGAACCTTCATAAAACGTATGCGGGCCATGTCGAAGCCCTCAAAGGGCTCAGCCTCGATGTGCAGCGCGGCGAATTTATGGGACTGCTCGGGCTCAACGGCGCTGGAAAAACGACAAGCATCAACGTCATCGCCGGACTCGTCCGCCCCACCTCGGGCAGCGTGCTCGTCAATGGCTTTGACGCCATCAAACAGTATCGCCTGGCGCACGCGCAGGTGGGCATCGCGCCACAGGAAGAGGTCTTGGATTCGTCATTTCTGAATGTCATGCAGATTCTTGTCTATCAGGCCGGATACTTTGGCATCGCCCCACGGGAAGCGACAAAACGGGCCGATGCGCTGCTTCAGGAGTTCGGCCTCTGGGAGAAGCGGAAGTCCAACGTTGTCGAGCTCTCCGGAGGCATGAAGCGCCGTCTTATTCTGGCCAAAGCGCTCATCCATGATCCGCCCATTCTCATTCTGGATGAGCCGACGGCCGGTGTGGATGTAGCCTTGCGCCACCACATCTGGGAGCGCATGACGGCGCTCAACAAAGCAGGCAAGACGATCTTGCTTACTACACATTACCTGGAAGAGGCCGAGCAGCTCTGCAAGCGAATCGCCATCCTCCACAATGGAGGTCTGGTTGCAACCGGATCGCCGCATGAGCTGATTACAAAGATCCTGCCCGATCAATTGGAGATCCGCACGGATCCGCTCTTGAAAGCGATTCCGGAAGGTCTGGACAAATTTAGCCCGCACTTGGATGAAGATTGTCTCTGTCTGCAAGGCTCGCTGAGCGATCCTCAGGTCATGAATGCCTTAGTGAGTCTGGTGCAACACAGCTATAAAATTATCTCCGTCGAACAGAAGAGAGCCCGTCTCGAAGATGTCTTTCTACAACTCACGAGCACAGATAAGACGAGGTATCCGTGAAATGAGAGTGAGCTAGATGATCGGCTTCTACACCTACTTTAAGCGCGAGGTGGCCCGCTTTATGCAGGACGCGCTCAACACCATCGCCCCGTCGGCGACTTCGGTAATTCTGTACATCATGATCTTCGGAGTGGCGCTCGCGACGCGGCTCGGGCTGGTGGAAGGGCAGAGCTACACCCGCTTCATGATGCCCGGTCTCATACTCGTCTCGGTCATCACAAATTCGTTCTACAATCCGGCCTTTAGCATTCTGCAATCCAGACTTTACGGCAATATTGCCGATGTCTTGTCCAGTCCGCTGGCCACTTCTCAGATTGCGCTGGCGGTGATTCTGGCGGGCATGCTGCGCGGTCTGGTTGTTGGCACATTGATCAGCTTGACGGCTTGGCTTGTGCTCGGATTTCAGGTGCAGGAGCCGCTCTTCACCTTGCTCTATCTGCTCCTCGCCTCGATGGGATTTGCAGCGCTCGGGAGCATCGCTGGGCTCTGGACACATGGCTGGGAGGGCGTCAACGTCATTACGGTCTTCTTTCTCGATCCGCTCGTTTTGCTGGGTGGAGTCTTTTATTCGCTGGAGATGCTGCAGAGCGCGCCGCTCCTAAAGACGATCACCGAGATCAATCCCTTCACGACGATCATTGGCGGTCTGCGCGCGGCGATGATCGGCACCACCGAAATCTCTGTTGAATCAGGGCTCTTGCTGACAGGAATTCTGGCACTGATCTTTGTCTCGCTCGCGCTGGTGCTCTTTCACCGGGGCTATCATTTGAAGGCATGAGCCTGTTTCACATCCTCTTTACATCCCGCTACCTTTAGGGTAACATCGCATTGTGTCGATCAGGCGTTTTCACGCAAAAGGTCTTGAAGAACTCTTCCATATGGGCAAGACCTCCAAGATCAAGAGAGCCCATCACAAGAAGATCTGCGAGATTCTGGACTTCCTGAATGCGATTGGAGAACTCTCTGATTGCAACGGACAGTTTGACTCTCACTCCTTGCACGGAGTGAGAAAAGATGAGTACGCCATGAGTGTGAGCGGAAATTACAGAGTCTGTTTTAAGTGGGACGGAGAAGACGTCTATCATCTCACGTATGAAGATTATCACTAGAAATGCGAAAGGAGCCGAGATGATCCCCAAGAATCGAAGACCCACTCACCCGGGCGAGATGCTGAAGAAGAATTATTTGAAGCCACGAAGGGTGACCTATCGCGCTCTGGCTCTTGCGACTGGGCTGTCGAGCAAACACTGGAGCAACATTGTCAATGGGAAAGCGCGCATCACGCCTGTCACGGCGATGAAGCTGGCCGCCGTCTTTGATACGACCCCAGAGCTGTGGATGAACGCCCAGCGCAATGTGGACTTCTTTGATGCGCAGCAGGAGCTTACCCAGTGGAAACCGAAGAAGGTCTTCAAGATGAAGGGCTCCGTTGCGACAAAATAGATGAGCCACGAAAGCCGCTGAACATTCATGAAGCCCCGGAAATACGCTCTGCGTCCCATTCTCTCTTCTGCGTCAGACACGTTGAGTCGCCATCAAGCCGAGGGCAACCGGCCTGCGAATAATGCTTTGCCGATGTCTACACGACCTCTGAAGAGTTGTCTTTTGTGAAGAAAGAGAGTAGATTTTTATCTCAAAAACCTGACTTCATCTGGGGCTTCATTAAGGAGAGTCTCTATGCCAAGATTGATGGGATGCTTCAAGTACATCACGATTGCCGCGCTCTGCTCCGGCTTCATCACCTTGGGGCTGGTGGGTGATCCCGCCGCTCCGACCAAGATCTATTGGACAGAGTATGGTGCCAATAAAGTGCGTTCTTGCGAGCTTGCGAATTGCACACCTATAAATCTAGCGGTCATTCCCAACACAGCACCCGTCGGAATTGCGCTCGATGGAAATGGCAAAATTTACTGGACCGAGTGGGCGACCAGCAAAATCCGCTTCTGCGAGATCGCGAGCTGCACTCCAACTACTCTGACCTCAACGGGTAAACTCCCGTCCTCCATCGCCTTGGACGGCGCAGGCAAGATCTATTGGTCTGAATCGAATGGAGCGAAGATACGTTTCTGTGAGATCGCCGCCTGCACTCCGATCAATCTCACCTCTACAGAGGATTATCCATACAACATCGCTCTGGATGGAAAGGGAAAGATCTATTGGGCGCAACACAAAGAAGCAAAGATCGACTTCTGTGAGATCGCCAATTGTGTCATTACAGTCTTGACCACGGGAGAGATCACGCCGGCGGGAGTGGCTCTCGATGGCCAGGGCAAGATCTATTGGACAAGTTATGGCAAAAATCTGATCCGGTTCTGCGAGATTGCCAGCTGCACTCCAACTACTCTGACCCAAACGGGATTGAATCCGACCGAGATCACACTCGATGGAGCCGGCAAGGTCTATTGGGCCGAAGAGGGCACAGACAAGATTCGCTTCTGTGTGATTGACGGCTGCACGCCCACAGACTTCTTCACTTCAACGCAAGGAGCAGTGACGACTGGAGTCGTGCTGGGGAACTGATGCAGAGGCTGGTCAGAATGAGGCTTTAATCGTGCTGAGATTGCCATGAATCGAGACAGCCTTGCGATGTTCCGCAGGGCGGTCAATTTTGATTTAGCCCAAGGATTTTCTTGAGACTCTCTACAGTTAATCGAGCGTTGACGCCTTCGGCTTTCCCATTAATTACATTTTGAACGTCTTTGCTATGGAACAGCTTCTTAATATCCTTTGGAAGCGTTAGGGTATCAGGCTTCTTATCAAGAATATTCTGCAAATGATCGGGGTTATCACTCAAATGCTCTGCTAACAATGGCCATCTCAAGCGCAAGATTGTCCAAAGGGCCAACACGCTTAAATCGGATTGACGCTCTGTTATGATGTCTTCTGCTTGAGCCATTGCGTATGCATTGACGAACCTCTTCATTGAACGAGGGTTTGCCTCTAAGAACGGGAAGTAAGGCTGCAATCTGTTGATTCTTGCGAGTTCAATGTCAGCGTCAGCCAATCTTCTGACCACTGCACCTATAATTCCCTGCTTTATTAGTAAGTTAAGTTGCTTCTCACTTAATGGATTATCAATCATTAGCACGCTAGGCATTATCAAGGTGTCACCCAAGGTGTCAATTATGTCTGCCTCTTTATTCTTTTCTTTCAAGTTTCTATTAGCTTCATCTGTCACATATTCCCTGATCTTATCAATCAGTTCTTGATTCACCGAGTTGAAGCGAAGCAATAACTGCCAATAGTCTTGCTGTAATTCTTTACTAAGTGAAGGCAAAGCAACCGACAATTGAAAGATCTTGTCTAAGAAAAGCACTCCAATTGGTTTCCCTGATTCTTCTACTGGTTGTTTGAAATCTGTATAAACGGACTCATATGCAGCTCTGAGCCAACGCCCATCGGCTGCAACAATGAAAAATATCCTCTTGCGGAAGAGCGTTTGAATACTTTCCAACAGCTTGACGATGTAAGAAGCATCGCATCTGTCAAGGTCATCAATAAACACAATGACAGGATTTTGTATTCGATCTACCATTTTGTTGAAATGCCTGCGAACCTTTTCAACAGGGTCATCGACTTTTTCGAAAAACTGTTTGACTACATCTGATGACCTGAGAGTAAGAGATTGGATCACAGCTAAGATGAATCCAAAAATTGTTCCAAGATTGCCAAGAAACAAGCTAAGATCCTTGAGAAACGCTACGAAAGGAGTATTACCAGCAGGACCGGTCTCTGAAGCTGGTAAGAGTTTTCCAATCAAAAACAATATAATGCTAACAAGCCCAATTAGGATCGCCGCAAGATAATTTGACCAAAAGCAAACGAACAATCTCCACCTGGTGTGCCATCGCCGAATCCATCGTGCTCGTTGTGGTTCCCCATCCTTCTTGATCTGTTTTGTGGAGTCATTGAATACATGCTCCATTAGGTACCACCAAGGGTGGTCGTGTCGCTGATGTTGCCACGCATTAAATTCGATTACTGCCCAACGCTC
The DNA here is from genome assembly GCA_016201405.1 of Candidatus Acetothermia bacterium. Lineage (GTDB taxonomy): Bacteria > Bipolaricaulota > Bipolaricaulia > RBG-16-55-9 > RBG-16-55-9 > JACQCZ01. The sequence goes on along the minus strand of JACQCZ010000005.1, from coordinate 15,830 downwards.
CCAAGGTGCCCGAATGGGATCAGAAAGCCTTTTTTTTAGAAAATTTAGAAGCGTAGTCTTTCCTGATCCCCATGGTCCCTCTAGGTGAATCATATAAGAGCGTTCCTTTAATTCAGCACTATCTTTCAATAAGCGACGCACTCTCATAGAAAGTACATCTGCGAATGCCTCTCGATTCAGCTGATCTATCTCTGCTGGGTTATCAAGGTGCAAAGGAACTTGGTCTGATAGAAGACGTTTTCTGTCAATTATCTCAGTTCTAAGACCAACTCCGACATCCATGTCAGCGCTTGCATTTTTGACAGACTCATAAGGTATCGATGATGGATCCGGCGAGATTGTAAAATAACGTTTGCCTTCATCTGTAAGCATTTCAGCAAACTTAGCTGAATCAGGCTCTATCGAATCTTGAATCTCAGAGATCCATGATTGTGGAATATCGCCCTGAGTTCGATCATCGATCCACCACAATCCGATCAAGAGATGTTTAAAGTCAAGTGCCTTGACGGCGTCTATATTGAATAGAGTTCTTACTTCATTAAGCCAAACTGTTAGATCTTTCCGTACTATAAATGGATCGTCTGGCCTAGAACTGAATTGAGTTATTGCAAGGCTCTGAAGCCTGGGTCGAAAATTTGGCAGTTCAAACAGAATTAGCGTAGCAAGTTCTGGTCCCGAATAAGCATGGGTATGATCTAATTTCTGCCAAAAGAGGGCTAGTCCAACGGACAAGTCAATCTCAGCCATATCCCTACTCTACCAAAACTCCCTCAAAAAGATAAATACACACATCTGCCCATCCCCCGCAGGGCGGTCTCTGATGAAATTGTGATATTGTATTGATTCTATGAGGCTTTCTCGATGATACTGACCATGATACTAAGATGATACTGATACCAGGAATATCATCCGGTATCACACCTGTATCAGAGACAGTATCATCTGTTTACCCTGATCTAATCAGAAGAATTTCATAATCTCATTCGGATGGCTCCATCAGCACGCCTCACAGTTCGTCCCAGTCTGGCTGGCGAAACATAAGCCTCCCATCTCCCGTGTCCTTTAGAAACCCAGAAGCCACCAACCTGGGAATCCTCCTGTACAGCGTGACTCTTGAAGAGACTCCTTTCGGGAGCTTCTCAGCAATTTCACTGCGCAGCATCGGCCCGCCACTCTTCAAAACTTCGCGAATCGCGTTGAGCAGCGCCCGGTCCTTCTCGCTCAGCGTGGACTCTGCCTCCTTGAGACTCGAATCGCTCAGCCGCTCCTTCCAGACCCACGTCTGCTCCGAATCGACAATCGGGATCGGGTCTAGCGTGAGGCGCTTGCCAAAGGCTCCCAGATAGAGAATCGAGCCGAGGTCGTCATCATCGACCAGCGACTGGCCAAAGACGCTGTCCGCCTTCCCCTTAAAAGCCTGCGCCCCACGCACGCGGTCCGACCAGCGCCGAAAATCGACATTGATTTTTAGTAGAGAACGCTCATCCGCCTTGCGCAGATGATGAACGACAATGTAGGTCTTGCCCTGCGTCAGCCGCTGAATCTCTTTGAGCGCTTTGCGAACATCCTGGTTGTCCAGCTCATTGACGTCAGTCGCGAATTCTTGAAATGGATCAAGAACAAGCACTTCGCCCTTTGCCTCGGTGATCAGCCGCTTCAGCAGCCGATGTCCGGGCGATCCGCTCTTTAGGCTCGGCTCGTCGTCCAGTTTTAATAATTCTTCGCGGAGCAGAATCACTTCCAGGTTTTCCTTCATCAATAAAAACTCATAGGGCGTGAGAATCCGCTCGTATTGCGAGATTCTAAACTGCAAGTCTTCTGGCTCCGTCTCAAAGTCTAGATAGGTGACGCGCGTCGGGCGCTCGACTTTATGACCCAAAAATTCTCTACCAGAGGCAAGAGAGACGCAGAGCTGATAGAGCACCGTCGTCTTGCCCTGCTTTTCGGGTCCGATCCAGAGCACCAAGTCCCGCTCGCGAAGCAGATTTTCGACTTGCTGTGTCTTGGGGCGTACGTTCGGCTGTGCATAATCATAGGGCCGCGCGACCAGCGGACTCTTCAGCGACTCGACGCTCTCCAGCTCTCCAAGCGCGGTGGCGAGCACTTCGTCGGGGGTGCGAGTCTCTTCGAGCGAGAGGTCGATGACTCTCTGCCCCACTTCGATGAGGAGCCGGAGCAGCGATTTCTTGCGGACAATCTCGGCATAATAGATGACAGATGTTGTCGTCTTGATGATCTCCATGAGCTGCGATATGTAGGAGTGGCCGCCGATCTCGCCGAGCAGATTGGCATCGCGAATGGCGTTGAGCAAGGTGTAGGAGTCAATCGGCATATTCTGCTGGTGCATCGCCAGGATGGCCTCATAGAGAATCCTGTGGGCGCGGATGAAGAAGTCTTCCGGTTTGAGTCTGGCGATCACCTCGCTGAGAGTTCCGTTCGGATCGACGATGATGGACCCAAGCACGAGCATCTCGGCCTCGTGGTTATGGGGCAGGCGCTCGGGCTGGGCTGTCTGGATGACCTGATGGGCAGAGGAGTTGGGGCTACTGCGATACTTTGAAAGGGCTTGAAGGGACAATCTATCACTCCCTGATTGTTAAGATGTTGGGGAGGGTAGGGAGGGTGAGGAGGGAGGTCTTTATTCTTTAGCGAATGTGGCCTCCATTACGTATCATTCTCCAGCAAAGTTTGTCAATTGATGCTGACTGCTACCATCGAAATTCATGATGCACAAATTCACGCCACACACATATACAATGACCCCGTCGCCATTGATGGAGGGTGACCCATAATAGGTCTTCCCATAGTGTCGCGTTAGCTGATGCCAATCTGAGCCATCAACGTTCATTGCGCAGATATTGGATCTGATGCGCTCTTCGGGGGTTGCGCACGAAAAGGCCATCTGACCGCGATTATTCATGCTTTGTCCCCGGTTATAACGTAGGCTTTGAGTGTCAGTGAGATTCCTTTGGGCAGTACCGTCAGCACGAATCACGCAGATGTCAATAACCCTAGAAAAGTCTGGACTTCCGCAAGAGTAAGCGATAAGACCGTCGTCATTGATGACAGGGTATATGCTGATTGATCCATCCGTGACCTTTGTCAGACGAACAAGATTGCTCTGGTCCAAATTCTCAGCACAGATATCGACACCTTCTGCCGTATCAAAGCAGACAAATGCCATCTGTCCTCGGTCATTGAGAGAAGGATAGGCATAGTATCGGGCACCATCTTGGGCAATTTCTTGAACCTCTCCGGCGAGAGAGCCATCCGAATTAATCGTACCCAAACAGATGGCAGGATAACATTCATAAACAAACTGGCCTGCATTATTCATATCAATTCCTCTGGTAATATCTTTGGCGGATGGGGTGAGATCTGTTGAGCCTGACCCGTCAGCTCGAATTGTGCAGAGATGATGCCTTTCGTAATCAATCTTGTCATGGAGATTACAGAGGTACAGAATTTGGCCTTGCTGGTTCATTACAGGATCTGAATTCAGATCCGAGATTGAATTGTTGGCTGTAATTCGTCTCTCTCCCGTACCGTCGCCGTTTATTATGCATATATCCGATCTTTCGGAGTGGTCTTGCCGACACCGATATACAATCTCGTACTTTGCAAACTGAGCCAGATCTCGCTGTTCAGAAATCATGCTATCTATGAGAATATATGCAGTGAAACTGTAGACTATGACGGCAGGCAATAGCGCTAGAAGTGCGTTTTTCTTCTTTGGCTGTGACATACTCACTGATGATATGTGAAGTGTGGGACTAGGGTCAATTGAGTGAACACTCACCGAATCTGCACAGACCCAAAGGTATGGCTTTGTGCGCTCTTGTACGTCGTAAGTTGCCGCTGATCGCTTCCATCAAAATTCATGATGCAGATGCTGAGTGAGCAGATATAGGCAACAACTCCATCATCATTGATTGAAGGATTGCCACTGCTCGCAAGATTATCGCTGGGCGTGATCTGTCTAAAATTTGAGCCATCAGAGTTCATGGCGCAGAGCCTAGAATTCAGCAAGTTTTCTGAGCAATCAAAGACAATCTGACCTCGATCATTAATGACAGAACCGAATTTATAGCTAGGGCTCTGCGATCGAGTCAGTTGCCTCTGTGCGGAGCCATCCGCAATCATCGAGCAGATGTCTGTACCCCTTGTAGCCCCCATCACACCAAAGCCAGGAACTACAGGACTACCGCAAGTGAAGACAAGACGACCGGAATTATTGATGGCAGCATCAAAATATGAAGTTCCTGACGGGGAGCTAGTCAACTGCTTCACGCTCTTATCTTCACTGTTGAATGCACAAATATTTCTTGGCCGAGAAAATAATTCTTTCATGCCTGCATCGGGGTCTTGCCGCTGCGCCTCTTCGATCCCGGTTGTATCAAGGCATAGATAGACGCCAATCCCTTTATCATTTACGGATATATGAGATAGCTCAGAATGCGTCATGGCAGGGTCGAGCGGTATCTTCTGCACATCTTTTGGAAAAGAGCCATCTGGATTGAGCGTGGTAAAACAGATCGCATCTTTGCATGAGAAAAATACCTGTCCTGCATTATTGATGATGGGATAATTAAAACCGACTTCCATTTTTGTTACATCGAGTTTTCCTCTGCCAGAGCCATCGGCTCGAATGGCACAGATGCCAAATGATAGAGAGCGAATGTCACCAGCACTCTCAGTTGAAGAACAGAAGTAGACAATTTGCCCTTTATTGTTCATCACGGGTGAGTAGAATGAATCCTTGCTGGCTTCACCCGATATGAGTACCTTCTTGCCTGAGCCATCACCATTGATGATGCAGATCTGTTGGATCTTGCCTGCCATATCTCCATCACAGAGATAGACAATTTGATAGTTGGCGAAATTCGGATGACCTGACTGTTTTTGCGTGAGGAGATAGACACCTATGACAAGTGCAGTGACTGCAAGCACTATGACAAACACAAAGAGCGAACGTGATTTTGGGTGTGACATGCTCACCGATGATATGTGAAGTGTGGAAGGCAGGTCAATTGAAGAGAAACTTTAATGAATCTGAGGATATCCGACAGAATTATCGTTCTTTAGCACGGTCAGCTGATGGCGGCTGCTCCCATCAAAATTCATGATGCAAAGGCTGAGATCACAGACATAGGCAATAATCCCGTCATCATTGATCGAGGGATTTCGATTGTCTGCAAAATTGTCATCTGGAGTGATCTGTCTAAAATTAGAACCATCTGAATTCATGGCGCAAATATTAAGGGCCTGCAGATTCTCTGAACAATCAAAGACGATCTGGCCCCGATCATTCATGTCAGCGTCGAATTTATAGCTAGGGCTCTGTGATTGGGTCAGTTGCCTCTGTGCCGATCCGTCTGCGTTCATTGAACAGATGTCCTCTGGCCCCGTCGCGCCAAACCCAGGGACTACAGGACTACCGCAAGTGAAGACAAGGCGACCGGCATTATTGATGGCAGCCTGAAAATAAGAAGTCCCTGAAGGTGCGTGGGTCAACTGCTTCACCCTCTTCTCCTTACTATTGTAAACGCAAATATTTCTAGGCCTCGATAATAACTCTTTCGTGCCTGCATCGGGATCTTGCCTCTGCGCCTCTACAATCCCGGTTGCATCAATGCAAACATAGACACCCAGACCTTGATCATTTACTGATAGACGAGTTACCGGGAAAGGCCACATTGTGGTCTTGAGCACAATTACCTGCACATCTTTCGAAAAAGAGCCATCTGAAAAGAGCGTGATAAAACAGATCGCATCTTGGCAAGGAAAGAAGACTTGTCCTGCATTATCGATGATGGGATAATTAAACCCGAGTCCCATTTTTGTTGCATCGAGTTTTCCTCTGCCAGAGCCATCTGCTCGAACGGTACAGATGCCAAAAGTTGGAGAGGGCACCCCATTTTGCATTTCGCTGGAAGAACAGCGATAGACGATTTGCCCTTTTTTGTTCATCGCTGGGGAGAAGAATACATCCTTCCCGCTCTCTCCGGTTACTAGAACTCTCTTTCCAGAACCATCACCGTTAATGATGCAAATCTGTTGTATCTTGCCTGCTAGATCTCCATCGCACAGATAGACAATTTGATAGTTGGCGAAATTCGGATGACCCGTCTGTTTTTGAGCGAGGAGATAAACACCTATGGCAAGCCCAGCTACGATGAGAACAATCACTGCAATTATCAACGTTCGTGATTTTGGCTGTGACATACTCACCGATGATATGTGAAGTGGGGAAGACAGGTCAATTGGCAGATTCGCGTCTTCTGAGTTATCGTCGCGAGCATTGAACGACTTTATCTTCAACGAATTAGATACAGATCGAATCAGACTAAGAAGATTTTCAAAGTCTGATCTAAAAGAGTTTGTCGCCTATCGCGCTGATCCTGAAGTGGCGAAATATCAGAGCTGGTCTCACTTCACCAGCGCAGATGGCCTCGCCTTTATTCAAGAACAGGCGAACCAAGATATTGATAAACCGGGCACCTGGTTCCAGATCGCTCTGGAGCTGCGATCCACCCGAGAGTTGATCGGGGATTGCGCCGTCCACACGCTGGCCAATGACCCACGACAGGTCGAGATCGGATTTACTCAGGCACGAGCGCATCAGGGACAAGGTTACGCAGAAGAAGCGGTCAGGCGTCTGTTAGATTTTCTCTTTCGTGATCTGAAAAAGCATCGCGTCATTGCCATTGTGGACATCGAGAATAGCTCAGCCATTCGGCTCTTGGATAGACTAGGCTTCCGGCGCGAGGCTCACTTTGTCCAGAATATTTGGTTCAAAGGGCGATGGGGGAGCGAGTACCAGTTTGCGTTGCTTCACGAAGAATGGCCGAGTTGATAATTATAAATGCGCATCAAAAAATTTGGCTGCCATCTCGCTCACTCGGTTATGAAGAGCCTTGCGATCTACGCTTGGGTCATCAATGCATAAGAATGGCAATGTTTGTTTACCATGTGCGGTGCATTCGGCAATAAAGGTGTAATGGGCAACTTTTCCTTTGAGAATCTCTAACTCTGAGTCTTTTAAATGACGCGCAAACTTGATCGCGTTCGCCTCCGCTGGCGCGAGCTGATCGGCCTCTCCCACCACAATCTTGACTGGAATCGAGATGGGCGCAAGACCTGAAGCTGTGAATGCCTCTCCCAGCACCGGAGCAATCGCAAAGGCGGCTCTCATTCTCTTGTCTCGAAAAGATTTTTTATGAGTGGTGTCATTCTCGATCAAGAATTGAAAACGGGCTGCCAGTGCCTCTTTGTTCGGAAACTCCGGCGGGACCAGCTCATCAATTAGTCGCCCTGATTTTTTATCAACGCGCTTCAGCTCGTGAAAATCTGTCAAACCTCCAGCAAGCGCAATAGCGGTGTAGCCACCGAGTGAAAAGCCTGCGACGCCGATCTGCTCAATGTTTATGCGCGGTCCAATCCAAGAATCTTGCAGCAAGAGATCAAGCACAGCGCGCAAGTCTTGCGGGCGCTCCCAGACTCTGGCAAAGCCTTCGACTGTGTAAGGCTCAATACTCGTGTTGCCATGATGATTGACGCCCGCAACAAGATAGCCATGCCTCGCAAGATGAGTAGCGAGCCATCCCATCTGGCGCGATGAGCCACCCGTCCCATGAGATAGCATAACGAGCGGGAATCTCTCGCTGGCCGAGCTAACTTCTGCATCCTGAGCTGCCCAGCCAGCGCTAAAGAGAGGATGTTTGGGTGGCCCGATCCATATCTCTTCTTCGACAGATGAGTTTTCAGCCGGATACCAGAGATCGGTGAGCATGGGGCGCGGAGCCGTCCCCTTGCCATTGAGCCGACTCTGATCCACAAATTGAAATCTTCTCAGGCCGACTTTGTTAGGCATGCTGAAGTGATGTAGAACAACTCATTGAATCTCTGGATCGCTCACAACCCCGTCCTGCTTTAGAGTGGTCAGCTGCTGAAGGCCGCTGCCATCAAAATTGATGACGCAAAGGTTCTGTCCACAAACATAGGCGACGACTCCATCTTCATTGATCGACGGGGCAAAATCATTGGAGCCATCCGATGTTAGCTGGTGCAGTTGAGAGCCATCTCGATTGATGCCGCAGATATTGGAGGTCTGCTCATCCAGCCAGCATTCAAAGACAATCTGGCCATCGGCATTGACTCTTGGCTTCGCATTGTGGCTTGGGCTCTGGACTGATGTGAGATGCCTCTGCTCCGGATCATCCAGCCGGATCGAGCAGATGTTTGGTGCCTCACCAGGTTCTTGGCAGGCAAAGAGGATGAGACCAAGTTCATTGATGTCGGGGTCTGAGTAGAGAGCATCATCGGGCGCATGGGTCAGGTGTTGAATGCTTTTACTCTCAACTTGTAATGCACAGATATTGTAAGTAGAGATGCCTTTCACAGTACTCGGGTCATTGCACTGAAATGCGATCCAGCCCCGGTCGTTGATGGCCGGCTCGAATCCGTGGGATAATTGCAGGGCTGGGTTTGCTGAGGCTCCAGATGCCGTGATGGATGTGAGACAGATCTGCTCAGAATCGCACTGAAAGACGACCCATCCAGACCGGTTGATATCGGTATTAGAGTAATGAACAGAGCCGGTCTCAAGCGTAATCAGGCTCTTATCTTGGATGTTGCTGCGCGAGCAAATGGCTCCTTTGACTCTGGCATGCTTTTTGACCATTTCCATCTCGGAGCAGGAAAAGATCATCTGCCCAAGCTCGTTGATGGATGGAGAGTCAAGCACACTTCCTGCCGTTTCGCCCGCGAGGATCTCGCTCTTTCCAGAGCCATCTCCATGGATCGTGCAGACGTCATAAACAGAGCTAACGTGCTTCCCCACGCAGGAATAGACGATCTCGTACTTTGCGAACCGGTTCAAATCCCGTGTTACCGGGTCAAGCACATTCTTCAAGTTATCGATGACCAAAATGGCAGCAAGAGCCAATGCGACGACCGCAAGCGCCAGGAGCCTCGGAGATATGATTCTACCCTTTTGCTGCGACATACTGAATGATAATAGTAGTGCTGTGAATGACGAGTCAATCTCCAAGTTCAATTGACTCATGATGATTTTGCATTTTACGCGGATGCGCGATCGGGGGTGAATTGACTTCGTCTTCTACGCGAATTCGTAAAGTGGAACCTGATCACTCGGCTCTTTGGATGATTTCAGAATCGCTTCTAATTTTCTGATCGTATCTGGGCGAAGAAGCACATCGCCGCAAATGGCACAGACTTCTGCAGGAACATGATCGATCACCACAACCTTGCCGTGGGATCTCACTGTGTGGACGATCAATTTTTCTTCGTACTCGCCTGGGCATCCTTCAATAGTGCATCTCATGATCCGTTCCTTTGCGTCGGAGTCTTCCATTTGGGACTCTTTGCTTCATACACCGTAATGATTATAAGCATTTCACGAGTTGTTGTACATACAATATGCAGATGTCGCCTGATTGGAAGACCTCCCTGCGTCAAAAGCACTGCAGCCCCCGAAGACGAACTTTCAGATCCAGTCTCTCCGTAAAGCAAACAACAGGGTCCTCTTCTATGTTCCGGATAGTTCTCTAAAATTCTTCCACTTTGAATCGCTTCCAATACGTCATTCAAACTGATATTTTCTTCAACCATTTCTTGATGAGCATGTTGCGTGATGCGAAAATTTCCCTGGGAGGATTGCTCTTGTATCTTAATCAATGTCGCTTCAATATCGTCGGGATCGGGATTCAATTTCATTTAGACAAACACCCCAGATCTATTTCTTCTCCGGCAGCTTGCTCTCATAGTCAGTCCTGCTTTTCTCTGAAGGATTGGCATACATGAACTTCCAGCATAGAAAGAGCAGAAGTATCGGGGGGAACACGAGTAGAGCCATAATCATCCGAGTTTCAACAATCGTCACATCGCTCATGATCATCAGATAGATAAAGAGGTCAATGAGTGCAAGCCCTATCACCACGATCAGCCCATACTTGGCGATTGCTTTAAACGGCCCTCGATTGACTATATTGCTGAATCTGAAGTCATTTTTTCTCAGAGCCTCCCAATAACATTGGGAATGGAGGGGTCTGGGCTGTCGCTTTCTGTTCAGCGCAACAATCAACTCCTCGCGAGACTCAATCGGCTCTTTACAATAATCACAGATCACATTACTCGCAGAATTCATGGCTTTGTCTATCAGACTTCTCCGGCAAATAGCAAGTCAATAAATACAAAACCTTGCAGAGCTTTACGCCATCTGTTATGATCCTCCACTTAGGTGATGAAGGAGACGCAACTTCCTTGACATCCCCACTAGTGACACGCTATAATTGGTGCTCATCAGTGAATCCACCCTTCTTAATTGAGGGTCGGGTTTGGTCTTTGAAATGTGAATAGAGTGGAGTAATCGCGCAAGCTCAGTAAGGGCAAATGGTGGATGCCTTGGTAGCTGGAGGCGATGAAGGACGTGATAGGCTGCGATAAGCCTCGGGGAGCCGCCGAGTGGGCATCGATCCGGGGATTTCCGAATGGGGCAACCCACCGCACGGAAGGTGCGGTATTGCAGACCGAACTGAGTAGGTCTGCAAAGCGAACCTGGGGAAGTGAAGCATCTCAGTACCCAGAGGAAGAGAAATCTATAAGAGATTCCCTGAGTAGCGGCGAGCGAAACGGGATCAGCCTAAACCACAATTGCTTGCTTTTGTGGGGTTGTAGGGCAGCTCATTGCGGAGTTACAAAAAGAAGGTCTAGCCGAACAGCCTGCAAAGCCACTGGAAAGGGCGACCAGAGACGGTGATAGTCCCGTAGGCGAAAGGCTTTCTTCTCCCGAGCTGTACCTGAGTAACGTCGGACCCGAGAAATCTGGCGTGAATCTAGGGGGACCACCCTCTAAGGCTAAAGACTCCCAGCTAACCGATAGTGGATATAGTACCGCGAGGGAAAGGTGAAAAGAACCCCTGACGGGGAGTGAAATAGAGTCTGAAACCATTTGCCTACAGACAGTGGGAGGGGACCTGCGACCCCAATTACGGCCCGATGCCGCAAGGCGGAGGGACGCGGATGGACGCGGGCCTGACCACATGCCTTTTGCAGTATGATCCGGCGAGTCGTTCTCCGTGGCAAGGTTAAGTCCCGTTTGTGGGATGGAGCCGTAGCGAAAGCGAGTCTTAATAGGGCGATAGTCACTGGGAACGGACCCGAAGCCAGGCGATCTACCCATGGCCAGGTTGAACTTTGAGTAAAATCAAAGGAAGGACCGAACCCTTGGAGGAGGAAAACTCTTGGGATGAGCTGTGGGTAGCGGTGAAAAGCCGGACGGGCCCTGGTAATAGCTGGTTCTCCCCGAAATAGCTTTAGGGCTAGCCTCATCTTAGAAATCAATGGGGGTAGAGCACTGGATGGGTGCGGCGCAAGCCAAACCCAACCAAACTCCGAATACCATTGGTGGATCGATGGGAGTCAGACCGTGGGGGATAACGTTCACGGTCAAAAGGGAAACGGCCCACACCGACAGCTAAGGCCCCAAAGACTGGACTAAGTTGGAAAGGATGTTTTTTCGCTAAGACAGCCGGGAGGTTGGCTCAGAAGCAGCCATCCTTTAAAGAGTGCGTAATAGCTCACCGTTCGAGTGAAGAAGCGCCGAAGATGTAACGGGGATTAAGTCCAGCGCCGAAGCTACGGATTTGGAAGGCTCACGGGCTTTCCAAGTGGTAGGGGAGCGTTCTCCGCGGAGAGAAGCCGACTCGTAAGACGAGGTGGACCGCGGAGAAGTGAGAATGCCGGAATGAGTAGCGCGAGCTGAGTGAGAATCTCGGCCACCGAATGCCTAAGGGTTCCTGGGGAAGGCTTATCCTCCCAGGGTTAGGCGATCCTAAGGAAAACCCGAGAGGGGTATCCGATGGACAGCCGGTTAATATTCCGGCCCTTCTGCCATGCGTTGACTATGGGGAGACGCCGCAGGTCGGGACGAGCGGGGTGACGGACATCCCCGTGCAAGCACCAAGACATCAGGTTTCAGGCAAATCCGGGACCTGGCTAAGTCAAGGTGTGATGCGGAGGGCCTACGGGCCCGAAGAAAGTCTGATCAGCGGTCAAGAAAAACCTCTAAGGAGCATGGTAGAAACCGTACCGCAAACTAACACAGGTAGGCGAGGCGAGAAGCCTCAGGTGGGCGAGTGAAGCCTCGTTAAGGAACTCGGCAAATTGGCCCCGTAACTTCGGGAAAAGGGGCGCCCTCCGCAAGGAGGGTCGCAGAGACCAGGCTCAGGCGACTGTTTAGTAAAAACACAGCTCTCTGCTAACTCGAAAGAGGATGTATAGAGAGTGAAACCTGGCCACTGCTGGAAGGTCAAGGGGAGGGGTGCAAGCTCCGAACCGAAGCCCCAGTGAAGGCCGGCCGTAACTATAACGGTCCTAAGGTTTTAGCGAGCCTTAGTAAAATCTGGCTATATGCGGGAAAGTCCTTAGAGCTTCATCTACGAAGTTGGGGATCAGAGAAAAAGGGGAGTTGCGGGTTCGAGTCCCGTCACCTCCACCAGTATTTAGTCGAATATTGGGGGTGTAACTCAATTGGTAGAGTACCCTTTTTTCCCTGGTCCTCAGCCCGTAACAATGGTGAAGATTGGGTAATCCGCAGGAAACCTCAAAGATCTATTTGAGGGATCCTCAGAGACTACACGCCAGACGCTAAATAACGCGAAGATATAGTCCGAGCCTCCGGGAGACCGGAGGAGGTGAAGCGAAATCTTCATCCGCCTGCGACATTGCAGGTTCGTAAGGCGGCAACGCCTGAAAGTAACAGAACTGAGCGAAGTTCCTTGTCGGGTAAGTTCCGACGCGCATGAATGGCACAACGACTTGAGCACTGTCTTAACGAGGACCTCGGCGAATTTGAAGTGCCGGTGAAAATGCCGGCAACCCGCAGCAGGACGGAAAGACCCCGTGGAGCTTTACTGGAGTTTGGCATTGGGTTTTGATAGTCACTGTGTAGGATAGGTGGGAGCCTATGAAACTGGGGCGCTAGCCTCGGTGGAGGCAACGTTGAAATACCACCCTTTGAGTCTTAGAACTCTAACCGACCGCCGTGACAAGCGGCGGAGGAACCGTGCTAAGCGGACAGTTTGACTGGGGCGGTCGCCTCCCAAAGAGTAACGGAGGCGCACAAAGGTTGGCTCAAGTGGGTTGGCGATCCACTGTCGAGTGCAAGGGCACAAGCCAGCTTAACTGAGAGGCAGACATGCCAATCAGATGCGAAAGCAGGTCCTAGTGACCCGGTGGTCCCGCGTGGAAGGGCCATCGATCATCGGATAAAAGTTACCCCGGGGATAACAGGCTAGTACTCTCCGAGAGTCCACATCGACGAGAGTGTTCGGCACCTCGATGTCGGCCCATCTCATCCTGGGGCTGAAGCAGGTCCCAAGGGTCCGTCTGTTCGCCGGTTAAAGAGGTACGCGAGCTGGGTTTAGACCGTCGCAAGACAGGTCGGTCCATATCCGCTGTGGGCGTAGGAGACTTGAGAGGCACTTTCTTTAGTACGAGAGGACCAAGAAGGCTGGACCTCTGGTGTACCAGTTGGCCTGCCAAGGCCATCGCTGGGTAGCTACCGTCTGGACGGGATAAGCGCTGAAGGCATCTAAGCGCGAAGCCCACCTCAAGAATAGGTCTCCGTGTCAGGTATTCTTCGGAATACCTGAAATAAGATTCCTGCGAGACAAGCAGGTTGATAGGCTACAGGTGTAAGCGTAGTAATACGTTCAGCCAAGTAGTACTAATCGATCGAACGCTTGTGCGTTCCACTCTATTCACTTTTGAAGGTCCAAGCCCACTCCAAGGTGGGTGGCAGGACGACAGAAATGTCAGTTCTATGCTTGGGTTTTCTAGTAATTTGGCACGTTACAGGATGACGTCATACTTACAAGAGTTGGGAGTCTGGCAACAGACAGAATATTGTGACGGCTCACAACATTGATCCTGTAACTGGAAAAGATTCCAGGTGGCCAAATAGCGAAGGGGAAACACCCGGTCCCATTCCGAACCCGGCAGTTAAGCCCTTCTGCGCCGATGGTACTAGGTCCGCGAAGGCCTGGAAGAGTAGGTCGCTGCCTGGTCTATATTCATGAAGAGGGAGAGCGGTGCTCTTCCTCTTTCTTTTTGACTTGCTTGAGAATGATTGATGCTGGAGAATAGGGACGATAAGCATGTTCAAAATTATCGGGATCATGGTTGTTCTGATCATTCTTGCGGTGGGGGTCTACACCATACTCCATTTTCTATTCCGCCATTTTCATCGCCGGATGAGAAGCTCAGAGCAGAACCGGCACAGAGATGATCATATGGATATTTGATTAGATGCCCATTCGATTATTTTTACTTCGCTCTATTCAACGAGCTGGAAGTGGCTTTGACTTGTTTTTAGAGCGGGTCGGAGTATAATTCATCGATTGACATTCCTGGGTAGCTCAATGGCAGAGCATCCGGCTGTTAACCGGAGGGTTGGTGGTTCGAGTCCACCCCCAGGAGCCAGAAGGTTCAAAGTCAGACCGAGTTCATTTTATCTAAAATTCCTTCTCACGAAGCTTTGATCCTGTATAGATTCCACCTAGCCAGAGAGCATTTATTTGGGGGGTATTTTTATAGAAATTGATTGCTTGGATCATGAGTGATCAATTTCTTGCCGTGTCTTTTGGCTGATCTGGTCCATTGTCCATTCAAAACCACAATAATAGTCCAATAACCAAAGGAGGTCATTTATTGACAAAAGAATCTCTTTAAGCTTTTCAAAGTGCGGGGGTTTTGCACCCAAATGAGCCACTTTGTTCCTTAACTTTGTTCCTTCTTCAACAAGATCTATGATGTACTTTGGAACAAACACACGTCCTTTGATCTTCAGTCTCGTTTCTAAATCCGGTAAATATTTTCTTAGAATTAAACTAATAGGCGGAGACGGCAAATTTTCAATCAACCATTTTGTGCTAGGAGCTAATTGACTTATGCATTGCTTAACGCCAGATTCAGCGGCTGACATGCCAATAACTAGGGAACTTCGCGGATTTTGATACCTTTGGGACCACGCTTCTCTAAATAGAACGCGCCCAATTGGCTCATCAAATCCAGCTTTCAATAAATCCACGATATCCTTATGCAGTCTTTCACTAATACTTGGTTGATGGCTTACTGTGACATCTAAGCTTAATTTACGGGGCATGTAATACCAACGATTGCCATCGTCAGACCAAAGGAATTCTCTCGTACTAATTGGATTATGGACACAAGATGCACTCGACCTCCATCTTAATATGTAGACTGTTCTGCGAATCGCATCAGTTAGATCTTCAAGTACTTGACCTGAAATTTCTTGAAAGGAGAGGGGCATTAACTCGAGAGGCAGAGCATTATCCTCTTTTACACGACCAGATGAGTCGAGATATTCATGCCAAGCATTTTTGTCTAATACCTTTTCTGGAACCTTTCGATCTTTCAAACATGCGAAAATAGCTCCATTCTCAGGGCTGATCGTACACTGTGAGGAAACTTCTGCCAACACAACGTCTTTAGAATGTCCCAATCGAATTTCAGATTCGGATGGGCGCCATAAAGCAATCAGTACTTTCTGCGAATCCCTTAGATCGAAAATGAGCTTCTCTTCACTTCTTAGAGTAATCTCTAATCCGAAAACGGTGGAGCCATATTTGAAGAACATCTGCTTTAAGGGCGTGCACCCCTAGAACTGTACCAGTCAAAAGTAGAGAATCGGCGGATCAAGGAAGGAGCCAAGCAGATGAAGAAGAGCCGATTCAGCGAGCAGCAAGTGGTACAGATCTTGGCAGCAGGGGATCAGGGAGAGAAGT
>JACQCZ010000004.1 GCA_016201405.1 Candidatus Acetothermia bacterium | reverse complement strand
CACCCCGGTGGAGTTTCGAGACGGTGTACGGATTCCCTTGCTGGAGCATGGGCGTCCATCCTCGCACCAGAGCAGCAAACGGCAGAATGGCAACCACAGTCTCTACTTACGGGTGGTACTAAAATAGGGGGCAGGCCAACTGCGCTGACCCAAAAGAGTAATCGCTTCATTCTGTATCGCAAAAGAAGACATATATGCATTTAGTAGTCAAATAACAAATCATCATAAGTAGATACGACAAATATTATTAGACAAATTACAGTATAATTGCAGACTTTCTGCCTATATGCTATCGTTTGATATGGCCACCAACCAACGGAGAGAGCAACTCGTGAATTCTCATTCTGGAAGCGCTGGCGTATATCACCGGTATCACATTGAGACACGATCGGCTCCCAATCTTTATCCATCTCCAAGCCGTTTTCTCGTCAAAGTCGGTAAAGTGGGTTTGGCCAAGCTTATCGTGACTGAATTGGTCCATTACCGCAACTGGAAAGTTGTGCAGAGCCGACCCTGTCTTTACGGAGTCTTTTCCGGTCCTGTAGGGGGGTTTGCCCCGCGTCCGAAATATTGTGTTGGCTGCCTTCGCTGTACAACGCAGTTTCCCGACTTTGTAAAAGTACTTAAAAATCCGGAGCGGCAGAAGCTGGGTGACTCCTTTATCTCGCCTGATCAAGTGGATACAATCCTTTATGAAACGAGCACAGGGACGGTGCCAGTGCGCGGCGCCGGTTATCGCGGCAAGTTTGGCGGCAAGGGCTGGGACGGAATGTGGACCGATATGTCTGAGATCGTGCGCCCTACCCGCGATGGAATCCATGGACGCGAATACATATCCACAGAAGTAGATATTGGCGACAAGCCGATGTCACTGAGTTTTGATGCCCAAGGAAATCCATCCGGAGAGCTTCCAAGAGCTTTTCCCATTGGAGTCCCGATGATCTTTGATGTGCCACCGGCTTCAGTCCAAACTCAGCAGTATTTTTCGATTCTGCAAAGTGCGGCCAGTCATGTGCAGACACTTGTAGTCGTGCCCATCAAACCGATGCTTGCATACGAGCTTCCGAGCGTGAGCGTGGTGCCTCTGGTCTCGCCCACGGAGCAGAGCGAATTGAAGAGGCTGAGCATCTCTCCGGCATTGATTGAGATGGCTTCATGGGATAAACGTCTCCTGGACGCTATTCATGAGATCCACCCTAAAAGTCTGGTTGCTTTGCGAATGGAATATGGTGAAGATTTGCTCAAGTATATTGATAGCGGCATAAAGAATTTTCATCTCGTCGCAAACTATCACGGCATGACCCGCGATGGGAGATTTGTGCTGGACGCCATCCGAGATGTGCATGACTCACTCGTCAAAGCAGGCGTGCGAGAAGAGGTCACGCTGATCGGAAGCGGTGGGGTAGCCGCCGCCGAACATGTCCCAAAGGCCATCATTTGTGGCGTAGACGCCGTCGCTCTTGACGTGCCTTTACTAATCGCTCTCCAGGCTAAGCTTCATGGAGATTGCGTCAACATTTCTAGCCAGGTCGAGCTGCCACAGAACTTGCCCAGTGAATGGGCAACTCAGCGGATTAAGAACTTGGCTTCGTCCTGGCGCGACCAGCTGCTAGAAATATTGGGAGCGATGGGCATGCGTGAAGTGCGCCGGTTGCGCGGTGAGATCGGGCGAGCAATGTTCCAGACTCAATTGGAGCACGAGGCCTTCGCAGGGATCGAGGGATATCATGGTTAAGCTGAATAGCAAGAGTCCGGAGCAGATGATCACTGAGAAGCACGTTTTGGCGCTGCGAGAGGGCTTCCACCGCTGGGCGTCGCTTGAGCTTGGCAAGATGCCAGCCCTGGGCGATGCGCGCTGGACTGCCGATCTGATCTATGCAAACTGGGTGCAGGCCGAGACAGGCCGCCCGCCGTCGAATGGACTCAATTTCCAGACCGGAAACTCTGAGGGCGGATTTGATCTGCTCGACTTCAAATTCTTGCCGGAGAGCAAGTGGCTGCCTGCCAGTCAGGAACCAGATACTTCAATCCCACTCAATAAACGCGCCTATGACAAGAAGATTCAGATTCCCATTCCATTTTATGGCGGCGGGATGTCCTATGGCTCGATCAGCGAGCAGATCATGCTCTCGCGGGCTCGAGCAGCGAAAAAGTGGGGGACATTTACCTCCACAGGCGAAGGCGGGTATCCCGATTCGCTGGTTCAATATAAAGACAATGTGATTACACAGATTGCCACGGGGCTTTTTGGAGTCCGTGAAGAGACCATTCAGAATGCGCCCATTGTTGAGTTCAAATACGCGCAAGGCGCGAAACCCGGGCTCGGAGGTCACTTGCTTGGAGATAAGACGACAATGGCCGTCGCCAAGATCCGCGAGAGCGTTCCCTGGGTAAGTCTATTCTCGCCATTTCCGTTTCACTCGGTCTATTGTGTGGAAGATCATCGCAAGCACATTGACTGGGTCAAGGCGACCAACCCAGAAGCGCTCGTCTCCGTAAAAGTCTCAACTCCAACAGATGTTGACATGGTCGCTGTCGGAAGCTACTACGCCGGGGCGCACATTATTCACATTGACGGCTCCTACGGCGGGACTGGGGCTGCGCCGGAGATTGCCAAGAAGAACATTGCCATGCCCATCGAATTTGCCATTCCTAGAGTCCATGAGCATCTTGTCAAAGAGGGAATTCGTGATGAAGTAGTCCTGATGTCGAGCGGTGGCATTCGCACGGCGTACGACATTGCCAAGGCGATCGCTCTCGGAGCCGATGGCTGCGTCATTGGCACGGCTGAGCTGGTGGCGTTGGGCTGCACACGCTGCAGCAACTGCGAGCGCGGACGAGGCTGCCCCTTTGGACTTACCACAACCGATCCTGAATTATCACAACTGGTCGATCCCGACTGGGGAGCGGAGCGAATCAGCAATCTTTACAAATCACTCCAATTCCAGTTGCGAGACATTTTGCGAAAATTGGGACTCAAGAGCGTCAAAGAGCTGCGCGGCAGAAAAGATTTACTGATTTACAGGGGGAATCATGTCTGATCCTTCGAATCTGCTTCTCCAGTCCAGAGCTTCGTTAATGTCAGATGAGAACGTAGCTCAGCCAACCTATGAGCGCGAGGCTGAGGGCGGCTGCGGCGTAATTGGGATTGCGTGTAGCGAGAAGATTCCGGCCAAGCACCTGCTCCAGTCGCTCGTCCAGATGAGAAACCGGGGCAATGGCAAGGGCGGTGGCTTTGCAGCCGTCGGGCTTGTCGCCGAAGAATTTGGCACGACTCAAAAGATTCTTGAGAATGATTATCTGCTGGCCATCGCCTATCTTGACCCCGGCGTTCGGACAGACTTAGAGAAGAGATTTATCGTTCCAACTTTTGAGATTGATCATCAGGGCAAGTTTGATCCTGTGCCGGATTATCGCTCCATCAACGGGCTTTCGGTGCGTCCACCCGATGTTCATTATTATTTTGTGCGCGTCAAAGAATCTGTTTTCAAAGAGTTCCAGACCAAATTCAAGTTAGAAAAGTTGGAGCGCTACAAGATTCAGGATGAGATCGTCTTTCAGAATTCATTTGCGCTCAATCAGGCCTTTTATGCATCGCTCGGAGAGAAGAAGGCCTTCGTTCTTTCCCATGGAAAGAACATGCTCATCCTCAAGATGGTCTCTCACGCCGATGACGTGGTCCGCTACTATCGCATCGAAGAGATGCGCGCGCATGTCTGGATTGGCCATCACCGCTATCCGACCAAGGGGCGTGTCTGGCACCCTGGCGGATCGCATCCCTTTATCGGGATGCATGATGCGCTCGTACATAACGGCGATTTTGCCAATTATGCATCGGTCTCTGCCTATCTCGAGCAGCGCAAGATCAAGCCACTCTTTTTGACAGATACCGAAGTCTCTGTGCTTGTATTTGACCTGCACTCCAGAATGTATGGCTACCCATTGGAATATGTGATTGAGTCTCTTGCGCCGACGACTGAGCGCGACTTCACCATGCTGCCACCGGAGAAGCAAAAGATTTATAAGATGATCCAAGAAGTCCACATGCATGGCTCACCGGATGGGCCCTGGTTCTTCCTGATTGCACAATCAGAGCCGCAGAAGAATCTGCAGAGATTGATTGGCATTACGGATACGAGCATGCTTCGTCCGCAGGTCTTTGCTCTGCAGACGGGTGAAGCGACGATCGGCTTTGCCGCCTCTGAAAAACAGGCGATCGATGCAGCACTCGAAAGCTTGGCCAGAGAAGATAAGCGCTTCTGGAGCCGGGCCGACCGCTATTGGAATGCGCGTGGCGGCAGCCACACCGACGGCGGCGCCTTCCAATTTACGATTCACCCCGATGGAGCGAAGAAGAAACTTATCTGCACCGATAAATTTGGGCACGAGATCAGCATTCAGAGCGCAAAGAGGCCTGCTTATGATCGGACAAAAAGCACTCCTCCAGCAAAGCCATTCGCGGTCAAACTAACTGACACTGCCGACGAGCTTGCTGCAAAAATTATTGAAAAGATGCCAAGCTGGGGCTATGGCGAAGTGCTTGGAATACTCAGCGAGCTGGAAACTTCTGCCAATGAAGACTGCAACCGGGGGCGTGCCATTCAGGTCTTGACGACTCTGATGGATCGGCGGCATCCTGCGGGCAATCTGCGCCGAAGCAGCCTCATCTCTCTCTACGATGAGTCACTCGCGCGCATTGTCGAGTCGATCAAGAAGAATCCGACAACAGCTTATGGGTTCAGAGACCAGAGCAAGCCTTCACAGAAGCCTGCCAGTCCTGACCAGACTCTCGTCATCGATGCACGGCCTTATCAACCAGAAGGGCCAGACTCATTGAGCAATGACCTCGTCAAGATGTACAAGCTTGGCTTCCGGAGATTTATGGTCGTTCACGCGCATGGCCACCGATTCATTGGCAATGGCTTTGGTATTGACTCCAAGGGCGTCCGGATGGATGTCTATGGCTCATCGGGAGATTACTTAGCCTCTGGAATCGATGGAATGGAGATTCATGTCCATGGCAATGCACAAGATCAGCTCTCTCAGATCATGAAAGATGGCAAGCTCGTCATTCATGGCGATGTCGGCCAGACCTTTATGTACGCCGCCAAAGGGGGCCAGGCCTATGTGCTCGGCAATGCTGCTGGCCGGCCTCTGATCAACGCTGTTGGCAAACCGCGGGTCGTCATCAACGGGACCTGTTTGGATTATCTGGCGGAGTCCTTTATGGCTGGTGATCCTCTCAATGGCGGTGGCTTTGTCATCCTGAACGGGATTCGGTTCGATGATGACGCCAATATCATGGAGCTGGACACGCCCTATCCGGGTGGCAACCTCTTCTCGCTCGCCTCCGGTGGAGCAATCTATGCACGCGATCCCTATGGCCGCTTGACCTCCGATCATCTCAATGGCGGTGAATTTACGGAGCTGACCGATGCAGATTGGAATTTGATCAAGCCCTATCTAGATGAGAATGAGCGCCTCTTTGGTGTTCCAGTAACCCGTCTGCTCCAAGTGGCCGGCAAGACAGTCTCTCCCCGTGATATCTATCGCAAGGTTCGCCCTGGCAAGGTGCGGGCGCTGCAGGCAGAAGAGATCTGGGTTCACAAGAAGAATTGACACAACTAAGGTGAGAGAGGTATGGGACGCGCAGTGAGGAAGCCAGTTCAATCTTCGAAATCAGTCACCCGAAACCCCTCGGCGCTCTCTAAGACCTTTTTGACACGCAGCTCACTCTCTTCAAGCCTCTTTTTGAGCGAATCGGCCAGTTTTACGCCCTCCTCAAAGAGTTTTAGAGAATCTTCCAGCGAAAGCTCACTGGCGTCCAATGATTTGACGATCTCCTCCAAGCGAGCCAGTGCCTTCTCTACCTGTACAGATCTCTTCGGCATTGCTACCTCATTTTCACACGAATTTATGGGTCCCCTATGTTAATTTATGCAAAACCGCGTGACAAATTGTATTGCATCTTTGAGTGCTTTGTGCTACACATATTTGACTGCGGGGAGTTTAAAATGCTAAAGTAAATAAATCGTAGAAGTGTAACTGACGAGTAAGTGATACAATCACATAATAATTTTGAGGAGGATTAATATATGACAAAGTGGGGAGTGCTAGGAGGATCAAACAAGGCAGCATCTCGAATCAATCAGTGGACATCGTCCCTGATGGGCGAGGTGGGCTATGAGCGGATGATTCTGCCGGCAATCTTTTTGATGATTATTGGAGCAACTCGAAAGTGGAACGGAACCAATTAACTCAATCACCCTAAGGAGGGGTATCTTATGTTTAATCAACTCAACGGGTTGGTAATGAAGGCAGTAAGCAGCAAAACTCTGTATGTGCTGATTGCCTTGGCCGGATTCGTCGTCTTGGCCGCTGCTGGCGACAAGTGGGGCGGGTAGCTCGTAGTCAGCTCAATCTATTTCCAACAGTACTTGTAAAGGAGAATGATTCAATATGTTGAAGTGGAGTGCAGGTAACGAGGCGGCTCAGGTGCAGCAAAAGATCAACTCTTTCGTCATGAATGCCAGCAACAGCAAGGTCATCTATCTGCTGATTGCCTTGGCCGGATTCGTCGTCTTGGCCGCTGCTGGCGACAAGTGGGGCGGGTAGCTCGTAGTTAGCTCAATCTATTTCCAACAGTACTTGTAAAGGAGAATGATTCGATATGTTGAAGTGGAGTGCAGGTAACGAGGCGGCTCAGGTGCAGCAGAAGATCAACTCTTTCGTCATGAATGCCAGCAACAGCAAGGTCATCTATGTGCTGATTGCTTTGGCTGGATTCGTCGTCTTGGCCGCTGCTGGCGACAAGTGGGGCGGGTAGAGACGCACCACCAATCCCATGAAGTTATGAATTTACTTGGAGTTTAGGGGGTGATCGGGTAAGATATTCACTGTGAGATGAGATGAAGCTATCAAGGGCAGCAAAAACCTATCTTCTTTTTCTGATTTTCTTAACAGTATCTGTTTCGTATGTATCGGTTAACCTCCCAAATTTTGGAGAGCAGTGGCTGGGTCTAATGACTCCGTTCTTAATCTTTGCTGGCATCTCTCTTCTAATTCAGATCTACGAGATTGAGTTGGTTCATCGAGGCAATATTGCCATCACTCATCCTATTTTTATCGCGACCTTGCTATTAGGCGGACTCCCTCTGGCCATTGCCGTCATGGCTATCAGCACGCTGGCCGCAGAATTGATTGTTCGCTGGCCCCTGATCAAAGGAAATAGTCTTCAGCGGTATATGGTCACAGTCGCCTTTAACGTCAGCCAGATTGCTGTCTCATCGTTTGCTGCAGCGGCTATCTTTGAGGTGCTTGGGGGTCACAGCCTATTGCCCGGTGGCCATATCACCAACAGCGAGGCCCCGGTGGCCCTTGTGCTGGCGGCTTCCGTTGGATTTTTGACCTACTCCTTTACCAGCAGTGCATTGGTGGCTGGCATCATCAGCCTCACCGAAAAGACAAGCTTTTCATATTATTTGAGGTTCGGCCTAGAGAATCTTCTCGTCCAGATCTTGTCGCTGGGAGCGCTCGGTATTCTGCTGGCTGAGGTCTACTCATACTCGCCTTGGAACTTGCTGCTCGTCCTGATTCCCATGGGGTTGGTGCATGCCTCGCTTCGAAATTACATGCGACTCCGCCAGGAAGCCCAAAAGACCTTCCAGAGCGTGGCTCAGATGCTAGCAGTGCGAGATCCGTACACCTACGAGCACTCTGAGGGAGTGGAGCAATTGGCAGGCGACGTAGCCCGCATCTGCAGCTTAAGTCAAGATGAGATCGAGAACGTGAAAGCTGCAGCATTGATTCACGATATCGGAAAGCTTGCTGTGCCGGACCGCATTCTGCTCAAACCCGGACCCCTTACTGAAGAAGAGCGCAAGGAGATGGAGAAGCACCCCGTCATTGGTGCGGAGCTGCTTAAGAACCTGGAGATTTATCGTGGGATTGTTCAGATTGTGCGGCACGAGCATGAGCGCTGGGATGGCAAGGGGTATCCCGATGGCTTGCTCGACGAAAAGATCCCCTTTGGAGCACGAATCATTGCCGTTGCTGACGTCTACAACGCTCTAACCACAGACCGGCCTTATCGCAAAGCCTTCCCGCACACCATTGCCCTTAAGATGATTCGGGATGAGAGCGGGAAGCAGTTTGATCCCCGGGTGGTCAATGCCCTTCTTCAATTCTTTGGCGAGCTGGCCGAGCAGCCTCAGCCGATCTTGAGGCGCGCCTGGCAGACAGCCATTCCCTTTACTCCAATTCTGATCTTAGTTGTAATCTTCTTGCTCAAATACGCCTAAGCAACCCCTAAAATAAGAAGAGAGCGGGTCTGCCCCACTCTCTTCTCTACAATCAATTTAAGACTAAATCAGATCTTATCGAGATTGCTGTACGGCAAGAGCGCGCTGAACATCCTTCTCTTTTACGACGCCCTTCTCCAGCAGAACTTCGCCGATGCGCTGTCCGCCCGACTTCTTCTGTGCATCAAGGGCTTTCTCAAGCTCCTTGAGATCCAGCTTGCCCATGTCACACAAAATCTCGCCAAGCCGCTTATCGCGCTCAAAGAACTGCTCAAGCACAGTCAAAATCACGGCGCTTCGGCTTTTGCGGTCGCGGTACGCCTTTTCGTCAATCTTGTCAATTAGATACTGATCTGCGTCTGTGTAGTAGATTGTCATCTGCATAACGGCCAATCTCCTCCTGCAAAATTTCATCCCCTCAACGGGGATGTATACTCTAAAGAAGTATACTACCAGGTCATTGTACCAGTGTCAAGGGGAAGACGTGTAGCTAAACCCGAATCAGCCCGTCTTCAACCCTCAAAGACAAGTCCGAGAGAGTAAATGACCTCCCACTCTCAATGAGTTGAAAGAGGTGCCAGTCTCCGCTAGAACGCTGTTCCAGACGAGATGTAGAAAGTTGGCGATGTCTGACCAAGCCCCTGGGCTGCTCCAAACCGGATGACCGGTCCACCAAAGTAGCTGAAAAGATTGAGACTCAACTCCACTTCGATTCCGTATCCAATCTTGAGGTCTTCGAAATATTTGGGTGTAGGGTCAAGTCCGGCATAGCCAGCATCCACGAAGATATCGCCGGTCAGCTTATCAAAGAAGATGGGCCATAAGCTGATCCCCTTCTCAATAGAAGCGATCGGGAAGCGGTACTCCATGCTGGCCGCTATGGCCATCTGTCCGGCAGCTGCCCCAGCACCCACCCCGCGAACCATGAAGAGGCCATCTTGTCCACCCACATTGAAACCTTGCTCAGGCGTTCCCGCATCGCTCCAGCCAAAGACGAGTCGATTGGCGATCGAATTGCCATACCAGGGAAGGAAAAAAATATGTGTCGCATTTGTGACTACCTTCCGTACTGAGTCTACTCCCGAAGCCATGTTGAGCGAGCCGGTGACCGAGAGGTTGATGGCGTGACCCATCAGATCAAGCCCGCTCAGCTCATTGAGAGTCCAGTTAGCCGAGTAGGTTTCACTGACCTTGCCAAAGTCGGAGCGCTGATAACTGATGGAGATGTTCTGGCCGTGGTTGTTACTCGAAACAAGCGGGTACGCCAGCGAGAGTCCTTCGAAATTTCCACTTGGATTGATCCCGCCAAAGATGGTGATCGTTGGCAATACTCCATTGTAGAAATAGTTGAAGCTGAAGAAGGGCTTGCTCGCCTTGAGATCCCAGCCGCCACTGAGGCTGTAAAACTGCTGATAGAGTGCGTCTTGACCAAACGTCGATGCTCCCAAGCTGTCTGTGCTGATCTGCGGCTGCCAGAGCTTGGGGATGAGCGACGAGATCGGCGAGTAATCATGAATGGCATAATGGGTTGTTGGGAATCCCTTCCAGTCTGGTATGGAATCTTTGGTGACGGCAGCTTCCTTCCAGGTATTGGGCTCATAGCGCATAATATTGACATCGTAACCCGCAGCGCTGTAGCCCGTGAATGCAATCTGCTTATCCCCTGAAGGAGAGAGGTTTGGCCCCAGAGCACCTGTCAGCACATTGCTTACTTGAGAGAACTTCCCATCGGCCATGTGATAGGCGTAAAGATTATAGACGCCCGTCCTGTCAGAGCTGAAGAAAAGATATTGTCCGTCGGGAGAGAATCTCTGCCCATAATCGGTCGGCTTGTCCTGAGTGATGGCCGTAAGCTGTCCCCCCGCGGCAGGCAGTGTATAGATATCGGAGTAACCACCACGCCGATAGATGGAGAGGGCAAGAGTCTTGCCATCGGGGGAGAGCGTCAGGCTCTCCACAGCATAATCATCTGGGAAAGTCTGAATGGAAGTGATTTTGCCCGTGCTGAAGTCATATTTAGAGATCGATGGAGTCTTCTGCCCCCAATTATAGCGGGCGTAGATGACCGAATTTCCATCGGGCGTGACGGCAGGCGCAAAGGCGCGCTCGCCATAGGTGAGGCGCGTCTCCCGTCTCGTCTCTAGATCAAAGCGATAAAGATCAAGACGCTGATATGAATTGTTGAAAATCTCATTCCTGGCGTAGACGAGAGCCTTGCCATCGGGCGCGATGTCAAAGTTTCCAGCCGGCGAGACGACCGCCTCGTCCCCTGTCCCGTCAGGATGAATCCTGCGAATGCCGCTGAAGCGCCCTGGGCTGCCATTATGACTGTAATAGATCCACTGTGCATCGGGCGACCAGTGTCCATTGCCGCTGCCATAGCCAAGCTGGCTGACGCGGCGGCTCGGTGTGATCCCTTTGACCTCGATGTCTTGAATCTGCTCATTGAACTGTGCTTGGAGCCAGGTTTGGAACTCCTCCCAGACAACATCCATGGATTTGCCAGTCACTTTTTTGAAGAGGCCACTAAAATCACCGGTAAGACCGGTCACTCCCGGCACAGGAGCCAAAAGGCTTCCAATCGCCCAAAGAGGATCTTCAACTTGCAGCTTCTTCATCTTGGCGTAGGTATCTTTGCCGTATTTATCTTCCAGATAGTTGACAAACCAGGGTCCCATGTCATGCGCGATCGAGCCAGGGAAGGGCCACTCTGTGCGATTGTAGAAGAAGCTCGCCTGTTGATAATTGGGAAATTTATTCTCCATGATCATGGCGCGAAGCATCATGGAGACTCGCTCTTCGTTTGAGCGCGAGTATCCATCCATCACGTATTCACCGTAATCGGCAATGCCCTCGATCAGAATGGTCGGCTCTTGAATGGCCGGTGTAATGATGTGCCCAAAGATGCTTCTCAGTGTTTTGGAAAGACCCGAGACATCTTCCAAGTCCGCAATGTGGCCATATTCATGATGAGTAACCACGGCCTCCCATGATTCAGAGCGCGAGTTGGCAAAGCCTGAGGCAAATCCAGCATAGGCTGTGAAATTGACGATGGAGTTGTACGGGGTGACATTGGCAAAGCCATTGGGGCCATCTTGAAAATCTTCGACGACAAGCTCTACTTTGTCAACCGGCCAAGAATCGAGTTTCTGCCCCCAGAACTGATAGGCATCTTCAGCAGCCACAGCCGTGAGCTGAGCCATTCCTTCTGTGCCGTCGTGGTAAGTGATATGAAAATGAGGAGTCTCAATCGTATGCCATTTGAGGCTCGGGTCGGTCACCTGGCCACTCCCGGTCGTTGCAATGAATAGCACACTTATCAGAGCAGCAATAAAGGCTTTCGAAATGGATTGCATGCTTCCTCCTTAAAGAGTACCCCTCGGGAAAATTTATGATCACGGCCATTATAGTCAAGAGCAGGTCTCTATTGACAATTTTCTCGTGGTCGAGAATATTTGTGAGCCATCGATCAATGGTGGATCAAAATTTTGACGCTTTGTGCAACAGCAAGTATTCTTTTGGTAGCCCGCAAACTCAATGGGAAAGAGGAGCATTTCTACTATGACGCAAGCAGCCCTTCAATATGCCCATAAGAACCAGAGCAGAGCCCTCGAAGAGCTCAAAGAATTGTTGAGAATACCTAGCATCAGCACGTTGCCCGATCATGCTAAGGATGTCCGCCGCGCCGCAGAGTGGATCACTCAAAAGCTAAAAGCCATCGGCTTTGAAAATATTCAGCTATTGGAGACGCCCCGCCACCCTGTGATCTATGCGGACTGGCTCCATGCCTCTGGCAAGCCGACACTGCTCATCTACGGGCACTACGACGTCCAGCCTGTCGACCCCGTCAACGAATGGGAGACTCCTCCTTTTGAGCCGACTCTGCGTGGAGAGAACCTTTATGCCCGTGGCTCCTCGGATGACAAGGGGCAAGTGATGGTGCATCTCAAGGCTCTGGAAGCGATTATGAAGACAGATGGGAGGCTGCCCCTCAACGTAAAACTGATGATTGAGGGCGAAGAGGAGATCGGCAGCGAAAACCTGAAGGGCGTGCTCGACAATCACAAAAAGCTATTCCAGGCCGATGCCTGTGTAATTTCAGACTCTCAGATGCTTACCCCCACTCAGCCGCTCATTGTGGTTGGCCTTCGCGGGCTCTGTTACACCGAAGTGGAAGTGACTGGCCCCAGCCATGATCTTCATTCCGGCGCCTATGGTGGCGCGGTTCACAACCCCATGAAAGCCCTTTGTGAGATCATCTCCAAGCTCCATGATGCGCAGAACAAAATCACAATCCCAGGCTTTTATGACAAAGTAAGAATTCTAAGCAAAGAAGAGAAAGAAGAGCTGGTGAAGCTGCCATTTACCGACAAGACCTTGCAGCAAGAGACGGGAGTTTCAAAACCGTGGGGTGAGGCCGGATTTACAACCAAAGAGAGAATTGGCGCACGCCCTACGCTCGAAGTCCACGGAATCCGAGGGGGATTTATTGGTGACGGCGCCAAGACTGTGATCCCGGCCAAAGCATTGGCTAAGATCAGTATGCGTCTTGTGCCGAACCAGACGGCAGAAGAGGCGGGACGGCTTTTCAAGAAGCATATCGAGTCGCTCGCTCCAAGCACAGTTAAGGTCAATGTAAAGATATTGCATGGCGCAGATCCGGCGCTGGTAGACCGGAAGCACAAAGCCGTTGAGGCTGCCGCCAAAGCCTATGAGACGACCTTTGGAGCGAAGCCCTTTTATTTGCTCGAAGGCGGAAGCATTCCAGTCGTTGTGCAGCTCCAGCGCATGTTCAATCTGCCCGTGGCGCTGATGGGCTTTGGATTGCCCGATGACCGGCTGCACTCTCCCAATGAGAAGTATCATCTGCCCAATTACTACAAAGGGATCGAATGCACCATTCGCTACTACTACGAGCTAGCAAAGTGATCCGCCGCGCAGGGCGGCATTTGGGTGAGAAACTGAGAAAGTCTTGATTCTATGAGGATTATCTATGAGAAATACGACTGAGAAACCGGTGAGAAATGCCACCTTTTGAATGACACGTCCCAGCCATTTCTCAGGTCTTTCTCACCTAAATTTCTCATAGATGTTTAGCTTCTGCTGCTAGTTTCTCATCTTTCTCACCGAATCACAGGCTTCCCTGCCGAAACGTAGAGCATGACCGACTCATCGCTCTCAGAAGGGGAATATTCCAATCAGCGCGCCACGAAAAGTCAGCTTGCCATTGCCACTGATCGGAATGAGGACTCCACCTTCGATCTGGGCATTGAAATTCTTGGCGATGGGCGACTTTACGCCAAAAATTCCGACAATCTGAAGCGGCAGCTCTCCAGAGAACTGTCCAATGATCATCGGGACGGAGATTCCCGCGCCCGTGTAGAACTTTTGCGCAAAGTTGAGCACAAACATGGACTCCAAGTTAGTCACCACAACAGAATTGAAGAGGCCTGAATTGAAGCCAAAGTGAAGCTGCAGCCCTTGGCGGTCACCAATCTCGATGAAGAACCCGAAAGTTCCAATATAAGTGGTCTGGAACTCTTGCATTCCAAGTGAGCCGCCAACTTCCAGAGCACGTTGCTGACCTACAGGCTGAGCGGAAGAGTATGTCCCAATAGCCAGCACAATAAATAACAAGACCGCACCTAAACGAAAAAATGACAAAATGTTGAACCCCCTGTTCGCATTACGATATGCTAGTTGAGGTCCCGTATGAGCGTCAAGCGAAGAGATCACTCTCATGAATTATTTGGCCGTGCCCAACGGGTGATGCCGGGAGGGGTGAGCAGTCCTGTCCGTGCCTTTAAGGGCGTTTCAGGCGAGCCCATCTTCATTGAGCGCGCTGATGGCCCCCGGCTCTATGATGCCGATGGGAACGAATATATTGACTACATCGCCTCGTTTGGTCCGCTCATCTTAGGCCATTCCCACCCTCACATTATTGGGTCACTCCGCAAAGCCTTGCCGCGCGGGACGAGCTATGGCGCACCAACTGAATTAGAGATCAATCTGGCAGAAAAAATCACATCTGCACTGCCAGCCATTGAGAAGATACGCTTTGTCAATTCTGGCACCGAAGCGACAATGAGCGCGCTGCGACTCGCACGTGCATTCGCCAAACGGGACAAGATTTTGAAATTTGATGGCTGCTATCACGGCCATGCCGACATGCTCCTCGTGCAAGCGGGATCGGGCGTGGCCACGCTGGGTCTGCCTGATTCACCTGGAGTCCCAAAGGGCGCAACCGCTGAGACGTTGAGTGCTCCATTCAATGATCTCGATTCAGTCAAAGCACTTTTTGATGATTTCGCCGGACAGATTGCAGCTGTGATTGTTGAGCCTGTCGCTGGGAATATGGGAGTCGTCCCTCCGACGCCTGGTTTTTTAAGTGGGCTGCGCGAGATGACTCATCAATATAAGTCTTTGCTCATCATGGATGAGATCATCACTGGTTTTCGCCTGGGCTGGGGCGGCGCACAAGAGCTTTACGACATCAAGCCCGATCTTATCTGTCTGGGGAAGATCATCGGTGGCGGGCTTCCAGTGGGAGCTTACGGCGGACGTGCCGAGCTCATGGATATGGTAGCGCCGATTGGACCCGTCTATCAGGCCGGAACGCTGGCCGGAAATCCACTGGCGATGACGGCTGGTATTGCCATGCTAGAGACATTACAAGCGTGCGATTATGCTCAGCTAGAATCACGCGCAAAGCGGCTGGCCGATGGGCTGGTCAAAGCCGCGCGAAGCGCAGGAGTGCCGATACAGCTCAATCGCGTCGGCTCGATGCTGACGCCATTCTTCACAGCAGATGAAGTGACCGATTATGCATCAGCAAAACGATCCGACACCAAGCGCTTTGCAAAGTTCTTCCATGAGATGCTCAATCGAGGTATATATCTGCCTCCGTCACAGTTTGAAGCCTGGTTCGTATCGTTCGCCCATTCAATTGAAGATATTGATCAGACTCTGGAAGCAGCCAATCAGGCTTTCAAGGTTGCTGCCGCTTGAGGCTGCTCTTCGTCTGTTTAGGAAATATCTGCCGCTCTCCGATGGCAGAAGCTCTTTTCAAAAAGATGCTTCTAGAACAGGGCCTTGGAGATCGCATTTCCATAGAATCTGCCGGAACTTCGAGCCAACACGTCGGAGAGACGCCGCATCGCGGCGTCTTCAGGATGGGTGAAGAGCACGGCCTATCGTTGGATGGAAAACGCGCTCGTCAAGTGCGCTCTGAGGACTTTGAAAAATTTGATCTACTCGTAGCCATGGATCGCTCCAATTATGAGACACTATTGGCAAGCAATCCGGCCGCGAAAGCGAAAATTCATCTCTTGCTCGATTACGCCAAGACTCGAGAAAAGAACGTACATGATCCCTACTTCGACGACGACTTTGAGCGCACCTATCGACAAGTGGAAGCGGGTTGCCAGGGGCTTCTAGCGCATCTGCTTCGCATTGATTAATAATCACAATGGAAAACGTCATCGTCCTTTCGCTCTCGATGCTCATCAATTTCGCAGCGCTCTTTTCCTGGACCTATCTCGTGCCCGTCCATCTCCAGAATCTGGGGGCAACCCCAACGGAAGTTGGCATTGCGTACACCTGCTCGACGCTGGCTCTCATGCTCTTTCAGCTCTTGGGAGGAATTCTGGCAGACCGCTTTGGGCGAAAATTGATGATTGTTGCTCCTACTTTCGCGCTACCACCTCTTCTCATTTTGTTATTCTTTACGAACAGTTGGCTTCTGGCCGCACTTCTATTCATCCTGATCAATGCCTTTGGAGGTCTGCAGTATCCGTCCTTCAATGCGCTCATCGCAGAATCGACAGAGAACCGCAACCGGGCTTACATCTGGTTTGAAGCGGCCCTCTCATTCGGGGCAACGCTTGGGCCCATCTTTGGGGCAGTGCTGCTCTGGCACAGCGACATGCATACGCTCTTTGCCATCTCGGCTGGGGTCTGCTTTTTAGCAGCTTTCATTGCGCTGATCGGGCTTGTAGAGACAAAACACTCTGAACATACTCACGAGCGGTTCAATCTTCGCGAGGTTCTTCGACCCAATCTGCGCTGGTTCTTTCTGGCCAGCGTCTTTGTATCGCTCACATTTTCCGTGACTCTCTTGGGGCCATTCCCAACGATGCATCTGCATGAAGTTCTTCATCAGACGGAGAGCGACATCAACATCCTCTTTGCGGCAGGCTGGGGAATCGCTGCCCTGATCAGTCTCTTTGGTGAGAGTTTGGCAAAACGAGTAGGAGCCAAGGGGATTGTGATGTGGAATGCGCTTCTCCATCCAGCTGCGCTTGTGCTCTGGATCTATCTTGGCACTTCATCCTGGCAAGTGGCGCTCTTTATCGCATCTTTTCTTTTCGCCCAGTTTTTGCTGGTTGGAAATCACCTGATGATTGCCAACTTGACGACGCAAGCCAACCGGGGACGCATTGGCGGGCTGATCGGGACATTCACTGGCACAATCCGCTCTGCGGGACCGGCGCTGGCGATGCAGGCCAAGCTGGCTTGGGGAGACTGGGTTCCATTCGGAGTGGCGGCGTTGTTTGGTCTCTTCGCTTTTCTGGCACTCATTCCGTGCAAAATTCTTCCAACTGAGAGCACATCAGATTCGCAGGACAATCAATAATTTGATAGATTTTACAGCGGAAACTGTTTTCATGCGTTAACTTAAAATTTATGAACATAATTAGCTTAGAAGAGGCCGCTAGCCATATCAAACAAGCAATAACAGGAGCAAAGAGTCAAAAAGAACGCCTGCCATTTTTCTTCATTGTAGGGGCCGGAATTTCATATCCACCCATCCCGCTAGCAGCTAAAATTGAAGATGACTTCCGTAAAATTGCATTTAAACATGGGAGGACAAGCCCTTCAGAAAAAATTGACGATCCTTTAGTATCATACTCCCACTGGGCAAAACAAGCGTATGCAAATCCAATACAGAGACAAGCATATCTCCGCAAGTTGATGGAAAAAAAACCAATCTCACACGCGAATTTCCGTCTTGCACACCTTCTTGAGAAAAAGATCGCAACCATGGTCATTACTCCGAATTTTGATGATTTCCTATCAAGAGCTTTAAGGCTCTTTGGCAAAGAACCGCTGGTCTGTGATCACCCAAGGACTGTTGACAGAATTCACCCGGAAAGAGATGATCTACAGATTGTCCATGTGCACGGCACATATTGGTTCTACGACTGCTGCAATTTAAGTGACGAAGTCGAGGACCGGGCCTTACCAGATTCGCATTCAACGCTAACAATGGCAACGCTACTTTGGCCTGCCCCCTATTTTAGTACCACCCGTAAGTAGAGACTGTGGTTGCCATTCTGCCGTTTGCTGCTCTGGTGCGAGGATGGACGCCCATGCTCCAGCAAGGGAATCCGTACACCGTCTCGAAACTCCACCGGGGTG
>JACQCZ010000003.1 GCA_016201405.1 Candidatus Acetothermia bacterium | reverse complement strand
TCTCGTCTTTAACCAGGAAACAACTGGCAGCCATCTCAGCTGGAACGAGACGACCACTTCTGGAGCACCCCTGGCCAATGGGACTTATCTCTACGTTGTGACAGCCAAAGATGCGCTGGGTCACACACTCAGCAGCGAAGTCAAAAAGCTCGTCGTCGTAAGATAAGATCTCAAGCTAATAAGAAGACTGAAAGACCCCCGGGAGTCGCTTCCTGGGGGTCTTCTCTTTAAAGATCAAAGCTGGCGAAGCTCATCCTGAGCGCTCTTCTGCAGATCGAGCAGCTCTTTGCGGCGCGCCGGATCCCCAGTGATGCCGATCTCGTCCAGCTCATCCTCAATGAGTTTGAGCGACAGCTGGATCTCCTCTCTTGCCGATCGCGGATTCTTCTCTTTTAGATAGATATCAGCCAGATCGAGATGAATCTTCTCCGGCTGATATCCAATCGCTAAGAGCTTTTCCAGCAGTGGAATGGCCTGTTCGGGCTGCCCCGCTTCATTGAAGAGAAGGGCTTGCAAATAGGGGATCTCTTTATTCTTTAAGATGGGGTCCGGATTGAAGGCGAGAAGCGTATCAAGAAGTCTCTGCGCCGCGGCGAAATCTCCCTGCTGGCCAGCGATGGCGGCCAGCATGAAATACGTATATTCTCGCGGATAGAGTGGCATGGACTTTTCAAGAAATTCTTTTGCTGGCCGGTACTCTTTCTGGTTGAAGTTCCAAAATCCCAAAACATAATAAGCTTCTCCGGGTGACCTGCCCATCGCGATGCTTCGCTGCAGATAGGCCGCTCCGCGCTCATCGCCTCTCCCCAAGAGAGCCTGGCCAAAGGAGAAATCGCGGTTGGCAATCCAGGCCCGATAGGCTATGCCGCCCGCTGCAAGCGCGACAATGAGCAGAATTCCAGCAAGCAGATATGCACCAGCTTTGCGGAGCTGAATGACTCGCTGCCCTCTTCCCATCGCTTCTGAACAGAGCACTCCAAGCAGCAGAGAGAGAATTAGAGCATTGGTCGGCAGGTGGAGCGGAAAGCTGAAAAGTGAATCTACTATAACAGCCACAATTCCAGCCGCAGAGCCGATGGCGAGCCAGCGCTTTTCTGCGGAGCCCTCTTTTCCAATCACTCTCACAGCTCTTTGCGCGATGGCTCCAATAAAGAGAACGACCGCAAGAAGCCCGAGGATTCCCATCTCGGCACCTAGCTGGATGAATTCATTGTGCGCATTACTGACGGGAAGCTCGCCCTGCACTGAATTGATAAAGTGCGGTCCCAACGGCGTCTGGAGAAACTGCCCTTTGTAGGCAAGATATTCCCGTTTGTAGTCGCCCAGCCCCGTCCCAATCAGAGGATGATCTTTGAAGATCCCGTAGGCGACCCACCAAAATTGAGCGCGAAGCTGAGATGTATTCTGGGCAGCGATCTTTTCGGCTCTCTTTGAGACGACTTTGCCAATGGGGGTCATCCCAGCTCCGACTACAGCGATTCCAATAATGATGCTGAGCGCAACTGCCCATCTTCGCGGATGACGATGAATCGATCTTCCCAGCAACACAAAGAGTATGAGTAATCCCAGCGCGCAGAGCGCAATCCAGGTGACAGGCGTGAAGAGATTGAACGTTGAAATTAACTGAGAGACGGTAAGACTTGTTTTTGTAACCCAGAGAATTGTGCCTGCAAAAAATAATCCAACCCCAGCGAGTGTTGCGCAGACCAGAGCGAGCCCTCTCGCTCGCAGCTGATGAAGATGGATGAGCTCGCCGGAGAGACTCAAGCCAGCAAGAAGCGTAATGATGGCGAGGCTGAAGGCCAGCCAGGCTGAATCAGAATCGATGGCATAGAGAGTCGCAAAGATGAGCACCAGCGCCGTCAGAGCCAGCCCCCGCAGCCAGCGGCTCTTGGTCTGGAAGTAGAGAATCAGCCCGGCAGGATAGAGATAGGCCAGACAGCCAGCCAGATAATTGCGGTTCCCCAGGGTCGAGAGAATCGAGTTTGTCCCGCCAAATCGCCCCTGAAAGCCGGCCAGCAATCCAAAATACTGAAGCTGCGAGAAGATTGCCGAGAGCAGCAGAGAGGTCAGGATTGCGCCCAACAAGAAGCGAACTTGACCTGGCTCTTTGAGGAGGTTTGCTAGTAATAAAATGAAGAGCCCAAAATAAAGAATGAGTGGAATATACGGAAAATCAACGATGAAGCTAATGCTGTTGATGAGCGAGATCGTGGCTGCACTTAGCAGTCCAATCCCCGGCCAAATCAGCGATGTGAGCTGAAAGACGCACTTTTGCTGCAAGATTTTATCGGCAGCCCACAGGGCAAGCATGAGCGAGATCATCAAGATCGTGAAGATGAGCTTTGGAAGGCTGGCATCGGAGCTGAGCATGGGAATGACGAGCGGCTGAGCAAAGAACAAGATCGCCGCCAGACCCATCGGCACGTTGGGGAGAGCCCAGACGAGCCAGAGCAGAGAGGTGCCTGTCAGCACCACAAGATAAGCCGGATTAAAATCTGCCTGGGCTGCAAAGACTGACGCTAACGCAAATGTGGCCAGCCCAATGCTTATCGTTGCGCTCTTCTTTGAGATGGGGAGCTGAAGCTCAGCGAATCGATTTTTATTGATCTGGATTGTTGGAGCAGATTTGGCTTTATTTTTCATAGGGAGTCTGATGGCTCTGTGCTGATCTTTAATAGATAGACTTTTGTGTCCGCAAAGTCAAGCCTGGCCATCTGGCCTGTTGTCTAGGCATGCAACTGGCGTTATACAATGCCCCTATGAAGAGACTGGGCATCGTTGGCGGGACGGGGCCGGAATCTACCATCGAATATTACCGGCTTTTGCAAGCCAAGTATCGCGAGAGAGTTCCAGATGGCAGCAGCCCGCATCTCGTCATCAACAGCATCAATCTCCAGGGGATGCTCGATCTCGTCGCGGCCAACAGACTCGCTGAGCTGGCTGACTTTTTGGCAGCTGAAGTCAACAGACTTGCGGCTGCCGGAGCAGACTTTGGACTCCTGGCCGCCAATTTACCCCACATCGTCTTTGATGCCGTCCAGTCCAGATCGAAGATTCC
This sequence comes from Candidatus Acetothermia bacterium, assembly GCA_016201405.1. Taxonomy (GTDB): domain Bacteria; phylum Bipolaricaulota; class Bipolaricaulia; order RBG-16-55-9; family RBG-16-55-9; genus JACQCZ01. The sequence goes on along the minus strand of JACQCZ010000003.1, from coordinate 40,189 downwards.
CATGATCAGCATCGTCGAGGCGACCTTTGAAAGAGCCAAAGCCCTTCGCTTGAAGACTCTGGGACTCTTCGGCGCGAGATTTACGATGGGCGGGGACTTCTATCCACGACTCTCATCAAAATACGCCATCAAAATTGTTGTGCCTGAATTGAGCGAACAGAATTATATTCACGAAAAGTACTTTGGCGAGCTAATGCGTGGCAGTGTAGTCGAAGAGACTCGCAGGGGCTTGCTGGCCATCACAGACCAAATGATCCAAAGAGATCAGATTGACGGCCTGATTCTGGGAGGCACGGAGCTGTCGCTCATCTTAAAGGAGCCGTCTCACCATGGGATCCCGTTCCTAGATACGACAAAAATTCACGTCGATGCGGCCATCAATACGATGCTGGAGCAGAAAGGAGATTGAGATGCGAATCGCGATCTTTGGCACAGGCGGAGCAGGCGGCTATTTCCGAGCCCATCTGGCGAGAAGCGGCGAAGAGGTCATCTTCATTGCCAGGGGTGCACATCTAAACGCGATTCGCTCACAAGGTTTGCGCGTCGAGACGGCCAAGGGCGAGCTTCTGATCCACCCGGCAACGGCGACCGATAATCCCAAAGAGATTGGGCCGGTGGATGTGGTGATTCTGGGAACAAAAGCCTGGCAGGTGCAAGAATCGGCAAAAGAGATGCAGCCCTTGATGGGCAGCGAGACTTTTGTCGTGCCGCTGCAAAATGGAGTCGAGGCTGCAGCGCAATTGGCATCTGAGCTGAACCCGGATCACGTGGTCGGCGGCCTCTGCGCAACCATTAGCATGATCGCCGGGCCTGGCCACATCCGCAGCCTGGGCGAGGCCCACTACATCAAGTTTGCAGAGCTTAACGGCAAGCCAAGCAAGCGCACAGAGCAACTAAGAATGGCATTTGAAAAGGCAGGCGTGAAGGCCGAGATCCCGGCCAACATCGACGTGGCGCTCTGGGAGAAATTTTTATTTGTCGTCTCGTTTGGAGGAGTCGGCTCAGTCGCCAGGGCACCCATCGGCGTCTTGCGCTCGCTCCCGGAGACCAGGGCAATGCTTGAGATATGCATGAATGAGATCTTTAATGTGGCCAAAACCCGAAAGATTGCGTTTCCCGAGGGCATTGTGGTGAAGACGATGAAATTTCTTGACACTCTTCCTGCGACTGGGACGACCTCGCTTCAGCGCGATCTCATTGCTGGCAAGCCCTCGGAGCTTGAGGCCTGGAATGGTGCAGTGGTGCGTCTGGGCAAAGAGTCCGGAGTTGCAACACCTGTCCATCAATTTATCTATCAGAGCCAGCTCCCATCGGAAATGCGTGCCAGGGGCAAAGTTCAATTTCCTACTTGAGCACAAAGGTCTGGCTTGAGCTCCAGCTTTTTGCACCAGATCTGAAGATTCTCCAATGTGACCCATGATATTGATCATGTCACCCTTTTGGCTCTAAAATGGGAGGAGTGTACCCCAAAGGAGGGATCATGTTTACTCGTAGACGTGGTTTCGTTTCATTTGCTTTTCTGTCGCTTGGAATCGTTTTTGTCGCTCTTCTGACCAGCCTTCCACAAGTCGCCAGTTCCGTCAGTTCCAGCTATTTTAGCTGTCCGCTCAGCTCCTTCTTTCCAGACAATTCAGCTTCAGGCTATTTGAGCAGGACGCCCGCTGGCAGCAACAGCGCATTTGGAGATTACCGCAACCTTTCCTCGCAATTTGGAGGCAATCTCCTCTGCAGCCTCAACCTGCCCCACGGCTCGCAGATTAAGAATGTGACCTATGATTTTTACAGCAACACCGACACCGGTCTTCCTGTCAGCGTGGATTGTTACCTCAAGCGCCTTCAGCTCGACGTCCTCGGCTCAGCACCCACAGCCACAAACATCACTTCTGCGCTTAACATCCGCGTTCTTGGGCGCACGCAGTGGACCTCCCAGGTCAACTTGAATGACGCCAAGGTGGATAACCAGCTCTTCTCGTACTATCTGAGCTGCTCGTTTCCCGCCAACAACATTGATGCCGGACTGGTCGGAGCCGTGGTCGAGTATCAGTAGAGAGCCTTGCAAGGTCGGCTCTTCATGCTGACCGGCTTCCAATTGAACGGTAACGCGAAAGCCCTCATGCACTGGTGGGGGCTTTTTATTTTGAAAGAGCCCTGACTCTGTTTTTATTGCTCTATATGCAAATCTAGGCTACTATCTCCGTTTGAAGGGGCATGGAGGTCGATCAATGACCGGTTCGGAGCAGCGCCGTCTCGCAGCGATCATGTTCACCGATCTGGTCGGCTATAGCGCACTCGCCGATCGAAATGAGACACTTGCTATTCAGCTCCTGCGCGAACACGAAGAGCTGGTCGGCTCCCAAGTTGAGGCCTTTTCAGGCCGCAAGATCAAATCCACAGGCGACGGCTTTTTGATTGAATTTAGCAGCGCCCTGCAGGCGGTGGAATGCGCCCTCGCCCTGCAAAGCGCCATGCGCAGCGCCAATGCCTCAAAACCGGCAGACGAGCGCCTCGCCATGCGCATCGGCATTCACCTTGGAGATGTGATCCACCGCGATGGAGACGTCTTGGGAGATGGCGTCAACTTAGCCGCTCGCATCCAGCCCTTGGCCGAGCCAGGCGGCGTCTGCATCTCCCGCCAGGTCTATGACCAGGTCCGCAAAAAGATGGATGTGCAGTTTGTCAGCCTGGGCCCCACAAAACTGAAGAATATTGAAGATGTGCTGGAAGTCTTTCGGGTGATGATGCCCGGTGAGTTCTCGCCCCAGATTGCCGTCTCACTTGAGTCATCTCAAGAACCAGCCACACCACGCCGCCCATCACTCTGGCCAAAAGTGGCATTCGGCGCGATGGGCTTGATTGCCCTCGGGGCAATTGTCTGGTTTGGATTCCTCTCCAAGCCGACAGCAGGGCCTTCAGCAGGAGCCGCGGTCACGATAGAGTCGATTGCTGTGCTGCCCTTTGAGAATCGGAGCTCCGACCCCGAGAATCAGTATTTTAGCGATGGCATGACCGAAGAGATCATCAACAAGCTCTCCCAGGTGGACGGGCTGCGGGTCATCTCCCGCGCTTCAGTCTTCAGCCTGCAAGATCAGCATTCTGACATAAAAACAATTGCCCAGAAGCTCAATGTCAATCACATTCTGGAAGGCAGCGTCAGCCGCTCCGAAGACAAAGTTCGCATCTCGGTTGACCTCGTCGAAGTGCAAAAAGATTCACCCATCTGGGGCCAGACGTATGAGCGCACCATGAGAGACATCTTTGCGGTTCAAGAAGACATTTCGCGAGATATTGTGCAGCAGCTCAAGCTCAAATTTATGAGCCCCACGGGCACTGCCGTGGCGGACAAGAACACGGCCAGTGCAGATGCCTATGAGAATTATCTCAAGGGGCGCTACTTTTGGAACCAGCGGACTGAGGCGGGGTTTGGGCAGGCGCGCAATTACTTCCAAAAGGCGATTGACAGCGACCCCATGTATGCCAAGGCCTATGCCGGTCTTGCCGATACGTACAGCCTGATGGCCAGCTACGGATATCTCGATTCGGTTCAGGCTCTAAGCCAAGCAAAAGCATCGGCCAACAAGGCGCTTGAGCTGGATCCAAATCTGGCTGAGGCAATCACGTCATTAGCCTATGTCACCCAATATCAGCTAGAAGGCCGGGATTACAAAGAGGCAGAGAGGCTCTTTCAGAAGGCCATCGCCCTCAACCCCAACTATGCCACCGCGCACCACTGGTACGCGATTCTGCTTGATACAGTAAAGCGGGATGATGAGGCGATTGCGGAGGCGCGAAAGGCCAATCAGCTCGACCCGCTCTCACCGATCATTCAAGTCTTGTTATCGAGCATTTATCTGAGCACCAAGGATTACAAGTCGGCAAAGGAATGGGCGCAGAGCTCACTGGAGCTCAATCCCGGCTTTGTCAATGGCTGGGAGCTGCTCTTTCAGACATCGGTGGCCATGGGCGACTATGACAAGGCCACCGAAGCGGCGGGCAAGCTTGCCTCGCTCAGCCCCAACGACATCCGAAGCTATGACATTTTAGCAGGATCAAAGCTCCTCAACTGGGACTGGACCGGAGCGGATGAGGCGATCCAAAAGGGACTCTCTCTCGAGCTGACCTCGACTCTTGAGGCGGAAACGCGAATACAGTACGCACTCCTCTTGATCCTGCAGGGCAAACCTGATGAGGCCATGCAGAATGCGACCCGGGTCCGCCAGCTGCTGCCTAATGAGCCGGAGGCTCAGGCTTTTTATGCCACATTGCTTCTGCAAACGGAGCTGATGAGGAGTCACGACCCGGACAAAGCCATGGCGGGCGTTCAATCGATTGTGAGCGCCAAAGATGTCAATCCGTTTGTGATCGCGGCGACAAAAATCTATTCTGCTTTTGCGTTGATTCGGGCCGATCGGACCGATGAGGCGCTCAAATTATTAGATAATGCGGATGTGATTCTCGCTTCGCTTGAGGATCGACATTACCCATCGGCCGATGATTACAAACAGACGAGCCGGGTCGCGCGCGCCCTCTTGCTGGCAAAGAGGGGGGAACGAGAGAAGGCCCTCAACCTAATGGACAAATATCCGGAGAGTCCCACCCCAAATGGAAGAGACTACTGGGCAGCCGATGTCGAGCTCGTGCTGGGCAATCCAGATGAGGCATTCAAGAGAGTGCAACAATCGATTGACAAGCACGATGTCACGGCGGCTTATCTGTTGCGTGATCCCTACTGGGGTCCCTACCGCACCGATCCGCGCTATGCTCAAATGCTAAAACAGATGAACCTCAGCCCGTAGGCTCCTCCCATGGCTTTTAATAACTGCAAGAATTCCTGGATCCCGGATCTCCGCTGCGCTTCGTCCGGGATGACGGGCAGATAGGGTTGTCATTTCCGTGAAAGCAGGAATCCAGTGGCTTTAATATTCATCACCCGGCCAGAATGATGTAAGATCTATGACATCGAAGGCGTCAGGAGAATGCGATGAATGAATCAAAGATGAGTGCAATCAACAGATCGGGTCTGCTTGCAGCGCTCCTCGCAGCCATTCTCGTCACCTGGCTTGGCTATTTTGCCTATCATGCCTGGGGCACACCTTTTCTGCCCGCAGCATTCTCAGACCTGCTCTTTGCCATCATTCCCGGAGCCCTGCAAGCCTTTGGCATCTCGCTACTCGGAGAGAGTGCAAAAGCGCTGGCCTTCTATTTATTTTGCGTCATTCAGATCGCGGCTCTGTCCTGGGTGGGCATAAGAATCGTGACCCATCACATACCGGATGTGAGTCAGTTTAAGCCGATGCAGTTTGCGATTCTGTCACTGAAGGCGGCTCTGGCGCTCGGTCTGCTCTTTCTTCTCATCTCGGCTACGGGTACAAGCACAAGCTGGTCATGGCTTTCGCTTATTGCATCGCCCCTCTTGACCGCGGCTCTGTTTATCGGGATGCTCGTCATTTTTTTCAGATCACTGAGCCCAGCCCCGTCATCGACAACCAATAGTGCTTCACCAGAAGCTTCAAAACCGCATTGGACGCGGCGGGATATTCTCGCCTCGCTCGCTTCGATCTTAGGGATTCTCATGCTCTGGCCATGGCTGCGAAGAGATCTTCTTCATCCACAACCCGCAGCAGAAGTCACGACCGCGCTTCCCGCTGAGCCTGGGCTCAAAACCCTCCCTCCTGTCACTCAATTTGATTCTATTGAAGGGCTCTCACCGCGGGTGACTCCCATCGAGCAATTTTATTACGTCTCGAAGAATCTCTTCCCGCACCAAGCCAAGGGCGATGGCAGCCTGCGCATCGAAGGGCTGGTCGAGCGCCCGCTCGATCTCAAGTACAGCGATCTCGGAAGCCTTCAGAGCGTGGAAGAGTACGCTACCCTGATGTGTGTCGATTACGAGGCCAACAACCCGGAGACCAATGACCAGATCGGCAACGCGCTCTGGAAGGGGGTCTCACTGGACTCGGTGCTAAAGACATGCGGGGTTCAGAAAGGCGCAGCCACTCTTGAGTTCTACGCCTCGGATGGCTATTCGACTGCTGTTCCTCTGGCTCTCGTGGCCGATCATCCCCAGGCTCTCATCGCCTATGAGATGAATGGCCAGCCGTTGGACGCCAAGCATGGATTCCCAGCCCGGCTGATTATCCCGGGCATCTATGGCTATAAGAACACAAAACACATCACAAAAATTGTGGTGAGCAGTCAAGAATATGAAGGCTATTGGGAGCGGCGCGGCTGGGCCGATCAAGCCCCCATCAAAATTATTTCAAAAATTTACACGCCGGGATATGGACGACAACTGGGCGCGACAAAGCCCGTCTGGATCGCAGGAGTCGCATTTGCGGGCCTTGCTGGAATCAGCAAAGTGGAGATTAGCACCGATGACGGGCAGAGCTGGCAGGAGGCGGGACTCGAAGAGCCGCTCTCTCCTTATAGCTGGACACGGTGGGCCTATTCATGGACACCCAATGAGATTGGCACCATCAAGATCCAGGCCCGCGCCACGGATAAGAGTGGAATTCTTCAGGAGAGCATCGTGACGCAGGCTTTCCCGGCGGGCTCAACGGGGTATCATACCCTCTCAGTCGAAGTCACCAGCTAAACCCAGATTGGAGATCAATTCATGCTTCGCTCGATCAGCATCATTGGCGGTATTCTAGTGGCACTTCTTGGCATCGTCTGGATCTTGCAAGGGATTAATGTCATACCGGGAGCCTTTATGTCGGGCCAGTCCTTCTGGGCCTTCATGGGCGTGATCGCAATTGCAGTCGGCGGCGGGCTCATCTATATCGGAGCAAAGAGGCCTGCGAGCTGACCGCCACCCGGGCTAGATCATTCGGTCTCATGGAGCGTGCGCCGGATCATGACCAGAAGCATAACGATGAGCAGAATCTCGATCCCCTGGGTGAAGAGGCTTATCCCGGTGACAGGCTGCACCTGGCCGACTTCCGGACCGAGAAAGGGAATCCCCACAGTCCGGGTGACGAGATAGAGCCCGACGAGCGCAGCATTCCCCAGCAGACCCGCACTATAGACAGGCAGGGCATAATTCTCCGGATGGCTGCGGATGTGCCCCATCTCATCATAGCGCCAAGGCTGCATCAGAATGATAAAGCCAAAGATCACCTGCGCGATGGCCGCCACAAGAAAGAAGGAGCCATAGCCCCACCAAAGGTTTAGATACTCGGGCATGATGATCCCGTGGATGAGTCCGGAGAGGATGAAGAGACCGCCCGTCCAGTCGCGGACGTGGCGGGTGGTGATGGCGTACTGAGCATCTTGCAGCATCGTATCATCTCCTAGCCCCGTCTTCTCGGACGGGATTCGTAGAATCCACCTTTCAAGAGACTCCAGCATTGAGGACTAGCATATACCGAAACGGCCTTGTTTGGACAGGATTAGAGACTGGGTCATTGGCTATTGACTAGCCTGGAAGCCTGCGGATCAGCATCGCGAGCACGATAATCAGTGCGCCTTCAAAGACTTTTGAGGCGACACCGAGCACAGTCACAGACTCAATCTCACCCGCACCCGGTCCAAAGAGGGGAATCCCAATCGTCCGGGTGATCACATAAAGAAGTATTAAGAAGGCACTGAGCCAGATTCCTGTCAGATAGACGGGCTTTGCATAGCGCTCGGGATCGGGGCGGTCTGCCCCTTTGGCATCGTACTTCCAGGGCTGAAGCAGCAGCACAATCGCGAAAACCATCTGAGCCATAGCGGCCAGGAGAAAGAAAGTCCCATAGCCCCACCACTCGCTCAGGTGCTCCGGAGCATTGGCTCCATGAATGATGCCCGCGCAGATGGAGCAGCCGCTGGCCCAGAAGAGCAGCTTTTTGGAAGTTGCGTCCGTCTCATTCTTCAAGCTTCCTCCCATCTTCTCTTTGGATCTTCTCAAAAATAGCGGCTACAGATTATTCACCATCATGTGGCTTGGCGCTACTATTCGCGATACTGAAGCAAGAATTGTGAAAAAACAAGGGATAGATCGAGAAAAGAACGTCCATACATCTTAGAGACGCCTCAGGTTATTAGATGAAATTTCTTGACTTCAGACCTAATCATAGATCCACCCGGCCCTTCCAGCGTAAGTGTGTAGATAAATACTCCATTGGGCAGTCGTCTATGAAGTTGAAGCATCAAAACTGGACCTGCAACGCGCTCTTCAGTGATTAGATGGCCACTCAGATCAAAGATCTGGACGCGCAGGCCAGCGATCCCCTTGCCCTTTGCTTTGAAGACTAGCTGGTTGCGTTTTAGGTCAGAGCGGAAGGTGATCGGGTGAGATTGAAGTTCGTGATTCGCGCTCATTTTTGCGGAAGAATGATCCTGCAAAGAAGATGGCACTGAAGGATTCCGAATAGCGATTCTTTGAAAATAGACATCGGGATCAGGCTCAGGATCACCCATCGTCTTACAGGGAAAGGCCTCATTGTATCCAGAATAATGCGAGGGACGATTTGAGCCATCCGCGTAATAGTGATTCAAGTTTCCTCCGATAGCAAAGAGCTGATCGGCTGCGAGGACTCCCTGGAACTCAGCGCGAGCCACTTTCAGCAGCGGGGCATCTTCCCATTTTGCAGAGGCTGAATTAAAAACCCATACATCTCGGGCCACAGTGTATGACGAATCGTAGCCACCAAAGAAGACGAGCTTCTCATTGCAAATTCCAGCGCCGCCACTGAAGCGCTCTTCGGGAAGGCTTGGCCCGTCGCTCCAGCCATCTACAACGGGATCATAGATCAGGACTGTGCTCAGCGCTTTCTCGCTCTTGCTCTCAAATCCACCTAGAACGTAGATCTTGCCATTGAGGACTGCGCTCGAGAAATCCATGCGAGCATCAGGCATTGGGCTCTTGGTAGTCCAGCGCCCGCTACGGAGATCATAGGCTTCGTTGACAGCCAGAGCCTGGCCGCATCCGGCATACGTGCCGCAATCGCGACCGCCCAGTGCATAGATCGACTCCCCAACTACTGCCAAACCAAGGCCCGCTCTGGGAGTGGGCATGGGAGGAAGCAGTGTCCAGTGATTGAGGAAGGCATCATAGCGATCAAAGCTTGAGAGCAGATCGCCACCGGGAAGAGATCGCCCGCCCGCAACATAGACTGAAAAATCCTTGGAAGCTGCCGCAGCGCCACCTCTCATGACTGGGTCAGGCGCCAGTGTCATCCAGCGATTGGATTTTGGCAGATAGGCCATATTCGTTCCGACATCTGCGGCGATGGCCTTATCAGTATAGTACCCACCGATGACAAAGACAGCGTCGGCTATTCCTGCATAGGAGGCCTCTTCCCGCGGATCTGGCATGCTGGCTCCAGTGCGCCATGTGGGCGCTTTGTTGCGGTTGTCGCCCCATGTTGCGTAGAAGTATTCTCCATCAGAAGCTACCTGATCGTAATCTCCCATATAACATGGAATTGGCACCTCAATTATTGGCACTGGCGAAGAGACACTGCTCAAGCGGAAATTGGGTCCAAATGTGAGGCCGCTGTCGAACGACTGCGCCATGTATTTGTCCAGTTTCAGGTTCTCTGGGTCATTACGGCGGTCATAAAAGGTGACTCCGATCACACCATCTTCGGAGACGGAAATGGCTCCCATAAATTGATCGCTCTCACTCTTATCATCGTTGACTCGCAGAGGTTGGCTCCAGCTAACTCCTCCGTCCGTCGAGCGAATAAAGTAGACATCGGTCTGATCTGCGCCCGGAGGGTTGCTGTCATAAACAACATAGACATCGCCGTTTTGATGATTGATGGCCATGTCTACCTGCACAAGATCATGACGGATATTGCCTTTCAGGACGTAACGACCGCAATTGAGATTGGGCACTCCACCCAGGGCGAACCGCGCGATCAGTCTATTGTTGACTCCATCGGCACCAAAAGTTCGTCCCCCATCGACAGACTTTGTTATTCGCAGACCAAAGTTTAGATAGTCCTCATAGAGCACATACAATTCACCATTGGGTCCGACGCGTGGCATGGAGAATTGGTATCCCCCCAAAGGCGCCACAGGAGTGGCCTTCGAGAAGCTTCGCCCCCCATCTGTAGAGCGAGAGAGCACAATCTCATTGAGCATAGAACCCCACAAGCGCGCAGAGAAGAGCGACCAGGTGACATAAATAGTTCCATCGTAGCGGCCACCGCTAGTATCAACTTCCATGAATGGCTTGTCTTGCATGTAGGGAGAGCCAGTCACACCAATGCTCGCTATTACCGGAGTCCCAAAGGTGCGCCCGCCATCGGATGATTTCGCAACCACGATGGCAGCGCCCAGTCCCGGCTTTGAGCCGATGCCAGAAAAATAGAAATTGCCTATGCGATCGGCCTTGACGTCCGGATCACCGAAGAGGAAGCCACCTGGAATGGGAAGAACAGAGCCTTCATCCGTCCATGTGATGCCTCCGTCCCCAGAATAGGCGTAGCCAATCATGCTTCTTGTGGAAGAGAATTGGCCCAAATCATTCCAGCCAGCAACGACGTTTGGCCCATGCACCGCAATCGCAGTCTCATTCTGAAGAGTTGCAGAAGGGACTTGATCTTGAGAGCGGTCGTTCAATATCTGATCGAGTGCGAAGACGTCCCCATCCCCAGATGCCGTCGTCGCTTCCTCTCCATAGAGTAAGTCAAGGAATTGAAGAGCACCGAATGAGAGATGATGGCGAACGGGTGAATCCAGCAGCCAGCGATAATCCCCAAATGAGCTGAGATCCACATTGCCTACAGGCTGGCTTCCTGCTCCAGAGACATGGAAGAGCACCGCGAACAGCATGAGAAAAAACAGCAAATAGCAACGAGTCATAATCCTCCCCTGCCCATTCTTTTATGAACCTAGAATATCATGGAAATAAATTCGGAGACAAATTAAAAATCAGAGAGAGAAGGGATTTGACTTCCAACAAGGCTGTGCAAAGTCCTTGCCAATGGCGAATCAAATGAAGAGCAAACAACGCCCTAGCTAGTCACTTCAGATCTCTTGCTCTGTTTACAATTGCGCCAGGTAATGATCATCAAGATCGTGATGAGCGTAAAGGCTGTGAAGGAGAGAAACGGAATTGTGATAAATCCAAGCCAGTTGATCCATTTGGCATTGCATGGCGCCCCAATCTGACAGAAGGGCGATTCAAGCTGCCCAAAAACTTCTTGCTCAACACCAAAATAATGATAGAAGGCGATCATCCAGCCAAGAATGGTCATGGGCAACACATAGGAATAGATCTCTTTGTATCCGCGATAGCTCGCAATCCCGAGCAGAATGACCAGCGGGTACATCAGAATGCGCTGATACCAACAGAGCTGGCAGGGAATATAGTGCATCACCTCGCTGAAATAGAGGCTGCCTGCGGTGGCTACCAGCGCGACAATCCAGGCAAAGTAAAGACTATATTTAGACCAGATCGAGCTCATATTCGCTTATGAGCCGAGAGCCGCGTCGATGGCTTTCTTGATCTCGGTATAGGTCGGATTTGAGATCATCTTTCCGTTGACAAAGATCGAGGGTGTCCCCTGCACACCCGCTTTGATCCCCATCTGATAATCTGCATCCACAGCGCTCTTGAAGGTCATCTTGGTGATGCAGTCTGTCATCTCTTGCTCATCCAAATCGGGAATCACGCTGTGGTCTTTCATCATCTGCACCAACTTGGCCGGGGTCGCCCATTCTTCCTTCTCGTCCCCCTGATTGGCATAGATCATGTCGTAATATTTCCAGAATGCGACGGGCCCTTTTTGGAAGACGCACTCTGCGGCATACGAGGCATTGGGAGAGTCTTTCCCTGTAGCATTGGGAATCGGGAAGTTGACGAAATAGAACGCGACCTTGCCCATAAGGACGTAATTATTATAGAGCAGACTGAACGTATCATCATGAAACTTCTTGCAAAAGGGACACTTAAAATCAGCAAATTCAACGACAGAGACCTTGGCAGAGGCATCACCAACAACGGGCTTCCCTTCCAAATTGAATGTCGCTGTCGTCGGAGCGGGTGGCGTAGTCTGCGCCTGCCGATTATTGATTATATAGACGACCACCGCAATCAAAATAATGGCAACCACGGCAATACCCGTGTACGTCGTCAGCTTTTGAGTCTTTGCCTTTTCTGTGTCTACTGGTTTTTGATTCTTCTTTTCATCATTTCCAGCCATATCAAAGCCCCTTTCAAAGCATTGTCAGACTATTTTGTCATTTGATCTCATTTCCTAAGACGATAACACGAACATTGAAGCGCTTGCAAATGGCCTCGATCAAAGAATCTCTGGAATCTGAGCCGAAAAGAGACCCCGCCGATGAGCGTTTGCAATAAAGATCCGATGATTCTTGCGTCTACTTGAGCTCAAACGTATACTCGCCAAACTCAGCGACCTTCTCAAACCCAATCTTCTGATAACTTGCAATCGCACTAAAATTGTCGGCCTTTACATTGAGCCCGATCTCTTCAACTCCACCAGCTCGAAGCGAGTTGCAGAGTCTCGCGCAGGCAGCCGTTGCAAGTCCCTGGCCTCGAAATTTGGGATGAGTGGCGACATTTCCCAGCGCTGCGACTCGATATTCTTTTGAGAAAACGTGAACTCCAGCAACGCTGACAATGCTTTGCTCTCTGCGAATTCCGTAATAAAATCTAGTCTCCAGCATGCGAGGATCAAACCAGTTGCCCGGATAGCTGAGTTTATAAAAGTCGAGGAGCTCACCAGAATCGCTTTTCGTCATTTGTAGAACTCCCGATGTATCAATTGGAGCTAGCTTTGATGAGTTCAGCAATCCCATCTTGAGGTACGTGCCATGTCGCTCGATCTCATAATGTTGTGAGAGAAAATCGGCAGACCGCTCGCTCATGTGTCCATAGAATTTCTTGAGCAAGAATGGGAGGAGCGACTGCAACAACTCATCCATCATGTCAACTGGCTCTTCGGCATGGGCGATGAGAACAGGTATGATTTGGGCTGTATATAGCAGAGCAAGTTGCTTGATCTCATCTGAGTCTTTGAGTGCATACCAGATTGTGTTGGGCCAGAAGAAGTCGTCAAGATCGCCAATCTCATAAAGATGAATGAGCGGGTTCTTGCGAGTGAAGGTTTCGATCTCAGCTTTGCTGTGTAACAAGACCAGTCTCATGACTCTTTAATCTTAGTCTGGTGGTGGAGACCAGGACCAGTTGATGAATTGATGCTCATCTCTTTTGATTCATGTGGTTCAGATGTGATAAAATAATATTCAGTCTTAGATAAGTGATTTCTATGAAAACACCACTATTAGTTCTGATCGCTGTTTTATTGAGCTGGGGAGTATATTCCTTAATTACTTCTAACTTCACGTTCACGGTGGATGAGAAGCACACGGGTATCGTTCTCCAATTCGGCATGATCAAGAATATTCAGGATAAGCCAGGCACTTATCCAAAAAACCCGATCCTTGACAAAATAATATTTCTTGAAAATTATCCTCTGTGTATTGATGTCAAACCAGCCGAAGTCAGAACAAAAGACAAGCAGAGAATTGTAATAGATGGCGCCGTCATCTGGAGAATTACAAACCCTGAGAGGTATGTAAAGACAATGCCTGGAATGCGGGCTCAAGCTGAGATGAACCTCGACAACATCACCTACGGCCTCATTCGTGATATCACAGCAAGAATGAATTTGGCTGATATCTTTCAGCCTTCAACTAGCTTTGAGATCAAGTCCAAAGTTCAGGATCAGATGACGGTTTTTGGAATTGAAGTGATTGATGTCAGACTCAAGCAACAGGACTCGCAAGAGTCTAAACCGACTTCATTGTGCGATTAGGGAATGGTCAGCCCTCTTGAAGATAAGACCACTGAACTAGTGATATTTTTAACTAGAAATCTCATACCCAATGAAAGAAGAGTGCGATCGTCCGCACACTGAGTAATATCACTAATAATCCCACGAAAATCATAAATGGCTTTACTGGAATTCTTGTGCATGCCCATGCCCCAATGGGAGCCGCAACCAGCCCTCCCAGAGCCAACCCAACGATGATCTGCCAATTGCTGAGTCCCAGCGTGAGAATAAAGGTGAGCGATGCCGATAAGGTCACGAAGAATTCGGCCGCATTGACACTGCCTATGGTGAAACGGGTCTCATTCCCGCGAGCGATCAACGTGCTGGCCACAATCGGACCCCAACCACCACCCCCCATGGCATCCATCAGCGCACCGATAAACCCGAGCGGGATGAGATGAGTGGTCACTTCTCGGGTCGCGACTTTTCGATAAGCCCGATAGATGATCACGCCGCCCATGATGAGCAGATAGGCTGCGACATAGGGCTTCAAAGCATCACCTGGAAAATTCGAGAGAATGTACGCACCAAGAATCGCACCAATGATGCCCGGAATGAGAAGTCGTTTGAAGAGAAGTGTATTGACATTCCCAAAGGCCCGATGGGAGATGGCCGAAGCGCCAGTCGTAAAGCACTCTGCCGCATGGACTGTGGCACTGGCGCTCGCTGGAGGGAGTCCGAGAGCTAAGAGAAGGCTCGATGCCGTCACTCCGTAGGCCATGCCCAGCGCCCCATCAATGATTTGTGCGATGAAGCCTGTGATGACGTAGAGCAAGAATTCAGGAGACACAATCTTTCAGTCCAATCTGCTCAGCACCGATCTTTGCCTGATCACGCAAGATTTCAACCTGCAAATAGAATCAACAAATCTATTCTCGGCGCATATTGAAACGAATATTGACTACTCTTTGGCCAGCACTTTCGACGGCCTGCGAAGGGGCGCTCCCATCTCGTGCATATATTCGAAGATCTCAACCAGCGAGCGGAAGACTCCCGTCTCGTGATAATCGATCTTGTGCTCTTTGCAGAACTTCTGCACGATGGGCTGCGCCAACCGCAGATTGAGGCGAGGCATATTGGGGAAGAGGTGATGCTCAATCTGATAATTGAGTCCTCCATAGACGAAGTCATTGATCAGGTTCCCTTTGACATTTCGGGCGGTCAGAACTTGCAAGCGCAGGAAATCGACTTTTGCGTCGGCCTCAAAGACGGGCATTCCCTTGTGGTTTGGCGCAAAGATCATGCCCAGATAGATGCCAGCCGAGACCTGCTGTACCACAATAAAGGCCAGCGCCACGAGCAGCGGAAGCTGAGTAAAGAGGATCGCAAAGTAGATGGCCACGCTCGCAAAGAGCATGAAGAGCTCAAGCCAGGTATCTTTTGATCTTCCTTTGAGCAGGTATTGAAGCCCTTCCCAGCGGAGCAGCGGCGCGACCAGCGCAAACATCGGCAAGAGGAAGAAGGCTTGATATTTGACGATGAATCGCGAAATCCCTCTTCTCTCCAACGCCTGGGCATGTGAGTAGGCCAGAAATGGAAAGTTGATGTCTGGGTCCAGATCCTCAAAGTTGGGGTGGCTGTGGTGCTGATTGTGCTTTTGCACCCACCAGCTATAGCATAGTGCGACCAACAAATCGCTCACAAACAAGTTGAGCAGATTGTTATTCTTTGGATTCTTAAAGATCTGCATGTGACCGGCATCATGCATGATGAGACCAATCTGCGCAGAGCAGAAGGCGAAGAAGAGCGCGTTGAGCAGTTGGATCCAAAGAATGTGCGTCAGAAAAAGAACCGCAATGCTTGCTCCAAATGCGGCGATTGTGAGCGGGATCTTGATCCAATAATAGAGTGGCTTCTTTTCATAGAGACCGGCCTGTGTGACCTGCCATTTCAGGTGTGCATAATCGCTTGGGAATTTTTTCTCACCGCTTGAATCTCCGCCTGGCATTGTCAAATTCACTGCCATGTAAGACCCGTCCTTTATTTTTGGGAGAGCTTCAAAAAAAAGAACTGAGTCTGAAGCATCTCTCATAGTTTGATCCTTCACTTTACACCATTCACCGCTGTAAGGCTAATTTGATTTGTAGCGCAAAGAACATCATCTGAGTTTGGCTCTTTCTGCCGAATTTATCTATACTTTCGCAGGATCTGTTATGGGAGAGCCTCTATACATCGAGCGTGGCACGCTCATGCTCTATTATTGCTTTGATGTCGGCGATGAGATCTTGCTCGATCGCATCGAGAAGATCTTTGGCGAGACGCCTGTCTTATCACGGCTCGCCTATGAGCGATTGACGCCGGAATATGTAAAGTACCGCAAAGAGCCGCTGCTCATCAAGATGGGCACGCTCGACATTGAGATTGCCGATTCTCTGCATTCATCCACTTGTCAGGCGAAGCTTTATGACTTTGGGGTGGCCACAATCACCTTCAAGATTCCGCTCCACGAGACGCTGCACGGACTCGTTGGGATGGCCACTTCAGTCGTTGGGAACGCGAAGATTCAGCAGACAGCGCGGGCGCAGCTTGACCGGCTCTTATTAGAAATATCGGATGAGGTCGTTCAATCTCCGAATGTGCTCAATCTTTCCGATGAGCTCGAGTGGGAGGACTACGCCATCTTCTCCGTGGAGCGCTTCAACCGCCCTATGCTTGGGAAAGAGCTCTTGGCTGCCCATGCGGGAGAGATAGCAAAGATCCTGAGAAGCGAGGCTGAGCCTCTCAGCGAATGGGAGCTTGCCGATGCCACAAAGCAGGCGCTCTCCTATTATCAAGATGAGCTGGCCATCATCGACTGGAACGCGGCATTTCTCTATGACCCACGCCAGAGCTACGATGTGCCCGATGTTCTGGAATATGCGGTAGCGATGCTCTTGGAGCTTCGCACCTATGATGCCTTGCTCGATCATGCGCTGGATAAGGCCTATGATGATTTAGAAAAGAGACAGAGATCGATGAGCCCGCGCCCCTTCTCCCCGACAATCAATTATTTGTTAGAAGTGAAGCTTGATGTCTCTGAAGTGATTGAGAAGGCGACCAACTCATTGAAGCTGATCGGTGATCTCTATCTGGCGCGTGTCTACAGCGTGGCGGCTGCGCGCTTCTCGCTGCCGACGTGGGAATCGAGCGTGCAAGAGAAGCTCACGACTGTGCAAGATCTTTACATGCTGCTCCATCAGCGGACGCAGGACCGGCTTCTTTTGATGCTAGAGCTTGTGATTGTCTTTCTCTTCGTGCTCGATATTATTCTGCTCTTTTTGTGGCCCGCCTTGAAGTGAGAGATTCATATCTTGGATTTCACGTTAGCCTCCAAGCGGGAAGAGCTGAGAGAATTGGGGATTTGAAAGTCACTGGATTCCGGGTCTGCGCTTCGCTCCGCCCGGAATGACATCAAAAAGAGATTGTCATTCCCGCCCTGGATCAAGTCCAGGGTAGGCTCCAGCGGGAATCCAGGAATTATTGAAAATGCGAGAGCTTTGATTCTTTAATCTTTGGCTGAAGTTACATGAAGAGCTAGAATATCCATGTTTATTTTTTAAAAAAATGGCTTTGTTGCAAAACCCACGACTTTTGCAACAGACTTATGCTTACGTAAAAAAGACTGGGTGGGTCTTAATTGACCTCCCGTAAGTTTGATTGTTATACTAGAATTATGGAAAAGGTAACAGGCATCGGTGGCATATTCTTTCGGTCGAAGGATCCAGAGAAACTCGGCAAATGGTATGCCGAACATCTTGGCGTCGAGATGACGAGCGGCGTCTGGCGACAAGAGGCGGGTCCGACAGTTTTTGCGCCATTTAATCATGATACCGATTACTTTGATCGTCCTGAACAGCAATGGATGATCAACTTTCGCGTTACTGATCTCGATGTGCTAATACGCCAGCTCAAAAAATCGGGCATTGACGTGCAAACGAAACCCGAATGGAATATGCCGGAAATTGGTCGCTTTGCAAGAATTCACGATCCTGACGGCAATCCCATCGAGCTTTGGGAACCTGCAACGCATAACGACTCAAAATAAACCCATGCCAGCACGACAAAACCCATGGAAATTTCAAGCAATGGCAGCATGTTCCAGAACCCTCTCATCAATAATGAAGGACAGATCGTCTACCAGTGTTTTGATTACTCAGCAGAACTCTGCCGAATGAACAACGATGGATCGCGAGTGATCAGGCTTACAGACCGGAAAATAATCCAATTTGCGACCGATCCAGAAATCAATAAGACTGGAAAGCTTGTATTTGAATGCTATAAGGAGTTCAGTGCAGAATTCTCTGACATTTGCACAGTAAACACGGATGGGTCAGGATTTCTCACCGTGAAATTGACTAATGACCATGTCTACAACTTTGACCTTAACGATGAAGGACGGATTGTTTACAACTGTAAAGATGGTGACAATCTGCTCATCTGTATAATCAATAGCGACGGCTCTGGCTTTAAGGAGCTTGTCTCCGGAGCATATCCGAGCATCAACTGATTTACACCCGCCCCACTCTCAAATAGAGCTGCATTCAGCTTGACAGCGACGGATGTCTCATCCCTAACGCTCAGTATTCTTTTGAGGCTCGACGAAAGTGAACTATTTTGATGTCATGCTCAAGAATTCGACTGTCGTCGCGCTCAGCATCATCGTCTTCGGAGTCATCATTCTCTTTGGGAAAGATCCAAACAGCCAGAAGACAGCCAATGCTTTCCAGGCCAGCCCAGCTTCCGGAATTGAGCTATCAGACTGGGTGATCTACCAAAACAATCAATTGGGATTTGAGATGAGCTATCCAGATTCCTTTTTGATCTCTGATCTCCAACCAGATGAGTTCGAGCCGAGCCTTGATGGAACTGGCGGAATTGTCAAATTTACACTGGCCGACACCGGCTTTACCGCAAACACCAATCTGCGAGAGGTCGCCGTCGCGGTGGGCGTCCAGGCTGAAAATGACGCGGGTGGCTGCGTCGAGAAGAATGAGGGCTTCGCTGCCAATGACGAGCTGGCAAAGCTCACTGCGCTAGGGTTGTCGGAGAGAAAGAATCTGCATGGCATGATTTTCACCAGAGAAGTGATCGCCGATGCCGGAGCCGGAAATCTCTACAACCAGATCATTTATAGAGCCCCAAAGAATGATCAATGTTTTGAGCTAGTCATCTTCATCCACTCACTCAATATTGGCAACTTCACTCAAGGGACGGTACGCGAGTTCGACTTCAATGCGGTTGTCAGAGCGGCAGCTGCCGTGCTTGAGACCTTCCAGTTTCTCAACTGATAGAGAGATCAACACCGCCCAGTAGAATACGTGGCGCATTCTATGATCAAGAGCCCAATAGGCTCTCACTCCTGTCTCTATCTGTTTCTGCTTCTCGAGAGACCTCGCAAATTTGACCCATCTCTTTCTAGGTGATATAGTTGTTTAAGTATGCATATTGCCCGCGCATCGGGTATAATAATCGAGAAAAGCACGTGCCAGACTGAAGAATGCCACTTGACTAATTGCAAAAAATGTAATAGAAAATACGTTGAGAGGACAAAAGCTGGCTTGTAAGGAGTGGTAGCTAGTCCAAGGGCAAAAATCAGGATTAGTCTGCCACCTGCCAGAAAGTAAAAAAATTGCGGTAAGGAGGTAGGTGCCTGTGAGAGTCTCATCCGGGCTCAAGTTAATCTGTTTTTTCATCGTCTTTCTGCTAGGAATGTTCATGGTGGCAGCTTCTGATGCGAAGGCCACTCCACCTAGCCCAACCTATGGGACGGCGGTCGTGGATGGGAGTATCAGTGAGTGGAATCTGACCACTGATCTCTTTGGAAGCATGTATCGTGCTTTCAACAACACCAAGCCTCTGGAAGCCCAATACTATCTGCGCTACAACTGCACGACCGAAGTACTCTATGTCTTAGTGCAGACCGAAGACGGGGTGGATGCCTTGGAAGAGCCAACTAACGCCTGGGCGACTGTCGACGGGGGGCATGGAAAGGTCTACACCGGGGCTGACGAAGGCAACACGTCCGTGCCTGAGTTCGAATGGGTAGGTCCATTCGGGACGAATGCGACTCTGAGCGAAACGACGGCTACAGGCTATGAAGCTGCTTTCTCGCTTGCGCCAGGATCTCACACCGTCGTCATCCACGTTGAAGTCTTCGACGACGGCGGCGCACAGACAGCAGGGAGTGCCGGCAGCGGCGACTCGTTGGAGATCTCCTGCACGGGCGGCTCGACAGGCAGCATCTCAATTATTAAAGATACGGTTCCAAACGATGCTCAGGATTTCTCATTCTCCACAACAGGCGGACTCTCACCCAGCAGCTTCAGCCTCGACGATGATTCCGATGGAACTCTTTCGAACACAGAGACTTTTTCAAGCCTGGCAAATGGAAGCTATTCAGTCACAGAAGCCTCTGCGACTGGATTTACTCTCGATGACATCACCTGTTCTGGAAACACAAGCAGCACCTTTACATTCTCGCCGAGCGCACTTAGCTCTTTCCAGGCTGGTGACACTTCGGTCTCGATCACTCTCGCTTCCGCAGAGGACCTCACCTGCACCTTTAGGAATATTCCAACGAGCACGCCTACGACAGGCAGCATCTCGATTATTAAAGATACGGTCCCAAATGATGCTCAGGATTTTTCATACTCCACAACAGGCGGGCTCTCGCCCAGCAGCTTCAGCCTCGATGATGATTCGGACGGAACTCTTTCGAACACAGAGACCTTCTCCAGCCTGGCAGATGGAAGCTATTCAGTCACAGAAGCTTCTGCGGCTGGATTTACTCTGGATGACATCACCTGTTCTGGAAATACAAGCAGCACCTTCACCTTCTCGCCGAGCGGACTTAGCTCTTTCCAGGCTGGCGACACTTCGGTCTCGATCACTCTCGCTTCCGCAGAGGACCTCACCTGCACGTTTAGGAATATTCCAACGAGCACTCCATCGGGCTCTCTCGACTTTGGAGATGCACCCGATGGCCTTGGAGGTCCAAGCTACCCGACACTCTTAGCCAGCAACGGCGCACGACACACCTTAGGCTCCGGCCTGCTCATGGGCACGACTGTGGATTCTGAATCGGATGGCCAGCCAAATCTGGCTGCAACGGGCGATGGCAGCGATGAAGATGGCGTCTACTTGCCGGCCTTATTTGTAGAGGGCGGAACACCCACTTTCACAGTGGGCGTCGTCAACCCGACGGCCAGCATGGCTACACTCACCTGCTGGATGGATATGAATGGTGATGGCACATTTGATAGCAGTGAGCGTGGCACGGCCACGGTTCCTGCGGGCACCAATGAGACTGTGACCATAACATTGGCAAGCTCGATTCCGGCGGGCGCAGCGGCCACTCTCGGTGGCATCACCTATCTGCGATGCCGGCTCAGCACAGACGGAGTGCTCGCACCGGATGGACTGGCCAGCGATGGCGAAGTCGAAGACTACAAAGCCTCGGTCTCAGCCACGGATAAAGATTCCGATGACGACGGCATCCCAGATTCAGTCGAAGGACCACAAGACCGTGACCACGATGGAATCCCGGACTATCTGGATCGTGACCCGCAAGGCTATATCTATTGCGAGAACAATGGCAAGATCATGCCGGGCGGCAGCATCTCCGTCTCGGGACCTGCGCCAGCCACAATTGTGTTGGATGGCTCAACGGGTATTTACAGCTTTATGGTCAGCGTCGATGGAATGTACGTGCTGACTGTGACTCCGCCACCTGGAACGACCATTGACAACACCTTCCTCAACTCATCCATCTTTGATCCGACTGGAATGCCAGACCCGGTTGTGCTCGGCCCTGGCGAGAATGGCGGCACAGGCTTCCTCACTCCCGGCTACCCGACCACTTTCTATATCAATTTCGATCTGATGACCGGAGATCCGCTCATCATCGACAACAACATTCCGCTCATCTGCCCGGCAGCGGCTGTCGGCGGAGACCCGCCGGTCTGGGGCAATGTGATCGTCTTCCCAACGCCCGAGGCCGCGCATGGCCAGGACTTGAATAACGATGGCGATCTCGATGACACCGTGCTCCGCTATGAGTACGCAACGACCGGAGAGATTGTCAATACGGGAATCTCGGTCTCCGGCAGACACCGCGACACCGATATCTATGGGGAGAACATCGTCTTCGTGCAGAGACCCAACACACTGCTCGACAAGATTCTCAGCATGTTCAATCCTTCTGGCCAGATTGGCGTCTACAACATCACGACGGGCAAGACGCGCATGCTCGGCATCTCCGGGAGCAAGCCTGCGATCTATGGCAATATCATCTCGATCTCCGGCTCGCAGCTCAGCTATTACGATCTGAGCCGCTCGAAGCTGATCAAGACGGATATCCCGGCTGAGAACCAGGTGATCTGGGGCAAGATGATTGCCTACGAGACTGTCCCGGAGAGCAGCGATCAGCCGCAGATCTATCTCTACAATGTCGAGAGTGCGGCCACGATCACCACGGGCGCAGCCGGCTCGCAGCCTGCGATTCAGGGCAACGTTGTCACCTTCCAGACGAGAGAGCAAGACGTCGGCCATGATTTGAACGGCGATGGCGATGCCCTCGACACCGTGATCCGCTACTACGACATTGCAACCGGGAAGACATTCAATACTCAGATGGCCGGTCAAGATCCGGCAGTCTATGGCAACCACATTGTCTTCAGCCAGGATCACACGATTCTCTACTACGACATCGAAAAGCATGAGACTCTCACGACCGGAGATCTGGGAACCGAGCCGGACATCTACGGCAGCACAATCACTTACTATGTCTGGGAAGAGTGGCGTCACCGCGACCTCAACCTCGATGGCGATGAGCGCGACCCGATCATCGGCACGCACTCCATCTCGGATTCAGACCGTGTGCTGGTGCAGACTCACGCCACACAGCTTGTGTCGCAAAGAGTGGCGCTCGGCCAGCTTCGCGTGCAGAAGAACTCTTTCATCTTCGCGATCAAGGCGCAAGGAGCAAACATCGAGAGCACGCGGCTGGAGGTCTATGGCATGAATGGCCAGCTTCTCTTTGATTCCGGCTTCACGGCGGGTAATGAGAGCACGTGGAGATGGCTGCGCGCGGATGGAGCGAGAGTGGCCAATGGCGTCTACCTCTATCGAATCATTGTGCGCGGAGAGGATGGCCAGCGGATCAGCAGTCCGGTGAAGATGGTGCTGGTCTTGCGATAAGTCAGAGACTTACGAAGTAGATAAATGGACAAGGGGCTCGATGATGAGCCCCTTGTTTTTGTTTCATCAGAAGCCAGACCTAGATCGATCAGCGCAAAATGATAATCTTCTGGACTGCGATCTCCACGCCCTGGCCAGCGTCTCCTTCGACTCTGATTCTGTACAAATAAACACCGTTCGCCACAAGGGTGCCATTGAATGTGGTCTCATTCCATTTCAGCTCGCTGCCTGCGCCAGATTCGTCAAAGATGATCTTTCCATTCAGCCCAAAGATTTGGACTCGCATTCTCTCAATGCCCTGCCCATGCACAGTGAAGGAGATTGTTTCACTTGAGCTGAGAGCAAGAGCTGTGTCATCAAATTGCAAAAAATCTGCATGCAGGCTGGCAGCCGTTATGGGACCTTGTGAGATCCAAAGATCGACAAGTTTGAAGAATGTGAGATCATCAATCTGTGCGGCGATCCAGCCATCTACGGCTGCAAAGAACTCGATATCGTCCAGCTTATTATTATTGTTCTTGTCAAAACGCTTTAGCGAAGAAGAGCCACCGGAAGGCGGCGATGTCATCGGTTTTGCCGTAACCACAACTTTGGCCATCATCGATGGATGAATGTGACAGTGATACATAAAAGTGCCCGCTGAATGGAAGGTGAACTGAAAGGTCTCGCCTTTGCCAAGCGTGCCCGACTCGAAGGCACCCGTATCGCTGGTCACGGTATGGCTGGCTGCATCTTCGTTGGTCCAGGTTATCGTAGTGCCAAGGGGCACGGTGATGGTATTGGGAGTGAAGGCAAAGTTCTGGATCGTTACAGCTGCACTATCTGCGGCGCTGGCGAATGGTGAATCGAGACTGCCCACTACAAAAGAGAGCGCGGTGACTAAGAAGATTGCGCATGACCTTGTCATGAATTTCATCTTAGAAATACCTCCGTGTTCAGGTTGGATACGTTTATATAGTCTTCCGAGGAATCAAAAGTGAACCAAAGAAAGGTCAAAGTGGGTCTCCATGCAAGCACACAACCGCTCTCGATGAATCTCCACTCTCAAAATGAAGAAGGGGCTCCCTACACAAGAGCCCCTCGCTTCCTACGAGACTTTAGTTCAAAGGTCGAACGTTTTCGCTAATCTACGAATCAGCTCACCTTCAAGACCTTGATATCATCGATGGTCATGTTGCAGCCGTAGTCAAAGATTGTCGCCGTGATGCGCGGCTGCACTTGCCGTCCGTTTGCAAAGGCATAGGTGATCGAGTAGCTGCAGTCGTTCGCCTTGCCATCTTTATCAAAGTCACCCATCTTGTAGTCACGCTTCTGGATGATCTGGATTCGCGCATCGACCTGGACGTTGGAATTGATGTCGATGTCCACGTAATCGGCTATGCCATCGTGGTTCGGGTCTTCCAACCAGACGCGATCATCCGTCTGTAGATCGAGATCCATGTCCGCATTAAATGCCGTCGGATGACTCTTCGGGTCATTCGGATCGGTGCCGGCGTTGCGCTCATCATCATCGCTAAAGCCGTCGTTGTCGGTGTCCGGAATCGTCTTGGGCGGGCTTGACCCAATATTACCGCCGTTGATCAGCGGAATAGGCAGCGAGGCACAGGGGTTTGTCTCGCCAATGCCGGGCTCATATTGATCATTGAGGTTGAAGTCTTCGAGTCCATCAATGAAGCCATCCGCGTCTGAGTCCTGTGCTTCTGGATCCAAATGGTCTACGAAGGTAATGATAAAGTTCGGCGGGTCTTCATCGATCTTGCCATCGCCATCATTGTCGATGCCGTCAACTGGATCTTCGTCAATCTTTCCATCTCCGTCGTCATCGATGTTGGCCGATGGCGGCATGATACAGACGAACGCCACTTCAACGCCATCGTCAATCAGGTCGTTGTCACTGTCAAAGTCCAGTGGGTTTGTCAGCCGCGCCCGCTCTTCAGCATCACTGCTGTTACCGCCATTTGCACCCATCGAATTGACTGAGCCTGGGTTGGAGTCATGATCCGTGTCGGCGTCGCACGGGTTCGTCTCTTTCGGATCAGAAGCCATGACACCGCCAAGCGAATCGACTCGGAAGTCAAAGTCGCCAGGGGTGAAGTCAAAGTTGCCATCGTGGTTCTGGTCTTCAAATCCGTCAGTCAGGCCGTCTCCATCGGAATCCGGGTTGAGTGGATCGAGACATCCGGGTTTCGGATAGACAACCCGGGTTGGCCGACCGAGCGAGTCGACCGCCAGAATCGCCCGTGGCGTTGAGTAAGCGAGTCGCTCGACACCATCGCCTTCTGCATCGCTGTCCGTATCGGGCAGAGTCGGATCGGTCTCCAGCGCGTCAAAGGCGCCATTGGCATTCTCGTCTTCACCAATTCCAACGGCCAGACCTGGAGTTGAGCCATTATTGGGGTGGTCATTGACGCCTGCCGTGCAGACTAGGCTCAGCTTGGTAAGGGCATTTAGAACTTGCGCCTTCTTACCGCCGTCACAGAGCCCATCGCCGTCTGTGTCTGGGTTGGTTGGATCGGTAATTCTGTAATTGGCCGGAGCGGCCGCTGTATTGATGGTGCCGACGGTTTCGGTGCCATCTTGCAGTCCGTCATCATCCGTGTCGGGGTCGAGCGGGTTGGTCGGCTGAATCTGCCCTACGACTCCATAAAGCTCGCTGTCCGGCAGCCCATCATCATCGGTGTCCCAGTCGTCCGCATTCGTCTGCGCCGAGACTTCCTGGCCATCGGTGAGGCCGTCGCCATCCGAATCGGGGTTGCAGGCATTGATGATCAATCCGGGACCGCCAGCACCGCCAGCTCCTGGTGTTAGGCTGTCCAAGTGGCCGTCATTCGTGCCCGCAATACCTACAGTTCCCGTTCCTGTCGCGATCGGATCGAAACCTTCAATGTGCGTCACCAGCTTGGAAGCAACGGTGTTGTAGATGCTGGTATCCGTCACAACGGTGATCGTGACCGAGCTGCCATCGCTGAGCGCATCATTGTCAGAATCTGCATTGTTGACAAATGGGCATATCAAATCGGGAGTACCGCCAAGGCTGCGGAAGGCTCCATTGCTTGGATCTCCAAGACCCGAGCCCTTGGTCACGTCCAGGCTGCCCAGCCCCGCAGCAGCATTGACCCATTCAATATCATCTGTGAAGAAGTCGCCATCGGTGTTTCGGGTGAGCGGATCGCTCTCTTGATGGAATGAGCGCTTCGGGAAGGTGCCGGAGTCCGCAATGATCTCATTGGCATCCGAGACGTGGTCGCCATCGGTGTCGTCATTGACCGGATCAGTCTGGCTGTTCACATGCTCTTCGTAGTCTGATAAGCCGTCATTGTCCATATCATCATCAAGTGCCGGGACAGTAGTCACAGAGCCCGTCGGCGCCGCAGCGCTCTCGCTGTTCCCAAAGAGTCCAAATTCTGCGCCATCGGAGAGTCCGTCACTGTCCGTGTCTGCATTGCAGAAGTCCGTCTCGCCAGAGCCTTCAGTTGCGCTATGCCCAATGGTGTTAGTAATGATTCCGTCATGATTGGCATCTTCTGTTCCATCTAAGAGTGCGTCATTATCGGAATCAGGGTCTGCCACATATGGACATATGGTATCGACGCTTCCGCCCAATCCATTCGATACGCCAAGACCGCTTCCTGAGTATTCAATCTGATCCACAAGCCCGTCGTGGTCAGTATCGTTTACAAGCGGGTTGCTCACCTCTTGGAAGATGCGCTCAGGGAAGGCACCGGATACGGCAATGAGCTCGTTCCCATCCGTCAGAGTATCACCATCCGTGTCTGAGTTGGTGGCATCCGTCTGCACCGTGGTGACCTCTTCATAATCGGAGAGCCCATCGTCATCAGCGTCCTGGTCAAGCGCAGCGGATGTGAGCACCGATCCTGAAGGCGTTGATGTTGTAATCGTGTTGCCGAAGTGCCCAATCTCAACTCCATCTGAAAGGCCATCTGCGTCCGTGTCTGCGTTGCAAGGGTCTGTCTCGTTAGTCCCTGCCGAAGCCACAGATTGGGTACCTGTACCGGCAATCGTATTGACGGTCAATCCGTCAGCATTTGTGTCTTCGAATCCATCTGGAACACCATCTCCATCTGAATCAGCTTCATTGGCATACGAGCCATGGTTTGCTCCGCCCAAATTGCATCCCTTGCCAAACTCGACTCCATCCGGTATCCCATCTCCATCCGTATCGGGTGAGATGGGATCCGTTTGCAAGCGAGTATCAGTAAATGGGAAGGGATTGCCGGGTACAGCCCATGTCGTGTTCAAGGCTGGCCATGTTGGAGTAGGACCGTTTGAAATGACCGTCCCATTATGAAGTCCACTCGTTGTCACATAAAAGCCATTAGAATCTGTGGGCGCTGTATCCGTCGCCAATTCCACTCCATCCGGGATGCCGTCTCCGTCAGAGTCAGCCACACAAGGGGAAGTCGGAGAAGGATACGCAAGCTCCGAGCCATCTTTTACGCCATCACTGTCACTATCAGGATTTATCGGATCAGGGCAAGCGCCTCCACCAACCACGCCACCAGCATTGTCTATCTCGGATCCATCGGGCATGGCATCGCCATCCGAGTCTTTATTGGCATTGTCGGTGCCAGTCGCAAAGTTCTCCACTACATTGAAAAGGCCATCCCCATCAGTATCTGTGCAGGCAGTCAACGAAAACGCGGAGAGGATGTTAGCGGGTGTCGATAAAAAGAATGCCGCAAGCTGGGCCGCTGGTATTGTGACGCCGATTTCAAATAAAAGGCCAGCTCCTGTTTCAGGGTCGGGTAAGGTGGAGACCAAGGCCGCAGCTTCATTTAAAGCCAACGCTGCAACGTTTGCCACAAAGCAGGCTATGCCCAAGGCGTTCTGAGTCGCCCAAATGTCCTTTTGCCCGGAAGGCGTAGTAGGAACAGCAGCAGGATCAGTAATATTGTCTCCCCCGGAGGAAGTCACATGTACATTGTCATTTGGCACGTACATAACACTGACGTTTTGCATGATAGAAGTCACTGTCACGGTGAAAGAACACGGATTAGTTGTCAGATCAGTGCAACGAACGGTATTTGGACTGACTACATCTTCGACTAGCCCAGAGATTGTGACTGCTGGCCCACGCACCATAGATGCCTCTGCAACCGTCGCAGTACAGTTTCCACTTGAATCACAGCTGACCGTTGTGTCTGTGGGACGCCTGCTGACGACCTGGGCGAATCCGCCTCCGCTGAACTCATGAATAGTCGTAGCAGGGTAAGCAGCTGTGATGACATCGATTGCAAAGTTACTTGCTCCAGGAAGCAACGTTCGCAAATACGAGGACGAACATTCTGATTTTGCATGTCCCTGAGGGTCAAGACCCGCTGAGGCCAGAGTACAACTGGCAAGGGAAGGTGTATTGGCCGTCGAGGATGTCACAGAAAATGTGACTGTACCTGTAGGTGCCGTTGTAGTTCCAGCTGCCGCGATATCCGTTACAGTCACTTTGCAGCTGCCTGTCTCATTTACATAGACCGTATCCGGCGCTGGCACTGAATTCTGGCATGCGACTGAAGTCATTGTAGTTCGCTTCCGTACGTTGATCACTTGATCTTTCGCACTGGCGCTATGCACCGATGGTCCTGTCGCAGGAACATAGGTTGCAGAGATGGTTGTCGGTGCCGAGCCACTTCCAGCATCGCCAGCAGCAGGCGTGTAATCGACAGAGCAAGTTCCACTCGCCAGGGTACAGGAAGCCGCAGAGAATGTTCCTGTTTTGTCAGTGACAAAATTGACTGATCCAGATGGAGTGATGGGTGTTCCTGCTGTTGTCCCGTCAGTGGCTATTACTGTGCATGTGGTTGTCTGAAAAATAAATATATCATTCGGCAAACAAGAGATCAGTAAATCCACCCGGCGAAGCTCAATAACCTGATTGTATGTATCGCTAGCCGAGCCGTAGGTGCCCGTGATCGTGTGTGTCGATGTATCTGCATTGCTAGGCGTATAGTTGACGCTGCATTGCCCGTGTGAGTCGGGTGTGCAGGTCGTCGTATCAAAGCTGCCTTGAGCGGCGGGTGCGTTTGAAAATGTGACGGTCCCCCCTGAAATAGGCAGCCCGGTCGTTTTGTCGGTCACAGTCGCCGTGCATGCCGTAGGAGAATTTACAGGAAGCGGAGTCTGCGAGCACAACAGGACCAATGCTGCATCATGGACCGTGATATTAATCGATCCAGAGCTGTTGCTCCACTTGGTACCATCACTTGAAGAATAATTTAGGTTTAATGTATGAGTGCCCACCGTCGCTGTGGGAGTATAGTCGAAAGTGCACTGACCGCCGCTAAGAGCGCCACACGTGCTGTTGGTGAAGCTTCCAGAGCCTCCGCTGACGCTGAGGGATACGCTGCCTTGTGGCGTTCCATTGCCGTTTGCACCTGTATTGCTGACGGTTACAGTACATGAGGTTGGCTGATTGAGCACAATTGTAGTCAGGGTACAACTGCCGGATGTCGAGGTCGTATCGACTGCGCCAAAGGCTGAATAGCCAAGCGCGCCACAGAAAAGTAGCGCTACAAACAACGAATAGAATGATAATCTTCTAACTGACATGTTAGACGCTCCTTGCAGCTTCATAAATCCACCACCCCTACGGTTTTTTTGAGGGCAATTTCTTGCGCTGTGAACGAAGTATTAAAAGACCAGTCCAAAGGTGAAGCCAGCCTGAGCGAGACCCATCTGTCCAAAAGTGACCAGAATAGTCGTGCGGAAGGGGTCCATGTTGATCCCCATGCTGATCGAGAGACTTCCAAAAGTCAGCCCGCCGGTGATTGGGTCTTGGATCAGCGTGAGCGTGTGATTGGAGCTAAAGGTTCCGCGAGACACAGAGACATTGATTTTGGCTCCGGTCAGTCCAGTTCCGACTTTAAAGTTGAGTGTGCCCGATGACGTAATGTTGATATCACCCGTCTGCAATGAATGGGCATAGCTCAGACTAAACCCGGTGAAGGCGAGTGTATTATCGATAAAGAGATTCAAATTCGCGGCACCGAGATTAAAGCTCAGACTGATGCCTCCGAAACTGAGCCCAAAGAGGTCGGAAAATACGAAGTTGAGGTTGAATGGAATGGGACTCGCTCCGCCTAAAATACTGATCGCTGTGACCAGCGAGCATTTGGAGACCTTGATACAGCTGACCGACGCCGTGGCCATCACCTGCGGAGCAAGCGGGATGCCGCCGATGGTCAGTGACATAAAATCAAACAAGATATCTGGCTTAGGCTGCGTAGCGCATTCAGGATTGACGCTGCCCGATGCCGAGTGCTTCTTCACCTGGTTCCCGGCTTCCGTCGCGCAGATGCCAATCTCACCACTGATAGAGACGCCACTTGGAGTCTGACCTTGCAGTGAGACCAGATCACCAAAGGCAAAACTCTGCGTCTGGTAGCGTGTCGCAGGGTTGGTCTCAATTCCCATGACACACGTGCCTTCAACATGGCCATCGCCATCACAATCGGTCGTGCCATAATCAGCACCAGGGTTTGGGAAGGTGACATCCTCAAACATGGCCAGGTTTTTGATCGTCACACCCCCCAGCGGAATGACTGTGGTGACGCGCTTCTTTACGAAAATCATTTTGCCCGGTGGAATGAGCACGACGTTGGGCTGGTTATTGACGTCAATTACAGATTCAAATGGCGCTGCAAGCCAGAGCTCAGACTTGATATCCAAGCTGCCAATGGTTGCGGTCGCGGTGAGAATGAGATGCTCCAGCCCTGCGATTCCCATGGCGGAATCAAAATTGAGCTGCAGACCGGAGGTCGTGATCGTCGCGTTGATAATTGACTCGATATCAAATTTGAGCAGCGTCTTCTCACAGGGCGTCTGCAAATCAATCTCATCCACCAGCGTGCAGGGGATGGGATTCATCGCCAAATCTATCCGTGAGCTGCCGGAGAGATCGGCACGAAGATCGAGTGAGTTTGCTGTCAGACAGATTAATAAAAGGACTGAGCCAAGAAAAGCCTTACTGAGAAAACTCATGGGCTGCCCTCTCCTCCTAAATACACACCGTTTTAGACAGCGTACAGATCGCTCGTAGGGCATTCGTTCAATATTCGTGAAGAGCTCGTGAAGAGAGTCTTGACTTTTGTGAGTGTAATGGGTTATACATTCAGCTACCTGAAAAAGGCTAAACCGTCGCGAGGCGGTGGCGCAAAGCCACGGGTCTCCCTGAGATCGCCGGGCTGCCGGGATTGAAAATGGCAGTGCGAAACCGGGAGAAGTCTTTTTCTATCAAAGGCTTCATCCAGATAGCTAGGTGTGTTATGTCGCTCGGAAAAGCTCTATTTACTCTTATATTTGCAGGTGAACACTGGGCAGGCTCATTCATTTGAGAATGGGCTGGCTCTGTTTGTAAGAGTCACCGAAACTTAAGAAAGACGAGGGATATGAAATAAATGGATCCGTCCCCTGGCGCGGGAAAAGATGGACATTTACATCTCATACCCCTCGAATCCTTTATCGTCTTTAGAAGAGACTGTCACAAGGACAGATGAGAAGAGAGATGGAGGCACGCATTCCGTCCTCCATTGCGCCGACTTCTCGCATCCCGATACCAACTTGTAAGGAGGGTGGATCATCATCGGGGGAGCCGAGAACGGACTCAGCTTTCAGCTCTTTGGCGGAGCCAATATCCAGTTGAATGGATATCCGCTAATCGGTTTTAACTCCGGGAAATTTCAAGGGCTGCTCTGCTATTTGGCCATGAACCGGCGGAGGCATCCGCGCTCTTCTCTGGCCAGTCTGCTCTGGGGAGAGTTGAGCGATGAGAAGGCTCATACCAACCTTCGTCAGACCCTGGCCAATTTGAGACAGCTCTTGGGAGAGCGTCTGGAGGCTGATCGAAGCTCGGTCGGCCTAAACCCATCCTACCCCACGTCCTTGGACGTCGAAGAGTTTCGCACCGGACTGACAAAGTTCTCGCGGCTGCAGTTATCTGAGCTTCAGAATCTGAGAGAAGTGGTGGCGCTGTACCAGGGCGACTTTATGGAGGGCTTTGACCCGGCCAGCTCCCTTCGCCTGGAGGAATGGGTGCTCTCCGAGCGGGCCAAATGGAAGAGCCTTGCCCTCCATGCCATGCACAGACTCACGGATATTGAGATTGAAGAGGGGAATCACACGGCAGGAATCCAGCTCGCTCTGCACCAATTGCAGATCGAGCCCAGCCTGGAAGAGGCTCATCGCCAGCTGATGCTCTTGCTTATCCAAGAGGGGCAGCGGAGCGCGGCCATCCGACAGTTCAAAATCTGCGTCGATATTTTGCGAGAGTCTTTAGATGTCGAGCCATCACCCGAGACAAAGCACATCTATCAACTGATCGTCACTGGGTCATCCGAGCATGAGATTCTGGGAAAGAGAGTCATACTGGCCAGCAAAGAAGCCCGACTGCCTTCACAGAACGAGCCCCTATTAGATGGGCTGATCAAAGAATAAGCTTGACTATTTTTTACTCTATTTTCGTCTGCCCCAGACTTGAAAAATTCTTGGAAAGCTGATGAGTGTCTTTGGATTTTTTGAGAATTCTCGAAGCTTCTGAATGACCTCATCAATCTCAGCTCGCGTGGCCAGCCTGTCCGAGATGACGGCATCGGCGATATTCTCCATGGTGATGCTGGTCATGAGCTTTGATTCGCCGCTCAGAAAGACGGGCTGCACAATATGAATTTGAATCTCCGCAAGTCCGCTCTCCTGGAGCATGACCGGCAGCTTTCTGCCGATATCGGGGTCGCCGCCGCGCTTTTCGACGGACTGGCGATAATAAGCAAGATATTGATCAAATGCAGGATAAGACGGGTAGCAAAAGTATCCCGAGAAGTCGATATCTTCGATCACAATGATTCCATCCAGCCTGGCGCTCCTCAAAATCTTTTGGGCGATCTCATGCGGATTCTTCAGATGGGTCAATAAAAACCTTGAATAGACAAGATCAAATCTTGAATCAAAGCTCAGCGTATTTACATCCAGATTTTGGTATTCAATGTTGTTAAGTCTCTTCTCTCTCGCCTCTCTTCGAGCGATCACCAGCTTATCCCGATCCAGATCGACACCCAGGACGTGCCCTGTGCTGCCGACAAGCTGCGCGATCTCGGCTGTGACATCGCCGCCCCCGCAGCCGACGTCAAGACAGTTCATCCCTGTACGCAAGCCAGCCTTTTTTAATAACGCAAGAGTAGTCGGGCGCAAGGTGCGCGACAACAAGCGCAGCCGCTCGCGGCCAGCCTCTCCACCCCGGATGACTTACTGGCTTTGATCGTAGCTCATAGTTGTGGCTCGCACTCAAATAAATGCACGGCCAGTCTACATCTTTGAGGCCAGTTCTGGCTATCCAATGGGTCAAAATTGCCAGAGAGGCTCGCGAATATTTGACTTACTCCCGCCGCTCTCCAGTAGACTCTCTATCAACGAAACTTTCAGACTGATCTGGTCATGATTGACAGACTCGATGCGGGAGGGTGCGATGCATAGAAGAATGACAGTCTGTTTGATAGCCGGGCTATGGCTGCTTGCGGGGATAGCCTGGAATGCCAATCTCTTCTCCTTTTCTCTGCCATGTCTCTGGCCGGACGCCGCTTCGGTCTCCCCGATCGAGGGGGCCTCGAATCTCTCTCTCACTCCAAATCTAAAAGTCGAAGAGCACTGGCCCTTGGGAATCGCGCCTCCAAACGCCTGCTCCCACAACAAGACGCAATGGGAGGTGGGCACGGGAACTCAGGGGAGCACGGCATTCGACATGCAGCTCACCGGGATTACCTATGACTCCGGAGATTCTGCCAGCTTAGACTTAATCGCCGTGCCATCGGGAAGGCTCGGCGCTGGCCAACTCTATTACTGGCGCTATCAGTTCAAGGATGGCAATTCTGCTGACGACAGCGGTTGGTACGATGTCTCATCCTTCAGGACGAGCAGCTCTCCCAGCTCGCCATCTCCATCTTCATGCCTCTGGCCCTATATAACGGGTCAGTCTCCCGCCAGTGGCACGACTGGGGTCAGCCTTACACCAACGCTCTCTATCAACGCACCCGCCTCCGGAGGAAGCGCCTGCACGCACGAATCGAGCCAATGGCAGATCGCCAAAGATTCCAGCTTCTCGAATCTGGTCTATGATTCTGGGTTCGTAGGAGCTCCCAGCCTCAATTCGATCACCATTCCGCAAGGGATGCTGGTAAGCAGCACAACCTATTGGTGGCGCATGCGCGAGCAGACTACAGGGGCCATCTCTTCATCATGGGCAGCCAACCAGTCCTTTACGACCCAGCTTCTGATTGTTGCTATACCTCTCTGTTTCTGGCCAAGCATCACCAATAACTCGCCTGCAGATGGGGCTGGAGATCTCTCCCTCACTCCCACGCTCTCTGTCACGACGACCGGGCTGGTCCGGGTTCCCGCCTGCAGCCATGCCAAGAGTCAGTGGCAGATTGCCTCTGACGCATCCTTCAATTCCATGGTTTATGACAGTGGAGAATCTGTAAGCGATCTCACTTCCATCACTCTTCCCAGCGGACAGCTAGCCGCCGGGACGCTCTACTACTGGCGAGCCCGCTTTATCGCCGATAATGACCAGATCAGCGACTGGAGTGCGACTACGTCATTCTCAACCGCGCTCACCATTGTGCCACCGGGACCTTGCCACTGGCCAGTTGTGCATTATGCCACTCCAGCCCCGGATGCCACCAACGTCTCATTGACTCCGATGCTGCAGATCAGCGTTACCGCTCCGACGCTGCTTCCTGCATGCGAATATGACTCCATCGTCTGGCTGGTCGCCGTGCGTAATCCCTCTGGACCGGGAATCACCAATGTCCTCAATGAGACTGTGGCTGGAGTCGCTCTATCCAAAATCATTCCAGCCGGGCTGCTGCACGCAAGCACCCGCTACGCCTGGGCCGTTTCACTGCGCAAGAGCAGTGACAACACCTCACATCAATATGATCCAGTAGCCTTTACTACGGGAGCTGCCGAGGGTGGCACGACTCAGCCGCCGACCGGAAGCCAGAGCCTGACGTCATTTGATACAAACCACGACTGCATCCTCGAAGATACAGAGTTCTTTGCCGTCATCGATCTGTGGATTGCCAACCAGGTGGAGAATGCTCTCTTCTTCCAGGCTGTGGATGCCTGGATTGGCCAGACGCGTCTTTGCCCTGCCGCAAGCAGCGTGGTTCCTTCATCTGCTGTCAGAGTCGAGATGAGTGCAGGCCAGGGCATTGCGTTCTCAAGCCATCTTCAGAGTGTGGCAGCGATGAGCCTGGATATCATAGACCCAGCGGGTCGAATCATCGTTTCAGAGAGCGCCCAGGCCAATCACCTTCGCTGGAATCTAACGAGCCGTGATGGGCTGCGAGTTGCGAATGGAGTCTATTATTACCGGGTGAGAATATTTGCATGGACTGGTCAACTCGTCTCGACGGGAGCATTAAGGCCTTTGATGATCCTGCGTTAAGTTTGGATTCCGCCATTTTGATATCTATGTGGTTATTGAAGAGATCGAGAATCTGACAACATATTCAGCAATTGTGCTATCGAAAACTCTTTTAGGTCAACCAGCTTATTCATTGATGGCTTTTGACTCAATTTTCATCTTTCAGTCATTCATTTTGGACCCAGTTTAGGGTAGGCTCTGACACCTTAACCTTTGGAGGGATCACGTATGTATCTGGTCGTCTCATATTGGGAGCCTCAAAAAGGGAAAGAGAGCCAGTTTGAAGAGGCAGGCATGCGAATCGGCTCGGTCTTGCGCAAACAGCCCGGAGTTCTTCTGCTGGAAGAGTTCAAGAGCGGCAAGAAATACGTCTCCGTGCATGGCTACCGGGACGAGAAGACCTACCGCAAGCTGATTGATGACCCCAACGGCGAATTCAATAAGGCCCTGAGCCAATACAAGATTGAAGAGATTGCAACCTGGGTGAACTCCGAGCGCGGCGAGACCATTCCGATCAAGTAAAATGAGCGTCGATTAGTCGCAATTTCTTGATCTCTTGCCTCGGCTGGATTGGCCGGTTCAGGCTCCTGCTGGGTTCTGGATCTAGGTCGCTTCATTGTATCCTCCTGTCAGAGTGAGCGTTTTGGCGCTATGCTCTGGATCAGAAGTCGAAAATTTTCACCACACGAAGAGATTTTCATCGGATCCAACTCTCTCTGGAGGGATGAGGCGATGCTCGTTTGGGTACTGGTCCTGCTCGCTCTTTCAATCGCAGGGATCGCACTGGGAATAAAAGCAGGCTGGGCTCTGCTGCTGTTGGCGCTTGCCAGTCTATTAACCCAAATAAACTCCTCCCCCACGCTTACTGCCGAAGAGCGCAAAGCGGGAGATAGCCGTGTCGATGCGCATGGAATCACTCAGGTCTGGGTTCCGGCTGGCGCATTCAATATGGGCACCGATGCAGTCGCAGTGCCGGTTCCGAGTTGGGCCAGAGGTGAGCTGGAGAGCGAAAAACCGCGACACAAAGTGACTCTGACCCAAGGCTATTGGATCGACCGGGACGAAGTGACCAACGCAGCCTTTCAGGCTTTCGTGGAGGATGGAGGCTACACAAACCAGAAACTTTGGTCGGAAGAGGGCTGGAGCTGGCTCAAAAAGTCGTCGGGGCGCAGCGGAGCCGCAGTCTGCGAGAACAGCGAACCCGACCAGCCGAGAGCTTGCATCACCTGGTATGAAGCTGAAGCCTATGCAAACTGGCGGAGTGGCCACATCCCCACAGAGGCTGAATGGGAATTTGCCGCTCGCGGACCCGATTCTCTCATCTATCCCTATGGCAACGACTATGATGCCAACAAGGCCAATGTGACGGGCAAGAACAGCTCGTCCGCAGTCGGTAGCTTTCCGGATGGCAAGAGCTGGGTCGGCGCAAACGATATGTCCGGAAATCTGATGGAGTGGGTTCACGACTGGCTCGATATCCATTATTACAATCAGATGATTGAAGTGGATCCGCAAGGTCCCGACATCGGGCATATCAAAGTGGAGAAGGGCGGCTGGTTTGGCAGCAACTCATTTGTTGCTAGAGCCTCTTATCGCCACTTTGAAGATGCGCCCAGCTATCAGGATCATCATATTGGAGTGCGGATTGTCACAGATGAGCCGCGTCAATAATCTCTCATGGTGACTGGCTCTCTCGTTGATGATCCCACTTTGCGAGCGCATCCAGAGTCGTTATTGCCTGCTCAAAAAATATTCGCAGATATTCTGAATCTGTCGATTCACTCTGCCAGCTCGCCACTCTTGCAAAGAAGTGTTGCATGGGGGACGAGTCAATTTGGCTCTGAAATACTTGCCCAGAGACTTTCGCGACAATCGCCCAGAACGGGAGCTTCCAGGCATTCTCTGCATCGTCAAGAATGAGCATAGCTGAGTCATAGACTGCCCCTTTGAGAATCGAGCCGCACAGACCGCACATGGCGAGGAAGCGCTGAGTCCGGCATATCGACAAGGCTGGAGATCAACGCATCCACGCGCGCTGCGAGTCTCTTTAGGTTTGCTCGCGCCTGGGCTTTTGCATGTTCAGACTGGAAGCGCATAGCCCAATCGAGCTTGAGCGACAACCCGGACCTCATCACTTCACGACCGACAAATAGATGAAGATCAGAATAGCCCGGAATAAACTCGTCTAGCTTGAGCACAGAGCCCTTCAGCATTGCAGATCGGAGATGATCAGCAAAGGTCGTTTGAGCCATATGTAATAGCAGATCAATTGCCCTTTGATGCAGTGGATCAATCAATCCTCTTGTTTCTGTAGTCGTTGAAATCTTCTCCTCAGCTTCAAGATTTGTGCCATTTATCCAAATCTCAAAATATTCACTACCATGTGAACCATCCAGGCAACGCTGTCATGTACCTAACGTTAGGCAAAACTCAAGTTAGTATATCCAGGAGGTCCTATGCGACAATGGGAGTCCACTCTATTTAAGCCTCTCATCGCTGGTTTGCTGCTAGCAGGCTCGCTTCTTTTTCTATATTCAGACCCGCAGGCTCAAGGCACTCAAGTCGACGCCAAAGTCATTGGCGCTCCACTCATCACCCAGCCAGGCGTAGCGGGGGGAGAGCTGGTCTTTGGCTCAAACAACGTTCCTGGCTCGCTCAACCCGATCTTTGGCGGAAACCCAATCACAGCCGTCAGCGATGCCGGATTGATCGAGCTAAATCCTGTCACATTGGCCTACGAGCCGGCTGTGGCATCGGCATACACGGTCTCAGCCGATAACACGACCATCCAAGTGACTCTGCGAAGCGGCATAAAATGGTCCGATGGCGAGCCGGTCACAGCCGATGACGTCGTCTTTACATTTGTGACGCTCTTGCAAAATTCTGGGCTTCTGCAGAATCTGGCCAACTTTGGAAACCAGCTCACATTGCCAACTTATACAATCACAAGCCCAGATGCCCAGCATCTTACCTTCAATTTCCCCAACAAAGATGCATCGCAGATGGTCGCGGCACTCACTCTTCCTCTCTTTCCCAAACATATCTTCCCTAACGTTGATGCCCCCAACTTCTTTCAGCAGTGGGGGATCAATACTCCGGCCAATCAGGTCGTGGGGTTGGGCGCCTTCCGGGTCGTCTCATTTACGAGCAATGGAGACAATAATAACCCAGTAATCAACGGCGCCGTCCTGGAGAGAAATCCCAATTACTGGAAGAAGGATCCGAATGGCACAACGCTCCCGTATGCAAACAAGCTGACCTTCAATTTCCTGCCGCAGGCTGCCGATCTCAACACATTGCTGGGCAATGGCCAGCTCGATCTGCTTGGGGGGGCGGGCAGCGATGCGGATGTCGCCCTTGCCGCCGTGCCTGGCGTGACGATGGTGATTGGCGATCCGTTCGTGACCGCGGATTCGCTCATCTTCAATGAGGATGCAGCAGACGCCAACCTCAAGAGCCTGTTCCGTGATGACCGCTTCCGCCAGGCGATTGCGCATACGCTGGACCGGACCAAGCTGACGAATCAGCTGACGGACAATGCAAAGTTTCTCGCTCCCAGGGAGAACGCGGCCTATTTCAAATCCCCGTTCTTTAACGACGCTGCCACTACCAAATATGTCTATGACCTCAATGCGGCCAAGCAGCTCTTGGATCAGATCGGCCTCAAAGACACCAATGGCGACGGGGTTCGCGAGTTTTCTGATGGCAAGCCCGTCAAATTTGATTTCAACACCAATAACAACAACTCCGTCCGCGTCGCGGCTGGCGAAGAGCTCACCTCCATCTGGAAGAGTCTCGGCCTCGATGTCAATTATCTGGTCGAGTCATTTGCGACGCTGCAAGGGCGCTTTGATTTCAATAACCGCAAAGCGAACTTTGACATCCAGCTCATTGCCTTTGGCATTGGGATCAACACGATTCAGGATGTTAACTACCTCAATTGTCAGTACGCCTCCAATGGATTCTGTCACGTTCAGCGCTTCTCCGATCCGGCTGGCGCGACAGACCGGCAAAAGCGCATCGATGACATTTTCACAAAGCTAAGTGGCCCGGCTCTATCCAGCGCCGATCAGACTGCGCTTGAGAATGAGCTCCAGACGCTCATCTCCCAAGATTTGGGTCAGATCCCGCTCTGGACCTCCAGAATGGCGACTGCCATTCGCTCTGGGGTTCATAATGCGGAATCGGTAGGCGTCTTTGGAGTGCCGCATTCGCTCGAATACATCTGGAAGAGCTAAATCAAATCCAAGAGGGACAAGAGAAAGAATAGAAGAGGGGCGAAAGACTCGCCCCTCTTCAAACATGAGAGTTCAGGTCCTCAAAAACCCCAGGAGAAAGTGAACCAGAGGAAACAAGTCGCTTCAGGGTATCCGGATTCTGCTTAACTGCTTTTATCAGTCCACCATAACCCTTATCACGATAGTTTAAATTCAACCACGCAATGACCAATTTGTCTAAGTCAGGAGATTCATATTTGTTTTGAAGCAAGTATGTCATGATCCAACCTCTATACATCGATATTGATAATTTCGGAAGTAAATGAATGATCTCGTTGCAAAGGATTGGAAGGCGTACTATGCCAAAGTTGATTGCTTTAGACAATATTAGTTTCTTTGACTCGTCGAGATCACCGTTCAAATAATCAAATTGGCCTGCCCCCTATTTTAGTACCACCCGTAAGTAGAGACTGTGGTTGCCATTCTGCCGTTTGCTGCTCTGGTGCGAGGATGGACGCCCATGCTCCAGCAAGGGAATCCGTACACCGTCTCGAAACTCCACCGGGGTG
>JACQCZ010000019.1 GCA_016201405.1 Candidatus Acetothermia bacterium | reverse complement strand
TGATTCTGCATCTGGCGTCGCAAGCTGCGGCGCGGGTCCACAGACGCTGAGCAGCGAAGGCGCTAACCAAACCATGAGCAGTGGCTCTGTTGAAGATCTGGCTGGAAACGTCGCCAGCTCCCTCTCTGTCACTGGAATCAACATTGATAAGACAGCGCCAGTGATCACTCTCTCCCGCAGCCCGTTACCCAATGCCAATGGCTGGAATAATTCCGACGTCACCCTCAGCTTCCATTGCTCTGACGCACTCGCGGGCGTGGCCTCGGAGGCAGATCAAAAAGATGTGATCAGCTCCGAGGGCGCCAGTCAGTCCCGCAGCAGCGACTGCTCGGACAGAGCCGGGAATAGCGCGAGCGCCAAACAGGGCGGCATCTCGATTGATAAGACCAATCCAGTCATCGTTGGGGTGGTCTCACCGCCAGCAAACGACAATTCCGTCACGACCGATGGCCCAGTCAGCGTTCTCTACTCTTGCACCGATGCCCTCTCCACCATTGCCGCTTGCAGCGCGCCTCAGGATCTTGCTGGCGAGGGGAGCCAGCACGCCACAGGAGAGGCCGTGGACATGGCCGGAAACAGCAGCAAGACAGAGATCAACCTCAATATCGTGAGACCCCAATTGACTCTGCAGGTGAGAGTAAAAGATGAAAAGATTCCTCCCGTGGGCGGAGAGATGACGATTGAGCTGGTCATGAAAAGCGCACTACAAGGCTTGAAGAGCTATGATCTGCTTTTCAATATCGGAGACCTCACAGGTGGCGGCAAGATCGCCAAGATCGAGAGTATTGAGAGCAAGACAATTGACGCAAAGAATTTTGAGGTCCTAAACAAACAAGACTTCTTCGTTCAGTTCCGCGCTCAAGATGCAAGCGACCAGATCGCTCCTGGAGCCAAAGATGTCGTCTTTGCTGAGATCAAGCTTCGTGTCCTCTTGCCTGGCCGCTCCTTAGCCTGGCTCGGGTACCCGACCGCGACTCAAAGCTCACCTCAGGCTGCGATCATTGCGGATCGAGGCGCATCCGTGGATCCGAAAAAAGTAGAGATGCTCTTCGCCAATTTTGAAGTGCGCTAGAGCCATCCAGCTCTCAGCTTTTATTCATGGGAGTTTGAGACTTTGGCCTTGTACATGCTCTCTCCGGCTGCCCGCAGCACGCTTTCCATATTTTCATGACTCTCCCAGTCCGCGTAACCAATACAGAGGCTCAATCGGGCGCTTGGGTCCTGCACCTTGGAATTCCACTCTTTCAAAGCTGTTTTTAGCCCCTCTACCCGCTGCTTAACTTGCTTAAGCCCGGTTGAGCTTGTAAGCAGCAAGATCTCCGCGCCACCCCAGCGGAAGAGCTGATCCCCGTCCGTGGCGTTCTCTTTGAGGAAGTCTGCCGCCCGTCGCAGCACCTTATCGCCCGCCGTGTGTCCGGAGCGTGTGTTGGCCTCCTTCATGCCCATCACGGCCACCATGATAATGGCAAAAGATTGGTCAGTATCAATGGCGTTGTACCTCACTCCATCGGCGACATCGTCAAAATGGCCGCGGGTGAAGAGACCCGTAAGCGAGTCATGGATCGAGAGATCGTGCAGCTCTTGCTGATCTTGGCGGATCTGCTCGATCATCGCATTGAAGGCGCGAATCACAATCGGAAGCTCAAAACGGATCTTCTTATCGGGCACCTCTTTGGGCGAGCTGTCCGGAATCTGTGCGTGCAAATCTCCAGCGTTTACCCGTTTGGCCGCTCCCACAAGCCCCCAGAGCGGAGTGAGAGTTGTGACCCGCAAGATGATGTAGATCAGGGCTGGAAGCAGCAGGAATGCCAGCGCCGAGATGATCACTATCCATTGGACTAAGCTCCCAAGCTTGTAATCGCGCTCGACCAGCGAAGTGTACGCCCCGAGAAAGGCAACCGGCTGGCCGCCCTGGCTGAGAGAGGAGAAGATCGGATAGCGAATCTCCAAAACATGCCGCCCGTCTTCCTGAACTTCCTGCAGAAAGGCCTGGCCAGTCCGCATTAGCCCGAGATCGCTCTGCTCGGCTTCGCGCCCGACGTGACCGGGATCGCTGCTGGCAATAACGTGATAAGAAGAGCCATCCGGAGCAAAGACCGAGATGCGATAGAAGTCAGAATAGAACGAACTGAGCTGCTGAATGTCCTGGGTGAGCAGCAGCGGCTTATTCAGTAAGTCTTCCTGGGCAATCTCATAGGAGAGCAGAGATGCAGCCCCCCGCGCGCGCTGATCATATTGCAGCGTGATCTCATGAAAGAGCGCCTGATACGCCAGCACGGCCACAAGAATGATGATGACGGCGCTAAAGAGCGCAAGCGGGACAAAGAGCTTGGCCAGAAGACCCGTCTTTAGATGGAGCCACAAAAAAGGCTTAGCCAGCTTATTCATTTGAGCTCCTCCCTGCCTTCTCTATTCCTCTGAGCTACACTACAAGATGAGAGAAGAGTCTGTCAAAACAAGAGGGCCAAGCGGTCCGATTGAATTGAGGATGAGCGTTCTTGGATTAACGCTGAGCAAAGAGAATCTCAAAATTTCCAGCGGTGTAATCGGCCCAGGCAATATAGAGCCCGCCCGGTGCCAAGGCGATCACTGGATTGACAGAGGTGGAATGGGTCTCCGATACGTTTTGAGGCTGAGCTTTCGAAGATCCACTACTACGGGCCAGCGGGGCAGAGTAGATCTCGTAATCCGTGAATGACTTGCCATCTGCCTCTGCTGTGACGACACCTTCCACCCAGGCCAGCTGGACACTCTCCGGTGAGAGAGCGATCACTGATGCACCGGAATAGCTCTGACTCTTCGAGATATTCTCTGGCTGCGTCAGGCTCTGACCGCGATCCGCACTTTGCGTCAGGAAGATGTCATAATTGCTTGCGCTCATCTCCTGCGTCCAGGTCACATAGAGATGGCCACCGAGAGCCGCGACCGCCGGGGCTGTCGCAAACATAGCGGTTCCAGAGATCACCTTGGGAGCCGTGAAGGCCACTCCCCCGTTTAGGCTGCCGGTGAAATAAATTTCCCTCGTATCCTGGGTTCCCTCTTCCCAGACGACATAGAGATCGGTGCCATCGGCTGCAATCGCCGGGCTCCAGGAGAGTCCTTTTGATTGGGAGAGATTTCTAGCTGTCAAAAAGCTCTGCCCGCGGTCGAAGCTGCTAGACAACAAGATCTCGCTATTCCCAAAGGTCTCATCCTGCCAGGCGACATACAAGACTCCATTGACCAGCGCGAGGTCAGGCAGCGTCGAACTGCCAGCGTTCTGAGAGATGTTCATGGGCACTGAGAAAGTTGCTCCTCCATCCCGGCTGACGAGATAGAAGATCTCGGAGCTGCCCAGGCTCTCATCCTCCCACACGACATAGACATCGTCGCCAGAAGCGGCCACGGCTGGATTTCTGGAGGCACCGCTGTTGTGGGATAAATTCTGTGGATCGCTAAAGGTGACTCCGCCATCCGTGCTTCGGGAAAAGAAGATCTCTTCGGCATCTCCGGCTCTGTCATCATCCCATACCACGTAGACATTTTGGCCAGAGGTCGCAATGGCAGGGAAGAGAGAATTGCCTGGCCCCTTGGAGAGATTGAGATAGTAAGCACTGCCTGAGGTTAGAAGTGCCGTGCTGCAGAGCAAAAATAAGATCGCCACCGCCGCAGCGGTGAGCCGATTCCGATCACTCATTTGTACCTTCGGTAGCCCGGCTGCCATAGTTCTCCTTTAGGCCCGTGGCTTTGCGTCCTCGCATTTCTACGAGTTTGCCTTTTTCGAGCAGTGACAACACCATGCTAAATCTCTTTTTCTCCCGTGTCAAGGTATTCGGTATTACATTTCTCAATATGACAGCATGAACCAGGTCCAACATAGCTCAATTGTGCGCTTCCAAAGCCGCTACCAAGCCTCTTGATCTCGCCAATCCCGTTAAGACTCCCATAAACCACTTGCATAAGTCGTTGATTCTCTGCACCCAAGTTGGCGCATCGAGCTTGTGAATGATCCTGGCCAGGTTTTCATAGAGAAGCCGTGAGAAGTCAAGCGACTTGTTCTTGATATACCGTCCAAGCACCGCACCGCAGATCTTCTGCTCATAGGGCAGTAGCCAT
The DNA here is from genome assembly GCA_016201405.1 of Candidatus Acetothermia bacterium. Lineage (GTDB taxonomy): Bacteria > Bipolaricaulota > Bipolaricaulia > RBG-16-55-9 > RBG-16-55-9 > JACQCZ01. The sequence goes on along the minus strand of JACQCZ010000019.1, from coordinate 4,591 downwards.
GATTTTTGCAGCAGCTCTCGAAAGACCTCCATCTTTCGATTCCAGAGAGCATCTTGGTTTGCCGTTGAATCTGTCGTCAAGATTTTGTGATCCGCTTTTGCCTTGAGCGCCCATTGGCGATCATATCGAAGATATGTAGTCTTTATGTCTTTAATACTTAAGCCTGCACATTTCTTGTCAGAAGAGGGCTCTGGCTGGCCGATTTTTTCAGTCTTGGATCTCTGTGGCTTCTTCCAGTTGATCTGCACAATCGAATGGCGTCCGCGGCCTCTTCGCTCTTCAATCACCTGGAGCAGATTGACTCGCTTTAGAAATACGATCGAGTTGTAGACGGCGCGGCGTGAAAGCTTTAGCTTCTCTGCAAGCGTAGTCGCGTAGATCTCCATCATGCCTCTCTCATCGGAATCGAGATAGAGCTGGACAAAGACGAGTCTGTGTGATCTGGCCCTCTGCCGCATGACGACGTTTGGCATGGTGAACCCCCAGGGGTTGACACCGGGCAAACACTCCTCTATACTATGTGACAAGCTATTGGCACACAGGTAAGCGAACCTCCGACGGCAATCGGAGGTTTTTCATTGATTTAGCCTCTACATCAAGCTAGGAACGCTTCCGTGACCTCTCACCTCCCGTGAGTTCATAATCACGAGATATCCGCATGCTATCTGAATAATTTCCCAACATTGAGGCAGCAACTCTTACGGCGGGTCTTGACACTTATGGAAGGGTGTGTTAAGATGTGTCTACCGGTTGTACAGACCCTTCGGGGTCAAAAGGAACCCGGCTCGGTTGTTAGCAGCAACCGTAGCAATATCGAGATCAGCAAATGAATTGCCTGGAAGTTAGCAGCTTCCAGGCAACGTACTTTATAGGATCACACTTTCTGAAAATCTTCCACGCGCCAATTCCAAAATCTCATAGGGCGCATCGGAGAGTTCTAGCAGTTCTAAGACATCCGCTTCGAGGACGCGCGCCAGCCGGATCACCCAGACAGCATCGGGCGGGCTGAGGCGTCCCTTCTCGATCTTGGAGAGGTTACTGTAGTCAAATCCGGTGAGCTCGTGAACCTTGCGGTACGAGTATCCTTTGGACTCTCTTAACTCTCTGATTTTAGATGCGAACGTCATAAGTGTGGGCATGCTACCACGGGTCAATGTGATAGTCAATACATTGAGACCAATGTCTCAGCTCCAGCAGGACACCTGTCCCTAAGCGCTGTTTATCTGATGCTAGCTCCCGATTGGAATTTGTAAAAAAGAGGCATATAGACTGATTAACCCTGAGCGAGATACGCATTCACTGTTGAGGCTTGATCTTCTCACTTGGCTCAGAAAAATCAATTGCCAAGCTCTGTAAAAGCGACTCTTACGGACCTTGTAGTGCCTCTTCCAGTGGTCTTGGGTGCTTAGCTTAAGAGCTGAGATGCACGAAGTTGGGCAGAGGCTGCAACTGACATTTGCATCTGGACGGGAAATAGAGTATGATATGCGCAAGGCCGTAGTTTCAGGATGTAGACCTACCACGTCTTACAATTCCAAAAACATGCGGTCGATTGCATGACTGATTCGTACGATGATTTGCGCATGTAGGAAATCTCCTCGTCCAAGTTGTCGCACAGCTTCAAGTCAAAATAGATGCAGAAAGGAAGGGGAGATTTTCACAATGGCTACAGGTAAAGTCAAGTGGTTTAACGATGCCAAAGGCTTCGGCTTCATCCAGCAGGATGACGGCGGAGAAGACGTTTTCGTTCACTTTTCGGCCATGAGCAGCCCGGGTTACAAGACCCTCAGCGAGGGCCAGGCTGTCTCGTTCGACATCCAGGAAGATGCCAAGGGCAAGCGTGCCGCAAACGTAGTCCCACAGTAATCTTCTAGGGGTCGAAACGACCTTAGAGACGATCAAGAGCCTCAGGTTCTGAGAAGAATCTGAGGCTCTTTGCTTTTGGAATCTGTTGACTCATCCAGCTGATCCAGGATAATCTCTTGAGCACGGAACGAATTTTCAGGAGGATTCATGAAGCGAATCGCTCAATTCTCTCTTCTGCTGATGGGAGTCCTCGTTGCACTGGCGGGCTGCTCTGTTACAGATGTTGTACTCCCCTACACGCCAAGTGCCTCCCGATCTGACTCTGACACTCTCTTAACCTCTCAAGAACTTCCTGGGACGTTTGAGAATGGGATCGATAACACAGAGTTCTTTGCGATCCTTGACGCCTGGATTGCAGAACAAATTGACGACGTGACGTTCTTCAGGGCCGTCGATATCTGGGTCTCCGAAGAGACGATCTCTCTGCATGAAGGAGATCGAAATGGCCCCTTTCAGTTGGAGAAGATCTTCCCGGACCATGTTACGGGTCTAGCTTTTCGAGAATATCCCATCGCCATCGACAAAGGCTCTCCCGTCACGCTGCAGATTGGAGACAGAGTCTCTAACGGATGTACAGTCAATCTGAGGCTCGTGAGCATAAAAGCAACGACAGCAACCTTCATAAAATGGACAGACACGGCACGACCCTGTCCCATCTGTCTTGCTGAAAATACTCTGATTGAGACGCCATTGGGCACTGTTCCTGTGCAACAGCTCAAAGCAGGGATGGCAATTTGGAGCGTCAATCTGGCAGGCGAGCGCATTCCCGAGATCATCGTCAAAACATCAATGACTCCAGTGCCGGCTACGCATCGGGTAGTTCATTTACGTTTTGATGACGGACGTGAAGTTTTCGTATCACCAGGCCATCCCACGATTGATGGCAGACACGTTGGGGATCTCAAAGCTGGCCAATTCTACAATGGCTCCGCCATTCTTATGGCTGAGCTTATTCCATACGCTTACGAAGCCACCTACGACATACTCCCATCCGGTGAGACGGGTTTTTATTGGGCCAATGGAGTGCTGCTTGGCAGCACATTGCACTGACTGGGCATTTACAGCTCTCTGGGTTGAGCCACCCGAATGCACTACAATAGAGCCATAAATTTGTCAGCACATGGACAATGCCGTTGCAGACGGCGCTTCAATCTTTGAGATTAATAAAAAACCAACGTATGAGCGAGGATCAGAACAGAAGAAAGACAATACTTCATCGCGCCTTTGAGATCGGCATCTTCCTCAAAGGCTTTGATGGAGTCTTAGAGATTCTTGGCGGCCTGCTGCTTTTATACCTTAATCCTGCCCGCATGGACGCCCTGGTTCAGAAGCTGACCCAGCATGAGCTAAGTGAGGATCCCAACGATATCTTCGCCAACTTCCTGCTCTCACTCGCTCAGCATTTCTCTGTAAGCGGTCAGATCTTCGCAAGTATCTATTTACTCATCCACGGCGTAGTCAAGGTGGGAATCATCGTGGCGCTTTGGCAGCGCGTCTGGTGGGCTTATCCTATAGCCATCCTGGTCTTTGTCTTGTTTGGAGCCTATCAAATCTATCAATCGATCTATCACCCCGGCCTCTTCCTCATCTTTCTCACCCTGCTTGACATCGCCGTAATCTACCTGACCTGGTGGGAATGGCAGCGCCACAAGGGCTGAAGGCATCAGAATTTGCGGTCCTCTAAGAGCGGGGTGGGTGACACGTCAATACTTGAGCGAATTGCTTACCGAGCGTGATGCATATGTGCGAGCGCAATCTATATCTGGTTCGCCACGGCTATCATGATTCAGGGGACGTTTCTGAGCTTGGAGGCAGCCTGACGCCTTTGGGGGTTGAGCAAAGCCAAATCGTCGCAAAAAGATTGAAGTCGCTTCCGATCACGGCGATCCATTCCAGCAATCTGTTGAGGGCAATAGAGACTGCAACTATCATACAACATGAATTGCGGTTGAAAGCCATTCAGCAGTCATCTGACCTTGCCGAGTGCCTTGTATCACTCCCTCCTTCGTTGATCGCACGTGCGCCCCATTTATCAGCGGTGTCGCCTGAAATTATTGAATCAGGCAAGAGACAGGCAGAGAGAGCATTCAACCGTTACTTCATCCAATCGGCGGATGTAGATGTTCATGAAGTAATCGTCTGCCATGGAAATATCATTCGATATTTCGTCTGCCGAGCACTCAATCTTCCTCTAGATGTTTGGCCCGACTTAGAGACTGCGAACTGCGGGATAACGCAGATATGTATTGGGCCAAAACGAATCTCTCTCTGTTGTCTTAACGATACGGGACATTTACCTTCTTCATTGGTTATGTATATTTAACCCTTGATGCGGTACGACAATGACGAGCAGGTCAAGACTTTAGACGCTAACAAAACGGCCCGGCTGTCTTGTCCGATCCATTGCAGTGGAACTATATCTTTCTTTACCCCCCGATAACTTTCTAAACGGCAAAACCAATGTCAGGTAAATCAGATAACTCTTCGTCATAGACTAGATTTGATTCTAATAGCCTATTTAGTCTATCTTTTCTTCAAAAGGTAAGGATCAGTTGTACCCAAAAGGAGGAGAAGCAATGAGATATAGGTTGTGTCAAGTATGTTCTGTAAATTCACTCCGAGAAGAATGAGAACGGTTTAGAGAGCCACCTCCTTTGTTTTGTTCCGCTCACGAGCTAGGTCCCATTCAGACAACAGACTCATGTCCAAATATATGGGTCCAGCG
>JACQCZ010000001.1 GCA_016201405.1 Candidatus Acetothermia bacterium | reverse complement strand
CGCTGGACCCATATATTTGGACATGAGTCTGTTGTCTGAATGGGACCTAGCTCGTGAGCGGAACAAAACAAAGGAGGTGGCTCTCTAAACCGTTCTCATTCTTCTCGGAGTGAATTTACAGAACATACTTGACACAACCTACCTGAATGGAAGACTGCAAGATATCTAATAAATCAAGCAAATCAAATCCGTATCTTAGGTTACTCTTTACCGTCAACGGATACATATATTAGTTACCTGCTTAAGTCTTCGGTTATAGAATCAAGCAATTTACGCAGTATCCACGTTGTCTGCCTTGATAACGCTGACATCATTTTCAATCGATACAAGGACCTGATTGAGTTTAGAAATTTTAAATTTAAAAATGGTGACATTCTCAAGTATCTTGATGGCCTCTATAATGCGCAAAAAGTCAAGAAGTCAACAACCTTGAACAATGAAATTCTAATATTCGATTCTCTTGAGCGTCTTCACTTATCGTTTATGAATGAGAGTTGAACGCCCATCATACATTTTGCAAGTAAATTTCAGAATGCGCTTCGATGACTAGCTTGCTGCCAGATATCCAATCCCATCTGGGTGAATTCCAGCCTCAATGCGGTTGATCTCTTTGAGCGAAGCGACATCAATCACAGAGATGTCGTTCGTCTTGTTGTTCGCAACATACGCACGCTTGCCCTGGGGATCGAAGACGACGCCACCTGGCCAGCGACCTGTCGGAATGCGCTTGATCTCCCAATGGCGAGAGCACTCAATGACCGAAAGATCATGCGAAAGTCGGTTGGGAATGAAGGCGTACTTTCCATCGGGCGAGAAGACCATGCGCACGGGGCAGGTTCCGAGCGGGTGCTTGGCGATCACGCCATGATGCTCTGTGCTGAAGACAAATAGGTTGTTGTCTTCTTGATTGGCGACATAGAGCCAGGGCTCTTTGGGATGGACTGCGATGCCTTCGGGTCCTTTGCCTACAGAGATGTGCATGGTGACCTCATCAGTCTTGGTGTCGAGCACGGAGACAGTGTGGGAGCCAATGTTGGGGATGTAAATTCGCTTCCAGTCCGGCGTAGGCGAGAGCATGTGCGAGAGTCGTTGGCCGGTTGGAATGATCTTTAATAATTTGTGCGATGGCCGCTCATAGACAAAGACTTTATTGGCATATGTGACAGCCAGATAGAGCTTCTTGCCATCCGGCATGATTCGGATGTCGTGCGGGAATTGAAACTCTGAATGCTCGATCTTCTCGATCTCTTTCATTTTGACATTGTCAATGACAGAAACGCTATTCCCCATGGCATTTGAGACATACGAGAATTTTCCATCAGGAGTGATTCCAACTTCATGCGGATGATGGCCGACAGAGACTTTTGTGATCGTCTCGCCAGATTTCACATCTATAAACGACACTGCATCCTCATCTTTGTTGAGGATTATTAGTTGATCTGTTTTGGGCATGGGGCCTCCTAAGAAACTTTTAATAAAAAGCAACAGTCGAAGTGTAAAGAGTTGCAGCCCTTCGAGCCAGTATCCTGATTTGAGTTATTTTAGCGAGACTGATGTTGGGCAATCAGTTTTCGTATTTTTGGAACCAGCTCTGTGGGAACATCTATGGTCGTTTGCATCGGGTCTTCAAAGATAGCCTCGTCTTCAGCTACAGCCTCTTCTTCTGTCTGCATTTCATAATGAGCAAGGAGGTTACGCACCCGTTCTTCATCCCAACCCACAGGGAAATGTTTAGATTGCTGTTTGCTCATTTTACTCCCTTCTCTCTTCTTCGTCTTTTGTATGCTATGAGTGGCTTGCCACGAAGCTCATAGGCTGTGATTACGAACATATCATCTTGTTGCGGCTCAAGAACATAAATCACCCTAATATATCGTCCTGCACGCGTCTGTCCGATTGCAATTCGCGTCCCCTCATATCCTGGACGATCTTCGCCAGGTCTTTCCAGAACGTCTTTCACTTCCGATTCTGTCACCTTATGCAGATACATGTGAGGCGTTCCAGACTTTGGATCCAGATAAAATCGAATGCCTCGTGCCACACTAAGATTTTATCCCTTGAATGTCGAAATTGTCAACAATATCTGGACTGTTCTGCATGAGGTTGATGCCTGGAATACTCTCTTCAAATATTGATCGCCATCCCTGTCTCTTGCGAGCGCTTCACCAAGCGCTCTAACTGATCGCGCCCGCTAAGGTATTGGTTTGGCCAAGGAATATCTGCATAGCCTTGCTGAGCTGCGGCTCGCAGCGTCCAGTAGGGGTCCCAGAGATGGGGACGCGCAAGACAGCATAGATCGGCACGTCCCGCTGCGATGATGCTATTGACATGATCTACTTCATAAATATTCCCGACCGCGAGCGTGGCGATTCCAGCTTCGTTGCGAATCTGATCTGAAAAAGGAGTCTGGAACATGCGCCCGTAAATGGGCCTGGCTCTGGTCGTCGTCTGGCCCGCAGATACGTCAATGATATCTGCACCAGCCGCTTTGAATGACTTGGCTATCTCAACAGCATCGCTGCTGGTGATTCCCTCAGTACCAACCCAGTCACAGGCTGAGATTCTGACGGACATTGGCCGCTCTTGCGGCCAGATCTTGCGAATTGCGCGAAAGACTTCCAGAGGGAAGCGAAGCCTGTTCTCGAGAGATCCACCATACTCATCCTTGCGCTGATTGCTGAGCGGAGTAATAAAACTGGATAAGAGATAGCCGTGGCCAGAATGCAGCTCAAGCATGTCAAAACCGCACTCAATGGCCATTTGGGTCGCCCGCACAAAGTCTGAGATGACCTGGTTCATGTCGGCGTGCGTCATCTCCCGAGGGATCTGATTCTGCGGCGTCCAGGGGATGGGAGATGGGCCGATGATCCCCCAGTTTTCACTAGGGAGCGGCTCGCAGTCTCCCTCCCAGGATAATTTGGTCGAGCCTTTCGGGCCAGCATGAGCAATCTGGAGAGCAAACTTCGCACGGCTCTGTTTGTGGACAAACTCAACGATGCGCTTCCAAGCTATAACATGTTCCTCTTTGTAGAGACCTGCACAACCGGGTGAGATTCGCGCCTCGCGACTAATATCCGTCATCTCTGTAAAGATCAGACCTGCTCCCCCTTGCGCTCGCGTCCCGTAATGGACGAGATGAAAGTCGTTGGGCGTGCCATCTTCCGCGCTGTACATGCACATCGGTGAGACGACAACGCGGTTCATCAATGTAAGCTCGCGTAACTTGAAGGGCGTAAACATTGGCGGCACGGCTTTTTTTATAGGCTTTCCATTGGACCTGGCTGCAAACCAGCGCTCAACGCCTTCGAGCCACTCTCTGTCGCGCAATCTCAGATTCTCGTGGCTGACGCGCTGGCTGCGGGTGAGCAGTGCATAGGCAAACTGCATCGGCTCAAAGTGGACGTAGCGCGGCACATTCTCAAACCACTCCATGGAGTTGCGCGCTGTGCTCTGAAGCTTCAAGACTTCAACCCGGCGTGCCTCTTGGTATTTTTCAAGAGCACATTCCATGTCGTGATGCTCATGAAGTAATCTGCTGAGATCAATCGCATCTTCGAGTGCCAGCTTGGTGCCGGAGCCGATTGAGAAGTGGGCCGTGTGGGCGGCATCTCCAATTAAGACAATATTTTTGTAATGCCATTTGGCGCAGCCAATCCGCGGAAAGTTGAGCCAGGCCGAGCCACGCAAGTGTTTGGCGTTGGTCATCAGAGAGTGGCCAGCTAAATACTTTGCAAATAATTTTTCACAGAGCGCTATACTCTCTTCTTGGCTCAGCTTGTCAAAGCCGAGCCCGCCCCATGTTGATTCTTGGCACTCGACAATGAACGTCGAAGTCTCCTCATCAAAGCGATAGGCATGAACCCAGATCCACCCATGCTCGGTCTTCTCAAAGATGAAGGTAAAGGCATCAAAGACTCTGTGAGTTCCGAGCCAGACGTACTTGTTGGGGCGCACGTCAATGTCCGGTCTGAAGTGCTCTTTGAGCTGATCCCGAATTCTGCTGTTAGCCCCATCAGACACAAGAATCAAGTCAGCCTCTTTGTAGGGCTCAACGCTGTCCACTTCTCTCTCAAACTGGATCTTTACGCCAAGCTCGCGGGCGCGCTCTTGCAAGATGTTGAGCAGCCTTTTGCGGCTGATCCCAATAAAGCCGTGACCGGATGACGTCATGACTTGCCCTTTGAAATGAATATCAATGTCATCCCAGTGGGCGAAGCTGCCAATAATCTCTTCTGCACTCTTCAAGTCGTTGGCGCGAAGATTGTCCAGAGTCTGATCGGAAAAGACAACGCCCCAGCCAAAGGTGTCATCCGGCTTATTGCGCTCAACTACAGTGATCTCATGATTGGGATCCCGGAGCTTCATCGAGATGGCAAAGTAGAGCCCCGCAGCACCCGCGCCGATTGCGACAATCTTCATGGAATAACTCCTCGCAGCTTCATTTCCACGCCCATTGTAATTCTTTGCTCTTTTCGATCTCAAGCCCTTAAGACACAACGACTCAGCTTTCACTCTATCCCGACAGACTCTCTACAGCCTCCTCAACCAAAACTCACATCCGATTTTTACCCTAGGAGCAGCGTGAGTTATTCAGCAAATGAATTTCAACCTCACAAGGAGGACGTACCATGAAGCGCCTATCCATCGTTATTGCGTTGTCACTTCTGCTCTTTGGAAGTGGCCTCATTGGGCTATCTCAGACGTCTGGAACGACGCCTGGAACCCCGACCATCGGAAATGAGTTCGGACCACGGCAGATTCTGCCACTCTTCTTCTTATCGTTCACCCAATATGATCTGGTGGCATTGCAGGGAGGTGGCGTAGTCAGCGGACACGTTACCCTGGACAGCGTCTCGATCGACACGGGCGGTACCACGGGTCTGCGTGCCTTTAAGAGCAGCGATGTGGCATTGATCACATTTGCATCGGCCGAGCTGGGCTCGACCACAGACCAGGTCCTGCTCAAGTCCGGCACAAAAGTGACTGGAAAAGTGAAGATCGACAGCCTTCCAGTCACCTTGCTCTCCGGTGACACCGCTACCATCAAAGGCGATCAGTTGCTCGGCCTTGTCTTTCAGATCCAGCTTCCCGTCTCACAGGGTGGAGAAGGGGATACCCCCGCGCCCATCAAGCCCGGTCAGATCAATGCCGGATTGCGACAGGTCTTCCAAGGGCTGCACGGCGGCTTGCTCAAGCAGATCATCATAGACAGCCTTACTAAGTACGACCTCTTCGTCGTCAAGAGTGACACCGGCTGGGGACTCATGAGCGGCACGTCTTCTATTGCACAAATTCCGTTTCAGTCCTCTGTCTTTGGCTCTCTCACCCTCACGCCTGACCAGGTAGCTGTGCTGACCTTCCGACCGAAAGAGTCTGTCTTACTCAAGAGTGGTGATCAGGTGAGCGGGACCATAAACCTGGATACTGTCGCTATGACCCCAGTCTATGCCACTGTGACAAGCACTAGTGACCAGAGCAGCTCGGGCAGTACGATCACTCAAGTCGAGTTTAAGAAAGCACAACTGAATAATGTCATCTTCAAGGTGCAGGCGAGCTTCTTTGAGGGCATCGGTGGCCCAGGCTTTGGCTCCGGACCCGGTCATTAGGCCCTAAAGAGTCTGTGCGAGACTACGCAGAAAAGGTGAGCAACATGAATTTGTCAAAATATCTGACCAGCAGAGTCGTGGTGCTAGGCGTCCTCTTGGGCGCCCTAGCGCTCGCCTTGACGGCTCCAGCGACGACGTTTGGTCAAGGCTCTGGAGCCGCAGTAGACAACCCGCTGGTCGTTTCAGCAGCCAGCATGCCGGATGGACTCGGCAAGAGCGGTGGCACGCTGATCATGGATAACATCAGTGATCCCCAGACCTTCAACCCCATCACCGCCCGCGATGACGGCTCGGACGCGATCCTGAAGCTGATCAATGCCGGTCTGATGGCGCGGGATGGAAGCGTGGCCGTAGCAGAGTCGTTTAACATCGCACCCGATGAGACTTCGGTCACTTTTACCCTTCGAAAAGGCATCAAGTTCTCGGACGGGACGCCCGTAACGGCAGAAGATGTCCGCTTCACGCTCCAGGATGTCATCTTCAGCGCCAATGTGAACAGCTCGAAGCAGGCCTGGCTGCTCAATGGCCAGTTCCCCAATGTGCAAGTTATCAATGACAGCACAATCAAGATCAGCTCCAGCGTCCCATTTCCAGGTCTTCTCTCCAACTTGGCTGACACGCCAATCTTGCCCAAGCACTTGCTGTCGGGAAGTGTGCAGAGCTTCAATCAAGCCTGGAGCATCGTCACGCCGCCGAGCCAGATCGCTGGGCTTGGGCCCTTCGTGATCAAGAGCTACACCCCCGGCCAGCAAGTCGTTCTGGCCCGGAATCCTTATTACTGGAAGACGGATTCCTCGGGCGTTCAGCTCCCATATCTTGACCAGGTGATTCTGCCTGTCACCACAAACGACGATGTCCGTCTGCTCCGGTTTTTGAATGGACAGACGGATGTCTATCCGCCGCGCCCTCAGGACTTGCAATCGATCCGCGACAAGTCAGCCGATGGCTTCAATGTTGTGGTTCAGCCGGCTGGTACTGCGGATAGCAACGTCTTTTCGTTCAATGAAGATGCCGCTGACCCAAATTTGCAGAAGCTCTTTCGTGATGAGCGCTTCCGCCAGGCGATGTCTTATGCCGCCGACCGTGCCAGCATGATCTCGACCGGTCTTGATGGACTTGGCGAGCCGCGCTATGGCCCCGGCATCTCCTCTGAATACTTCATTGGCGACGATGCAGATTTCCCGCAATATGCCTTTGACATGAGCAAGGCCAGGCAGCTTCTCGACCAGATCGGCCTGACGGACTCCAATGGCGATGGCGTGCGGGAGTTCCCCAGCAGCTATCCGCAGCCGGGCGCTGCAGTTCAGTTCGAGCTGCTCACCGTGCAAGACTCCAGCGTGCTGATCAATGACGCGACGATCTATTCGCAGGCTCTCAAAAGTCTGGGCATCAATGTCACTGCGACACCCGTTGCATTCAACACGCTGGTGACCCGTCTGTTGAACAGCAAAACCCCTCAATACCAAGTGGCGCGAATCACCATCTCATTTAGTGGTGACCCGGATTACTTGGGTGACATCTACGCTGCGAAAGGCACCCTGCACTTCTGGAAGTACTCGGATGCCCAGGGACAGGCCGTTCCAGACTGGCAGAACCAGGTCCAGCAGCTTCTGACGCAACAGACTGTGGAGAGCGATCCTTCCAAGCGCTTTGATGAGCTGAAGCAGTTCCAGCAAGTTGTTGCCCAGCACGTGCCGCTCGTCTATCTCTACAACGCCCAGGCGATGCAGGCCGACCGCAAAGACCGGATCGGGAACTTCAGCGGGACTGAGCGCAGCGTGACTCTGCTCAACCCGGACTACATCTTTCATAAATAACCCGCGATTATGTTGGGATATCTTTTGCGCCGGGCGGGCGTTACGCTCGCCCTCCTGGCGCTTGTATCCGTCATTGCATTCGCAGTCATCAAGCTCATGCCGGGGGATTATCTCACTCAGTATCAGATGAGTCTCCCGGCAGAGCTGCTGGACTCGCTGAGAGAGCAGTATGGTCTTGATCAGCCTCCTCTCATTCAGTATGGGCGCTGGGTCTCTGGCATTGTGACGGCCCTGGACTTTGGCTACTCCTTTGAGAATCAGCGCCCCGTGCTGGAAGTTCTCTTTACCTCAGGAGACCGGCTTTTCTGGAGCCTGATCCTGCTTCTGGCCGCCACAATCACCAGCTTCTGCGTTGCGCTGCCCCTGGCCATCTATTCGGCGACGCATCCCAAAGGGATTGGCAGTATGCTTACTAATGGCTTTAGCTTGCTCGGGATCTCAATCCCCAATTTTCTTACAGCGCTATTATTGCTCTATGTATTGGTGAGCGTATTGCAAGTGGGCCAGCTCGGGCTCGGCGTCGCCGGGCTCTTTGACCCGCAGTATGTCGATGCCCCCTGGAGCTGGGAGAAGCTGCTCAATCTGCTCTGGCATCTCTGGCCGGCTGTTCTGGTGATCAGCTTTGCCAATATCGCCGTGCTGGCTCGCTATCTTCGCGCCCAATTGCTGGAGGTTCTCTCACAGCCTTATATTCAAGTCGCGCGCTCCAAAGGCATCTCCGAGCGCGTCGTTCTCTGGCGGCATGCGCTTAGAAATGCACTCAATCCGGTGCTCAGCCTGATGGGCTTCTGGCTCCCCTCGATGTTTGAGAGCACTCTGGTCGCCGCGGTCATCTTGCAGCTGCCAATTGTTGAGGGAGCCTTCTGGCAGGCGCTGGGGCGGGGCGATCAATACGTCGTGCTGGCGGGATTGATCTTCTTTAGCGTCGTGCTCTTTGTGGGCAACTTTATCTCAGACATTCTATTAGCCTGGTCCGATCCAAAGATTCGCTATGAGTAATCTATTGGGTAGGCTGAAGAGTTCCTGGCTGGGATTGATCGGCTTTTTTGTTCTGCTTGCACTGGCGCTGATCGCGCTGCTGGCCGATTTCCTCAGCCCCTACCCCGCTGATGAGCTTCACGCCGATTTTTCATCGACGCCGCCCGTGCTCACCCAAATTCACTGGACTGATCCAGAGACCGGAGATTCAGGCCCATTTCTATATGGGAGCCAAAAGATTCGCAATCCATTCACTTCAAAAGTTGAATTCAAAGAAGACACCAGCCTCAAGATCCCCATCAACTTCTGGGTTCATAGCTGGTCTTATAAATTTCTAGGCATCTGGAGCTCAGACTTGCATCTGTTGGGGACCTCTGCCAATACCGCCTCATCGGCAGGTCTCTTCTTGTTTGGCACAGATAAGCTTGGGCGTGATCTCTTCTCCCGCATTCTGATTGGGACGCGACTCCCGCTCATTTTGGGAATTCTGGTTGCGCTCTTTAGCATCGGCTTTGGTGTCTTCGTGGGCGGAATCTCTGGCTACTTTGGGGGGGCACTTGACTTGCTGCTTCAGCGCTTTACCGAGGCGTTTATGTCTCTGCCTAGGCTGGCGCTTCTGCTCGTGCTGACGGCTGCGGTGCCGATTGGCTGGACGCCGCAGTATCGCTTCTGGGGGCTGGTAGCCGCGATTGCCCTGGTCGGCTGGGCGCCCGTGGCGCGCGTCGTTCGCGGGCAAGTGCTCAGCCTGCGTGAAGAATCGTATGTCGCCGCAGCAAAAGTCTTTGGGGCAAGCTCGGCGCACATCATCTGGAAGCATCTCATTCCCAACACGATGAGCTATCTGATTGTGGCTGCGACGCTGATCGCTGCCAATGCCGTGGTTCTGGAGAGCACCATCAGCTTTCTCGGCTTTGGCCTGCAAGAGCCAAATGTGAGCTGGGGATTGTTATTGCAATCGGCGAAGTCGATCCCAGATCTGCAGCTTCACCCGTGGGTGTTGATCCCCGGCTGCTTTTTGGCTATGGCCGTAGTGGGCTTCAACTTTTTAGGAGACGCGCTGCGCGATGCGGTAGACCCGCGCATGGCCCTTTGACCATCATCTCAATTCAAGATCTCTAAGTGGCAGAAGAGAGGGGTCTTTCTGTACCTTGTACGCAATCACACATGGGAGGTCATACATGCATAAGATGATCAGCTCCAGAAAGATATTGGTTCTTTTTGTCGGAATTATTGCACTCTCGCTCCTTGGATACGGCGGCTTTTCGCTGATGGGGCAGAACCAGACTGCGCCTGAGAATACCAGCCGTCTCTCCATCAACCCCTATAGCGTCCATCTGGATGGCGGCGCTTCCATCTTGATGTCCGGCTTTGAGGCGCCTGTGCGCCTCCCTGCCAATGCCGGGGTTCCCAACATCTCCTTTGGCTTTACAGTCCCCAATGATTATGTGCCTAACACTCCTATGACCCTTGAGCTGCTCTGGGAGACTCCCAACACTCACTGCGACTTTGTCTTTGGCTCCAACTTCATGTACCGCGCAGGTGAGGGGCAGGCGCAGGATTTGGGCTCAGCTTCTGGCGGCTTCCGCCCGCTGGATGCCTCCACAGAGTTCAAAGTGACTGACTTTACGATTACGGTGGCTGCCCCCGCCGATGCCCACAAGACGGCCATGCTGCGCTTCCAGATCACTCCCACAGCCGGTGAGTTTGATTCTCTGCTCTCAGGAGACGCGGTCAATGTCAGTCTGGGGCGCTTGGACAAGCAAGAGACGGATACCTGTGGCGGTGATGTAGGCATGGCTGGAATCTCCGTCGTCTACTCCACCAAATAGATCAAATTGAATAGCCCAGGGTGATGAAGATCACCTTCAAGGGGTGCGGGTTTCCCAAATTTGAGAATTTCAACCGATTTTTCACCTTGCCGTCATTTAATTTCCACCAGGCGATGAGTATAGTGAGGATGAACTTGCTAGACATGTAGAAACCTCCTTAGTACTGAAAGGTCCTAAACCTCCTTTCAGGCGCCACTGAGGAGCCTCGGAGTCACCGGCCCTCTCGGGCCGGTTGACTTTTTTTGGCAGAATCACGTTGGGTCTTTAAAATCTCTCTTAAGAACATTGCTTTCTGTTTGAAGGATTCAGGGGTATTGACTATAATGCCGAAATCCCGCTCCCATCGTCTAGCGGCCTAGGACGTGGCCCTCTCAAGGCCAAAACCGGGGTTCAAATCCCCGTGGGAGCGCCACTCCCGTCTTGTCTCTTTAATGATCACTCAAGCCTTAGAGTCTAAACGAGCTATTTCCGTCCTGTCTGTACCATGCCTTCATGACCGCATGGACAGCGATAATGAATCTCGATTCCTTTATCAGTGCGCTCAATCCGCAGAATATCGCCGGCGGAGAGAAGTACACGTAACTTCTCAACCGGACAGAAGATGTCAAACATGATGGACTCCTCTCTCTTGGAATGTGGCAGCGCTGGCATGGTCGCGAGTTCTCTTGAGCCACAGCCCGCAGCGAATCATGGATTGACCCGTCCAGTGCAAAAACTGACTCGCCAGATCAGTGCCTGGAAGAGCACACTCACGGGCTAGTCTCTCATTTCTCCAAAAGTCCAGTGACTCCTTTTGCCGCTGCTGTGCAATAAGCCAAAGATTGATTTGATTGGACATAGACTCTCCTTTTCAGGACTTCATCAGTACGTCTTCGAATCTGGAGCAAAACGTTAGATATAAGATTTGCTCTTGGGCCAACCATCATTCGAAGCCGCTGATTCTCTTGCGCGGACTTTAAGAGATCCGCTTGATGATGCGTCACGAGTATCTCGATTTGGATCGGGTTGAACATGCATATCTCCCTTTCAGTTTATAGAGCAACGTAACATCTAATTGTCGCTTGGATGGTTACACTATATCACTCTTGACGTAACTTGTCAAGTGCGCTATGATAGTTACGGGATTGAGTGAAACCTGAAAGGTGGAGTCTTGTGAAAACGGGTAGCGGATCAGAAAACTTAAACCTGGATGCCGGTCAGCTCAGTCTCGATTTTGCCAATACGATGGGCTGGCACGCCAGCGAGCACCCAGTAGAAAAGCTCCATTCATATCACGATGTGCTGACGTGGAGCGCGAATGTGGGCTTGATCACAGGTGAAGAGAAGAGTCAATTGTCTCGGGCTTCGAAGAGCCACGCAAAGCAGGCTCTTCAAGTCTACAACAAGAGCATTGAGCTGCGTGAGGCGCTTTACAGAATCTTCTCGGCTTTCACAATGAAAAAGAGACCCGATGCCAGTGACCTTGAGATCTTTAATAAAGCACTTGTAGAATCACTCTCCCATCTGCGTGTTGGCTATGACCGGGGCAAATTCCGCTGGGAATGGGCTGACGCGAAGAATTCCTTAGAGCAGATCTTGTGGCCTGTGGTCCGCTCCGCCGCAGAGCTTCTCAATTCCGAAGATCTGGAGCGAGTGGGGCGTTGCGAAGATGATCGCGGCTGTGGCTGGCTCTTTCTGGACACGAGTCACAATCGCACCCGGCGGTGGTGCGGAACCAGCTGTGGAAACCGCGCCAAGGTCCGCAGCTTTCGCGAACGGGCACGGGCTCATGACTAAATTGGGTCCTTGTGTACAAAAGCCGAGCTCCATTTGTTCCCCATTCTGGCTCTCACTATAATCGTGTGAACAACTCAACCGGTTTCCACATCGAAATAGACTAAGGGGGACAAAGGATGGACTCTTCTCAATTGGTAACTCTATTGGCGGTTGTTGGGGGCTTTGCTGCCGTCATCTACGGAATCATTCTCACCTTCTCTGTGCTGCGCTTGCCCAATGGCGATAAGCGCATGCAAGAGATCGCGGCCGCCATCCAAGAAGGGGCGGCCGCCTACCTCACCCGCCAGTACACCATCATTGCCATCGTTGCCGTCGCGATCTTCGTCCTCATTTTGGTGGCGCTGGGTGTCACAACTGCCGTCGGCTTCTTGATCGGGGCCATCTCCTCAGCGCTGGCAGGCTTTATCGGGATGTCTGTCGCCGTCCGCACCAATGTGAGAACGGCAGAGGCGGCCAAGTCTGGCCTTGCGACTGCACTTTCCGTGGCCTTCAAAGGCGGAGCGGTCACAGGTCTCTTTGTGGTGGGATTGGGCTTGTTATCCATCACCATCTTCTTCTGGGCGATGAGTGGTCTCTTTGGTGTCGATACCCAATCGGCTCTTGACGCATTGATCGGCTTGGGATTTGGTGGCTCTCTGATCAGCGTCTTTGCCCGTCTGGGTGGCGGCATCTTCACAAAAGGTGCAGATGCCGGAGCCGATCTGGTCGGCAAACTCGAAGCCGGAATTCCTGAAGACGACCCGCGCAATCCAGCCGTGATTGCGGATAACGTCGGCGACAACGTCGGTGATGACGCCGGAATGGCCGCTGACCTCTTTGAGACTTATGCCGTGACAACCGTGGCCGCAATGCTGCTCGGATTCTTGGAGCTCAATAAAGCCGGGATTGATCCTTCGGTGCTCAACAATGCTGTGGTCTTCCCGCTTCTCTTGGGTGGCATCTCGATCATCAGCTCGATCATCGGCACATTCTTTGTGCGCCTGCCCAAGAATCAGAGCATCATGGGTGCGCTCTACCGCGGGATGTTCGTTGCGGCGATCCTGGCCGTAGCCGCCTTCTATCCGGCCACACAGTGGCTGATGGCTGGCTCGGGCATTCCCGTAGATTCCCTCTGGATCTGCGCGCTGCTGGGAGTCATGGTTACGATTGGAATTGTATTTATCACCGACTTCTATACATCCAGCAAATTTGGCTCCGTGAAGAAGATTGCCCAGGCCTCCGTGACAGGCCATGCCACCAACATCATCGCCGGATTGGCCGTTGGGATGCGCTCGACATTTTTGCCTATTCTGCTGATCTCAGTTGCTATCATTGGCGCCTATGCCTTTGCAGGGCTCTACGGAATTGCCATTGCGGCTGTGGCCATGCTCTCGATGACAGGGATTGTCGTGGCGATTGACGCCTTCGGCCCGATCACCGATAACGCCGGTGGAATCGCTGAGATGGCCAAGCTCTCCAAAGAGGTTCGCAATGTGACAGACCCACTGGATGCCGTCGGCAACACCACAAAAGCCGTCACCAAGGGCTATGCCATCGGCTCAGCTGGATTGGCGGCACTGGTGCTCTTCTCGGCCTTCTCTCAAGAGCTCGGCAGTGGAGGGCTTGGTGAAATAGCCCACAAGATTGCATTTGATCTCTCCGATCCTTGGGTCTTGATTGGACTATTTATTGGCGGCTCGCTGCCATTCTTGTTTGCTTCGCTCGCTATGGAAGCTGTCCAGAAGGCAGCAAGCGCGGTCATTGAAGAGGTGCGACGCCAGTTCAGAGAGAAGCCCGGAATCTTGAAGGGCAAGGAGAGACCGGACTACGGCCAGTGCGTCAAGATCGTGACCGCGACAGCCCAAAAAGCGATGATCGCGCCCGCGCTCATCCCTGTGCTGAGCCCTGTTGTGATGGTCGGAATCGGCGCGCTCGCCGTTGCGCTTGGATGGAACGATCCGGATATCGGAGCCAAGGCACTGGGCGGAATGCTCGTCGGCTCGATTGTGACTGGGCTTTTCGTAGCCCTCTCGATGACGACGGGCGGAGCAGCCTGGGACAATGGCAAGAAGTACATCGAAGAGGGGAATCTGGGCGGCAAGGGATCAGATGCCCACAAGGCAGCCGTCACAGGCGACACCGTGGGCGACCCATACAAAGACACGGCGGGTCCAGCGATCAACCCAATGATCAAGGTGATGAATATCGTCGCCCTGTTGCTCGTTCATTTTTTGAAATAGCGAGAATTTGATGGAATCTGTGGCTGTAGAAAATCTGCTCCAGGTTGAAGGGGTCACGAAGCAGTTTGATGGAATACTGGCGGTTTCGGATGCTTCGTTTGAAGTCAACCAGGGCGAGATCTTCGGGCTCCTCGGTCCCAATGGAGCAGGGAAGACGACTCTCATCCGCATGATTATGGGGATCCTTCGCCCAGACCGTGGGCAGATCTCCGTGATGCGAAATGGCATGCACGCTGCGCTGCAGAAAGAGCGCATCGGCTATTTGCCGGAAGAGCGCGGACTCTACGAAGATCGCCGGGTGGGTGAGACGCTTGTCTATCTGGCCGGGCTCCATGACATGGATGCAGGCTTGGCAAAAGAGCGTGTTCTCTTTTGGCTCAATCGCTTTCAGCTGGAAGGACGCTATGATAGCCGCCTCAAAGAGCTTTCAAAAGGGACGCAGCAGAAGATTCAATTTATCTCAGCCGTTCTTCATCAGCCGGAGATGGTCGTTCTGGATGAGCCCTTCTCCGGTCTCGATCCGCCGAGCCAAGATCTCTTTCGTGATCTCATCCGAGAGCTCTCTCAGAGCGGCATGACGGTCTTGCTCTCTTCGCATCAAATGAATTTAGTCGACAGGCTCTGTGACCGCGTATTTGTCATCGATAATGGCCAACGAGTTCTCTATGGCGATCTCGATGAGATCAAGCGCGAGCATGGCGAAGATGTCATCTGGATCCGCTACAAGGAAATGGATGAGCCAAGACTCCGGGCAGAGTTTGCTGCTAAGGGAATCACGCGCATAACGCAACCCGGACCCCAAGAGATCGAGCTTCTTCTGCCCAAGGGCTTCTCGCCCAATGAGCTGCTGCGCCTGATTGATCGTCATGTGGATGTTGAGGAATTGACGATTACAAAGCCGTCATTGCATCGCGTCTTTGTGGAGATTGTGGAGAGGAAGAGATGAAAAAGGCGCTAAAAATCGCACTGTGGGAGTTTAGCGGAACGTTGAAGAACAGGCAGTTCGTGCTATTTACGACGATCTTCCCTATTCTTATTTTGGGGTTTGGGATCCTTGCATCCGTATTGGCCCAACAGCAAACATTACCACATCAAGATATCCTCAAACAGATATTGAGCAACCCCAGCGAAGATGTCCAAAAGGCAGTCCCACAATTTCTGGCCGCATTCTTCGCATTCATCTTTCTGTTTGTAGTCCTCTTCTCAGGGACATTTGTTTTGCAGACGATCGTACGTGAAAAACAGAGCCGTGTCGTTGAGATTCTGTTGGCAGCCGTCAGCCCAAAGGACATGATTGTGGGGAAGATTCTGGCTTTTGGCGCCCTTGGAATTGTTCAGACGCTCATCTGGGTGGCAGTAGGCTTGCTGACCATGATCCTAATTGGTCCATACCTCGGGCTTCCCGTCGGGCCGCTTCTGGGGCTTTTATTGGCCTACATGCCTTGGGGCAAGCTCATTCTCTTCATCGTCTATTTCGTCTTAGGCTATCTCTTTATTGCCTCATTCTCGGCAGGCATGGGTGCCACCATGACCGATGTGCTGAGCGGCCAGCAAGTGCAGAGCCTCATTATTGCCCTGCCTTCTGCTCTTCCGCTTATGTTATTTTCTGTCATTATTCAGTCTCAGGATTCATTCTTGCCGACGTTGCTCAGTTATATTCCTCCCACGATTGCCGGAACCATGATGCTTCGCCTCTCCGTTGCAGACCTTCCGTTCTGGGAAGTCGGACTCAGTCTGATCATTCTGCTCGCCTCGATCTTGATTGTGATGCGGCTCGCCGGAAAGGTCTTTGAAGTGGGCATCTTGATGTATGGCAAGTCGGCCTCGCTAAAAGAGATCTGGCGCTGGATTCGCAGCTAGCTCTTTAGCATCACACTCTCACTATTCGTGAGCGCGTCTATGAGCCAATCAGAATTTGCAAGATATTGATATGGGTCTTGCTTGAAGAATCAGTCGCCGTCAGACGACAATAATAGTGATCGGCTGATAGTGTCTTCCCATCACTCCCTTTGCCATCCCAGGTAAACTGGCTGCCATCGGACTCCTTGGAGTAGACAAGGCTTCCCGTCTTGTTGAAGATTTCAATCTTGAGGTGAGTTGCCCCTTGCATCGCGAATGTGAGTGCATCCCCAGCCCGGTAGCTGTTCGCACTCTGACCTTGGCTGTTCAGCTCAAGCGGGGTCTGGGCTTGGGACGCTAAGGTGCTGTCCTTGCCCACTTGCACCCAAAGCTTGCCAATCTGGGTCAGAATGTCCACCAGCTGCTGAGTCGCCACAGTGAGGTTGACCTGCTTCCCGGCCAGGTAATCTTGGAGCACTTTAACTTGGTCCAGTGCCGATTCAAAGAGGGGTACAGTATCCTTTAGTCCTTTATAACTAACGCCATCAATCGCGAGATTGGACATTTGGGTCATGTCCTCTTCAATCTGCTGGAAGATGGCTGGGACAACTTGAAGATTGAGGCTGAGCAAGGCGTCTGAGCTCTGTTTGAACGAGCCGGACAATGAGCCATAGATTGTGCTCACTTGTTTGCTCGCCTGAATCTGATCCTCGCTCTGCAGATTGGCCGGAAGAGCTGCGGTCAGATTGACGATCCCGCTCTCCCCAGCGCTGAAGTTGTTGCTGGTCGCCTGGAAGGCCTTTTGGAACGCATTGACCAAGGTGTATGTATCGGTTGTGAATTGCAGCTGGATGGCCGTCCCTGAGTCATTGAGCGCCTTGCCAATCGAATCCACGATATCAAATGTGATCGAGCGGATCGCTCCCGGGCGCCGCACAGAGAAGGCATAATCCGCCGTGTTGTTGAACTCATTCGACTCCTCGACATCTTGATAGGGGTCAAGCTGAACGGTGAGGGTGTGGTCCCCTTCGGTGGCCGGCCAAGGAAGGGAGATCTGTTCTTCTTTGTCGACGCTCAGGCCAAAGTCAATGCGCCGGTCTGAATAGAGAAGCCCGTCCATCTTAAAACGAACTGTGAATCCTTGCAGAACATCGGACCGACCTTTATTGGCAATCACAGCGACCAATTGGATCATCGTTCCCGGCTCTGGGGAAACGGGAAGTGTCGAAAGGCTGACAATCACGAGGTCTGCCGAGCTAAACTGCGCATGCCCCGGTACCGCAAGTCCAAACAGGCTCAAGCATAAGAAGCTAAAACCCAATAAGAACTGGATGGCATTTTTGTATGACCGCATCATGGTGTGGCCTCCTTGCGTAGCATGATCATAATTGATGATAAACGCCTTGACAAGAGGTCTTCTGTCACATTAGCGTATGGATCTGCCGTGATTGAGGCTGTTCGTTGAATCCAAAAGGAGGGCTCTAGATGGAGATTCACGTTGTCCAAGGGGATATTATCAAGATTGAGACAGAAGTTCTTGCGTTAGGTATTTTTCAAGGAGTGCAGACGCCGGAAGGCGCCGCTGGGGCTGTCGATCGTACCTTGGATGGAATGTTGTTTAGACTCTTTAAAGATGGAGACTTCCACGGAGAAGCGGGAGAGACTTTTCTGCTCCGCACAGAAAACCGTCTTCCAGCCAAACGAATCTTGTTGATTGGATTGGGAGAGCGAGACTCGTTTGATCTGGAGCGCGCGAGAAATATCGGCGCCAAAGCGGTGCAGGCTGCTTCAAGATTCAAAGAGCTGACCACTATTGTTCATGGCGCCGGAATCGGGGGGTTGGAGCCAGAAGCGGCAGCTCAAGCTTGTGTTGAGGGATCACTCCTCGGCAAGTACAGATTTGATCTCTACGCTGAAGACCGATCCAAACAGAATCAGATCGAAAGCCTGCGCATCGTCGAATTTGACACAGAGAAGATCAAGCCGATGCGATTCGGCGCAGATCGGGGCCAGAAGGTTTCAGAAGCTGTCTATCTTGCCCGCGATCTGGCCAATGAGCCAGGAGAAGCTCTTCCACCCGTTGAGCTGGCCGAGCGGGCCCGTCTCATGGCCGAGCATTACCATCTTCGATTTGAAGCGCTCGATGAAAAAGAGTTAGAGCGAGAAAAACTCCATGGCATTTTGGGTGTGGCCCGCGGGAGCGATCATGCTCCGCGGCTGATTGTGCTGGAGCACAATCCGAAAGATGCCAAGCACCCCATTGTGCTCGTTGGAAAGGGCGTCACCTTTGACAGCGGTGGCATCTCCATCAAGCCGCGTGAGGGGATGGAGGCGATGAAGTACGACATGGCTGGGGCTGCGGCAGTCATTGGAGCTCTGCAGGCCGTCGCGGGTCTCGATCTGCCCCTTCATGTGATCGGGCTCATTCCTGCAGTCGAGAATTTGCCCAGTGGAAAGGCGATCAAGCCCGGGGACATCATCCGCTATCGCAATGGAAAAACGATTGAAGTGGTCAATACGGACGCTGAAGGGCGCTTGATTTTGGCCGATGCGCTGCTTTATGCAGCTCGCTTTCAACCCAAAGTCGTCGTTGATCTGGCAACGCTGACCGGAGCCTGCGTGACTGCATTAGGTAAAGAGGCGGCAGGACTTTTTAGCAATGACACGAAGCTAACACACCACCTCAAATCTGCGGCCGAAGCGACGGGTGAGAGAGTCTGGGAGCTTCCACTCTATGAGGGCTACAAAAAGCTGCTCAAGAGTGAGATTGCTTCGTTCAAGAACTCCGTCATGGCTCCAGGCCGGACTGGCCCTGCCGGGGCTGCGGTTGGAGCGCTCTTTTTGAAAGAGTTTGTCTCGTATCCGTGGGCCCACCTTGACATTGCAGGAATGGCCTGGGATCTTGACAAAGCCTATTGCCCAGCGGGAGCTTCTGGCTACGGCGTTCGCCTCTTGATTGAGTTTTTGCGGAGGTTTGATCAAAATCCACTCTAACAACTGCTCATCTATAAATAAAAGTGATCTAGAAATGTTCAATTCCTCCAGATGTTTCTGAGAATTTTGACCATCCCTGAGAATCGTTATGCTCGCATTTGTCAGAATATTCAACTTCTATTGTACAAAGAAACAAGCGGACTAATGGGCACAGAGAGAGACTATTTCAGGTTCGTATAAAGGGGCTTTCTGACGCAAAAATCAGACGAGAGTAAACTTCCAATGAACCTTATTGAAGAAACGAGAATTTACCTGCAGAGACAAGGAGCTACGAAATTGATCTAGTTGGAGAAGGCTTAGAGAAAAGGCCGGAGGATTTCACCGAATCCCCCGGCCAAGAGGTCCACGCGCAACGCTATGCATCGTGAACGACGGAATCTTATCACTTCCCATCGTTCCAAGTCAAACCTCATTTCTAAGCAATCTCCCTTGGCCTAACAAGTCTGGAAAGAAGGGGGGTTGATTTACAGAGTCATGAGCTGACCATCAGCAATCGGTCTTTCAAGGTTAATCCGGGTTTAATCCCAGAATAGAGGAGGTCGTATTATCTATGTGTAGAACCCTTCGGTCACTCTTGTTTCTCGTCCTTGGGCTTGCCCTGGTAAGCCCGATCGTGTTTGCACAGGACTTGGTCATCTTGGATTGTGCAAAAGGTGCATATCTGGGTGTCGCAGGACAGTTTGATTGTGCCGCGGCAAAGGGCGGCACAACCGCATACTCCATCATCGCTGCCCCATCGGTCCTCAATCCGATTACGGCCCAGGACACGGCATCCAACAGCATAGGCGACCACGTATTTGGTGGTGGCTCTTTCACAACCTATGACCTGCTGGCTGGCGATGCCACAGGGACGGTTCCTCAGGTCGCCTCGGTCATTGAAGTCGCCCAGGATGGCAAGTCTGTCACGTACACCATTCGCGATGGATTGAAGTTCTCGGATGGCTCGGCTGCGACTGTTGACGATATCATGTACTGGTACAATGACGTCGTCTACAACCCGAATCTTCCCAACTCCACCACTTCTGCATTCTCATGCACAGATGGAACGCCCTTTACGTATACCGCGATCGCTTCCAATAAGCTGAAGATCAGCTGCTCAGAAGCCTATCGGACCTTCGTCGGAACGGCCGGCGGTGCATTTGTCCTTTCCAAAGGAATGGCCCTTGACTTGATCGGCGCCCAAGGCATTGCAACGGAGCCCGGCGTCAACGGGCTTCGCGCCAAGGCTGAGTTCCTCGGGCTCGGTGCGCCGATTGACAAATTCCGCGCCATTGGTCCCTACATTTTGACCCAGTTCTCTTCCCAGTCGGGAGCCAGCTACGCTCGGAACCCCAACTTCTACGAAGTAGATTCCAACGGCACACGACTGCCCTACTTGGACAACCTGCAGGTCATCATCATCCCAACTGCCGGGCAGAACTTGGCGCTCAACCAGTTCCTGGGTGGTCAGGTTGAGGTCCTAGCTCCGCGCCCCAGCGACATTGCTCCGATCCTTGGGCAGACCGCTGCCGGTGGCTTCCAAATCAACTCGGATATCGATAACGCCGCGACGGCTGGCGGCACGAACTTTGTGGCCATCAACTTTGAAGATGAGAATCCAGGACTCGCTGCCGCTGCACGCAATGTCAGCGTACGACATGCCCTCTCACTGGCCATTGACCGCGTTGCCATTGTCAACAACGTGCTGTTGGGAATTGGATCGCCGCAATATGTTCATGCGGACCTGGCCACCGCAGGGGTCTTTGGCGCACAGTTCTTCGTCGGCCGAAACAACACCTGTGTCACATTTGCTAGCTTTGCCGCTCCATGCAGCAAGAACAATGCAGGGGCGGAGGTCCTGACGGTGCGGTCTGGATTGCAGATTCAAGTCGTCAACTTGCCACCCCCAGGCTTGACCCAAGAGTCGGATGAGCAGCTCAAGTGCCTGGTCGATTACCAGGCTTGCATCAACGATGCAAACGCGCTGCTGGATGCTGCGGGCCTTAAGGACACAGACAACAATGGCACCCGCAACCTGCCGAACGGACAGGATTGGAACGTGCAAGTCGTGACGAACTCGGGGAATACCATACGTGAGGGTTACACTCAGACGATCTGCGACGGCTGGAAGCAGCTTCACATCAACTGCTCTGCAAACAGCATTGCATTCGCTACGCTGGTGACCCAGCTCCTGGGTGGCGCGACGTGGTCCGGCGGTATCGTCATCGGTCTGACCGGTGGCGACCCGGCGGGAAGTGTCAACGTTGACAAGTGCGGAGCACCGCTTTACTTCTGGAACCTAAGCTGCAGCCCCGAGGCCACCTCAGGCCCAGCGGTTCAAGACTCGGCCTCGGCCGCTATCGAAAAGGCCTTCGATCAGGGCTTTGCAGCAACAACGGTCGCGGATGCTCAGGCTGGCTTTGACAAGTTCCAGGCTGCCTTCTTCCAAGGTGAGCCATTCATTCTCCTGGCGCAGCAGAACGCACTCTTTGCCACCCGCACGGACCGTCTCTGCAATGACAACCGGGCTTCAAACGCCTTTGACGACGTCAAGTACCGCGTGGACATCGCCGCCAATGCGGGAACCTGTACGGCGAATATCGGACGATAACGAAACCTCCCCCTGCCTGAGAGCGCCTCTCTCAGGACAAGTAAGGGGAGAGACCGCAAAGGGAGCGCGGGGCCTTTGGGCTCCGCGCTCCACTTTTTCAAGTAATTTGAATCAATTTTGCTTGTGCAACGATATTAAATCATCGGTGCATAGAAGGAGTATTAGAGAGAGATAATCGATGCTAAAAGAGAAGCAGCGCGGCTGAGGTATTCGGGAGCCAGCGGTCGGGATCGAACCGACGACCTGCCGCTTACGAAGCGGCTGCTCTACCAGCTGAGCTACGCTGGCTGGATGTGGCACCAGTCTAGCGAAGCACCTTGCAGAGTGCAAGATTGATCCGGCTCTGTCAGGCCGTTATGATCACTGGGTATGGCATTCAAAGCGCTTGAAGCTGCTAGAGAGTGTCCATCTGCCTGGGAAGAGAGGCTTTTCCAGCTCCCCAGTTGGATTCCGCTCGGAGAGTTTGTGGACGTCGGGGGGCTTCGAACTCATGTGGTCGTAAAAGGGGATGGAAGCCCAATTATTCTTTTGCATGGGTTTGCCAGTTATGGTTATAGCTGGCGTCACAATATCGATGCGCTGGCCGAGTCGCACTGCGTCTATGCACTGGATATGCCTGGCTTTGGGCTGTCAGACAAACCAGCGAAGCATGATTATTCGCTGAGCGCACAGGCAGGGTTTGTTTTGGCTTTTATGGATGCGATGCATTTGGATCGCGTCGCGCTCGCAGGCAACTCGATGGGCGGTGGCGTGGCGCTGGAATTTGCGGTGCGCTTTCCAGAGCGTCTTTCAGGGCTTATTATTATCAGCAGTGTTGGGTTGCGCCCAGATCGGCTTCCACGATGGATTCGAAAGATGGCAGCTCAGCTTGTCAAAGGTGGCTCTTTATCCGGCCTCTTTGTGCCTGGTCCCAAAAGGCTTCGCTGGATTATGGAATATCTCTATCACGACCCATCCAAGATTGAAACCCAAGACATAAAAGCTTTTTTGTTGCCCATGCAGACTTCTGAATTTAGACAAGCGCTGTGCGCGATGATCGAGACTCTTCATCTGGAGCTGGCGGATGTGGATCGGATCGAAATGATCAAGATCCCTACGCTGGTCTTATGGGGACAAGAGGATCGAGTGCTCTCCCCTGCGCATGCTTTTCAATTCAGCAGCGTGTTGCAGAACTCCCAGATGAAGATCATATCTAACGCAGGACATGCTCTAATCCAAGAACAGCCCAGGATAGTTAATGAGCAGATGGTACAGTTTTTGAAGCAGATAGACTCTCAGGCTTCTCAGAGATAGAAGAGATTCTCAGACTCGCTCTACCGCGAGCGAAATTCCATTGCCTCCGCCCATACAGATTGTTGCAAGACCCGTCTTGGCTTTGCGGCTCTTCATGGCCCAGACCAGTGTGGTGAGGATGCGGGCTCCGCTTGCTCCGATGGGATGGCCGAGTGCAATGGCTCCGCCATTGACATTGACACGCTTCCAGTCCCAATCGAGCGCTTTGCCATCTGCCAAAACTTGAGAGGCAAAGGCCTCATTCACTTCGATGAGTCCAAAATGATTGACGCCGACGCCCATTTTTTTTAGCAATTTTTTTGTGGACTCAATGGGAGCAAAGAAGAGATCAATCGGTGCCGTTGCCGCTACAGCATAATCCACAATTCGTGCCATTGGCGTCCAGCCGCGCTTCTCCGCCATCTTTGCAGACGTGATCAACAGCGCAGAGGCGCCATCGTTCAGGCCGGGGGCGTTTCCTGCGGTCACAGATCCATTCGGGTCAAAGGCAGTCTTGAGCCTGGCCAGTTGCTCCATGGAGGTGTCAGAGCGCGGAGACTCGTCTCTCTCAATCAAGCTATCTTTGGCTTGGAGCGGGATCAGTTCATTCTTGAAGTGGCATTCGGCTTGTGCGCGGAGCGCCTTCTGATGGCTCTCCAAGGAGAAGCGATCCTGCTCTTCGCGTGTGATCTTGGCTTTCTTAGCTGTGTATTCTGCCGAGTTTCCCATATGATGATTCTCAAAAGCGCACCAGAGCCCGTCATGGATCATGGCGTCTACAAATTTCTTGTCTCCATAGCGAAAGCCTGCGCGCGCTCCCTGAGCCAGATAGGGAGCATTGCTCATTGACTCCATCCCGCCGGCAATAATGACGCTTGCGTCACCGCATTTAATCGCTTGAGCTGCGTAGATCACAGCTTTGAGCCCTGAGCCGCAGACTTTGTTGATCGAGACCGCAGGAACAGTGGCCGAGAGGCCTCCTCGAATAGATGCCTGGCGGGCAGGGGCCTGTCCAACACCGGCCTGGACCACATTTCCCATAATGGCCTCGTCAACATCATCGCCGCTCAACTTGTTACGCTCGATCAGAGCACGGATGGCACAGGCGCCAAGCTCCGTAGCTGAGAATTGGGAGACTCTTCCTTGAAATTTTCCAATGGGTGTTCGCACGGCATCTATAATGACCACTTCATGGGACATGTGCGGCTCCTTTCAGGCTCTTACTTTTATTGTACAGAATGAGTATTGGGAGAGCATAAAACTTGACTGACTATTCGCTCTTTCTGAGCCCTTTCCACAGCGAGCGGATATAGACTATCTGCCCGGCATGATAGAAATAATGCTCGATCATCATTTTGAACAAGCCCTCAAGCGATCGCTTTCCCTTGCCTTCGGGTGTTGGATATTTTTTAGCCAATGACTCATCTGTCAGAGAGCCCAATGCATCTTGAAGAGCTTGATATCCACGATCAGCTAATTGAAGCGCGCTCTTGAGGTCGCTCATCGCTGGCTTATAGTTGACTTGAAGCTCATCCCAGCTGAGCTTTCGCTCTCCCAGGGCATGATCAAGCTGATAGAGATTGTCGCCTCCGACATGGAAAATGATCTTCTGAATTGAGCCATCCATCCAGGGGAAGCCTTGATAATGAGGCGGCTTCCAACGAGCTTCGTCTGGAGAGAGTCCTCTAAGCGCAGACTGAAATGAATGCCAATGGCTGCCGCGATAGGCAGTCTCTAAGTCTTGTTTCAAAGCTGTAATCAAGAGCAGTGAATTCATGGCTAAATGCGTGATTGATGGCTGGAAGTATATAATAAAATTATGAGAAATTGGAGAGAGCGTATTTCGATTGATCCAAACATCTGTTTTGGCAAACCCTGTATTAAAGGGACGAGAATCTGGGTCTCTTTGATCGTTGATAATCTGGCGGCTGACGTACCGGAAGAGGAGATTTTTGAGGCCTATCCTGATTTAACGCATGAAGACGTTCAAGCAGCCTTAGCTTTTGCCGCAGAGATGGCCAGAGAACGGTACGTTGATATCCCCATCCCATGAAGTTCAAGCTTGACGAAAACATTGACGCAAGACTTGGGTTACAGATCCAACAAAGAGGACACGACGTAAGCAGTGTCCGAGAGCAGAATTTACATGGGATTCATGATGAGGCGTTATATAGGCATTGTCGTAATGAGCGACGAATTCTAGTCACACTGGACAAAGATTTCTCAAACGTCCTAAGATTCACACCGGCTGGTTCATCTGGTTTGGTTGTGCTGCGAGGGCACGACAATCTTTTCTCGACGATGGAGCGGTTGATTCACACGCTAGTCGAAGCTCTTGATAAGAACCAGCCCGCCGGGCAACTCTGGATTGTTGAGCCCGGCAGATTGCGAATCCACGAATCATTCGAAAATGACTGACAAGTTTGCGCCCTGAGATCGCAAAATCTATAATTCTTTGGAATTTCCCGGAGAGTAGCGCAGCCTGGCTAGCGCGCTTGGTTTGGGACCAAGAGGTCGCCGGTTCAAATCCGGCCTCTCCGACCAGAGGGATCCAATTGGCTGAGGGACGACAACCTACTTATCAATCGCTCTACCGCAAATGGCGATCACAAGCCTTTTCTGATGTAGTCGGACAAAAATACACGATCATAACCCTGCAGAACGCGATCCAAAAAAGAGAGATCGCCCATGCCTACCTCTTTGCAGGCCCGCGAGGGACAGGCAAGACGAGCGTCGCCCGCATCTTTGCCAAAGCCATAAATTGTCCGAACCAGAAGGATGGCGAGCCCTGCAACACCTGCTCCAATTGCCAGCGAATCACCAGGGGCAGTGCGCTTGATGTCATCGAGATTGACGGCGCTTCCAATCGTGGAATAGACCAAATTCGACAATTGCGGGAGGAGGTCAATTTTGCGCCTGCCGAATGCCCCTACAAAATCTACATCATTGACGAAGTTCACATGCTCACCAATGAGGCCTTCAATGCCCTGCTAAAGACATTGGAAGAGCCTCCAGCGCGCGTAATCTTTATCTTTGCGACCACAGAGTCCCATAAGGTCCCGGCCACAGTGCTCTCTCGCTGTCAGGCCTTTGAGTTTCGTCAGTTCGCGCAAGAGGAGATTCAAAAACATCTGGCATTTATCGCCAAAGAAGAGGGCGTAACGATAGAACCAGCGGCACTTGAGACAATCGCCCGGCATGCCCACGGCGCGATGCGCGATGCGCTCGTTCTTTTGGAACAGATCATTTCATACAAAGGACGCAAAGAGATTGTGGCTCAGGACCTCTTTGAGATTTTGGGTCTGCCTTCGGAGATGCTGCTGGACAGTTTTTTGCTGGCCATTTTGACGGGAAATCACTGGCGCGCACTGGAAGTGATCCGTGAGCTGGCGGAGCGCGGGCGAGATTTGGAATTGTTCTTGCGTGAGCTAATTCATTACAGCCGCAGTCGTCTGATCGCAGAGATCGAATCGTCCCAACCAAAGACTTCAGCTGCGACGCACCAGTGGGTCTGGCTCACGGACCAGCTACTGGAGCTCAAGCGAGAGATACGCTATGCCTTTGACCGGCGCATCTTATTCGAAGTGAAAGTTTTGCAGTTGACGCAGAACGTGCCAGCACAAGAGGCTGTAATAGAGCCCTCTGTGCAAACTCAACCCGCTGCTCCTGCGTCCAAGACATCTGTTCCAGATAGAAATGTGACGGTTGTGGAAGAGAAGGCAAAGCCAGTGCATCAAGAGGCTGCTTCAAAACCCAAAGCGGGGAAAAATATTCAGCAACAGCCGAAAGAGCCACCCGTTGCCATGCCACCCACTCCATCTAAGTCGGATGATCCGCGCTGGGATGTCCTGCTGGAGCGCGTGCGGCAGGAGAATGTCCGCGTCCATGCCATCCTGGTCGAAGCGGTGGGCAGAGCCGATGCGAAGAATCTATTTGTGGAATTTCCATCTGGATATGACTTGCACAAACAACGCCTCGAGCAGCCCGAGAGTATGCAATTCTTGCGGGCAAAGGCAAAAGAGATCTATGGCGATGCAGAGCTCAAGATTCGCTTTGCACAAGAGCCGAAAGTCCAACCCAGTCCAGAAACGAGCCCCAAAAAACCTGACCTCAAAGAAAAGTCCGAGCTGGTCAGACAGATATTTGAGGGCGAGATTCTGTCGTAATTGAAGCCTTCTGACGAGTCGCCTATAATGCAGCCATACGAGCAGAGGAGGCACGCATGCAATTCCCCGGCAAGATGGGCGACATGATTCGGCAGGTCAAGAAGGCCCAAGAGATGGTGCAAAAACAGCAAGAGGAGCTAGGAAAGCTTCGAATTGAAGCGAGCTCGGGAGGCGGCATGGTGAAGGTCGTTGCCAATGGGCGCGAAGAGATTCTTGAGATCATCATCCAAAAAGAAGTGGTTGACCCCAACGATGTTGAGATGCTCCAGGACCTGATTGTAGCCGCCGTAAAAGAGGCACAGGTCAAAGCCAAAGAAGAGTCGCAAAAAGTGATGGGCGACCTCATGGGGAGTCTCGGCCTCCCCAATATTCCTGGTCTGATCTGATCGCATGTCGCAATATCCTGAGCCGCTCGAGAAGCTGATCAAGGAATTAAAAAAGCTGCCCAGCATAGGCCAGAGGACGGCTGAGAGACTCGCCTTTTATCTTCTCAATCAACCGGAAGAGAATGCCATGCTGCTCAGCCAAGCGGTTCTGGACCTCAAGACAAAGATTCGCCTCTGCCGCGAATGCTTTAACTTTTCCGAAGAAGAGCTTTGCACCATTTGCAAAGATGGGCACCGGGATCGCTCGATGATCTGTGTGATCAGCCACCCACCTGAGCTCTGGAAGATTGAGCGCTGCAATGGCTATCACGGTCTCTATCATGTCCTTGGGGGTCTGATCTCACCGGTCAATGATGTTCACCCAGAAGATTTGCACATTGATGGACTGATGCGAAGAATCGAGGGGGGCGCTGTGCAAGAGGTCATCCTTGCGCTGGACCCCAAAGTAGAAGGGGAGGCCACTTCGATGTATCTGGCGCGCCGAATCAAGACCTATGGCATCTCGACGACTCGCATCGCCCAGGGCGTTCCCATTGGCCGCGATCTCGAATTTGCAGATGAGTTGACGTTAAACCGCGCTCTCCAAGGGCGAGTCTCAATTTAATTCTTCAAACTTCTTATGAAAGCAATACGAATTCACGAGCATGGCGGTCTGGAAAAGCTTCGCTATGAAGAGGCACCAGTCCCTGAGATCAAGCGCGACGAAGTCTTGATTCGCGTAAAGGCCTGCGCACTCAATTATCTGGACATCTGGGCGCGGCGCGGCATTCCGGGACTTACGCTTCCCCACATTCCCGGCAGCGACGTCGCGGGCGTCATCGAAAAGGTCGGAGAAGATGTCCAAAGCGCCGTCCGCAGTGACCGGGTGGTCATCAATCCTGGCGTGAGCTGTGGCCTTTGCGAATACTGTCAGGCAGGTGAAGATTCTCTCTGCACGACCTTTCACATTATTGGTGAGCATGTCCATGGGGGCTATGCAGAATTTGCCAAGGCTCCGGCCCGCAATCTGATGTCCATCCCTAAAGAATTTTCATTTGAAGAGGCAGCGGCTATTCCCCTTGTATTTCTGACGGCATGGCGAGCTCTGATCACTCGTGCTGCGATTAGGCCTGGGCAGGACGTTCTGATTCTGGGGGCATCGGGTGGCGTGGGAAGTGCTTGTGTGCAGATTGCCAAACTGGCAGGTGCGCGGGTCTTCGCCACGGCCAGCACGGATGAGAAACTGGAGAAGCTGAGAGAGCTGGGCGCAGATGCGCTGATCAATTATGCGAAACAAGACTTCAGCAAAGAGATCTGGCAGATCACACAGAAACGTGGCGTAGATATTGTGATCGACAGCATTGGAGAGGCGACCTGGCAAAAGAGCATGAGAAGCCTTGCTAAGAATGGAAAACTCGTGACCTTTGGTGCAACATCAGGGCCAACTCCTCCGACCGATATTCGCGTGCTCTTCTGGAAGCAGCTGCAGATTATCGGCACTACCATGGGGACGCGAAAAGAATTCTCTGATGTGATGAAGCTCGTCTGGCAGCGAAAATTGACCCCCGTGATTGACAGAGTCTTTCCTCTTAAAGAGGCAGCAAAAGCCCAAGAGTTGATGGAGAATCGCGATCTCTTTGGGAAATTATTGTTGATTCCAGAGAATTCTTAAATATTCAGCTTGTAGCCAAAGCCGCGCACAGTGGCGATCAAATCTGCTTTGTTGTGATCCTTCTCCAGTTTATTGCGCAGCAAATAGACATATTTTTTGACGTCTTCAGCTCCCGCATACGTGCTGTCTGACCAGACTTCTTTTAGAATCTCATCTTGCGAAAAGACCTTCCCAGGCTTGGAAGCCAGATATTTGAGCAGATCGTACTCTTTAGGGGAGAGATCCACCATCTTTCCCTCAATGCGGACTTCCTTCTTCTCATCATCAATCTCCAGACAACCAATTTCAATGAGCGATCCTGTCTTTTTTGGCCCTTGATACCGCCGCATGACGGCTTCAATTCGCGCTTCGACCTCCCGCAGATCAAACGGTTTTGTTATGTAGTCATCCACGCCAGACGAGAGGCCGCGCACTTTGTCCTCGGTCGTGTCCTTTACAGTCACCATGATTACTGGAGTCTCTGCTCCGCGGCTGCGAATCTCTTTGAGCACACCCCAGCCATCCAGTTTTGGCATCATCACATCTAATAGAACAAGGTCGGGCTGATTCTTTGAGTACTGCTCCAACGCCTCTTTCCCATCGGGAGTCGCAATGACCTGGTGCCCATGGGCCTCCAGATACTTGGTGAGCAGAGTCCTGGATGTCGGATCATCTTCTGCGATCAGAATCTTCAGCGGTATCACCACCTATTTGTAATGGCCTCAAGTGGTATTGTGAAATAGAAGGTCGTCCCCTTGCCCACCTGGCTCTCCAGCCAGATTTTTCCACCGTGCATCTCTACATACTTCTTTACAATTGAAAGTCCAAGGCCGATCCCTCCCCACTCCCGGGTGTTTGAGGAATCAAGCTGTGTAAAAGGCTCAAAGATCTTTTCATACATCTCTTCCGGAATGCCAATCCCAGTATCTTTGATTGCAAATAGTACCTCATCGCGTCTCTTTTTGGTACTCACTTCTACCTCACCCGTTTTGGTATATTTGAGGGCGTTGCTGAGCAGATTGATGAGCACTTGCTTCAGCTTCGTCTCATCTGCATAGACGCGAATCCCGTTTGCAGAAGCATGAACGGCGATCCCTTTTTCGCGAGCCAGCACGCTGACGTGTTTCATCGCCTCCTCAACGATCTTCGAGACCTCAACGCTCTCCGGATGGATCATCTCCTGGCCCGATTCGAGCTTGCTGAATTGCAAAATATTATCGATCAGCGAGCGCAAGTGATCGCTCGATTGCACGATATTCTCTAAATCTTCTTTTTGGGTGGGTGTGACCGGCCCTTCGATCCCTTCCAGCATCAGTTGCGAATAGCCGCGGATGGCATGAAGAGGTGTTTTGAGCTCGTGGCCCATCACAGCCAAAAACTCGCTCTTCACCTGGTTGGCTTTGGTGAGATCGACATTGATTCGCTCCAGTCTCTCATCGCGCTCCTGAATGGTGTTGGCCATGCCGTTGAATTCTTCTGCTAATGTCTGAAGCTCATCCCCAGTCTTGACGACAGCCCGTACCTTCAGATCTATTTTAAATCGTTTGACTGATTTTGTCAGCACTTCGATGGGTCCCAGGATGCTCCGGTAGAGCCAGATGGCGATCCCAATTCCAGCCAGAATAAAGATGATCGTAAAGATCGAGATGGTCAAGAAGGCGCGCTGCACAGCCGTGTACACATCGGCCATCGAGAGATAGAGTCTCACATAGTTTGCTGTAGTTGGATCTTTGACTAGACCCGGGTCCGTCGCAAGAATCAGCTCCAAATACGGCTTGCCATTCAACTGGACTAGCTGCCGCGAATCGTCGACAGGAGGGCTCAGGGTCTCTTCGGTCCACGGTGGGGCATTATTGACGACTGAGGAGTATATCTGTGTTCCCTCTTGGACGACCTGATAATAGTGGAGTTTAGTATCAGGTGGAAGTAATACCCCGACATTTCTCCAGAATCGATCAACAAGCTGTTTTCCCAGGTCTTTACCTCTGTCTGCAAGCTGATTCTCAAGCTCTATGTAGAACCTCTCGACGGAGATGTAGGAGATGGCAAGCGCAAGCACGATTGTGAAGAGAGCTAGAGGCACGATGAATTTGTACCGCAGGCTCCACTTAGGTAGGCGAATCATCTGAACCTTCGATTCATATCGTACAATATACTCTTGTGAGTGTAGAGCGTGCGGAAGCTCTTGTCAATAGAAGAATGTAATCAATTGCCTTGACGGATTGGGCAGGTAGTGATAGAGTGAAATGGAGTCTGGAGGACTATTATGAATGAGGCAATGCACAGACGCTGGATGTATATAAGTGTAGTTGCGGTAAGTTTGGCGTTAACTTTCCTCGTTCTACCGGTTCAAGCAGGCGAAACCCACTCTGCAAGCTGCGAATCCACAGCGTCTTCTGCGCTCGATGCGCTCAAGAGTGTGGCCAATTTTGCTCGATCGCTATCATCCCAATGCGCGACCCGACAGAGTGGTCTTGCCCAAGTCGAGAATATGAATGAGCCATACCCGCTCTTAGGACACACCATTTCAGATCTCTTGACCTATGCTCCGTGGAGAGATACGGCTGGAATGAATGCGCAAAGTCAAGGATTTGCCCTGCAGATCAATGGGGGCATTCAGCTTTTGGCAAATCATGTCAATGTGATCAAGTCGCTGATTGGATTGATTGAGAACTCTGGACAGAGCTCTGAGCAGAGCCTTCAGGAGCAGCAGATGGTTCTTCAGCTTGGCGATTATGCTTCTGTGGTGGCCAAGGCCGATTTTATCAGAGGCCTGATGCCCTATTTGATCCAGAACTTTCTCTCATCGGATTTCCCGCTTCCGACAGATCAGGGTGAGATCACTCTCACTTTCAACCTAAAGAACGGCAACGGATTTGCGGGAATTGATATTGGCACCATCCTAAAGGGGACGACATTGCCCCACTCTGGCTCTAGCCTTCTGGATCTCTTGGATGTTGATCAGGTGACGGTGAAGATCAGAAATGGTCCGTTACAAAGTGAGGCCTCCGTCGACACCCAGGATCAAAGCGGGAAGCTGAACCTGCAGTGGGATTTTGGCTCCAACTCGATCTCGAGCACGACTGTGTTCAGCAAGGGACATGGATTGGAGAAGCAGGTTCTCTCCTTGACGGCACAGCTTGGCAACGTCAACCTGCTGGGTCAGGCCACATTTGCCGGTAATAGTGAAGAGCTGCAATTGCGGGCGAGCTTGGCCGATCTTCTGACGATCTCTACGCTCTTGACACCAGCTGGATTCCAGAAGCCGACCTTCGGAATCGACATCAGCATCCCCTTCATCAAGAAGTCGAAGTAGGGCTTCTCCATAATTCATAGGATGGCCGCTCTTGCGAATCGGCGAATCGTTGCAGGCATCTGCGGCGGCATCGCTGCGTACAAAGCTGCGGGAGTGGTTAGCAAGCTCTATCAAGCCCAAGCCAACATTCGGGTCATCATGACCCACGCGGCTTGTCAATTTGTGACACCTCTTACATTTGAAGCCCTTTCACACCAGCGGGTCTTGAGCCATCTCTTTCGCGATGAGCCCTTGGCGCATGTTGAATTGGCTCACGAGGCGGATCTCATTGTGGTGATGCCGGCAACGTATGACATCATCGGGAAGGTGGCGTATGGGCTTGCCGATGATTATTTGACTGCCACCATTCCGGTCACAAAAGCTCCGGTCCTCTTTGTGCCTGCGATGGAATCCCAAATGTATGAAAACCCAATCTTTGAAGAGAATAAGCGCAAGCTCGAAGCCTTGGGCTATCGGTTTTTGGAACCAGAATCTGGAAATCTGGCGAGTGGCCGCAAGGGAATTGGGCGCTTTCCTTCCGAAGAAGCCATTCTGCAAGCCATTGAAGAGATTTTGGTTGAACGTACGCTCTTTCAAGGTCGAAAGATTCTCGTCACTGCGGGCCCGACTCGCGAGCGGATCGATCCTATGCGGCTGATCACCAATCGCTCTTCAGGGAAGATGGGGTATGCCCTAGCGGAGGCAGCGCGAGACTTTGGAGCCAAGGTCGTTCTGATCAGTGGGCCGACTCAGCTCGCTGCACCTGTGGGCATTGAGTGTATCGATGTTGAAAGTGCGGAAGAGATGAAGGATGCCGTTCTCTCTCAGGCACCCCTGGCTGATATTGTGATCATGACTGCAGCCGTTGCCGATTGGCGGCCGCTCAAGACTTCTTCGATCAAAGAGAGCAAGCTGGCCGATGAAATTCTAAATCTCGCCCTTAGGAGAACCCCAGATATTCTGACTGAAGTGGCCAAAAAGCTCAAGGGACGAAAGCAGAAGCCTCTCATGATTGGCTTTGCCGCCGAGACTGGCGATCTGTTGGAGAAAGCGCAAGGCAAACTCAAGAGAAAGAACCTAGATATGATTGTGGCCAATGATCTCTCGCAAGAAGGGGCAGGCGCAGAGGTGGACACGAACATCGTGACTCTTATCTACAAAAACGGCAAGCGCAAGCCATTTCCCAAGATGACGAAACGTCTGTTGGCCAAAGAGATTCTGAGAGAGATTGCCAAGATTTAAGTCAGAAGTGCCTCTACAAATTCATCGCGCCTAAATTCACGCAGATCTTCAGCTGTCTCACCCACACCAATAAACTGGATCGGAATGCCAAGCTCCTTGGCAATTGAGATGATGATGCCGCCTTTGGCCGTGCCATCCAGCTTCGTCACTACAATGCCGGTGAGCGGAATCCCCTCATGAAAGAGCCGCGCCTGTGAGAGCGCATTCTGGCCATTGGTCGCGTCCAAAACGAGCCACTTTTCGTCTATTGAGCGCCCAAGGCGCTTTTCAATAACGCGACTGATCTTTTTGAGCTCTTCCATCAAATTCTGTTTGGTATGCAGACGTCCAGCGGTGTCAATGATCAGCACATCTTGCTGGTTCTTGAGGGCATAGTCGGTGGCATCAAAGGCGACGGCGCTCGGATCTGCGCCAGCCTGGTGCTTGATCAATTTTGCCCCGACGCGATTGGCCCAGATCTCCAGTTGCTCGATGGCGGCGGCTCTGAAGGTGTCTCCAGCAGCCAGCGTCACTCTCTTCTTGCCCAGAGCTTGGAAAACCTGAGCCAGTTTGGCAATGCTCGTCGTCTTGCCAGAGCCATTGACTCCAAGAATCAGTATGACTGTAGGCTGCCCATCTCTTCTAAACTTGAAGGGTTTGTCCACGGGAGCGAGACATTCGCTCAGAGCTTCCCGCAGCCAGAGCATCACATTCTGAGAGTCGCTGGTGCCCTCTTTGCGCACCCGGGTCTTGAGCAGCTCAATCACATGAAGGGTGGTCTCAACACCCAAATCAGCCCCAATGAGAATAGCTTCAAGCTCTTCGAGCAGGGCGTCATCGATCTTGCGGCCTGTGATGGCCGTGGAGATCTGGTCCGAAAGGCGCTCGCGGCTCTTTTTGAGCCCCTGTTTTAGACGATCTAGCCAGCGCATTACATTCGCTCTGGGGCACGCATCCCCAGCAGTTCCAGACCTCTCTTCAATACCAGTTTGGCACAGTATACCAAGGCGATTCTCGCCTCTTCGAGCGCTGGCTCTTCTCCCAATACGCGGCAGTTGTCATAGAACTGGTTGATGGTGATGGCAAGATTGCCCAAATATTCAGCGATTACAAAGGGCTCATATTCATCGGCTGCCTGCTGCACTTTGGCGGGAAAGATCTCAAGTCGCTTGGCCAAGGCGATCTCGCTTGGCTCACCCAGCTTGGCGAAGTCCGGTGACTTGGGGACATTCTCTTCATACTTTCGCAGGACGCCTGCCATGCGGGCGTGCGTATATTGAATATATGGCCCGCTCTTGCCATTGAAGTTGAGCACTTCGCTCCAGCGGAAATTGATGTCATGGATGCGCGAGCGGCTGAGGTCGGCATAGATGATGGCGCTCACCCCAACATCGGGAATGACGCTCTCTTTTTCATCGGAAGAGAGATTGGACATCTTCTCGATCGATTCAATAATCGAGCGGGTCATCTCCATGGAGCGATTGAGAACTTCTTCCAAAAAGACGATGCGCCCCTTGCGGGTGGACATGCGCTCATCTTCAAAGAGCATCACTCCAAACGGGACGTGGAACAACCTCTCGGACCACTCATGACCCATCTTCGCTAATGCCATAAAGAGCTGTTTGAAGTGCAGTGACTGCCCGGCATCGACCACATACAATTTCTTCGCAAAGTGGTATTGATCCCAGTGGCTGCGGGCTGCGCAGATATCTCGCGTGGCATAAACCGTCGTGCCATCGCGCGTCTTTAAAATCAGAGGAGGAATCTCTTCTTTCTCACCTGG
This sequence comes from Candidatus Acetothermia bacterium, assembly GCA_016201405.1. Classification (GTDB taxonomy): domain Bacteria; phylum Bipolaricaulota; class Bipolaricaulia; order RBG-16-55-9; family RBG-16-55-9; genus JACQCZ01. The sequence continues at coordinate 109,203 of JACQCZ010000001.1, read as the reverse complement.
CTTATTCAGACGAATAATTAGAGCCCCATCACTCTCTTCCGCAATCTTGTTCCGGGTCAATTCTTCGATCAGAGGTGCGGTCAGGTCGCGGTACGCGCTCTCGCCCTGGATCACTTCAAATTCCACACCCAATATTTTGTAATAACGCTGAAAGGCATTGAGGCTGATCTCGACAAACCACTCCCAAAGCCGAAAGGCCTCCGGGTCTCGCTCTTCGAGTCTTTTGAGCCAGCCACGGGCTTCATCTTTGAGTGAAGGATCGCGCTCGGATTCGTCGTTGAATTTCACATAGAGTCTATATAATTCATAGATTGAATCTTGCTTGATCTTTTCGTCATCGCCCCAGCGCGTATAAGCGCTGATCAGCGTTCCAAACTGGACGCCCCAGTCTCCCAAATGATTGACTCCAATAACCCGATAGCCCAGATGCTGATAGATCTTCTTGAGCGAGTTACCAAGGGCGGTAGAGCGTAAATGGGCGATGCTAAAGGGGCGTGCGATGTTGGGTGATGAAAAATCGATCACAACCGTCTCGTCTCTTTTCTTCGCTCCCCCATAAAGACTTCCTTCATTGAGAATTGCGCTAAGAATAAAGCTGAAGAGCTGGGGCCTGTCAATCACGATGTTGACATACGGCCCAGCGGCCACGGCTTTTGCAATGATGCCCCCCGATAATGTTTTTGCAATCTGCGAGGCAAGCTCTTGCGGGGAGCGCTTCAGCTCTTTGGCCAAAATGAAGCAGGGGAGCGAATAATCGCCCATAACATCTTCTGGCGGGCTGGTGATTAACGAGTGGATCTTCTCAGCGGGGAGGCTAAACTCCGACGCGACCCGATCCGCGATCTCGCGTACGGCTGGATTCATGTCTTCGGCTCGAAAATCTCAATAATAAGGCGGACTCCCGTGCGCTCTTGGCCGTCCACCTCAACCTCAATAAAGCCGGGGGTCATGATCACGTCTCTGTTCTCACGCTGGAGGCTGCGGCGGGCGATGGCCACGGCCTTGACCGCCTGATTGACGGCCCCCGCCCCAATGGCGTGGGTCTCCACCAGTTGGGCTTTTCTTAGCGCTCCAACGATCGCTCGGGCTACCGAATTGGCGTCGGACGATGCTGCGACTTTGAGGACTTCCATCAATTCCCCCCTTAGCTACTTCGCTGTAGGACGAAATCGGAGCTTTCGAATAATAGCACCTTGAGCGCAGAATCAGATATCCAGTCAAGCATTTTTTTCATCTGGTCTATCTTTTGCCCGGCTTTGGCCGTAAATTCCTGGCGAATCCCAAGCTTCTCCATCGCTGTCAAAATCTCTCTCTTCCCATCTTCGGATAGATCGAGGGAGAAAAGCAAGTCTAGGTGCTCGTTAGAGCCTGATTTTTCAATCAGCCGGATGTACGGCCACGTCAGCCAGCCCCCACGCTGATCGGTCCAGCGTGGCTTTCCTAGCGATTCATCGCCAAAGACATCGAGCAAGTCATCAATCATTTGAAACGACTCACCCAAAAGCATCCCAGCTTGCTGGATGGAGTTCCGCTGCCACTCTTTCAGATTGGGGTTTCCGGTCAGCGCTCCCATCAGACAGGCCGCGCTGATTAGCGAGGCCGTCTTACCCGCAATTACACGCTGATACTGCTCTTCAGTTGGGAGCTTAAGACGCAAGTGCTCTTGCAAAAGCTCCCCCTGCAGCACCTCTTCGACGGCTTCAATCAAAATCGAGCGAATCTCGCTAGAATATGGATTGAGCAGCCGGAAGGCGCGCGAGAAGATGAAGTCACCTTCAAGAACCGCAGAGCGATTGCCTGCACTCTTCCAGAGGGCTGGGCGGTTGCGGCGCGTGGCGGCCTGGTCAATCACGTCGTCGTGGGCCAGTGTGGCCAGATGAATCATCTCAATGACTGAGCCCAGCTCGATCGCCGCCTTTCGCGGCTTCTCTTCTCCCAGAAGTTTATAGAACAAAAGAGTGAGCAGTGGCCGAAAACGCTTGCCCCCGCTCTCTACCATGTAGCGCCCCAAATTGGCCACGGCTGGAATCTCAGAATCGAGTAGCCCTTGCAAGCATTCTTCCAGCGCTTGGAGCTCTTCCTGAAAGTGTTTGGCACCGGCCGCGATCAGTTCCTTCATGGGTTGCAGTCGTTTGCTTCGGCGCTCTCGGGTCCCTGGTTGATAAAGGCGTCAATAAAATTGGTGATTCTCATTTCATCATAGCTCTCAAGAAGATCGATGCGATCCCATGCGGTCAGAGCGATCTTCATATTGCCGGTGCTGCTTGCAAGCACTGAGACTGTGGGTGCAGCGAACCCGATGGCATAGGGCGCCAGCATGAGGCGGCAATATTTTGTCGGGGACTTATCTTTCAGGCGATTGACCAGCGCCGTCAGATCACGCACAAGGGAGTCATCCTCGCCAGTGATTCCTGAGGTGTGGTACTGAATGATGACCGCTCCATGCTCTAGATTGTGGACCTGGACTTGGTCGTTGATGGGCTGATCATGAATCGTATAACTTGTCGTGCCTGGGTCGTGGCAGCCTGACGTCGGAGGGCGGCTGTTGTACTGGTTGAAGGCTGGAGAACAGCCTGAGACGTTCTGGTCCGTATGTGCCCGTCCCAGCTCAGGAACTCCATAACCGGGGCGACCAGCAAAAAGTAGAGCGAGTAAAAAGTAGAGCCCGGCGGCTACGACAAGCACGACAGCGGCGGTGACGATTCGTCTCAATGCTCTGGACATAGGAGGCTTATGCCTCTGCTTGCGTTGCTTTTCTCTTTTCTTGGCATTCATAATTGTCTGGCCATTGTAACCATCGAGCTTGAGTCCTTGCAAAATCCTCACTCAAAGTTGACGCGGCCTCACTGTGTCCCCTATAAATCTTGTGCGGGAGTGAAGCGGTCTCGCGTTTACGCCGCTATCAAATTATGCTGTGCGATCATGAATTCCTGCATTTGTGGATGGAGATTGAAAAGAAAAACGTCTGGCAAGGGAGTGACGGATCATAAAAATGCGTGCATTGATGCTCACCATTCGGCCCTGGTCATTTACAATGACGGCCGTCTCGGTGACTGCGGGAAGCCTTCTGGCGAAAGTCTATTCCAATATCTTCGATCTTCAGCTCTATGCTTTCACACTGCTTGGCGTGATCTTCGCTCACGCAGCCACAAACTTGCTGAATGATTATTTCGACGTGCAAAATGAAGTGGACAAGCCGGGCACTCCCACCGCGCAGTATCGGCCTCATCCCATCCTGACGGGCGAGCTGGACCCCGATGTGGCGAAGAGCTGGGCAAAATGGCTCTACTTCTTTGCCTTAGTGATTGGCTTTGTCTTTTTTATTAGGCTCGGCTGGCCGATTGCCTTGCTGGCTGTGACCGGGTTCTTGGCCAGTTATTTCTACACAGGCGGCTTTCTCAAATACAAATATCGCGCGCTTGGAGAAGTCTCAGTCTTTCTCATGTGGGGACCGCTCATGATGCTGGGCTCGTTCTTTGTTCAGACGGGAAGCTGGGATCATGTCTGGGAGGTCCTTTGGGTCTCATTTCCCATCGGAATCTGGGTGGCGCTGGTGCTGCTTGCCAATAACCTCAAAGATATTGAGTATGACAAGAGCGTGGGGATCAAGACCTTGGGAACCCAGTTTGGGAGAGAAGGTGCTCTGGCCATCTATTCCTCGCTCGTCTTGATCATCTATCTCTTATACGCATTGGTTGGGCTGTCGGGAGTTCTGCCCATCTGGAGCCTGGTTGCGCTAGTTACTTTCCCCAAAACCCGGCGCCTCATCAGAGAGCTAAGAGACGCAGAAAGCATCCCCCCTGACGCCGACCCCAAGACCGCAAAGCTGGGCGCGTGGACCGGCATCTGGCTCATTCTCTCTCTTCTTTTGGTTGGGTTTGTGCGCTGATGGCCATAGACGAAAAGCGAGAAGGGCTCTTGCTCTGCGGCCTCGTCTTGTTGGCTGCTTTGCTCTGGTATGTCATCTTTGGCATGCCGGATTTTGGCAACTTTTGGGTCAAAATCTCCATCTCAGCTGCCAGCCTGGCCATTCTCTCTCTGCTGGTCATGGGCGGTGAGCGTGAGAAGTCATTTGAATTCAAGATGCGCTATCTCTGGCTTGGGATTGGCTCGGCCCTTCTGCTCTATCTGCTCTTTGCAGTGGGAGATTGGGTGATGAAGAGCCTATTCCCAGAGCTCGCCCCTCATGAGATCGCCTCTGTTTATGGCCGCAAAGAGGGGACGTCGCCCTGGGTGATTGCGGCACTTCTCCTCTTGGTGACAGGTCCATCAGAAGAGATCTTCTGGCGGGGCTTTTTGCAGCGTTTGCTGACGCGCAAAGTTGGCCCGATGACGGGGCTGGTTCTGGCCACAGTCATTTATGCAGGCGTTCACATTTGGACGTTAAACCTCTCCTTGATCTTGGCGGCTTTTACAGCAGGGCTTGTGTGGGGCTGGATCTATCTCACCGAGCGGAGCCTTGTCCCTGTGATCATCTCCCATTCCATCTGGAGCGCGACGATCTTTGTCTTCCTGCCGCTTCAGTGAGATTTGAAGCAGGCTTCCCACTCCGCTAAGATTCTCTATCTATCAATTGAGCGGATGGAGGTCATTCTGAGAATGGACTCGCCTTTTTTTAGTGAAGAGCACCGCATCTTTCGCCGGTCGGTGCGAAAATTTGTAGATGAGGAGCTCAATCCGCATGTCGATGAGTGGGAAGCGGCAGGCCGCTTCCCCAAAGAGGTCTACAAAAAGCTGGGAGACTTGGGAGTGCTGGGCATTCGCTATCCGGCGGAATACGGCGGAGCGGATGCGGATATCTGGACGACAGCCGTCTTTTGCGAGGAGATGGGGCGCTGCCGCTCCCGCGGGCTCACCATGAGTGTTCTGGTTCAGACGGACATGTCTTCACCTCATTTGGCCTATCGCGGCAGCGATTTTTTGAAGAAGAAGTATTTACCCGGGATGATCTCCGGCAAAAGAGTGGGCGCTATTGTGCTCAGCGAGCCTGAAGTCGGATCCGACCTCGCGAATATGCGGACCACAGCCAAGAAAAAGGGCGACCAATACATTCTCAATGGCAGCAAGACCTATATTACCAACGCCTTGCAGGCCGATCTCTTCTTTGTGGCCGCCAAGACCGATCCGAGCGCCGGAAAGAAGGGCGTCAGCATGCTCCTGGTTGAGCGAGACTCTCCAGGTTTTCTCATTGAGCCCATGAAGAAGAAGCTCGGCATGCACGCCTCAGATACAGGCGAATTGACCTTTCAGAATACGCCGGTGCCAGCCGAAAACCTTATCGGCGAAGAGAATCAGGGATTTTATTACGTGATGGAGAGCCTGCAAAAGGAGCGCTTTGTCTCCTGCTGTGCGATGACGTCTTCAGCTCAGCAAGCCATCGAAGATACGATTGACTATGCCCAGAGCCGCAATATTTTTGGTAAAAAGCTGTCGGAATATGATCTCACCCGATACAAGCTGGCGCGGCTCCAGACTCGGGTCGAAGCGGCCCGCCAGTTGACCTATTATGCTGCCCACCTGTATGATCGCGGTCTCGACTGGACGGATGCCGTCTCGATGAGCAAGGCATTCTGCGCTGAAGTCGCCAACGAAGTGGCGGATGAATGTCTGCAGATTCATGGCGGAGCTGGCTACATCGAAGAGTATGACATCCCGCGCCTGTTCAGGGATTTACGTCTCTGGAAGATCGGTGCAGGCACGACGGAAGTCATGTACTACATTCTGGCCAAGAGGATGGGAATTTAAGAGCTATGAATCCAATCAATCTATTTGAACAAGTCAATCGCAATTTTGATAAAGCAGCCTCCTATCTTCCCTATTCAAAGGGGCTCCTTCAGCAGATCAAAATCTGCAATAGCGTCTATCACATGACTTTCCCAGTCAAGCGCGATGACGGCTCGATTGAAACCATCGAAGCCTGGCGCGCCGAGCACAGCCACCACAAGCTCCCGGTCAAGGGTGGAATACGCTACAGCCCCACGGTAGACGAGAACGATGTGATGGCTTTCGCAGCTCTGATGACTTACAAGTGCGCCATTGTGGATGTCCCATTTGGCGGTGCAAAGGGCGGAGTGCGCATCGACCGCAATAAATATTCAAGGTCAGAGCTGGAGCGCATCACGCGCCGTTATACCTATGAGCTGATCCGCAAGGACTTTATCGGCCCCGGCATTGACGTACCCGCTCCGGATTACGGGACGGGTCCGCAGGAGATGGCCTGGATTGTAGACACCTACAGCATGGTGAACAAGAACCAGCTGGACTCCATCGCTTGTGTGACAGGAAAGCCGATCTCTCAGGGCGGAGTGCGCGGTCGCGTTGAGGCGACAGGACGCGGTGTCTTCTTCGGGCTGCGCACGGCTTGCGAGGATGCTGATGACATGAAGAAGTTTGGGATGAGAGCAGGTCTGGATGGCAAGCGGGTCGTCGTCCAGGGACTGGGGAATGTTGGGTATCATGCCGCCAAGTTTTTGCAGGAGGGCGGGGCACTTGTGGTCGGACTGGCTGAATATGAAGGCGCCATTCAAAATCCTAAGGGTCTCGATGTTGATGCCGTATTTAAGCATCGAACTGATACAAAATCGATTCTCAATTATCCCAAGGGGACCAATCTTCCAACTTCATATGCTGCTTTGGAGTTAGACTGCGATATTCTTGTACCTGCAGCCCTTGAGAATCAGATCACCGAGCAGAATGTGAACCATATCAAAGCAAAGATTATTGGCGAAGGAGCTAACGGCCCCACGACCTCCGGTGCGAGCGAGAGCTTCTGGAAACGCGGCGTTATGCTCATTCCAGACACCTTCTTGAATGCGGGTGGAGTGACAGTCTCATACTTTGAGTGGCTTAAGGACATCTCACATGTTCGCTTTGGGCGAGTCGGGAAGCGTTTTGACGAAGCGTCCCACACGCGGATTCTGCGGGCTGTCGAAGAGATGACCGGCAAGAGACTTGATGAGGCGAAGCTCAAAGATGTGATCTTGGGTGCGGACGAGGAAGCACTGGTCAACTCAGGTCTTGAAGAGACAATGGCCAAAGCCTACACCGATATTCGTGGGATTCAGCGCGACCATAATGACCAGATGGATCTGCGCACAGCCTCATTTATTGATGCCATTCAGAAAGTGGCCGTTGCCTATGAAGAGTTGGGGATATTCCCATAGAAATTCCCGTCTCTAGAGAATAGGCCAAATACATCTCAAGCAGGCAAGCAAGTTCCGGCGCACCTCAACCTGATTTGAAGAGAACCACTCAACCAGCGTACTTTATTGTTGGGATATCAAATGAAACACCTATTGCATTTTTAGAAATATGTGTTACAATCGACTCAGAATTAGAATGTCAATTGAATGGGTCGTCTTTACATACTCTTTGCCTTCAAAGTTACGCTCCAGCCCTCGTGTTGCGCTCTGGCGCCGTCTGAAGCGGCTGGGTTCGATCTCGCTGGCCGGTGGCACCCAGATCTTGCCTGCCCGTGATGAGTGCGTTGAGGCTTTTCAATGGCTCGCTCAGGAGATCAGGCATGCAAAGGGGGAGGCGCTTGTGATGCGTGTTCAGCAGTTCGAAGGATTGACGGACCTGGAGATGATCGAGCATTTTCGCAGAGCTTGTCTGGATGAATATGGGGAGCTGGAGTCAGAGATTGCAGAGCTGGAAAAGGGAATTCGCTCCAAGAATAGATCGGCTGATCTCTCGATCATGCGCGAGATGCTGGTGAAGCTTCGCCGACGTTTCTCCGAGATCACTCATGTTGATTATTTTGATTCTACTGAAGGGACAAGGCTGGCAGCCAGGCTCGCGCGTATTGAAGAGAATCTTTCTCCTGCAGAACCTCAAGGTGCGAATGTGCCGGCAGCTCTGATCGCTGAATATCGTGACAAGCGATGGGTGACCCGCCCACATCCTCATGTGGACCGGCTTGCCTGTGCCTGGCTGATCCGCCGCTTTATCAACCCAGATGCCGTCATTCGCTATGCCGCGAAGCCAGAGCCCGATGAGATTGCCTTTGATATGGATGGCGCCCAATTTGAGCATCGGGGCAATCTTTGCACATTTGAGACGATGCTGCTGGCATTCAGTCTGGAAGATCCAGCATTTCGCTCGATCGCCGAGATTGTCCATGAGATTGATCTGCGCGACGGGCGATATCTCCGTACGGAGACTGCTGGGATTGATCTGATTCTGAATGGCTGGCTGCTCACGGGTCTCTCGGATGCTGAGATTGAAAGGAATGGAATCAGTCTCTTTGAAGGATTGTATGGCGGTGGGACTCAACGAGCTGCGAAAAAGAGCAGATCTAAGAAGCTTCGAAAGAAGCAGGATTGAACGTCGAATGTGATTTTAGAGAAAGGAGCCTGTCATGCTGAGTCTTAATTATTATGTCGAGCGGAAGATGTCTCAAGAACGTGAGAAGAGAATTTTTGACGCCGTTCAGGTAGAGCAGGCTTTGCGTCAAAGAGGACAAGCAAAGTCTCCAATCTTGCGAGAATTCGCCTGGCACACGGGCGAGCTAGTGGCTCTATTTGGAAAATGGCTGCAACACATTGGAAGCGGGCACGAGAGATTTGATCAATGTTCTCTGGGACATCAGGGGGATCACCATGTCTAACACACTTCAATGGATCGCAGGACTGCTCATCATCGTCCTGCTTATTGTGTTTGGGAGAGAGCATTTCTCATCAACACCTGCCCCGGCTGCTGCTACTGCACCTAGCCATCTGATTGACTGGGCTCCCGTGGAAAAAGCGATGGGCAAAGCGGGAGCAATTCAGTCAGATGGAGTCTTGAAGTTTGGCTTTCCACGAACGGATCTGAAGGTGATGATTGGAGATCTGCAGCTCAAGCCGACGTTCGCTCTTGGCGGCTGGGTCGCGCTCAAGCAGATGGGCGATGAAGCCGTGCTCATGGGTGATCTCGTTCTTTCAGAAGATGAGCTCAATCCGGTGATGACAGCCTTGCAGCAAGGCGGGATTGACCAGACGGCCATCCACAATCACTTGTTGGGAGAGTTGCCGCATGTAATGTATATGCACATTTACGGGCATGGCGATCCGGTAAAGATGGCTGAATCCATCCATACAGCTCTCGCTCTGACCAAGATTCCATTGACACCCTCAAATGCCACTTCAGCATCTGGACAAGATTTGGGCCTAGACACCAAAGAGCTGGACCAAATCTTAGGACATAGTGGCAAGGTCAATAATGGGGTCTACCAGTTCAGTATCCCACGTGCTGAGAAGATTATGGCTCACGGATTCGAGATTCCGCCTTCGATGGGCGTGGCGACAGCCATCAATTTTCAGGCGACCGCAGATGGCAAAGCCATGATCACGGGAGACTTTGTTCTGATTGGGAGTGAGGTCAATTCCGTCCTGCGCGCCTTGCGTGAGAATGGGATTGAAGTGACGGCGTTGCATAGCCACATGCTATCGGAAGAGCCGCGCCTCTTTTTTATGCACTTCTGGGCCAGCGATGATGCACAGAAGCTGGCGCGCGGGCTGCATTCAGCACTCAATCAGATGAATATCAAATAAGACTCTAAATCTTCGAAGGAGGATTTATGAAGTGGCTTACCCGTTCGCACGTTCATGTAGACCGCGTCGCTTGTCCCTGGCTCATCACTCGTTTTATTGACAATGAGGCAGAGTTTCTCTTCGTTCCCAAGAGTCAGATCGACAAAGTAGCCAAAGAGACAGGAGCGATTCCATATGATGCACCAGGAGTCGAGCTGGGGCATAAAGATGGGCGCTGCTCGTTTGATTCGATCATGCTCAAGTACGACTTGAAAGAGCCTGGGCTGGTCCGCATGGCTAAGATTATCCATGCCGCTGACATCGCCGCTGACATCGCCGCTGAGATCGACAGCGACCCCATTGCCCGAGGTCTGGAGGCCATCGCCTCAGGCTACAGCCTGCGCTATCCCGATGATGAAGAGAATATCGCTCATCAATTTGAAGTCTATGACGCGTTATATGCCTGGTGCCGCCTTCAAGTGGCAAGCGGGAAGTGATCCGGTCAGCTTGCTATGAGTCTAAAGCATCTGGGCTTTATTGATCTGCCGGCGCATCTCAAAGCGGGTGGATTTGATCATGCAGTAATTCACCCAAAGAGCGCAAGACTCTATGTGGCACACACGGCCAATGATTCACTCGACGTGATTGATTGCAAGAATGATCACTACTTGCATTCAATCCCAAACTTGGCTGGAGTCGCCGGCGCGCTCGTCTCTGATGAGCATGAGCTGATCTTCACATCCAATCGCGGCGAGAATTCAGTCGGGATCTTCCGGTCGAGCGACGAGCAGGGTCTAATCAAAATTCCGTGTGGCATTCGCCCCAATGGCTTGGCCTACGACCCTAAACGCAGTCTGCTTCTCGCTGCAAATGTCGGTGATCCCGCGATCCCCAATTCTTTCACACTTTCGATCATAGATGTGAAGAAGCGGGCTATGATTGCCAGCATCGTGGTTGCCGGGCGCACCCGCTGGACAGCCTTTGACCCGGTGACAGACTGCTTCTACGTCAACATTGCCGATCCGCCTCAGATTGTCGTCCTCGAAGCGGGCGGACCGATGCATATATCCAGAATTATTCCTGTTCCTGCTGCGGGACCGCACGGGCTCGATGTGGATGTGGAAAAGCGAAGGCTCTTCTGCGCTTGCGATGACGGGAAGCTCATTCTGCTGGATGCAGACTCTGGAGTTGTTATATCCAGCGCAGAGATCAGCGGCGCTCCCGATGTCATCTTCTTCAATAAGAAGCTGGATCATTTATATGTTGCTATTGGCGACCCTGGTGTGATCGATGTGATCTCTACCAGAGAGATGAAGCTTCTGGAGCGAGTGCCTACCGAAAAAGGCGCTCATACAATCGCTTTCGATCCGGATCGAAATAAGATCTACGCCTTCTTGCCGCAGACCCATCGGGCAGGGATTTATTGTGATGAGGGATGACTTTGGCTTGCTGAAGGGCATTGATACGATGGCGTCGTGCCCGTCATCCCGGACGAAGCGCAGCGAAGATCCGGGATCCAGGGATTTGAATTGAATCAGAGCCACTGGATTCTCGCGAAAGCGGGAATGACGGTCTCTTAGCTTGTGTACGTAAGTTCTCTGGCTTCTTCTAGAATATTTTCATCGGGCATCTCATAGAGCTCCCACAGGACCTCCAGCATCTCGGCCTCTTCCGCCTGCTCATCAAACTCTGGCTCGTCTTCAATATCTCTGTGCATCGACTGATTGGCCTTGAACATCGGAGTGATTGCCTTGGCCTCTTGCAGAAAGCCCGGATAGACAGAGAGCGGCCCCCACTCTGCATTGATCTTGTCCAAGGTCTTCATGATATGCATCCAGCACTGGTCATCGTGAAAGAGCGAGATCGTCTGAGCTGACTGACAGGCCAGATTTGTGATGCCAACCCCAATGCCATTGAAGTGATAAGGCAGATCTTTTCCGATCAGCTTTGCAATATGAACGCACGTCTCAAAGATCGTCAGCTCATTGGCAGTTGGATACTGAAGTGAATACTGTTTGCTCGCGCCATAGCCCGCCGGATCGGAGCCAAAGAAGTGAATGGTTTTTCCACAGACGCCATCGGCTCTCATGCGCATGGCCGCTTCGTGACACAAGATTTTGAGCCACCCGGTCACCTCCTCAAAGTTGGGGTGAGGTCTGCTGATCTCCCGGACGTTGCCATACGCTTTGCGCCGCTCTTTGTGCTTGTTTGGTTTTAGGGGTTCTGGGTCTTTGCCCTGACAGATCCAGCCCGTCATCAGACCCGGTTTTTTATAGCGCCGCTGCAGCCTAAGCACCATCGCATCGGTGACGTCACCCATCTTGGTGATGCCAAAGTGGCTGAGACGCTCCTTCCAGCCATCCGCAATGCCGCAGGCAGCTTCAACTGGGGTTCGTCTGCGCCAATCCTCAATCTCGTCGTCTTTGATCCAGACAAGGCTGTCTGGTTTTTTTTGAGACTCGCCGGCAAGCTTGGCCATCACCTTGGAGTTGGCGATGCCAATGGAGCAGGTGATCCATTCACCAGCCATTTTTGTGAGCTTTTGCTTGAATTCTCTGGCAATCGCCATGGGATCACCCCCATTGTCCCGGACGAGCTGCGTGATGTCAGCAAAGGCCTCATCGACACTGAATACTTCAACTAGTGGCGTGAAAGATTTGAGAAGCTCCCAGAATTTTCCGCTCCAGTACCGGTATTTGTCGGCATCCTCGTGGACGATGAGCATCTCGGGGCAGATCTCCCAGGCGTCTCCGGTGGTCATGGCTGTATCGACGCCACGCTTTTTCGCTTCAAACGAGGGAGCGGAGATGACCGACCAGAGCTTCGGCTTTCGCACCACACCCATCGGGATGCCGCGCCAGAAGGGATTGGCCTGCTGCTCGAGAGATGCGAAACAGCAATTGATGTCCACGAACATGATGAAGCGCGGCATATTCTCTTATGAATACGAATCGATATAGGGACCGCAGACGCCTAAGACGGAGACACGCTGAGTCTGTGGGCAGAAGAGAATGCGAAAGAAGATCTCGCGCTCTTTGTCTGTGCACGAGTAGATGTGATAGGTGCGCAGACCCCGTTTGGACTTGTGATAGAGGTGGATGTGGGGTAGCTCCATCTCTTTGCCAAACCAGTCGTGCAAGATGATGTGAGTGACCCGCTCATGGGACTCTTTATTGGGAATAAACCGGATCGAGGCATCGACGAGTCTGGCCTCGGAGAACGTCTGCCAGATTTGCTTCTTTAGCTTTAGCCCTTGCTGGCTTATCATACAGTGCCATCCCCAGCAGGGATGAGTATAGCATACAAATGTATGGCATGCAAGCGTCCCTTATAAATGTGACGGAGGTGGGCACCCGAAGCGTCTGAGCAGAGTCGTTCTATGATGAGATCGCAATGGAATTAGCTCAATGAAGACTATGAAGCCTTGACAGGCTCGCGTTTCTTGGGCGTCATGATGTGAATGGCATGTCCAAGCGCGACTTCCGCTGCCTCCATCAGGCTCTCGGGCAGTGTCGGATGCGGATGAATTGTTAGAGCAATATCTTCTAATCGTGCACCCATCTCGATGGCCAGAGCGGCTTCGCTGATCAAGTTGCTCGCTTCAGGGCCAACAATATGGACACCAAGGACAACCTCTGATTTCTTGTCGGCAATCATCTTGACGAAGCCGTCTGTCTCGCCCGTCGTCATGGCGCGTCCCAGCGCGGTGAATGGGAACCGGCCAATGAGCGGCTCATAACCCTGGGCTTTGGCCTCGGCCTCTGTCAGTCCAGCACTGGCAATCTCTGGGTCCGTAAAGATGACGGCAGGGACGGTGAGCCAGTCGGCTCCCGCTGGGTGACCTGCAATGACGTTGGCCGCAACAATCGCTTCGTGTGAGGCCTTGTGCGCCAGCATGGGCTGGCCTGCCACGTCGCCCACTGCGAAAATCTTCGGGTTGGAGGTGCGGCGCTGGGCATCCACTTTGATGAAGCCCTTGGCGTCAAGCTCAACTTTGACCTGCTCAATATTAAGGCCGTCAACACTGGGGCGACGTCCCACGCTCACCAAGACTTTGGTTGCATCCAGACTCTTTTGGCCTTCCGGAGTCTCGATGACGACTTTGGCTCCACTCTTGCCCTTTTCGAGCGATTTTGCCTTGGACCTCAAAAAGAGTTCGATGCCCAAATCTTTCAAATGTCGCGCAACCACGCGCACCAGCTCGGGATCGACACCGGGCAGCACCTGATCCATCATCTCAACCACAGTCACTTTGCTCCCCAATTTTGCATAGACTGTGCCAAGCTCCAGGCCAATATAGCCGCCGCCAATCACGACCAGCTTTTCCGGAACTTCTTTCAATTTGAGCGCATGGCGTGAGCTGAGAACTACTTCTCCATCAAACTCAAAGCCCGGAATTTGAATAGAGCGCGAGCCTGTGGCAATGATGCACTGCTTAAACTCAATGGACTGTGTGCCATGCTCATTCTCGACCAAAACTTTCTTGGGGCTGGTGAACGAGGCGCTTCCGGGAATCACCTGAACGCCATTGGATTTGCAGAGCTGTCCAACGCCCGTGCTCAGCTTTTCGCTAATGCCCTCTTTCCAGGCTTGCAGCTTTCCGGCATCTATGGTCGCCTTGGCTGAGATGCCCATCTCCGCTAGGCGCGGCATTCTGTGGTACAAACTGGCCGCTGTGATGAGTGCTTTTGAAGGGATGCAGCCGTGATTGAGACAGATGCCGCCAAGCTCGGCCTTCTCCACCAGCGTCACTTCTTTGCCAAGCTGCGAGGCGCGGATCGCGGCTACATAACCGCCGATGCCGCCTCCAATGACCAGAAGATCTGTTCCGACCATGATCTCACCAACGACCATTAATAAGTCACCGCCTGTCGAATTCCTCGCGCCACTTTGCCGCTATCGGGCAGATAATGCTCTTCCATTCTGAAGTACGGGATGGCGATGTCATAACCCGATACCCGCACCACCGGTGCTTCGAGATGGAGCAGCAATCTCTCGGTGATGAGCGCCGCAATCTCAGAGGCGAAGCCACAGGTTCGTGCAGACTCTTGCAGAATCACAACGCGTCCTGTCTTCTTCACAGACTGGGAGATCAGCTCAAAATCGAGCGGTACGAGTGTTCGCAAGTCAATCACTTCAATCGATGTGCCATCTTGCTCAGCCACTTCTTCTGCAGTTTGGGCCAACAAACGACTCATTGAACCCCACGAAATGGCCGTCACGTCTCTGCCCTCTCTGACAAGATTGGCCTTGCCAAGCGGGATCTCATATGCGCCCTCGGGAACCTCTTCACGAAAGGCGCGGTAGAGTCTCTTCGGCTCTAAATAAATGACAGGGTCGGGATCGCGGATCGCGGCAATCAAGAGGCCCTTGGCATCACTCGGGCCTGAAGGCGTCACAACTTTTAGACCTGGCGTATGGACATACCATGCTTCTGGGCTCTCGGAGTGGTGCTCCAGCGCGCGAATGCCTCCGCCATACGGAGCGCGAACGACAATGGGCGCGCTGAATCGGCCACGGGAGCGCCAGCGCAGCCGCGCGGCGTGCGAGACAATCTGGTCAAAGGCCGGAGTCATAAAGCCATCGAACTGAATCTCAGCCACTGGGCGCAGCCCATTGACCGCCATGCCAATGGCCGCTCCCACAATGCCTGATTCGGCTAGGGGAGTATCAATCGCCCGGTCCGGTCCAAACTCATTGATGATGCCATCAGTGGCGCGGAAGACTCCGCCATCGACGCCGACATCTTCGCCCATCACCAGCACGCGCTTATCTTGTCGCATCTCGCACTTGAGGGCGTCGTTGATCGCCTGAACCAAGGTCATTTGAGCCATGCATTCATCCCCTAAATGTGTATTTAAGAAAACTGAAGAATCTCTTTGATCTTGCGAATCACACGCCCCGCATCGGGCATATAAGCCTCTTCCAGACGATAGAGCGGGATGGTGATATCAAAGCCGCTGATACGCCCCAGCGGTGCCCGTAGCGAATCAAAGGCCTTTTCCTGAATCAGGGTCATTAATTCTGACCCGAAGGCGCAGGTCTGTGGTGCCTCTTGTGCGATCAGACAGCGCCCCGTCTTCTGAACAGAAGCAAGAATTGCATTTATGTCTAGCGGAACGAGCGTTCGCAGATCAATCACTTCAACCCCAATCCCCTGCTCACCCAGCATCTCAGCAGCTTGGAGCGAGAGCCGCGCCATATAGCCCCACGAGATGACTGTAATATCAGAGCCTTCTTTTAGTAGATTGGCTTTGCCAAAGGGCAAGGCATAATCATTCTCAGGAACCTCTTCGCGGAAGGCGCGGTAATTCTTTTTGGGCTCTAAATAAATGACCGGATCAGGATCACGAATGGCGCTGATCAGCAGCCCCTTTGCGTCATAAGGACCCGAGGGCATCACGACTTTGAGACCGGGCGTATGCGCATAATAGGCCTCGGGGCTCTCGGAGTGGTGCTCCGGCGCGTGGATGCCGCCGCCATAGGGAGCGCGAATCACCATCGGCACATTGAAGCGCCCACGTGAGCGCCAGCGCACCCGTCCGATGTGCGAGACGACATGATCAAATGCCGGTGGCATAAAGCCATCGAACTGAATCTCAGCCACAGGCTTCATCCCATTGAGAGCGAGCCCGATCGCTGCGCCCACAATCCCGGATTCAGCAAGTGGCGTGTCCACAATGCGGCCCGCGCCAAATTCTTGTAAAAGGCCTTCGGTAGCTCGAAAAACACCGCCATCTACCCCGACATCTTCGCCCAGTACCATGACACTCTTGTCGCGTCGCATCTCCACCTTGAGCGCGTCGTTGATTGCCTGTACCAGCGTCAGTTGAGCCACGGATTACTCCTCAGGCTTCTTCTCTTTGAGATAGGCGCGCAGATCTTCCAATTGCTCCTTGAGATTCCAGGGCATCTCGGCAAAGGTGTATTTGAAGATCTCTTCGACATCACGCTCAGGAAGCTTTTCGTACTCTTCGACAGCCTTGGCCACTTCGGCTTTGGCCTCTTCCAAAAGCTTCTGCTCATCTTTGTCGCTCCAAAGTTTTTTATTCTCCAAATACTTTCGGAAGCGGATGAGCGGGTCCTTCTGCTTCCACTCCTCGACCTCTGCCGCGGAGCGGTAGCGGGTCCAGTCATCGGCGGTAGTGTGGTGGCTAAAGCGATAGGTGATCGCTTCGATCAGTGTCGGACCGCCGCCAGAGCGCGCCTTCTCCAGGGCGCGATTCGTGATGTAATAGACGGCCAAAAAGTCGTTTCCGTCAACCTGGACGCCATCAAAACCGTAGGCAATGGCCTTTTGCGCAATTGTCTCGGAGGACGTCTGGCGCTCGCGTGGGACGGAGATTGCGTATTGATTGTTCTGGCAGAAGAATACAGTTCCAACTTTAAAGACGCCGGCAAAATTTAGTCCCTCGTGAAAATCTCCTTCTGAAGTGCCGCCATCGCCAAAGTAGGCAATGGCAGCCATCTTCTCGCCTCGAAGCTTTCCAGCCCACGCCGCTCCCATGGCGTGAAGAATCTGAGTTGCAATGGGAATCGAGATGGTGAAGTTGTTGACATTCTTGGGGATGCGGTTGCCCTCTTCGCTTCCACCCCAGTAGGTCAAGATATCAACCCAGCGCTGGCCGCGCACGACCTGCACTGCATGTTCGCGGTAGGAAGGGAACATCCAGTCCTGCTGCTCCAGGGCCCAGGCGCTGCCGACTTGCGCCGCCTCCTGCCCAGAGAGCGGGGCATAGGTCCCGAGACGTCCCTGGCGCTGGAGTGAGAGCGCACGCTCATCAAAACTGCGGGCAGTCACCATCCAGCGATAGATCTCTTTGAGCTCGTCATCAGGCAGCTTTGGCTCAAGCTCTTTGTCAATGACCTTGCCTGCAGGATCAAGAATCTGAATCGGCCCTTCAATGCTCCAAGAGTGATCTCCCTTTGAGCTCTCATCGGATGTGCTCTTAGCTTTTGTTGGCGTGCTCTTGGCCATGTACGCCTCCTTTTCCATTCCTCACCAGACTTGCGATATAGAATTCTCCGGCGCGATAGGAGCTTCTCACCAGCGGGCCAGATGCGACATATTTAAAGCCCAGCTCCTCGCCCCACTGCTGGTACTCTTTAAACTTCTTCGGATGCACATAATCTTCGACTTTGAGATGTCTTTGCGATGGGCGCAAATATTGGCCAATCGTGAGAAAATCGACCCCGACCTCGCGCACATCTTTCAGAGTTTGGAAAATCTCTTCATCCCTCTCGCCCAATCCCAGCATGATGGCTGACTTGGAATAGCGTGTTGGGTCCAATCTCTTGATGTTAGCAAGCACGTCTAGCGTCTGTCTATATTTTGCACGCCTGTCCCGCACGGTGGGTGTCAATCTCTCCACAGTCTCAATATTGTGGCCGACAACATCAGGTCTGGCCTCAATCACGCACTTCAGTGAATCGACATTGTTCTGGAAATCGGGGATCAAGACCTCGACCAGCATCTCCGGGCGCTTCTCTTTGATCGCTTTTACAGTCTGAGCAAAGTGGGTTGCGCCGCCATCGGGAAGATCATCTCGCGCAACAGAGGTGAGGACAATATAGTCCAGATCCCACTCACTCAAAACTTTGGCGACCTTGAAAGGCTCTAGCGGATCGAGCAATCCATGAGGATGGCCAGAAGTGACTGCGCAGAAGCGGCAGCCTCGAGTGCAGGTATCGCCCATGAGCATGATCGTCGCCGTGCCGCCGCCCCAGCACTCATGAATATTGGGGCAATGCGCCTCTTCGCAGACGGTGTGAAGATTGTTCTCTCGCAGAGTCTTTTTGATCTCTTTGTAATTTTCGCCAGCGGGGGGCCGGATACGAAGCCAATCAGGCTTACGCTGTGTGAGGCTGGTGTGATCGCCAGGCACGGATGCCCTCCCTTAGAGTTGAGGTAAGAAGACTGTGGTGATTATATCTTTAATAGATCGAATGTTTCAAACCAGAGCAGGAGATCAGAAGCGCAGGTCTTTTGAGACGTGAGTATTCCAGTGATCAGCTAAGCGGGCTGAAATACCTCAATCGGATTTCCCGAAGGATCTTCCACCAATATCTGTTTACCGCCAGGACCCGTGACAATCGAGTTTCGAAATGCAACACCCGCGCTCTTCAAGGAAGCTACGAACGCCTCAATATCCGTAACCTCGATGACAAAGCGATTCCATCCCCCAGCTCCAGGCTTGCGTCCATCGGGCATGGGGCGAGCTGCGGAGCTCAGTGGGCCGCTGAGCCATAGATTGAGATCGCCCTTCGCAACAATTGCAAATGCAGGTCCCATTTGCTCGATGAATTCAAAACCTAGATGTTTCGTATAAAACTCGATTGAGGTATCTACGTCCTTCACCAAATATCGAATGGTTGTCATTTCTCCTCCTGTGAATGCAATGAGCGTACGCACATTGCTGTTCCAATCAGCGACAAGCGATCTTAATTTGAGGCTAGAAGCTCGTGGTGATTATTGCCTTAATTCCGAGAAGAATTCAAACAAAACAGATGATGAGTGGATTGGATGTCGCTGGGATATTGATCCCCAGATACTGTGCCATTTCGGAGGAAGTGGGAATCCGGAATTTATGGATTTCATTTCGAACCACATAGAATAGGTATAATAGGTGGAATAAAGTATGGGACTAGGGGTAATCAAAACCAAGACTGATCTAACTAACCACCTTGTGGCGCTACGTCTAGCAGCTATCTACAACATCTTTGCTTTGACTTGTCTCCACCAGTTCTGTAAAGATGCTAGGGATGGGAAAAGAGATCTACGCTCTCTTTCTACGCATTTGCCAGAAGGTGAGATAGATTTTTTGTCTTTTATTGAGCAACTAGTGAAAGATTTCGGTGGTCCTGATCAAGTAGAGTACACAAAACGTAATGCCACTATTGCATTCCAACGAAATTACCTAAAAGAGGTTTTTCGTATAACGCAATCATACTGTCATCGTTTTAATCAAAAGATTCGATTTTCACAGCAACCCTGGCATGATTTCGCTGTTGTTGCCGTAAATTCCATGTCGCATGATTTTCGGATCAGCTTCAGACATATTGATCAAAACAAACTGCCAATATCATATAAAGGCTTCAGATTAACGAAGGAGCTAGAAGACAAACCTGCTCCAATGTCTTTAGATATTCTTGTTGCATTAGCTGATGATGTAATTAATTATGCTATCAGAGAGTTGGTTTAGTCATTAAATTCCATGCCAAATCAAATAGGAATTTGACAGCTTACTCAAGGACCTTGCCGACCCGCGCGATTAAGCTTTGATCTATAGCGCTTACTGCCACTCTGTAAGAGCTATAGGAGTTGAGATATCAGTATAGCAGATGGAAAATCGCTACTGAACTCTCACTCAGGTATTATAGTAGAACTCTATCGGCCCGATCCTCGAAAACCTTAATTAAGAGCGATAGCAGAATTTGCATACCGCACATAAAGGGCAAAGTTGCTTGTCGCATGGTTTTGTTGAGTCTCGTCGAGTGATCTGTAACCCTTTTTTTGAAACTTTCATTTACGTGTTTGATAGGCGCACTTCAAGGCCGTTACGCTGGCAGGACCGCAACTCCAACCGAGAGAGAAATGGAGGCAGGTATTCCTGCAAAATTTCCCACTGATCACCATATTGGTCTCAAGCTCCTCCCTGAAAATTTGCAAATGAACTGATAGTTATGAACTGCAATATCTTTCATTGCTTCAAGTCAGCCTAGATCCCGCAGAGTTGCATTATTTAAATCTAGTCTATAATAGAGAGATTCTATGATGAAAGGTTATGCGGAAGCATCTTGGAAGGGAATGCTAGAATGATTTGGAGAAGGAGCCAATTATGCCCAGTACACTTCTGATCCCAGCACCCCTGCGCCTCTACACCGGTGGCCATGAGAAGCTCACCCTAAGCGGGGAAACGGTGGGTGAGCTTCTCCAAAAGCTCGCAACCCAGTTTCCGCTTCTGCGGACGCATCTCTTTGATGAGCGGGGCGAGATCCGCAGCTTCATCAATGTCTATCTCAACCAGGAAGATATCCGCTATCTCAACCGCCAGCAGACTCTGGTTGAAGAGGGCGACCAGATCCGCATTGTGCCATCCGTCGCTGGAGGTTAGCCGCGTTTGAAATCATCAATTGCGAGCCAAACCTTTAGTCACGAGGAGATCCGTCGCTACAGCCGCCATCTCATCATGCCCGAAGTGGGCATGGCCGGGCAGGAGAGGCTCAAAGAAGCCCGGGTTCTGCTGATCGGGGCTGGTGGGTTGGGTTCCCCACTTGGACTTTATCTGGCGGCAGCGGGTGTTGGGAATTTGGGTCTCGTCGATTTTGATGTGGTGGATGAGAGCAATCTTCAGCGCCAGGTTCTCTACTCCACTCATGATGTGGGGCGCTCCAAGCTGGAGGCAGCCAAAGAGAGATTGCTGGGAGTCAATCCCCATATTGACATAAGAACGTATGAGACGCGCCTCGCATCTGCAAATGCGCTTGAATTATTTGAAGACTACGACATCATCGTGGATGGAACCGATAATTTTCCCACGCGGTATTTAGTGAATGATGCCTGTGTGCTTCTGGGAAAACCAAATGTCTATGGAAGCATCTTCCGCTTTGACGGCCAAGTGACTCTATTCGATGCCCGCACGGGTCCCTGCTATCGCTGCCTCTATCCCACCCCGCCACCGCCTGGGCTCGTCCCCAGCTGCGCAGAAGGGGGAGTTCTCGGGGTCTTGGCGGGACTCGTCGGCACAATTCAAGCGATCGAAGCGATCAAGCTGATCGTCGGGATTGGAGAGTCTTTGCAGGGCCGTCTGCTGCTCATTGATGGGCTGCGTATGCAGTTTCAAGAGCTGAGATTACGCAAAGATCCAAACTGCCCTGTTTGTGGCAAGAAGCCTTCAATTACTCAGTTAATCGACTATGAAGAATTCTGTGGTCTGGCTCCAAATAAAAACACAATCCGTGATCAAACATGGGAGATCACCCCATTTCAACTCAAAGAGAGATTGAATAGCGGGGAGAGGATTCAGCTTCTGGATGTGCGAGAGCCACAGGAATGGGAGATCTGCCGCATTGACGGAGCTACTCTGATTCCGCTTGGGGATCTGCCCAGTCATCTTCAAAAGCTGGACAGCACAACTCCCATTGTGGTCTACTGCAAAGTCGGAGTTCGGAGCGGTCAGGCGGCAAAGTTATTGCAAGCAGCAGGTTTCAGCAAAACTCAGAATCTCATCGGCGGGATCGATGCCTGGGCAACTGAGATAGACCCGACTCTTCCTACATATTAAACGCCATAAAATAACTAAACTTTTTGAAGCACAATGTAAGTATCTGTCACTTCTTTGACGACTCCATCCAGGCTGGCGTGGAGCGCAACGCTCAGTGTCTTGATATCTTCGATTGCCCCATCAATTGGCTTGGCAACGAGCTGGCCGCGCTTCACCTTGTCGCCTGCTCTGACGACCGGGATCGAAGACTTCACAATCGGCGTGATAGCATGATTGAGATAGAGCCGGACGCGCTCAATCTGGTCTCGCACATCATGAATTGTGTCCGGATGCCATTTCAGATACTTGAGCAGCCCGAGCTTCTCCATGATGCGTGGCAGCGTATCTTCCCAGGTCGGCGGAGCCTGACCCGGAAGCTCTTTGAATGCCACTTGATCGGCCACATATTTGGCTTTGTCAACGACCAAAAGCCCATTGGTCTTCTTGAGCAGGGCGTGCAGGCTCACATCGGCCAGATCGCCCATCATCGGCCCGCCGTCTATTAGCATTAAGTGATGATGACGTGATGTGTCAATCCCCGCCTGACAAAGCAGATCAATCGAGAACGTCCCAACCGGCGCACAAAATACAGTCGGCTTGGTCACTTCGCCATAGACGTTCAGATACTTATCAATCACAGGTTTATTCCGAAAGAGCGCCAGATACATGTTGTACAGGGTCTCGACATTGCTCACCGTGACCCCGACAGAAGCGGGCAGATCGCGTCCCTGAATCTCTTTGCCCGTGACCGCTTTGGTCAGCCAGCGCTCTTCGCCATATCCATACGTCGATGGGCTGTAGGCCATCTCAAAGCCATGCGATTTGCTAAGCGCATCCAGCATCTCTTTATCCTTCTCTTTGGCTCCAATCACAATCCGCTGAAATTTGAAGATGCTCTTGAGTGCATCCAGAACCTCTTTGAACTGATCGGTATAGGTGCGAAGCAGGAGCTTATCGCCTTCGTAGCCGGGCTCGCCCTCTTCGCAATTGACGATGAGAATGGGTGTGGGGCGAAGATATTTGAAATAGGCTGGGAAGCCTGCTCCTCCAGCTCCCACGATTCCCATATCTCGAAAGAGATGGGCGACCTCTTTTGGATTGGTCGTGATGGGGCCCGCCATCAGGATCCCCCTAAGATGGTGTTGACGACATCCGAGCCGACTGCGTGTAGTGTTTCCATATAGAGGTCCAGATCTTTATCTTTTAGGCTGGCTACTGCCGGGTCATCAAAGTTGCCAGAGACTTCAACATAGACGAAGCGGAGCTTCTCTTCCCAAAAGAAGCTGACACTCTTTTCAGAGTCATTCCTGAACCAGCTCACATTCTGTTTATTGACAATGACTTGCTGCATAGCCTGGCTGTCAATGTGGGATGTGAGCATCTTTTTGATATCAACAGTGGCATTCTGGTCTGAGAGATTGAAGATCGTAATGCCAAAGCTGGAGACACGGGGCGCAAATTCTGCATCTTTGACAGGGATGCAAGTGGTCGATACAGAATTCAACTCGCCATCAAAGATGCCCTCTGTCTTCATCACCTGGTCAAACGTAAAGTCCTTGATGGGAGTAGGCTTCCACGGCCCCCCCTGGATGACACAATCTGAGCCGCGTGGAGGAGTGTTGGCAGGCTGAAACATCACCAGGCTCACAAAGAGCCCAATGGCAAGAGCGATGATGCCCAGCATGATCAGAAATAAGTTTTGCATGGGTATAGTAAAGCGAGCTTCTTCTGGATTGTCAAGCAAGGCGATGTGAGGTGAGAGAGCGAGATTTTCTTGATAGAATCTCAAGAATAAAATCGGGATTGACGATGTCAAAGCGAAGAATTTTGGTCGCCATGAGTGGCGGCGTAGATAGCAGCGTTGCGGCCTTCTTGCTCAAACAGCAGGGTCACGATGTCATTGGCGCGACGCTCAATCTCTGGTCTTATGAGAATCGCGAGGAGCCTTATAACGAGTGCTGCTCGTTCGAAGTGAAGGCCGTCGCTCAGCAGCTCGGCATTGAGCATCACTGGGTTGACGAGGGCGTTGACTTCAAGAGTGCTGTCGTTGATCCTTTTATTGAAGATTATCTGGCAGGTCTGACGCCCAGTCCATGCGCACGCTGCAACCGCCTAGTGCGATTTCCAAAGCTATTAGAGCTGGCCGATAAGCTCGATTGTGAGCTATTGGCCACCGGCCATCACGCCCGCATTGCTGAAGAGAGCGGAACATATCATCTGCTCAAGGGGCATGATCCCCTCAAAGACCAGTCCTATTATCTTTATGGGCTCAATCAGAAGCAGCTTAGCCGTGTGCTATTTCCTGTTGGAAGTCTTCACAAGCGAGAGGTCTGGCAGATCGCGCGCGAGAACAATCTCGTCTCAGCGCGGAAGCCGGAGAGCCAGGATTTGTGCTTCTTGCCGTTCGGAGATCAGCGGCGCTATCTGCAGCAGCACGCCAACGGGTCATTAAGACCAGGCGAAATACTTGACACCGAAGGCAATGTGGTTGGAAATCATGAGGGGCTGGCGCTCTATACCGTCGGTCAGCGTCGGGGCCTCGGAGTGAGCATGGGTCACAAGATCTACGTGGTGGGGCTCAATCCTCAGCAGAATCAAGTGATTGTCGGCCCTGAACAGGCGCTCTATTCAGCAGGATTGATTGCCGATCAGAGCCATTGGATTGCAGGAGAGCCTATAAAGTGCGAGGAGCGAGCTGAAGTGAAGATTCGATATCGAAGCGCTAGCTTTGGGGCGCTTCTGAAGCCCACACCCGATGCCGATGTTATCGAAGTGCAGTTTGATGAGCCGCAGCGTGCAGTGACCCCAGGTCAGATTGCCGTCTATTATCGGGGAGATTCTGTATTTGGAGGGGGCAGGATCATACGCTCCATCCAGAGCTGTAATCCTGCCCCAATTGCCTATTCGCAGGTCTTATAATCTAGCTACCCGCGATCAGAACAGCCTTCATTCCCTTGTCTTTCCAAGTTGGATCGTACATCTCATAGCGGCGACCGCGCACCAATTCCACCCATTGGGTCTCGGTCGCACCTGCTTTTATGCTGTCCCATTGGGCAATGATTCTCTGCTCAACGTTGTCGTAGATCACGATCTGATGAAGAATGTTGTTGTTGTTGGTGATCGTAATCTTGACCCGCCCGCTGGACATGGTAATACGATCCGGGTCAAACTTTCGGCCTGGATCAATCTTGATTGTGGCTTCTTTGTCAAAGGTCGCGGTCCCGCCATAATTCTTGGGGCCAAAGATCGAAAGGCCGACCAATCCAACAGCTACTAAAATCACTAGTATCGCTAAGATTTTCTCCATAATAGTGTGAGAGCCTCCCTGCTGTTGATATTGAGATGAACCCTAAAATTCACCACAAACGAATCATACAAGGGATGTCAAGCCAGCGTCAACTCGCGAGTCTTGTGGAAAGCGGACATCGGCGACCTAAACCGATCATTACGCCTCGATAAAAATCTGCAATCTAGCGCTGATACTCAAAGATAGTGCTAGTAGCACCGCCCTCATTCAGCCAGGCTAAGATGCTCCTCACTCCGCCTTCCGTTGGGCGATCCTTCTCCTCCTGGGAAGCCCGGGCGGCCATCAGCAGACCCTGAGACTGACGAAACTCCACCATGATGTCGTCAACCCGAGTCCCCGCAGAAGCCATCAGATCCAGCGCCTTGAGAATGTGAGGGAGAGTCGCTTGCAAAAAGACGACGGAATTCTCGGCTGCGACTATATAGTCAGAGCCTGCCGAATTCTGGGTAGCCCCCTTGATCTTATCAAGTAGCTGAAGGGTATACGGAAGAGCTCCGGTGCTGTCGGTGAAGCCATCCTCGGGCTTGGTATAGGAAGGCTCATACTCCAGGCCATCTTTGCCTTCGATGATATTGAGCGCCTGGTGGGCATGAGTCTTTGCGCTCTCCATATCCCCCACTTGAATCTTGGACCAGGCAAACAGGATGCTCGTCAGAGCCTGAGAGAT
This sequence comes from Candidatus Acetothermia bacterium, assembly GCA_016201405.1. Taxonomy (GTDB): domain Bacteria; phylum Bipolaricaulota; class Bipolaricaulia; order RBG-16-55-9; family RBG-16-55-9; genus JACQCZ01. The sequence continues at coordinate 83,454 of JACQCZ010000001.1, read as the reverse complement.
CTGTCCGACGGCAGATTGCGCCGTTTGAATCAGCTCATTCTTCTGTTGTTGGGCTGGAGATTGACCTTCGAGCGAAAGGCCAGCCCAGCCCATCAAAAAGACAACAAACAACCCGCCCAAAAGACCCAGCCTTGACTTGTGTTTCATAAGAACCTCCATATTTTGGTATTCCTCCAGTCAAATGAGAATCGCGAAGAGGTCAAAATGGAGTCAATCCCCCCTCTCTTGCGTTGAGACAAGCTTGTATCCGAACCCGCGCACGGTCACGATCAGGCCTGGCTTTTCGGGATCGGCCTCCAGCTTTTTGCGTAATAAATAGATGTATTGCTTGACGTCTTTGGCCGTGGCTCCATATCCGCCTGCCCAGACTCTTTGCAAGATCTCACGATTGGAGAAGACGCGGTCTGGCTCAGAGGCGAGCAGGTTGATCAAGTCATACTCTTTGGGAGAGAGATCGACATGATTCTGGCGCAACTTCACTTCTTTGCTCGCCCCGTCGATGCGAAGCGGACCGGCCTCAATCCATCGGATCGGGATCAGATTGCCATTCTCAGACTGCAAATGTTGATCCTGATCGGCGCTCTGTCTGAACCCAGACTCCTGAATGGGCTTTTGATCATCCCAGCGAGACCTGCGGTAGAGGTAGGCTCCGAGGAGGATAGCCAAAAGCACGAGAATTCCCGCTCCCCAGCCTATCACAATCAGGGTCTCTCTCAAGACCTCGGCATCGACCTCTCGCAATGAGAACCCGATTCGCACATAGCTGAGATGCCCGTCTCCTGAAGTGATTGCGCGAGCCTCATCCAGATAATGATGGCCATCGCTCAGCCAGCCTTCTTTGCGAAAAAGATTCCCAGATAAATTAATGGCGGTCAAAGTGAGGTCCTCGGCACTCTCCACGCGGTCTTCCGCGATCATCTGGCCATCTTCAACGACCTGAGCAAAGAGAATATCTCCCCGAACATACTGGTGGGTGATGTTGGTGATCTGCTGGGGCGGAGCATCGAGATGGATCGATTCAGCGAAGATTTGCGCCGCGCGGGAAGCCTCGCTGTTAAATTGTGACGCCAGATTCTCTCGAAACCGCACCAGATGGAAGATGCTAAACACCACAATAATGAATAGGGCTATCCCTGCGATGACCAGGACGATCCGCGATGTTGTTCGGTCCAATCTGATGAGCAGCATGCCGCGCTCCTGTCTGATTTGACGTCAGATCGTAGCCGATCAGACACAATGCTTCAAATCGTGCCCTCTGGAGAGCAATCATGAGAGAAGAGAACGGGCTTCTTGACGGGGGAAACACCGCCATCTACAATACGCTTTCTGCACGCTCTTTTGCGATTCATCCGGAGGGATGGCCGAGCGGTCGAAGGCGACGGTCTTGAAAACCGTTAGGTGAAAGCCTCGGGGGTTCGAATCCCTCTCCCTCCGCCAAGGTGAAGTCAAATGACTCGATATGCAGCTTTTTTGCGCGGCATCAATGTGGGTGGCAAGAAGATCATTAAGATGGCCGAGTTAAGAGAGGCCGTTGAGTCACTGGGCTTTAGAAATGTGAGGACAATTCTTGCCAGTGGGAATTTGCTATTTGACGCACCAGAGACAAACCCGAGTATTCTAACCTAGAGGATAGAACATGCGCTGAAAGAAAGATTCGGGCTGAGCGTTGGAGTGCTGATACGAACCATGGAGGAGTTGCAAAGATTGTGGAAGGCCAACCCATTCAATAGCGTGAAAGTAACGCCTGAGACGAGGCTTTATATCACATTTCTAGTGGAGAAGACCAAGAGCACTCTAAAGATCCCGTATGAATCTTCTGACCAAAATTTCAAGATTCTGTATGCCTCAGCTAGCGAAGTGTGCAGTGTTCTGAAGCTGTCCGATAAGTTTGGAACGACAGATCTGATGGCTATTCTTGAGAAGGAATTCGGACGGAAGGTGACCACGCGTAGCTGGAATACTATCCGGAAATTGATCGAATGAGCAGAGTGATTTTATATATAGCAGCCAGTTTAGATGGTTTCATCGCCAGGCCGGACGGTGATCTATCGTGGCTCACCCAACATCAGAACCCCGATGGACAAGACTACGGCTACTCTGAGCTGATCAAATCGACTTCAGCAACGATTATGGGTGCCAAGACCTATGAATGGCTGCTGCAATTCGAAGAGTGGCCAGAGAGCAAAGAGAGGCCAACTTATGTGATTACCCATAGAATGCTCAAAGCTGTGCCCGACGCCAATATCATCTTTTACTCTGGCGATTTGAAAGATCTAGTCCGCGCAATTAAAGAGAAGAGCACAAAAGATATCTGGCTGGTCGGTGGAGCCGCGCTGGCTCAGAGTTTTATGAGAGAGTGGCTAATAGACGAAATTATTCTTTCCGTGCTTCCATTGTTGTTAGGAGACGGAATCTCTCTCTTCGGCTCTCTGCAGAAAGAAGTAAATCTCAAACTGGTCAATCAGAAGGCTTTCAAAAGTGGCATTGTCCAGATGCACTACCAAGTTCAGAAATGATTTGAAGCTCATCGGATCGGTTGACAAGCCTCCCATGGATTTCTAGAATGGCCAAGTATTCCGGAGAGGTGGCCGAGTGGCCGAAGGCGGCGGCTTGCTAAGCCGTTATAGGGTTAAACCCCTATCGTGGGTTCGAATCCCACCTTCTCCGCCAAAGTCGCGTGGTCCATTTCACTCCTTGCTTGATCAGTGGATGCTGCTCACTCAAACCGACTGATTGGTGGTTTGGCCTGTGTCTTGAAGGCTGAGCCCTCTACGGCGCATACTTGTGAATCCCGCCAGGCCCGGAAGGGAGCAACGGTAAGCGAGTCCCTGTGGGTGCTAGAGGTAAACTTAGCCCTCGCGCACAGGCCATTATTTTTTCGTATTATGAGCAAGTGATAAGACCTCTGAAAGTTCTTACAGGCGGCGAGCTCTGGATCAATGGCAGGCTAACGCAAGCCGAGATTTCGTTTGGCGAATCGATTGAGAAGATTGACAAGGATCTCGATGGCGAGCGCATTGATTGCTCTGGGCTGATCATTCTTCCTGGCATGATCGACGCGCATGTTCACTTCCGTGACTTCAATGACTCGCACAAAGAAGACTGGCAGAGTGCGGGCAAGGCTGCTGTCAAAGGCGGCGTTACCACAGTCTTAGAGATGCCGAACACCAATCCACCCACAACAACTCTGGAGATGATCCGAGAGAAGAAGAAGCGTGCCAGTGCTTCAGCCGTCAACTTTGGCATTTATGGCGGACTCACCCCAGAGAACATCAAGAATATTCCTGAGATTGCCAAGCAAGTGACCGCCTTTAAGCTCTTCATGGGAGAGACGACGGGCGGACTGGAGATCAAAAACAGATCTATGCAGCGAGAGATCTTTCAGCGTGTGGCGGAGACTGGGAAAGTGCTGGCTGTTCATTCACAACGACTTGATTCCCCATCCGAAGCCTCTGACATTGAAGTTGCTTTGGAACATGCGCTCATGAGCAAAGCGAGACTCTATTTGTGCCATGTGAGAACTCAAGAAGGGCTTCAGCTTGCTTATGATGCCAAGCGCGACGTTGATGTTACCATCGAGACCTGTCCACATTATCTCTTCTTTGCGTGTGAAGATGTTGAAAAGAGAGGCTCGTGGCTCAAGGTCAACCCGCCAATCACATCTGCGGAAGATCGGGAGTTTTTATGGGAAGCGCTTCAGAGGGGCATGATTGACACATTGGGAAGTGATCATGCGCCCCATTCGCAAGAGGAGAAATCTAAGCCATTTGATCAAGCGCCCTTTGGATTGCCAGGGGTCGAGACTTCACTCCCTCTGATGTTAAACGCTGTCAATAAAAAGAGACTCTCTCTGGCAAGACTGATTGAGATATTTTCTGAAAATCCGGCCAAGCGCTTTGGCTATGCATCGAAGGGACGAATTGCGGTCGGAAATAATGCTGACCTGGTAGTCGTTGACCTGGAGAGAAGTGCCCGAGTAGAGCGCAAAGATCTCGCGACGAAATGCGGCTGGTCTCCGTATGAGACGATGGAGCTTCAAGGCTGGCCTATGCTGGTATTTGTTCGTGGAAAGCTGCTCTTTGATGCTCGTTGATCCCTGGTACGCCCGGAAGGACTTGAACCTTCGACCTTTGGCTCCGGAGGCCAACGCTCTAATCCACTGAGCTACGGGCGCGTGTGAGAGTCTCATTGTAGAGCCGTGAAACTTGCCTGTCAAAAGCCGCTTCCTTCAAATTCCGGGCTTCTTGTAGTACAAATTAAGATTGCAAAAGGAAGTGAGCCCAATGATCTGGAAAACACTTCTGGCTACGCTATCGTGCACACTTCTACTCTCTCTTTCCTCTTTTTCTGACGACAATGCGAGTCGTTTCGTCCCACTCATGACTGATAAGAATGGAAAATCGGCACACGATATGTACGCCAAGCGAATAGAGACAATCTTTCAGGTCCTCGATTGCTCTAGCGACCAGCTTCTCTTGAAGACAGCGCAAGAAGTGGCTGCGATCTGGAACAGCGAGACTCCGGTAAAGATAATTCTCAAGCAGGATGCGGAGCGTTGCTCCGGCGGCACTTTTGGCAATATTAGAAGCGAGATCTATTGGGATCAGACATCGATCTCAAGCCGCCCCAATACCGGAGAATATCATTTCAACTACACCGATACACGCGATATCATTGAAGAAGATATAGCCGTCAATTTGGGACTTGTCGTCTCGCAGTCCGCCTCCCTTAACACGAGTACCACGATCGTTCTCTACAACGCGTTGATGCAGGGATTCGGCAATGCGCTGGGACTGGGCAATGCGTATGAGCAATATCCAGGTGAGTGTTACTGGTCTGTCATGCTCGCCAACTGCACAAGAGGGCGTCTTCCTCCCCAGGAGGCCGATCTGGCAGCCATCGAAAAGATCTATGCTCTAAAGCCGCCTTCACCGCTCCAGCCCAAGGATTTTGACATCAATCATAATGGGCTCGTTGACCAGGAAGAGTTCAACCGGGCAATTGATCTCTGGGTGATCGGGAGCATTTCCGATGATCTGATTCTCGATTTGTACCGGCTCTTTATTTCGCAAACGAAAATTCCATTCGTAGAGACGAATGCTGTGATTGAGGCTTCTGTACGAATCTTCAATCTCAATGGAAAAGTAGTGATGAGGCAAGAGTGCGCTTCGTACCATAAAACGAGCCTGCAACGACTGCTGACTCAACATGCATTTCCAAGCGGAGTCTATATTGCACTGGTCCGCGATTGTCAGACCGGGAGGACGGCGCTTAAGTGGGTTGATACAATAGCTTTAGGTAATTTAAGGAGGATCATACGATGAGAAAATTTTCCACGCTGGCTTTTATCCTTGGAGCAATCTTTATTTTTGGCAGCAATGTCTGGGCAACTTGCACGCAGGAGCCAACGGCGCCTCCCATCTTCTGTGTCGTTCCTGAGATTCCGGTGGCCGAACAGATCGCTCATTTCGAATTGACAGATCGGCTCTATTCGACCAACGTAGTCTGGGAGTTTGGGGATGGCAGCCGCGTCTCTGTCTTGAGTAGCAACACAGTAGAACACGCCTACAAAGCGCCAGGTCGATACTCAGTGAAAGTCTGGGTCTCTTATTCAAACTCAGGGGTATTTGACTCGATCACACAGATGGTTATCGTGGCAGCCCAGGACCCAGTCTATGTCCCGACCCCAATCACATCCTTCGATCTCAACGGGAATCGGCGAATCGACAACGACGAGTTCTTCCGGGCTCTCGATATGTGGGTTCAGTACAAATTGCGCGATCTGACCTTCTTCAAAGTCATGGATGCCTGGATTGGACAGACTCTGGTCGTCGAAGGCTCGAGTATTGCCCACCAGGCTCAAGCTGCTCCTGAGTCCCACATGATTTACGATCTCAATGGGAGGCTCGTTGCGAGTGGTTCTTGCTCTGCATTCAATCGACAGTCTGTGCAGCGAAAGCTGTCAACAGAGGGCTTGCCACACGGGGTCTATCTCGTCACCAGCAAGAATTGTGAGAGTGGCTCTGTAAAAGAGAGCTTTGCACTCGTGAGGTAATCTCGCCAGTAACCGATTTTTCACCCGACAGTCATTCAATTTCGACCGCACTCTTTGTAGCCTATTAAGGTATACAAGGAGTGCGATGTTTATGGCTAAGACAGATCGAAAAGTAATCTTCTTGGTAGGTCTGGAAGCTGTAGCGTTGTTGATGGGTCTGGCTCTTATTTTAGTCCGTTTTTAAAAGAGTCTTAGCCAAACAACTTCTGCACGCGCTTGAGCCCCTCGTTGATCCGTTCCATAGAGGTGGCGTAAGAGAGTCGCAAATAGCCATCTCGGCCAAATTCTAATCCAGAGATTGTCACAACTCCTGCCTCTTCCAGCAGATAATTGATAAATTCATTGGAATCACGAATGGAAGAATTGAAGCAGCCTGAGACATTGGGGAAGGCATAAAATGCCCCTTCTGGAAGAGCGCATTTAATACCTGGGACTCTGTTGAGTCCATCCACAACGACATCGCGTCGCCTGCGATACTCGTCGATCATCGCCTGAACAAAGCTCTGATTGCAGGTGAGCGCCTCGACGGCAGCCCACTGAGCGATGGAGTTGGGATTCGAAGTAGACTGACTCTGAAGGTTCTCCATGGCTTGGATCACTTCTGCGGGCCCAGCTGCCCAGCCAATTCTCCAGCCGGTCATCGAATAAGTCTTGGAGCAAGAGCCGACCAGGATAACATTCTCTTTGCCAAAGGGCGCTCCTGAAATGGAACTGCCGTTGTAGACAAATTTCTCATAACACTCATCAAAGATCACATAAAAGTCGCGTTTGCGAGCCATCTCGATGATCTTCTGGAGCTCGCGCTTCGGGATCACAGCACCCGTAGGATTGTTTGGAAAATTCAGGATGATCCCCTTTGTCCTTGGAGTGATCAGCTTCTCCACATCGCCTGCCGAGAGCGAAAATCCATTCTCTTCACAGGTGTGAAGCTCCACCATTGATGCACCTGACAGCTTGATCTGCTCCGGGAATGTGACCCAATAGGGGTTAGGGAGAATCACTTCATCCCCTCTGTCAAAGAGGGCGAACATCACGTTGTAAAGTGCCTGCTTCCCACCGCAGGTGATGACCACCTCGCGCTTGGCATCAAAGTTGGCGCCATATTCGCGGTGATACTTATCTGCAACAGCATTGCGCAGCTCTGGAATGCCACCGGTGTTGGTGTATTTAGTGTAATTCTTGGCCATTGCTCGGTCGGCTGCCATTTTTATAAATTCAGGAGTCGGAAAGTCGGGCTCGCCAATCCCAAAGTCGACCACATCAACACCTTTGGCCGCCAGCTCGTTCGCCTTGCGCTTCATGGCAATCGTGGCTGCGACGCTCAGATTTGAGACTCGATTGGCTAGCTTGATCATCGTTCCCCTCTCAAAAAAATCGGTCAGCAGACGGCACATTCTAGCTGCCTCCCTCGCAACACGCAATCTCACCCTCTTCGACTTTGACTTGATGGGTGATTGTGGGTGTAGGATTTTGTTACGTGTATCCATAGGGGAGGTAAGAGGAATGAGTAAAGGGATGACTCTCGTTGTCTGTGCGGTGGTTTTTGTTGGATCGTTTGGCGTCACTGCTCTTTCGCAGGAGCTCAATGTAGATGTCTCTGCCAATATCCCTCTTAGTGCAACCGGACTCAATCTGGACAGCGCTGATTGGTCCATCGCGGCGTCCACGACGATGAGGCAAGTTGATTTTAGGCTTGATGCAGGCTTTAAGAGTAGTGGCTTTGAACAAGCCTCTCTCTCGGCCAGCACGCGAATTAGTGAGGCCAATCTTACTGGCAATATCATTCTCAACGCCCAAGGGTTCTCTGGCTGCACCCTCACCCTCACCCAAAAGGTCAATGCTTATGACACCTCTGCATCCTTTCAGTTCAATCCCCTCGGCTTTGAGAGCGCGACCCTCTCGGCCAGCGCACATACAGACATGGGAGGCTCATTCAAAGTGGGCGTGACCGTGACACCAGATGGCTTGAGCCGCGAGACAGTCACAATGGGGCTGCAGACAGGCGATTTCTCTCTCTCACGAACGACAATCTTGTCATCCAAAGGGCTGGATCAAGACAGCATTTCGGCCAGCGCCAAGCTGGGAGAATTCAACCTAAGCAGCACTACAGTCTATAACGCTCAAGGCTTCATGAGCGACACAATTTCAGCATCGACTCATATTGGCGATTTTGATGTGAGCAAATCTCTTGCCTGGGGACCGAGCGGCTTTGCAGGCGCCGATTTAGAGATTAGCGGCCCCGTGGGGGGAGCGCAGATGGCCAGCGCCACACATCTTGATCCGAGTGGCGCATGGGATGAGAATCTGACTTTGAGTGGCATGATCGAGAAGCTAAATCTTTCATTGGCGACGGAGTTTAAGCCGGATGGCTTCCAGGGCGGATCGCTCGGTGTGAGCATCAGCTTTGGCCACGAGGAGATGCCAGATAAAGAGGGAGGTCCTGGCAAAGGTGGTGGGCATCATCTGCGGCCAAATGCCTTTTCCAACTCAATCAGCGAGTAAGCAATGATGATGGGCCGCCCGTGAGGGCAGCGATAAGGGTTTTCTGTCTGGCGGAGCTGGGCTATCAGCCCTTCCATCTCTTCGCGGTTGAGCGGCGTATTCTTGACGATGGCCGCTTCGCAAGCGAGATCAGCCGCCATCTCTTTGGCAAGATCAGCGAGCTCAACCTGGGCATCATGCTCGAGCGCCTGCAATACGCGCTCCAGAACATGTAACGCTCCCTCTTTTGTGAGGATCTTTGCAAAGCTCTCTGGCCAGTCACGGATGATAAAGGTTCCGCTTCCAAAACGCTCAATCCCCACACCAAGCTTTGTGTCAAGTTGTGGAAGATGCTTTTCAAGAACCTCAGCTTCGTCAAGTGGAAATTCGAGTGTCATGGGGATGAGCAATCTCTGGCGAGCAATCCGCCCTGTAGTGAGCTGACTCAGATATTTCTCAAAGAAGATGCGCTCATGAGCGACATGCTGGTCAATCAGCTCAATCCCTTGCTCCGTCTGGACGATGATATAGGTCCCATGGAGCTGGCCAATGACCCGGTCATGCTTTGATTGAGATTCTGGTTGTGCTGACTCTCGAATAGAGTCTTGGGCGTGAGGTCTGGCAGTAGCCCTGCTTAAAAGCTCGCGCTTCAGGCCTAGCTCTGGGGGTCTTGGTTGCAGACCTCTTCCAGAATGTCCGGATTGAAAGTGCATCTGCGATGGTGTCCCCCCAGTCCATTGTTGTTGAGGAGAGGTGGGATCGTGCAACATCGGGATGACACCGCGAGTCAGAAGCGCATTGCTGACGGCGCGTTTGACCTCAGCTTGGATCAAAGCAAGATTGGAGAAGCGGACTTCCTCTTTTTTTGGGTGGACGTTGACGTCAATCATTTGTGGATTGATCTCGAAAAATAGAAAAGCGATGGGATAGCGCCCGGCAGGGATGAATCCTTCATAGGCTCTCGAGATGGCATAGTTGAGGGAGACATCTCGGATAAAGCGCCCGTTGACGTAGAGAAATTGATCGCTGCGGTCTGATTTAGAGTGATCGGGTGGGGCGATTAGACCTTCAATCTTGATCTCGTTGCCCAGTAGCTCAACTCCTAGAAGCACCTTCGCGAGCTCAGGTGAATATAGGTTTGAAATAATATCTCGCAGACTGCTCGCGGGTGGTGAATCAAGAATCACCTTGGCTCCGTGAGTCAGCTTGAAGTGGACGTTGGGATGAGCCAGTACGGAGTGCTTTATCGTCTTAATGATATGAGATAGCTCAGTCTTCTCGGACTTCAGGAATTTGCGGCGAGCAGGAGTATTGAAGAAGAGATCACGAACATCAACCGTAGTACCCAATTTTCGCCCTTCTGTGCGAGTGCTTCGAATCTCTCCGCCTTCAATATCGAGCCGTGTAGCTTCTGACGAGCCTTCTGCGCGAGAGATGATACTAGTGCGAGAGACCTCCACAATGCTGGCGAGCGCCTCTCCTCGGAACCCCAGCGTTTGAATATTAAATAAATCCGCTTCTGTGCGAATCTTGCTGGTCGTATGCTTGCGGATGGCTGCGACCAAATCATCTTGTGCCATGCCTGAGCCGTTGTCCGAGAGGCAGACCCGCTCGGTGCCCCCGCCTTCCACAAGAATCTCAATCTGGGTGCTTCCAGCATCGAGGCTATTCTCAATCAGCTCTTTGACGAGCGAAGCGGGGCGCTCGATCACTTCTCCAGCAGCAATCTTGTTGATCAGATGGGTGTCCAGCTCATGAATCTTCATAGAATCTCTCTAACGATATAAAGAAATCTTTGGTTATTCCAAGGAGGCAATTCTTATCTTCTCAAAGACTTGATTCCCAGCATAAGTCAACAGGACTGAGACGAGCAAAGCGGTCAGCGTCGCGATGAAAAGGGCAGATTCTAGGTTTTGTAAGAGATCAGCCAAAAGTCCGACTACACTGACAAGAAGACCACCCATCCCCCAGCCCACGCCCATCACGATGGCCGAGGCTGTGCTCGATTGCCCAGGCACCATCTCTTGGGCAAAGGCCACGATGGAAGGATTGGAGGCATTGAGTGCGCTCATTCCGATCAGCAATGAGATAAACGAAAGCGGACCTGAAATCACTAAAAAACCCAGCGTTGCCAGGAAGCCGAGCCAAAGCGAAAAGGTAGCAATCCGCCAGCGGCCCCAGCGGTCAGAGGCATATCCACCCACGATTCCGCCAACGAACCCAGCCATGAGCACGGCAAAGAGTGCCAAGCTGCCTGTGACATAATCCATTCCGCGCTGACCCATCAAGATTAGAAAGAAGCTCTGGAACGAGAGCAGAATGGAGTGCCGAAAGACGACCAATCCCCATAGTATTGCGATTGGAAGAGCATTCTCTTTGAGTCTGCCTGTAGAAGGCTTGGGTGTAGTTGGTGAAGAGGGCTGAGCTGCATGAGCACCTAACTTTAAATCGCGCTGGAGGAGCCACATGAGCACTCCAAGAATTGTCAGTGGAAGGATCGCGAGCGGACTCTGCTCAAGTCCATGTGCATTGACAAAAATGGCCATTAGCAGGGGGCCGAGTGCAAAGCCCAATGAGCCAGATGCAATGAAGAGCGAGACAATAAAGCCGCGATTTCCTTTGAAGAGGCGGCCAGATGTGGCTGAGCCTTGCGGGTGGAACATCGCTGTGCCAAGTGACGCCAGAACAAGAACTCCAAGAACAGCCTCATAGCTTGGGGCCACTCCGACAAAGCTGATAAAGAAGCCGGTGATGAGGGGGCCAAATAAGACAAAGCGCCAGTGTGAAACCCGGTCAGAGATATAGCCAAAAAAGAGCTGAAAGAAGGAGCCAGTGGCAGAATAAGTCGCAGCCAGCAGTCCGATCAGCGCATGGCTGAGCGCAAACTTCTCTTGAAGCTTGGGAATGAAGACCGGGACAAAATTGGAATAGAAGTCATTCGTAAAATGAGCCAGCATCAAACCTGAAATCGAGACTAGGCCAGCCGTAGTCCATCGTTTTCGCGCGTTCATGGGGGCGAGTAGAGTGTAGTATCCAAGTCTTCACAACGCAAGATTTTTCGCTTATATTCATCCTAAACGCTATGTGCCTATGGCACGGATGAAGGTGATGCCGAATATAGTCTTAAACAGAGGATTTTGCTACAATCGTGAACGGGAATGAGGTTAGCTAGGTACTAAAGAATCGATATAAGAAAGGGAGGTGTTGTCAGCGAACCTACCTTCTGTGTGAAGAATTATCTGGAGACCCGCAGGAACCGGTAACTCCTTTAAGGGGATTAATAAAGAAAAGGCAAGAAAAGGAGAGTATCCATGAACAGTAAAAAAAGACTCGGAGTATTTACTATACCCTTAATGCTGCTGACATTGGTCGTTCTGCCGTTAGCAGCTCAAGTGGTCGTTTTGACAACGCTCCCTGGTGTGACCAGCGTGAGCGGAGGCTTTGTGCTGATTCACGAGCCGGTCAGTATTGACACAAATGTATTGGAGAGTGACACGCAAGCCTTTGTATTTCTAGAGCGACAGGGCTTCGCCCTGACTGAGACATTGGATGTCAACACGACCGGGACGGGCACTTTTGATACAACAGGCTCATTGACAGGTGGCACAATTGCCAAGGGCACAGTGGTCAATAGCTACTTTATTCACTTTGACCGCATACAACAGCCTGCGCAGACAGCCAACGTGAAGGGTGGCATTACCTTCGCAAATGAAATCCTGGGTGTTATTGTGCTCACCGCTGAGCTTAACGCTAGCAATGCGGAGCTCAAGTTCCCCGGAACGACGTATGGCATTGACAATGGACTCGAGATGGGTCCGACAGCCGCGGACTCTCAGGACACCTTCACGATCTCCAGCAATCGCCGCACGCTCACTGTAGACCTGAACAATAACGTCCAGACGGACCAAATTCGTGTCATCACGTCCATCACTGGAAGCTCCACAGGTGGAAGTACCAACACCCCTGTGGCCAACAACGATACAGCTTCTACGACAACGGGGAAGGCCGTGGCTATCGATGTGCTCTCAAACGACACAGACCCCAACAACAACTTGGACAAAACAAGCGTCACCGTCACGACGAACCCATCCAATGGAACCGTGGCTGTCAACGCGACAACCGGTGTGATCACCTACACCCCAAATTCTACATTCACGGGGACAGACACCCTGGTCTACCAGGTCTGCGACAAGACGACGCCTACAAAGCTCTGTGATACGGCGACCGTGACCGTGACGGTATCCACAAGCGGCACTCCCACGGGCACACTCGTAACAATTTTGCCAGCGGCGAGTGACTGCTCTAAGTTTGCGCAGGCCTCAATTGATATCGTTCCAGGCAACCGAGACAACCTCATCCGCTTGGACGATGTCAAGGGGACCACAACTGTGGCGATTCTGGGGACAGAAGAGTTCCCCGCGCCCAACTGCGTAGACACCAGCACGATCACATTCGGGAAGACTGGAGTCGAGCAAAAGCCGATTAGCTGCGGAGCGGTCAACACCAACTTCGACCGCTGGCTGGACATCACCTGTGACTTTGACACCTCCAGACTCGGTTTTGTGCTAGGCGACACAAAGGGAGTCTTGAAGGCCAAGACCATCAAGAACGACATCATGACGGAGCAAGATAAAGTGACTGTGGTGGCTCCGAGAAGGTTCCCAGTCATCCCACACGAACCCATGACTGTAAAGACCCTAAACGTTGGTAAGAGCCTCTTCTTCGTAGCCCAGGGCGTAGTGGCCGCGATGAACGTGGAGGTCTTCAACGTGCTGGGTCAGAAGATCTATGAGAGCGGATTCTCGACAGGAAGCGCTCTTCGCTGGAACCTTCGCACGTCTGCTGGTGCGCCACTTGCCAATGGCATCTACTTCTATGTTGTGACTTTGAAGAGTGCCGATGGCCAAGTCAGTCATCAGCTTGTAAAAATGGCTTTGATCCTGCGGTAGGAACGCTGAAACACTCTGCAAGACGTGAGTTGGAGGGCGTGGCTCGCCACGTCCTCCAACTTTTTGCTTAGTTGTTTAGCTGAAGAAGCTCTTCAATAAGATGATGAGCTTCATCTCGGAGAATTCCCGTCTTGAGGGCAAACGACTCTGTAAATCGCTGTTGCGCATGAGTAATTTTTGAACTCTTACTCTTTCTGTAAATCAAGAATGGCACGGGATCAGCGGTATGGGTTCGAATACTCACTGGCGTCGGGTGATCCGGCATCAAGAGAAGAGAAAAGTCTGGGAGCGTTTTCAGCCCGGCAAGAAGCGGCCCAACCACTTTGCTGTCAAAGTCTTCAATCGCGAGCACTTTCTTCGAGACACTTCCTTCATGACCTGTCTCGTCCGGTGCTTCAATGTGCAAAGAGACAAAATCATTCTTCTGAAGCGCTCTCAGTGCTGCCTCCACTTTGCCTCTGTAATTTGTATCGAGATAACCGGTAGCGCCTGGGACGAGAATGACCTCAAGTCCAGCGCATATCCCTAAGCCCCGTATCAAATCGACGGCTGAAATAACAGCCCCTTGAATTCCAAATCTTTTTTGCAATGTCGGGACACTGGGCTTTTTGCCAGCACCCCAAAGCCAGATCGAATTGGCTTGCTCATTCTTCAGGATCTTCTGTGATTTTTCGATAAGTCCCAACAGAACTTCGCTCCCTTGGCCACTGGGGAGGTGCTTGTCAATGACTTGTCCAGGGATGTTGTGAGGAGGGGTGGCACGAAAGCGATCTTCCCCCTGCCGCCAGAGAAGAATATGACGATAGCTCACACCTGGGTAGAGCGTAAAACTCTCATCTTCGAGTGCTGGTTTTAGTAAAGTTATGAGCTCGTGAGCTTTTTCTGTAGAGATATGTCCGGCGCTGTAATCTTCCATAATGGTCTGGCCATTCTTCACAGCAAGCTTGACGAGATTGCAGCGTACTGCGACATCGCTTGGTATCAAATCAATACCCAGGCTGAGCGCTTCGATGGGAGCACGACCGGTGTAATATTTTTTCGGATCATAGCCAAAGATGCTCATGTTGCCAACATCGCTTCCTGGCTCAAAGCCGTCTGGGATTGTGCGAGCCAGCCCAAAGACCTCAGCCTGCTTTGTGAGAGCATCCATGTTTGGGGTCCTGGCTGCTTCGAGTGGTGTGCGATTGCCTAGCTCTGAGACGGGCTCATCAGCCATGCCATCGCTGACGAGGATGACGTATTTCATAGCCCCATCGCGTCAAGAATCTTGGTCAAGTCGGCTGGGACAGAGATCGGCTTGTCGGAAGATTCAATTGCCCGCTCGGGATCCTTCAGACCATGCCCCGTCAACGTGCAGACGATTGTCGAGCTATTTGAAAAGAACTTTCGCTTGTTGAGCTTGAGCACACCGGCTACCGAAGCTGCAGAAGCTGGCTCACAAAAGACTCCTTCAAGTGAGGCCAAAAGCTGGTAGGCATGAAGAATCTCATCATCGGTGACCGCTTCAATGAGGCCGCCCGATTCATCGCGCGCGGCCACAGCCATCCTCCAGCTTGCCGGATTCCCAATCTTGATTGCGGTCGCGATTGTCTTTGGATTGTCAATCTGGCGATTCTTGACAATGGGAGCCGATCCTTCTGCTTGGAATCCAATCATCTTGGGAAGGGCTTTGATCTTGTCCGTGGAAAAATACTCGCGATAGCCCTTCCAGTAGGCGCTGATATTCCCGGCGTTGCCAACCGGCAGGGCATGAAAATCAGGAGCATATTTTAACTCATCGCAGATCTCAAAGGCCGCGCTCTTCTGCCCTTCGATACGATAAGGGTTTACTGAGTTGACCAGCGTGATCTTCTGCTCTTCTGTGATCTTTCGAACAATCTCCAGAGCCTCATCAAAGAGCCCGTCAATCTGCAAGACTTGTGCACCATGCATCATCGACTGGGCGAGCTTGCCCATGGCTATGTTGCCCTTGGGGACGAGCACGTAACATCGCAGCCCTGCACGTGCGGCATAGGCAGTTGCGGAGGCGGCAGTGTTCCCGGTTGAAGCGCAGATGACAGCCTTCGCGCCCTCATCCACGGCTTTGGAGATGGCCATCGTCATGCCGCGATCTTTAAATGAGCCCGTCGGATTCAGACCTTCATATTTGAGATAAATTGCGGCGTTGGCGTTGAGATATTTCTCAAGGCGCTTTGCGCGAATCAGAGGTGTGCTCCCCTCATGGAGTGTAATGATGGATTCATCACGAAGTGCAGGCAGATACTCTCTATATCGCTGAATCACGCCAACATTCTGCATTGTGCCTCCAAAGACTGTGCTTGAAACGGGACTTGAGCTAAAATATCTTTTACTCGCAAAACTTCGGAAAGGCAAGGATGAGAGCAAAGATCAAAGTGGGCATTTTGGGCGCAACAGGCACGGTAGGGCAGCGCTTTATTCAATTGCTGGAAGCTCATCCCTGGTTTGAAGTGGCCTTCTTGACAGGCTCAGACCGCTCTGTCGGTCAGCCCTATGGAGAGGTCTGCCGCTGGAAGCTGCCTACAAGTATGCCGGAGCGAGTGATGAAGCTGAAAGTTCTTGAATCAGCACCTGGTCCTAAAGCGACCATTGCCTTTTCTGGACTTGGCGGAGAGTTCGCAGGCCAGATTGAAGAAGATTTCGCGAGATCTGGGTATGCCGTGATCAGCAATGCCAGCGCCCACCGCATGGGGGCTGATATTCCACTGCTCATCCCCGAGATCAATCCCGAGCATTTGGATCTGATCAAAATCCAGCAAGAGAAGCGCAAGTTTCGCGGTTATATTGTGACTAACCCCAATTGTTCAGCGATCACTCTTTCGCTGGCTTTGGCTCCGCTAAACAAAGCATTTGGTATTAAGAGCGTGGCCGTCTCGACGATGCAGGCCATCTCCGGAGCGGGCTACCCCGGTGTTGCTTCGCTCGATATTTTGGGAAATATCATTCCAAACATTGGCAGCGGCAGTGAAGAGGAGAAGATCGAGACGGAGACGAAGAAGATCTTTGGGCGATATCTCAGAGGCTCCATCGAGCCGCATTCCATGATCATTAGCGCACAGGTCAATCGTGTTCCGGTGGTGGAAGGCCATACAGAGACTGTTTTTATCAACTTCAAGAAGAAGGCGAGCATTTCTAATATCTGCGAGGCTATTCGCAATTACACATCGCTGCCACAGAAGTTGAAGTTGCCAAGCGCACCCGAGCATCCAGTTATCCTAAAAGATGAAGAGGATCGGCCACAGCCGAGGCTAGACATAGACTTGCAGAATGGCATGGCAACGATTGTGGGGCGGGTGCGGGGGTGCAATCTCTTTGATGCCAAGTTTGTGATTCTGGGACACAATACAATTCGAGGCGCGGCAGGCGCAGCGCTTCTAAACGCTGAATTACTCCATTCACAGGGCTACTTCTAAATTATGATTGTGATGAAATTTGGCGGCACCTCCGTCAAAGATGCTGGCATGATGGCCCGAGTCATTGAGATTGTCCAGTCCCGAATCGCCAGCAAGCCGCTCGTCGTGCTGTCGGCCATGTCTGGAGTCACAGATGCTCTCGTCTGTGCAGCCGAGGAGGCTCATCAGGGTGACGAGAAAAGAGCCCTAGAGACTTTTGAAAAGGACGTCATTGAGCGGCACACTCTCGCGACAAGAGAGCTGATAAAAGACTCGAAGAGACGCAAGATTTTAGATGACTCGTTGGAGAAGCATTTTCAAGAGATTCGGATGCTTCTGAAGGGCTTGGCTATCTTGGGTGAGCTGACTCCGCGCTCACTCGATGCCGTGCTCTCGTATGGCGAGCACATGTCGACATTGATTATGACGGCTGCCATGCAAGAGCGTGGCCTAGGTGCCGAGCGAGTTGATGCCAGGAAAATTTTAATCACGGATGAGCGCTTCACACAGGCCAGCCCGATCATGATCATCTGTGAAGAGCGCACCAAAAAAACAATACTTCCCCTCATCAGACAGAAGAAGATTCCTGTCACTCAGGGGTTCATTGGATCAACAGAGTCTGGACTTGTCACAACGCTGGGACGTGGAGGCAGCGACTACTCCGCTGCCATCTTTGGCGCGCTGCTCGAAGCCGAGGAGATTGAGATCTGGACGGATGTCAATGGGGTGATGACTGCAGATCCGCGAGTCGTGAAGGATGCTCGCACCATAGATGAGCTTTCCTATGAAGAGGCGGCTGAGCTCTCCTATTTTGGAGCCAAAGTGCTGCACTCAAAGACAATTCGCCCTGCTGTTGAGAAGTCTATTCCCCTTAAAATTTTGAATACCTTTGAGCCAGACAATCCAGGCACCAAGATCTTCAAGGATGCGGCTGAAGATGGGCGCACCATCAAAGCGATAACGTTTGTCAAAAAACTGAGCCAGGTCAACATCGAAGGGCGCGGGATGCTCGGAGTTCCAGGTGTGGCGGCGAAAGTATTTACAGCTGTGGCCCATGAGAATATCAACGTCTTGATGATCTCTCAATCCTCGTCAGAGCAGAGCATCTGCTTTGTGGTGGAAGAGAGGAGCACCGATCGCGCTGTCAAAGCACTAAACGAGATCTTTGAGCGGGAGCTGGAGCGACGCAATATCGACCGCATCCACGCCGAGAGCGGCATTGTGATCATTACAGCCGTGGGGATGGGCGTGAAGGATACACCGGGAATCTTTGGCCGAGTCTTCGGGGCGCTGGGGCGCTGTAATGTCAACGTTCGCTCAATCGCCCAGGGCTCTTCGGAGCACAATCTATCTATCGTGGTGCTTGAGAAAGATGCCGAAAAAGCGATTCGAGAAATTCACCAAGAATTTGAGCTGAGTCGGGCACCATGAGTCTAAAAAGAATCTCGTTGATCCAATTGGGACTTGGCGGCGTAGGGCGCGCACTCGTTCAGCAAGTGATTGAGAACCGGGAGCGCCATGCCCGGCAGCTGGGCGTGAGACTTAACTATGTTGCCTTGTCAGATTCAGATGGGCTGATTCTAAAAAAATCAGGATTCTCAGATCAAGAGCTTGCAATATATACTGATTCAAAGACCAGCAAAGGGCGATTGCGAGAGATGCGTAATGGGCAAGTCTGGAATGGCGATATCCAACTCTTGAATCAGATCAAATCAAAAAATGTCATAGTCATTGACGTTTCAGCCAGTGATCAGCCAATACCAGTTCTGCAAGAAGCAAGAAGACGAGATTGGGGCATTGTTCTTGCCAATAAACTCCCGCTTGCTGGTTCCTTGAAGCTCTTTCAAGAATTGACAGAATCCAGATTGACACGCTTCGAGACGACTGTGGCGGCCGCTTTGCCGGTCATCTCAACGTTACAGCTCTATCTGCTGGATACGGGCGACAACATAAAAAGTATTCGAGGCTGTGTCTCTGGAACGCTCAATATCGTCTGTCAGCGCCTTGAAAAGAGCGAGAAATTCTCTGAGATCATCCGCGATGCCAAAGCTCACGGCCATACGGAGCCCGATCCCCGCGAAGATGTGGGTGGCCGTGATGCCGCTCGTAAAGCGCTCATCTTGGCTCGTCTGCTTGGATATCCGCTTGAATTCAAAGATGTCGTGGCCGAATCGCTCTATCCAAAAGAGTGGGATGCATTGAGCATTGATGAATTTATGCAAAAGCTGCCAGAGCTGGATTCTCGCTATGCCAAGCTCTCGCAAGAGACTCAGTCACAAAACTTGAGGTTGCGCTATGTGATCGAAGTGGCTGATGGGCGTTGCAAAGCGAGTCTTCAAAGACTGGCAGCCCATGACGATCTTATTCGTGCAAGTCTCGCAGATAGCGTTTTGGCCTTTGAGAGTGAGCGCTATAGCCCGCCCCTGATTGTGCGAGGCCGAGGCTCTGGACCCAGACTCACGGCATCTGGGGTGCTCAGTGATATTTTGCTGCTGGCTCAAATGATGTAGTTCATCTATTCTTTCTGATCGAGCAGGTGCCCCGACTTCTGCCTCTTCGTTTCGAGATAGAAGCGGTTGAACTCGTTGGGCTCAATGACAATGGGCACGCGCTTTGCGACTTTGATGCCGTATTGCTCCAGACTCTTGATCTTCTCTGGATTGTTTGTGATCAGCTTGATGGACTTTACTTTCAGGGAATAGAGCATGTGAGCAGCGATCTTATACTCGCGCTCGTCCGCTTTGAAACCGAGCATTTCGTTGGCCTCAACCGTATCGTACCCGAAGTCTTGTAGCTGGTATGCTTTGATCTTGTTGATAAAACCGATCCCGCGCCCCTCTTGACGCAAATAGAGCAGGAGTCCATTGTCCAGGTTTCCGATATACCGGAGTGATTCTTCTAATTGATCGCGGCAATCGCACCTCAGTGATCCGACGGCATCTCCCGTGAGGCATTCTGAATGCAAGCGAACCGGCACATCCTCCTTCCCGACTACATCTCCTTTGACAAAGACTGCATGTTCTTTGTCATCAAGGTTGTTATAAAACGCAATGACCTGGAAATGGCCAAAGCGCGATGGAAGATCGGCAATGGCAACGATCTTGACACATGTCTCTGCCGGCAAACATTGATGGGTCTCGTTCTCCTTCAATATCTCTTCAATCTGCGGTCTCTGTAGAGGCATGGCTGGAGTATGAATAAACTTCTTGAGAATTTCAAATTGCAAGTTATCGGACGAGTGGAGGAAGCTCTCTAAAATTCTTCTCCTGCGGGATTTTTTGGAAGATCTGAAAGAGCTCATCGGGCGGGACAATGAGCTTGCGGCTTTTCATATCGATCCATCCGCCGCTCAAGGTGATTCTCACGGAGCGCTTCCCGGAGGAGTTGAAGATGTCGTGGCGCAGCTTCCAGTGTGAGCCATCTTTGGAGAGCCCGAGCGAGCTGTACTCAATCTCGATCTTCTCGCTCAGCTTGGTCTCGCGCAGATAGTCGAGCTCTTCTTTGAGAATGACAGGACCAACGCCCATTGCCTCTAGGCGCTCATAGGAGATGCCATGCTCAAACATAAAGCCAAAACGCACATGCGCGGCATAATCGCTATAGCTGGTGTGGCGGGCGTGGCCATTGGGATCGACATCAGACCAGCGAATCTCAAAGCTTTTCCTGTAACTGCTCATTTGAAATTTGTCACTTCATCGTAACGATAGCAGTCCACCAAATGATCATTGACAAGGCCGGCAGCCTGCATAAAGGCATAGCAAATTGTTGAGCCGACAAACTTGAAGCCGCGCTCTTTCAAGTCTTTGCTCATGGCGTCTGACTCCTTGGAGGTGGGTGGGATCTGTTTGGAAGTTGTGAATTTGTTGATCTTGGTCTTGCCATTCACAAACTGCCAGATATAACGGTCAAAGCTCCCTAGCTTTTCCTGAGTCTTCAGGAACAATTTTGAGTTTTCAATCGTGGCATGGATCTTCAATTTGTTGCGAATGATGCCAGCGTCATTTAAAAGCTTGTCCATTTTGGTGGCATTGAATCGGGCGATCTTTGCGGCATCAAAATTGCTGAAGGCCTTTCGAAAATTCTCACGCTTGTTCAGAATTGTGGACCAGCTTAGCCCCGCCTGAAAGGCGTCCAGCACCAAAAACTCAAAGAGCTTCCGGTCATCATGAACGGGTACGCCCCATTCTTTGTCATGGTATTCAATCATCAATTCATTGGTCTTTGGCCACTCACATCTACGAGTCATTGGCATCTCCAAGATTCTCCATAGCTCGCCGGATGGCATCGGGTGAAAACCCCCGGCGCTGTAAATAGCCGTAGAGTTTACGCTTGCGGTTGGCTGGATCGTCGTTCTGATGACGGGCCATCTGCTCGGTGACAAGCTGCCCGATCAGAGCAGGCTCGTCAATGGCCGCATCATTCAAAACCGTCTCTATTTGGGTCTCTGCAACGCCCTTTTCCCGCAGCTCTTTTTTGAGCAAGGCTTTTCCCTTTGGCTTGTGCGAAAGCCGGTCGTGCACCCAGAGCTTGGCGTACGCCTGGTCATCAAGCCAGCCCATCTCCGTCGCTTCATGAATAATCTCATCAATCGTGGTCGCGGAGAAGCCAGCAATTCGGAGTTTACGTCTCGTCTCATAGATCGAATGTGGCTTGCGGCTGAGCAGATAAAGCAGGCGCTGGCGAGCACGCTTTAGCTCACTTGCCTGCGGGTTTTCGGGCTGGAGCTGGTGTTGATTTCTCATCAGCTGAGGTTGAAGAATTTTCGCTTGGCTGGCTATTGACCAAGCCTGCTTTTATCCGAATCTCTTCTGCAATCTTCTGGCCGAGTGCGGAGTCATTTCGCAATGCCTCAGCGCAGTTGGCAATGCCTTGCCCGAGCTGCCTCTCCGCGTGGGAGTATCTCGCACCACTCTTCTTGATAATTCCATATTGCTCCCCCACTTTGAGAAGCTCACGCTCATGCGCGATGCCTTTGCCATAAAGAATGTCAAACTTTGCCTCTTTGAATGGCGGAGCCAATTTATTCTTTACGACCCGAACCAGTGTCTCATTGCCAATCTTTTCATGGTTCTCTTCAATGGAGCCGATGCGCTTTATTTCTAGACGAACTGAGGTATAGAACTTGAGCGCCAAGCCCCCTGACGTCGTAGTCGATGGCCCCCAAGGCCCAGCACTGATCATCGAGCGAATCTGATTGATGAATAAGACGGTTGTGTTTGACTGATGAATAGCGCCTGAGAGCTTTCTCATCGCCTGGCTCATGAGCCGGGCTTGCAGGCCGACTTGGGCATCGCCCATCGCTCCAGCAATCTCCGCTTCTGGAACGAGTGCCGCCACGGAGTCAATCACAATCACCTCAACCGCTCCGCTACGCACCAGGTGCTCTGTGATCTCTAGCGCTTGCTCTCCGGAATTGGGCTGGCTGAGCAGGAGCTCAGCCAGATTGACACCAATCGCCTGCGCATACTTGGGGTCGAGCGCATGCTCCGCGTCGATAAACGCAGCCGACCCGCCCAGTTTCTGAGCTTCGGCAATCAAATGCAGCGCAAGCGAAGTCTTGCCAGAAGATTCAGGACCAAAGACTTCGATGATCCGTCCACGCGGGATGCCGCCGATTCCAAGTGCGATATCAAGTGCTAACGAGCCGGTAGGGATTGTGTCGACGGCTAGGTGCTCTGAGCCACCGAGCCACATGATGGAGCCTTCGCCATAGCGCTTTTTGATCTGTTCTAAAACAGAGTTGAGGACTTCTTTTTTGGCCATAAAAAATTCCGTGCTCCCGATGAGGAGAGCACGGTCATCATAACGAATTGCCCGCAATGCAGGCAAACCGGTGGAGAAGAAGTGGAGCTTGTTCTTATAGATAGAAATCTGCGCTAAATCCGGCCGTCACGCCGCTGACACCACGGAACAGAAGCCCTAACTCTGCATTGATGGCGATGTGCTCACTCAGACGAATCTCGATGCCAGACATGGCCTGAAGAGGAACGACCAGTTTTCCTTCGCTCCCAAAGAATGCAGCTCCCGTTCCGACGTAGAGATCGACGAGTGAAGTGTTGATGAACTTGATAAAGCTGCGGGCAGCAAAACTGGGTGCGCCATCCACCACAAAGACTGAGGCTTCAAATCCAAAGAGATTTGCGATCCAAAGCCGGCTGCTAAAACCGGAAGCCGGGAATGTGTTTGGTGCTGCAAATGGCGCGGTCAGGCTAAGCCCAAACCCAAGGCCGTGTCCTTCGGAGAGGTCTTGAACCTCCAGCGAAGCGGCATGGCCAAGCCAACCGATCGATGCGACAAAAAGTAGTGCTAAACCCAATGCAATCGAATGACGCATGAACTCTCCTCCCATACAAAGGGGTACTCGGTTATCTTCACGCCCGAAGCTTACTTGGCAGCTTGAATGTAATGAAGGACCCCTGGCAGAGGGGTGGGACCAAGTCCGTCTGAGTTGAGAGTGATGGCTGTCACATTGAGACTGCTCTGTTGACAAGATTTAAGCTTTCGCATTGAGGCTCTCTCGTTCGCTAAACTGATGAGGTGCTGAAGAGCAGCCTCTCCAAGCTTCTTTATAGCTGTATCTGCATCTCAATCCTCGTCGTTTTGGGGATTACCGTTGCACGCATAAGTTGGGAAGGAGAGCAACGGGAAGCTGAGCTTGCGGTCAATCTTGATACTCTGCTGCAAAATCCATCCGGTGCAGCGCAGCCTTTTGATTCAATCTTGACAAAACTTCAAGAGATGGGTCTTGACTCTGTGATTCTCTCTCCGCAAGTGCTTGACCAGCTTTCAACACAGGACAGAGACCCGTTGCATAAAGTCAAGATAATCTGGAAGCTCGACTCTCTAGTGCCCTTTGATAAGCTCCAAGCCCTATATGTTCAGATGGCTGACTTCAGTACAGAAGGGATCTTAATGCAAAACCCACTGCTCAGCTCTCCGGTCAATCTGCAGCTTATATTCAGAATGTTTGATTCTACTCGAATTGTTGTGGCATGGGATGAGTTTCAAGAGGCATCGTCTCTCAGTGAATTTTACAAAAAGGGGTCACATCTGATGAGAGCACACATCCTCAAGGCCGAAGAGCGCGTCAAGCTGAGCTCTCAAGATACGCTGGAGAGATTTATGAGAGCGGTCCGTGAGCGAAGCATCAGCCTCATCTCCATCCCGGCTGTGAGCATCGATCAAGTGACGACAGACTTCTCGTCGCTCAAGGAAGAGCTTAAACAACAGGGATTTCAACTGGGGATCTCGCAGAGTGAGATACGCTTCTCGATTGACTGGCTCTTGCTGATTCCGCTTTTGTTGGGATTAGCAGGATTATTCTTTTGGGCTGCCCAAAAGCACTTCCAAAAGAATAACAGATTGATTTCTCTAAGCCATCTCATCTTTCTTATTCTAGCGGCTGCTGGCTTACAGATCTTTGAAGTCGAGACGCGACTGGTGCTTGCCTGGATAGCTGTTGTTCTCTTTCCCATTGCAGCCTATCTATTTCTTAAAGATTGGCTTGCTCACGCCCATGGTATCAAAGGCAGTCTCTGCTGGGTGTTGGGCTTTACTATCAGCTCAATCATCGGCGGACTCTTCGCAGCAGCAATCTTAGGAGACAGCCTCTATCTACTCGATATTGAGACCTTTCGTGGCATCAAACTTGCTCTTATTGCCCCCATTTTAATGATTGGCTTGATCGAGCTCAGTAATTTTGATCTTCGCTCACTCCGCATCGAGGATTGGCTGCTAGGCGCGGGAGTGGCGGCGCTTTTGGCCATCGCATTGCTGCGCAGCGGGAATTTTTCAATTCTTCCTGTCAGCAGCGAAGAGCTTGATCTGCGAGGTTTATTGGAAAATCTGCTCTACGCCCGCCCCCGCTTCAAGGAGCTTCTGATCGGCCACCCTGCCCTCTGGCTCTGGGGCAGTCTCTTACTAGCTGTGCGCCAGCGCACCTGGGCTCTAGGATTGTTGCTCATTGGGCTGATGGGTCAAGTCTCTATTCTGAACAGCTTTTTGCATCCTTACACTCCCTTGCTATTTACGCTACTGCGGGTTTTCAATGGCCTCTGGATCGGGGCAATTATTGGCTTGGCTGCATACGGCATCTTCAAACTGGCACATCGCATTTTCGATTCTCAACCGGTAGACTACCCCGGCCAATGAAGTTCATAATTTCAGGATATTATGGCTTTGATAACCTTGGCGATGAGGTGATTCTCGCCGTTCTGATTCAGGAGCTTCACCGCGAGTTTCCAGAAGCAGAGCTTGTTGTTCTATCCCAGTCTCCCGAAGAGACGACTCGCCACTACCATGTCAAGGCCATCAACCGCTGGAGTCTCCGTCAGATTTTGAGAGAGCTTTCGAGTGCAGATCTGTTTATTGGCGGAGGGGGTGGTCTCATCCAAGACCGGAGCAGCCTCCGCTCGCCATTCTATTATTTGGGTCTGATGAGATTGGCGATGAAGTTCTGCCCGGTTGTTGTGATTGGCCAGGGGATTGGCCCGCTCCAAAGTCCGTTTATCGAGTGGACTGCGAAACGAGTCTTTCGCCGGGTGGGCTTTGCCATGTTGAGAGATGAGGCGAGTCGCAATTGGGTTCGCCAAACGGGCCTTCCAGATGAGAAAATCTTTGCGGGAGCAGACCTGATTATGCGCACCTGGCCGGCGTGGGCATCGCTGAGAGAGCCTCTGAAGCCGGTACTGCCTGGCACGCCGCCGTTTATTGGAGTCACTCTCTCCGGCTCTCTCTCTCGTCCATCCATGCGCGCACTCGCAAGCGAGTTGGATCGTGCTTATGCGGAGATGGGATTGAGTCCAGTCCTCATCTCTTTTCATTTGCATAAAGACCTCAAGGAGCTTGAGGAGCTCCAAAACCTCATCAAAGCGCCCGTATTGATCGTAGAGCCTTCGGCTTCTGACCTTCGCGGAGTGCTAGATTGCATCCAACAGATGCGTTTTATGGTGGGAATGAGGCTTCATTCACTTATCTTTTCACTCCTTGCGGCGCGCCCTTTTGTCGGTATCCCAGGCGATCCGAAGGTGGAGCGCTTTGTCCAACAAGTGAATCGCGCTGGAGGTCTTGAGGTCCGCTGCTGGTCTTTTGATGAGATTGGATCGCGAAAGATCAATCTGGTTGATCAGCTCCGGCAGATCGAGTCGTGCTATGAAGCAGAGCGTGCGGCATTGGAGTGTGCAGGAGAAGCCCTGTACTGCGAGACTTCAAAAGCAATGACGCAGAGTTGGAATGCAATTCGGGCTCTCTTATCAAAGCAAACGCAATGACTCCTCAACACCAGTCAGTTTTATTAGATGAGGTCTTAGAGTTTCTGGCACCACGCCCTGATGGCTTCTATGTGGATGGGACTGTGGGTGGCGGTGGCCATGCCATGGAAATTGCAAAACGTCTTGATCCTCAAAAGGGGCGACTGATTGGGCTTGATCTTGATCCCCAAGCTGTTGAGAGAGCTAGAGGGCGGCTCAAAGATACCCATGCGCCAGTCGATCTCTTTCATGCCAATTACAAAGATCTCGACCAAATCTTAGATCAAGTACAGATCCAAGAGGTAAACGGAATTTTGCTCGATCTCGGCTTCTCATCGCTGCAAATCGACAGCCGGGAGCGCGGCTTTAGCTTCCAGTCTGATGCGCCGCTCGACATGCGCTATTCACCTGATGCCCCTCTCACCGCGCGAGAGATTGTCAATCAATATACAACAGATGATTTGATTCAAATCTTGAGGGAGTATGGCGAGGAGCGATTTGCAGCACGTATTGCCAGTGAGATTGCGAGACAACGCAAACAGAAGCCCATCGAGACGACACACGAGCTTGTGAGAGTTATTGAGCGCGCAATTCCACAGCCCGCCCAGCGCAAGTTGTATCAATCTGGAAGCGCACATCCAGCAACTCGAACCTTTCAGGCGCTACGCATCGCGGTCAATGATGAGCTTGGAAATATAAGAGTCGGGCTTGAAGTCGCATTTGAGCATTTGAGACCCGATGGGCGTCTGGTCGTTATCACATTTCATTCTCTGGAGGATCGCATCGTGAAACAGTTTATGAAGGAGAAGTCAAAGGGCTGCACTTGTCCTCCAGATTTACCTCTCTGTGTTTGCCACCACCAGCCCGAGGCAGAGCTGCTCGGCGAGGCTACGCCATCACCAGAAGAATTGAAAAAAAATCCACGAGCGCGAAGTGCCCGCGCTCGTGCACTCAAAAAACTCTGATCTCCTGCCCGTTTGAAAGAGACGCCTGTCCTTGGGCTTCATCTTCTGCTCTCGTACTTTTAGACTCCCAAGATGGCAACTCAAACGGTATCACGACGCAGAATCACAACCCGACAGGGCATGCATTCGCCTGCACGAGCGCCTTTTCTCAACCGGCAGCGTCTACTGATTCTTATTGGGCTCTTTGGTGGCGCATTCTTGGCGCTCTTTTATGTCTGGGAATCTTGGCAATCTGTCTATTGGCTCAATCAGCTCCACAAGTCTGATCAAGAGTTGAGCGCGCTTGAAAATCAGCGTGAGAACTTGCGATTTGATGTCGCTCAGGCCTTCTCTCTCGCCAAGATTGAAGAGGCGGCCAGGAAGCTCGGAATGATCCGTCCATCACCCAATGATAAGACCTTGAATTATATTGACCTAAGCAAATGAACCCCCGCAAAAAGATTCTAGTCATCTTTGGACTGCTGTTGGTCTTCTTCTTCAGTGTGGCCGCCAAGCTATTTGAGACTCAGGTGCTTGATCATCGCGAGTGGCTGCAAAAGGCCAGCCAGGTCCAAATTCGTGAGGTTATTCAGAGCCAGCCCCGTGGTCGCATCTATGACCGCAATGGCCAGTTGTTGGCCTTCGATGTGCAGGCCACTTCCATCGCCCTGGATAACTACCACATGACCAAGCCTGAGCTTCTGGAAGGGCTTTTGGAGAAGCACTTGGGTCTATCTCAAAGCGACGCGCGCAAGCTGATCTATCGCGAAGGATTCTTTACCTGGATTGAGCGCAAAGTGGATCCTGACGTTGCCGATGCTCTGCAAAAAGATGCTCAAGAGATGGGCACCTGGGGTCTCATCTTCATTCCAGAATGGAAGAGGGTCTATCCGCAAGGCTCACTGGCCTCCAATGTGATCGGCTTCTCTGGCATGGATGATCACGGACTCGAAGGAATTGAGCTCCAATTTGATGAGGCTCTGCGTGGTCATGAGGAGCACGATGAGATTGTGCGTGGCGGGGGTGGAACCCAACTCTCAACACGCATTGTCGATCCCGGTCTCCCCGGAAGTGACATCTATCTCACGCTGGACTCTACCATTCAGCATATTGCCGAGGATGCTATCAAAAACGCCGTACGGCAGCGCAATGCCAAAGGCGGATTTGTCATCGTCCTCGATCCTCAATCCGGAGATATCATCGCACTCGCTTCTCACAAGACCTATGACCTCAACCATTTTGAGACTTCATCAGCATCTCAGAGAAATGACTGGCTGGTTGCTCTCACCTTTGAGCCCGGCTCCACATTTAAGCCATTCACTGTGCTTGCAGCGTTAGATGCCGGAAATATAAAACCGGATGATATTTTCAACGGGGATCAGCCCATGACACTCTTTGGGCATAAATTTCACAATGCCGAATACAAGAGTTACGGCTATGATACTGTCGCCAATCTCTTCAAGAATTCAGTCAACACGGCTATTATTCGCATGACCCAAAGCCTCCAGCCCGATTATCTCTACCAGTTTTTGCACAGATTTGGATTTGGAAAACGGACTGGCGTTGAGCTTCCCGGCGAGGTCGCTGGTACGCTCCACCCACCGGATGCCTGGCAGGGCACAGATCAGGCTGCGATCTCCATAGGACAAGCCGTCTCGGTCACGGGAATCCAGCTGGCAGCGGCCTATGGCGTACTGGCCAATGGAGGCTGGTTGAGGACACCGCATATCATTCGCCAAGTCAATGACTTCAACTCTAAGACAACTTCTGATCAGGGGTTGTCGCCCTCAAAGACCGCACCAGTCGCATCGAAGCCGAGTCTGGATGAGCTCAAATCTATGATGGCGCTGGTTGTTGAAGATGGGACGGGCACAAACGCCAAGATCGATGGTTTTGATGTCGCGGCCAAAACAGGAACAGGTCA
Source organism: Candidatus Acetothermia bacterium (assembly GCA_016201405.1). Classification (GTDB taxonomy): domain Bacteria; phylum Bipolaricaulota; class Bipolaricaulia; order RBG-16-55-9; family RBG-16-55-9; genus JACQCZ01. The sequence goes on along the minus strand of JACQCZ010000001.1, from coordinate 54,443 downwards.
GAAAGCAAAGCTAGGTGGACGCGGATATGCGACTGACAGGTACACCTCGCTCTTTGCTGGGTTTTTCCCAGTTGAAAACCCGAAATATGTTGTGATTGTTGTTTTGGATGAGGTGGATATCAGCCAAGGACAAGACTATTATGGCGGCATTGTTGCCGCACCTGTCTTCAAAGAGGTCGCTCTAGGAATCATCGGGCATGAGCACCTTCTGCCAGTCGAACAGACGACTGACAAATAACTAGCAACCAAGATAAAAACTCGTAGCTTCATCATTGAAAATTCCTTGACAGCCTGCAGATTCTCCCGCTAAAATAGACCCGACCAACCGAGATGGAAGAAAAGGCTCATGAACGGGGGATTCGGGGGGAAGACCAAGCGATCCTCTTTTTAAAAAATCATGACTATCAAATTGTTCAGCGGAACTATCGCTGGCGCGGCGGTGAGATTGACATTATCGCACGCGATGGCAACTGCCTCGTCTTTGTCGAAGTCAAGTTCCGAAGCTCAGAGTCGTTTGGTCTGCCGGAGGAGCATGTGACGGCACAAAAACGCGGAAAGATTATTCAGACCGCAATGCGATATCTGCAGGAGCACCCAACAGAGCTCGATCTCCGTTTTGATGTGGTGGCCCTCTCAGGTGGATCAGCCCGCCTCTTCCAGAATGCATTTTCCATTGAATGAGCTTGGATGATGTTCTCTAAAGTGCTGAGCGGCGCAGTCATGGGGATTGATGCCATGCTCATCGAGGTCCAGTGCGACCTCACTATGGGTTTGCCTGCGTTCAACATCGTAGGTCTTCCCGAGAAAGAGGTCCAAGAGAGCCGCGAGCGCATTCGCAGCGCGATAAAAAATTCTGGCTACGACTTTCCAGCCAAGCGAATCACGGTAAATCTTGCCCCGGCGGATCTTAAGAAGGAAGGTGTCGGACTCGATCTCCCGCTTGCTTTAGGAATCTTGAGGGCGACGGAACAGCTTGAAGATAAACGGGCAGAAAATCTTGTGGCCATGGGTGAGCTATCTTTAAATGGTGAGCTCCGCTCGATCAAAGGAACCCTGCCTGTCGCACTCGCCTGTCGGGAGCTTGGGATCAAAAGGATGATTGTCCCAGAAGCCAACGCCAAAGAGGCAGCTGTGGTGGAAGGGATAGAAGTCTATGGCGTAAAAACATTGGCCGAGACTGTTCAATTCCTCCAAGGAGAGCGTACAATAGCCCCACACCCATTTGAACATCCTGCATTGAGTGGGCAACAGAAGCGATATGATGTAGATATGAGCGAGATTCGGGGGCAGGAGCAGGCCAAGCGGGCATTGGAGATTGCAGCCGCGGGTGGCCATAATGTTCTGATGGTGGGCCCGCCAGGATCAGGGAAGAGCATGTTAGCCACTCGACTCCCGAGCATCCTTCCCGAACTCAATTTTGAAGAATCACTTGAGGTGACGAAGATTTATAGCATTATGGGGCTGCTCTCAGGGGACCAGTCGCTGATCACTCAACGAGCCTTCCGCTCTCCGCATCACACTATCTCGTATGCGGGCATGGTGGGTGGGGGACATGGCTTCCCACGACCTGGTGAGATAAGCCTGGCCCATTGCGGCGTCTTATTTTTAGATGAGCTGCCTGAGTTTGAGAGACCCGTTTTAGAGACTCTGCGCCAGCCACTGGAAGAGCGCGAGATCACCATCTCTCGTGCGGCTTCAGCCGTCACATTTCCGGCCAATTTTACACTGGTTGCGGCGATGAATCCCTGTCCTTGCGGCCATGTTGGCGATCCCGCCAAGCGCTGCCGCTGCAGCCCGGTGGAGATTAGGCGATATCGCAAAAGAATTTCGGGCCCATTTTTAGACAGAATTGATCTCTTTGTGGAAGTGCCGCGCCTCAGCAAGGATGAGTTGATGGGCAAGCCGGCTGGAGTCACTTCAGAGGAGATACGAAAGAGAGTTGTGGAGGCGAGACGAGTTCAGCAGGAGAGATTTTCAGATTCCAGGCTTCACGCCAATGCGCAGATGGGGATCCGAGAGATTCGCAAATATTGTCTCTTGGAGGATGAAGCCAAAAAACTCCTGGAGCGCGCCATTGATTTGTACAGTCTGAGCGCCCGTGCCTATGGCCGCGTTCTCAAAGTCGCGCGCACAATTGCTGATCTGGATGGCGTCAGTCAGATTGGGCCTGCCCACGTGGCAGAGGCCATACAATATCGCAGTTCCCTAGAGATTCTTGAAGGAGGAGAGTAAAAAATGACTCATCGAGTGGAGATGAACCGCTGGATGCTTCGGGTTGGAATGATAGCGCTCGCTCTCTTGATTTTTGGCCAAGGTGCCACCGAAGTTGTCCAGGCGCAGTCCTTTCAGTCGGATACAAAAAAAGTTGTAGTCGATTCGATTCAGGTCAAAGGCAATGATCACGTTTCACTTGTAAAGATTCTGGATGTGCTGCCCTTCAAAAAGGGCGATGAGATCACCATCCCGGATGATCTAAAGCGCGCGGAGCTTAAGATCAAGAATATCGGCCTCTTCCAGGATGCTGCAGCTGATTCTCATGCCAACGAGAAAGGCACTGGCGTCGTTGTGACGATCCAAGTCTTTGAGAACCCATTGATCGAGAAAATTGATGTGGTTGGCAATCGTAACTGGAACGGAGAGAAGCGCATTCAGGTTTTGGGGCTCAGCCTTCCCTGGCCCTTTGTAAAATACACTGTTCCGCCTGAGCGTGTCAGTGAGATTTTGACAAACTATGGCATCAAAAAGGGTGAGGTCTTCAACAGCGTTCAGTTTCAAAAGGCCTTGGGTATTGATATGACGGGGCATTGCTCTAAAATGCCGCCAAGTCCGAGCATCTGCAATGAGTATCACAGCAAAGAGTACGTCCTTTTTGATATTGCCAGCGCCTCGGCGGGCAAAGTTGTGCACATTGAATTCTTAGAGCGGGTCGTTGAGCGTGTGGATGTCGAAGGGGTAGAGAGCCCCTATAAAGAAGAGGCTGAGAAGCTGCTCAAAGAGATGCCACTCCTAAAGCCTATCAAGATCAGCGAGCTTCAAGGAAATCTGCAAAAATTGGCCCAGTCTGTCTATTTTGCCCCATTGAAGGATTCAGATCTCGTTCCGCAGCAAGGGAGCACTCCGGATCGGATCGTTTTGACCGTCAATCTGAAGGTCAATCAGATTCTGGATCAGGCGATCCAGATCAACAGCGTAAAGTTTACTGGGAACAGAGCCTTCTATGCTGCCGAGCTTGAACACAAAGTTGAATTGAAGCCCGGCGTAGTTGACAACTTCACGCTGCTAAAAGCGATTGAAGGAGTCCACCGCTTCTACCTCAAGGAAGGCTATGTGATGACCCAAGTGAGCAAGGATAGCATTCAGAATGGCGTGCTCACTCTGAAGGTGGATGAGGGAAGAATAGGCGAGATCGAGATTCAGCAGAACGGTATCCCCACGGTAAGCATCACAGAGAAAGAGCCCTTTAAGCCGATTCCGCTTCCCGAAGGAGTCAAGCCTTCGACTTCGACGAGCAGTGATACATCTACGTCGTCCCCTCCGGATCAGAAGACATCTCCTGAGAATACTGGCGATGAAGATCACCCCACTGTCTTGGGCTCCAGCGACCAGAACAACCCAGCTGTCCGTTTCTTTCAGGACTTTTCAAAGTTCTTGGGCGATCTATTAGGAACGACCGCATCGAGTGGTCTCCCTTTTACCGATCCCAAAGTGATCGCCAAGCAGCTTGCGATCAAGCCAGGTCAGTATCTCAATCAGTTCATGCTAGCTGAGACGTACAGAAAACTGTTAGATCTGGGCTACTTCAAAGATGTGAACTTCAATTTTGATGCCAAGACCCCCGATGGGCAGAAAGTGATTGTAAACGTCATCGAACAGGACAAATTGGGTGATTTTCGCTTTGGCGGCTCGGTCTCATCCGAGGGGCTGGTAGGGCAGCTCAGCATCAAGAGCAAGAATCTACACGGAACGGGGCAGGATGTCTCGGTTGAGCTAGACCGAGGGATTCTGGGTAAATCCGTCATCACCTGGAGCTTGAATTATGAAAGCCGGACGATGATTGAAGGCTCTGATTATTTCAGTGTCAATTTTTACAACAAGACAACCAATGAGAAAGAGCCGCGCAGCCACGTGCTCAACCGGGTCGGCGGCGAAGCGTCACTGGCCTATCCTTTCAATGACATTCAGCTTGTCTTGGGTCTAAGGCATGAGCTTTTTACCAAAGAGTATGACGACAGCAAAGAGCCTGCCAAGGAGAGCGGCATCTCTAGCGTGCTCTCGCTCACGTTCAATCATGACAACCGGAACAACCCCATCTTCGCTACCCGGGGCGGAAGCCGCTCCCTCAAGATTGAGAGAGCGGGTCTTCTTACAGGCAGCGAGCAGTTCACCCGGCTTCAGACGACGCTGATTCAGCACTTCCCTACGATGGAAGATCAAAATATTGCTCTGCGCCTTTTCTGGGGCTGGGGTGATGATCTGCCATCTCAGGAGCAGTTCACTCTGGGGGGCTCAACGACGCTTCGCGGAGTCAAGCCGATGAATAGCAGCTCCATCGCCTATCTCAATGCCGAGTATCGCATTATGCTTGAGCCCAACTTCTCGATCGCACTCTTTGCCGATTTTGGGAGTGATACCAGCAATTTGGATAAGAGCTTCAAGCTTAAGAAGTCCGTCGGCATCGAAGGCCGAGTCACGATTCCATATGTCGGACCCATTCGCGTAGCCTTTGCGTGGCCCGTCACCAACAAGCTCGAAGAATTGAAGGTCGAGTTTGGGTTTGGCACACTCTTCTAATCCACATTCCGAGGGGGATTATTCATGGACATGAAACAGGTCTTTGGGGTCATTGCTGGCGTGGTGGGATTTCTTCTCATCATTGGAGTGGCCTTTAGCATCGGACAGATCCTCACGCTTAAAAATGAAGTGGCGACCTATCAGGATCGTCTTGCAACCCTTGAGAAAAATGGTGGCGCAGCGACGTCAAAGCTCAAGGTGGGCGTTGTTCGTGTCAACGACATCGCGCTCCGCTTGCAGGATGACCCCAAATTCAAAGATCAGTTTGAGCAGCAAGGGAAGCCAATCTCAGACAAGTTAATTGCATTAAAACATCAGAATGATGCGGGGACACTTTCAGACCAGGCTTATGCGGACCAGGCGACACCGCTGAACAACCAGTTGCAGCAGCTCTTTCAGGAGATCCTGCTTCGCCCGATACAGAATGCCGTCAATCAGGTGGGCAGCTCGGGTAACTACGACCTCGTTGTCAAAGTGGAGGATGTGGTTCTCTTTGCTCAGCATAATATTATGGAAGATATCACGGACAAAATCTGGTCTCAAATCCAAGCCAGTAAATAGAGGCTTGATTTGTGCTCTAGGGGTCGCATAAGCTTGTTCTGAGGAAGGGAGAGGAATTGACTTTATGAAACAAGGAGTACTTGCAGCACTGATTGTGGGATTCGTCGTGGTGGGTGCCGGAATTGGTTTTATTTTAGGTGGTGTTGGTCTTGGAATTGGATCGCCATCCGATCAGCGAATCAAGACACTCGAAGCAAAAGTGAATGATTTGACCGCTCAGCTTACAGCGATGAAAGGCTCGAACACAGCCCCAGGAAGCTACAAGATTGCTTATGTTGACATGTTCAAGGTCTTAGAAACACTTTATACCATGGAGAATGAAGTCGTAAAACAAGCTCTGGCAGACTTTGAGACAGAAAAGGCAAAAGTCGAGGCACAAGAGGCTGTTCTTGACACTGATTTTGCCAATGGCAAGATCTCAAAGACCGATCATGATACCAAAACGAATGACCTGGAAATGGGGCTTCAGCAGAAGAACCTCGAGCTTTCTGCTCCTATTCAAGGAGAGATTTTGAGCGCAGTCAAGAAGATCGGAGATGCAAACGGATATGCCATTGTTATTGATAACCCGGCCAGCAAACTGAGCCCGGTCGTCTTGGATTCGCGGAAGGGACAAGCAGACGACATCACCCAACTCGTGATTGATGCACTCAAGGAGACGCTCAAGCAGGAGTCGCAACCCCAGACTCCTCCGCCGTCAAAGTGACGCTGAGCATGTCTGATACTGGTAAGCAGAGCCCAATAAAACAGCCCTCTCCGCTGGAGCTTCTTCCGCTCCGCTATCCCTATCTCATGGTGGATCGGATTCTGGAGCGATCACCAGAGCGCGTCGTGGCGATCAAGAATGTGAGTCACAACGAAGAGGTCTTCCAGGGGCATTTCCCTGGAAACCCGATCATGCCAGGCACGCTCATCACCGAAGGCATGGCTCAGACGGCAGGCATCCTCATGCAACAATACTCGAACAGCCGATATGCACAAGGATTACTGGTTGGGATTGACAGCGCCCGCTTCCGCAAGCAAGTCGTACCGGGAGACCAGCTTGTTTTTGAGGCCAAGCTGCTCAAGGCGCGTGGGGGTCTCTTTCGTTTTGAAGTTCTTTCGAAAGTGGAGGATGAGGTCGTCGCCGAAGCGATTATCACTCTGATTAGTCCTCCTGAAAATTTCAATGAATAAGATCATTGAATGCATCCCCAATATCAGCGAGGGGCGCGATCAAGTCAAGATTGACATGATTGCCTCTGCGGTGAAGCAATTTCCAGGTGTACTTCTGCTCGACGTTGATTCGGACCCTGACCACAACCGTACGGTGATGACGTTTGCAGGCGAGCCTGAAGGTGTAGAAAGAGCCATTCTGGCGCTCGTAGCAGAAGCTGCTCAGCAGATTGATCTCCGAAAGCATACTGGAGAGCATCCACGTATGGGAGCTGTGGACGTCGTACCCTTTGTGCCGATCAAAAACTCAACCATGGAAGAATGTATAGATCTGTCTAAACGTGTTGGCGAGAAGATTTGGAAGCAACTCAAAATTCCTGTCTATCTTTATGAAGCATCGGCCACCACTCCAAGCCGTGAGAATCTGGCGGAGATTCGTAAAGGGCAATTTGAAGGCTTTTCTGAAAAGATCAAAATGCCCGAGTGGGCACCCGATTTTGGAGAGCGAACTATTCATCCATCCGCCGGAGTCGTTGCTGTGGGTGCCCGGATGCCGCTGATTGCTTTCAATGTCAACCTTGGCACCGATAAACTTGAGATTGCTCAAGAGATTGCCAAGGCCGTTCGACACATGAGCGGCGGGCTGCGCTATGTCAAAGCTCTCGGCTTCAAGATTGAGGAGCGGGGCATCGTCCAGGTCTCAATGAACATGACCCATTTCCGGAAGACCCCGTTGTTTAGGGTCTTTACTATGATTCAGCGAGAGGCAGAGCGCTACGGTGTTCCAGTGATCGGGAGCGAGATTGTGGGGTTAGTTCCGCGCGAGGCGCTCCTTCAAGCGGCGAGTTATTTTCTGCAGCTCGAGAAATTTGAAAGCAGTCAAGTACTGGAAGAGCAAATCGAGCTGGCATCTCGAGAGCTTGGCAATTCTTAATCAGCTCAGTCAGACGTGGTGCAAGGCAGCGCCAAAACAATCAGAGTTGACGTCATAAATTAAACGCCTTCCTGTTGAGAGCTTTCTACCTGACCTCTGTCCTTCTGATTCATCGAATTATCCCTTTACAATCTCGCAATCGTGCAAGAGAGTCTATCGCTTTCAGGCCAGCGAGTCAGTGTGCTCGGTGCAGGCCGAACCGGGCAGGCGCTCGTTCGCTTTCTTGTTCATCAGAAAGCCAGGGTCTTTGTGAGTGACTCCTCGCATATCTCGAATGTTCTCAAAGCGGAGTGGAGTCAGTGGGAAGTGGATTGGGAAGAGGGCCAGCACTCGGAGCAAGTTTTGCAAGCAGATTTAATCATTCCATCTCCTGGAATCTCAGCCAATGTATTTATATTGCAAGAAGCTCGGGCTAAAAGCATTCCCGTTCTGGCCGAGATCGAAGTCGCCTACCAGCACTGCGCTAGCGATAAGATCATTGCTGTCACAGGCACAGTCGGGAAGACGACAACGACTCACCTCATTTCAGAGCTCCTCAAAGCTCACGGCTACGACGTAGTCACTGCCGGGAATATTGGCAGGCCCTTCATTGACTCTCTCGATGAAATCAATTCTGAAACGATTGTTGTGCTTGAAGTGAGCAGTTATCAATTGGAGCAGATTGCGAGTTTCAAACCTCATGTTGGGGTCTTTACGCGTTTTGCAGCTCATCATTTGGGACGTCATAACTCAATGCAAGAGTATTTTCGATTGAAGTGTGATCTCTTCAAAAACCAGACGCAGACTGATTTTGCGGTCATCCACAACGGAATTCCTTTACCGGATGATGTGCGCTCAAAAGTTATCTCATTCTCAGCTCAAGATATTCAGCTTAAGAGTATTCATCTTGCGCGCCATCAGCGTGAGAATCTGGCCGGGGCTCTCAAAGCTGTCCAGCAGATTGATCTTGCCATTTCACTCCAAAAACTAGACCTCAAACGAGCCTTTCAGTTGCCGCATCGCATTGAGTATGTGGCAGAGCTCAATGGCGTGCGCTTCTACAATGACTCCAAGGCGACGAGTCCTGAGGCGACGCAGGCGGCGCTTGAGACATTTCGTGAAAAGCCTCTGGTTCTCATTTTGGGCGGCCATGACAGCGAAGGTGATCCGCTCGAGCTGGTGCAATTGATCTCGCGCCGGAGAATCGAGTGTGTCCTGCTGGTCGGCGAGACGCAGGAGCGTTTTGCGCGTCTATTCAATAAAATTGATTTCGCGCGCTATCAGTCTGTGCGCAACCTGTCGCAGGCCGTTGAGATCTCACTCAACTTGAGGCCAAGAGTCTGCCTCTTCTCACCCGGATCGCCGAGCTTCGATCAGTTCAGAAATTATGAGGAGCGCGGTGACTATTTCAAAGCCCTTATCCAGAATCACTTCACCAAGACAACCATCACTCAAGCGAGTGATCAAGAGGCTGCCAGTCTTTAGCAGGGGTCCTTCTTCTTCGTTCGGCTTCCCGGTACAACTTCGGATACGCAACTGAAGCATCCTGAAGGTTCACCTTAGGGGCTACGAAGGGGAGGTGTGTTGTGGGGGTACTCAATCCCGGGCTTCACCGGGTCGCGAGGACGCAGATGCGCCCGTTCTCTGGAGCCGGAGCCACAACGCAAAGTCCAGATTTTACTCTTCTAGCCGTCTCGCTCGCTCTCACGCTCTTTGGCCTGGTGATGGTGGCCTCATCCAGTGCGCCAGCCGCTTACGCAACTTATCAGCATCCTGAACAGCTTTTTGTCAAGCAGCTTATTGCAGCGATTGTTGGGCTTGTTCTTCTTTTTCTCTTTTCACGACTCGATTATCGGAAGCTCTTTGCCTACGACGGCATCTTGATGATTGTTGCAATATCGGTCACATTTCTCACCCTCATTCCGGCTCTCGCGCCCGGAGGGCTCTGGCTCCGCCTCGGCGGCTTCTCATTCCAGCCGACTGAGTTTGCCAAGTTTGCCCTGCTCATCTTTCTGGCGGCCTCACTGGTGCGAAAGTCCGAAAGCGGCGAGATTCGAGATTTCATGCATGGGATCGTTCCATTTTTTGTTTTGTTTGGGGTCCTTGCAGTGCTTGCAATTGCACAGCCCGACTTCGCTATGGTCATCGAATATGGCGCATTGCTAGCCTTCATGCTGATTATTGGTGGGGCACGTCTCATTCATCTCGCGGCGCCCACTCTGCCCTGCATTCCCGTCTTTTTTGCATTGATTATGACGTCAGAGTACCGCCGTGACCGGCTGCTGACTTTCTTGAATCCATTTTCAGATCCTGACGGACGGGGATATCACTTGATTCAGTCTCTCACGGCCCTTGGCTCCGGAGGACTCTTAGGGCGCGGGTTAGGAGCGAGCCGTGAGAAGTGGCTCTATCTTCCATCGGCGTACAACGACTTTATTCTTTCCGTGGTTGGTGAGGAGCTGGGTCTGATCGGACTTCTACTCATTCTGTCCTTATTTATTATTTTTGCTTGGCGTGGGCTTCAGATCGCGCTCGATGCTCCTGACCGCTTTGGTTTCTTTCTGGCAGCCGGAATCACATTCTCGATCACCTTTCAGGCCGCCATCAACTTTGGTGTGACGACCGGTGTCCTTCCGGTCACAGGTCTGACATTGCCTTTGGTGAGCTATGGAGGCACATCCCTCATCATCTCGCTCGCCATGATCGGGATTCTGCTCAACATCTCGCGATCGACTCAGGCTGCTCGAGCCAAAGGAGCAAGGCTACTGTGAATATTCTGATTGCTGGTGGAGGAACGGGCGGACACGTCTACCCCGCGCTCGCTTTGATCGAAGAGCTTCGCCGGAGCCAGGAAAAGATTCGCATTGGTTATGTCGGAACGGCTAAGGGAATTGAGTCTCGGATCGTACGACATGAGTCTGGGATTGAATTTTTTGAGATTGAAGCCTCGGGTGTCGAGCGTAAACTCACATCCAAAACCATCAGAGAAGCCTGGTCAAACCTAAAGGGGCTCAGTCTCTCATTAAATATTATCGCTCACTTTGATCCGCATGTGATTGTCGGCACAGGAGGCTACGTCTCCTTCGGACCCCTCCTCTGGGGAACGCTGCTTGGAATCCCAACTTTAATCCATGAGCAGAATCGCATTCCCGGACTGGTCAATACATTACTGGCCCCTCTGGTGGACAGCGTGCTCGTTAGCTTTCCAGAGACTGCCAACGAGATTCGAGCCAAGCGCGCCGTCCATACGGGTCTGCCGCTTCGTTCTTCCATCACAGCGCTTCGCGAAAAACTTGATCAAACGAGCGCACGCGAATATTTGAAGCTCGATCCCAATCGGCCCGTCGTCCTGGTGACGGGGGGCACACACGGAGCCCAGTGCATTCACGACCAGCTCTTGAGTGGTTCTTCAGAACTTCAAGAATGTGGCGTGCAGCTCGTCATTCTGGCTGGGCGGGATGCTGTGCGTTTGCAGAGCCTAACGCGCCAACGCAATTCAGATTCAATTCGCGTTTTGGGACACACGCATGAAGTGGGGCAGTGGATGAAAGCGGCCGATCTCATGGTCTGCCGAGCAGGCGGAGCAACTCTGGCCGAGATGACGACACTCGGCGTTCCGGCCATCGTGATTCCCTGGCCAGGCGCTGCTCACAATCACCAAGAAGAGAATGCCGCATGGCTCTCCGAGCGCGGGGCATGTCATCTGCTGCGAGAGAGTGAATGCCAAGAAGATCGATTAGTGAAAGAAGTGCTGAAGCTTTTGGGGGACTCAACAAGATTGACAAGTCTACGAAATCGCTGTGCAACGTTAGCTGTGCCAGACGCAACGGAACAGGTGCTGAGGGAGGTCATTCTTCATCTCGAACATGGCAACCAGAGAGAGACCATATCACTTTATCGGAATTGGCGGCGATGGAATGAGCGCCTTGGCGTGGATCTTACACGAGCAAGGGCATTCCGTCAGCGGTTCGGATTGTAGAGAGACGGCGCGGACCAGAGAGCTCCGCGCTGCCGGGATTTCAGTTCATCACGGACACGATGCCGCATATCTTCGTGACTCGGAGGCTGTCATCTACTCCTCGGCAATCGAATCCGAGAATGTGGAGCTCAAGATGGCGCGAGAGCTCAACTTAAATATTCTCCATCGCCAGCAACTGCTCGCGATGATCTACAACAGCCATTCCAGTATTGGCATTGCCGGAACGCATGGCAAGACGACGACGAGCTCCATGATCTCGCTCCTGCTGCGGCGCGCTGGCTATGATCCGACATTTTTGGTGGGGGCAAGCTCCAATTCACTTGGACATTATGCCCGCTCCGGCAAAGGGAGATGGCTCGTCTCGGAAGTGGATGAAAGTGACGGCCATTTTGTCCATCTTCACTCCGACATCGCGGTCATCACCAATGTGGGAGAGGATCATCTCAATCACTATGGCTCATCCGAGGCTCTCTTAGAAGGATTCAAAACATTCATCAAACAGAGTCGCCGTGCAGTGCTCTTTGCCGATGACCCCCATTACGAACTGCTTGCCTCATCTGCTCGCCAATCACTGAGCTTTGGGTTGAAAAATCAGGCTGATCTGATGGCAAAGAACATCAGACAAGATCAAATGAATACGCGAGCGGATCTCGTATTTCAAGGGGCTTCGCTTGGAGAGATCCATCTTCCAGCTCCTGGGCGTCACAACATTATGAATGCCCTGACTGCGATGCTCGCTGCGCATATGGCAGGCATTGATTTTAGAAAATCCATGAATATTCTCAAGAGTTTTTCTCTGCCCAGCCGGCGCTTCCAGATTCTTGAAGACAACGGGCTGGTTGTGGTGGATGATTATGCTCACCTGCCCGAGCAAGTCGAGCTCAATCTCGAAGCCATCCGGCAAGGATGGGCGCCGAAGCGTGTCATCGCCGTCTTCCAGCCTCACCGCTATACGCGAATGAGCTATATGACCGAGCAGTTTGCACGCGCCCTTTCCAGTGCTGATCTCGTCTTGATCTCAGATATCTATCCGGCATTTGAGCGACCCATTGCTGGTGTCCATGCCGAGAAGGTTGCGAGGCTGATGCGAGGCAATCACCAGAATGTCCACTATGCCGGATCGCTCGAAGAGACCTATTCATTTTTGAAGAGCGAAGCAAATGCCGGAGACTTCATCATCGGTTTTGGGGCAGGTGACATCTGGCAGGTCCTTCATCGCCTGGTACGCGAGAACGGACATGCCGAGTAGAAGCAGATCATGATCACGCTCACGCAACAATTCACGAAACCTATCTCCAAGACTTCGTTGCAAGAGGTCATTCGCAGAGATGTGGCACTTAGCCAGCATACTTCGTTTAAAGTGGGCGGCCCTGCGGATTACTTTGCTTCGCCCCGCTCGCTCGATGAGCTGCGCGACGTTCTTGCTTTTGCGGAGGCGCAGGGCCTTTCAAGGATTGTGCTGGGAAACGGGACAAACTCACTCTTCCCAGATGCAGGCTTCCGCGGAGTTGTCATTCAATTGACACGAAATTTTGGCACGATACGAATCGATGAAGATCGGCTCACTGCACAAGCGGGAGCAAGCTTGGGAGCCGCCATGGGCTATCTGCGAGTCAAGGGATTTTATGATTTTGACGGGCTGGTCGGCATTCCCGCTTCCATGGGTGGTGCACTGGCTATGAATGCCGGCATTCCTGAATTTTCAATCTCAGAGAGAGTGCGGCACGTCACTGTTCTAGCAAAAGACGGGGTATTACTTCGATTAAATCAAGAAGAGTGTGATTATAGCTACCGCCGCAGCATCTTTCAGAAACGGGACTGGATCATTGTCGGAGCTGAATTTCAACTGGGCGGTGAGAGAAGATTTGATTCTGAGGCGCTTCTGCAGCGCCGCCGTGATCGCCAGCCGATTCAGTCTCCGAGTGCAGGCTGCATCTTCAAGAATCCACCGAATGGCCCTGGTGCGGGTAAGCTCATTGATTTATCCGGACTCAAAGGGCTCAAATGTGGTGGAGCCATGATCTCCCCTCTTCACGCCAATTTTATTGTCAATACAGGAGAGGCATCTGCACAGGATATTTTGCAACTTATTGACTTTGCCAAAGAGAGGGTGTATAAAGAATTCAGCGTGGAACTGCAGCTAGAGGTAGCAGTGGTTTCAAACGCAAACCTCCGGTGAGAGGAAAATTTCTCCTAGTAGCAGTTGTAGGAGCGATCATTGCTACAGGAGGAGTTTTATTTGGAACTGGATCTCCGATCATTGAGGGGATTGCAATTGAAGGTGGTGGGAGGATCGGAACTGCCGAGATCCAGGCACTCAGTGGTTTCCACGTAGGGCAGCCATGGAGTGCCACCCAACAGAAGAGCGCAATGCAAGCGATTCTTGGCCTTTCTGGGGTCAAGGATATTTCTATTTCCAAGAGACGTGTCTCGTTGCGAGGTGTCCGAGTTCGTCTCGAAGTGAATGAGCGCGAGCCGATTGGAATTGTTGCTTTAACGGATCACACAAAATTCTGGGTGGATGAAGATGGCATTCTCCTAAAGCCTGCCGATGGCGAATTGTATTCCCTGATTCTGTCTGGTGTAGATGCAAAAGAGATCTCCGTGGGTGTGCGCGCCCTCTCTTCGGTGGGGAGAGAGGCGATTCACGAATTCTTTGGACTTCCAGGAGAGATTCTCAGCCGCTTTCAAGCAGCCTCTGTGGTGGGGGATGCGTTGGAGCTGACCGCACGTGAGGGCTGGAAGGCTCTCGTTCCAGTGGCAGGACTAAAACGCCAACTGGAGCGGTTGGACGTGATACGCCAGAAGCTGCAGGATGAGGGAGTTTCTGCATGGACTCTGTTGGATCTGCGCTTTGAGGGTGAGGTGACACTCAGGCGCTACGGCCACACTTGACAATTGGCAATGGTCTGATCCATTATACACTTTAACACCCCGTCCAGGTGGTGAGAGGGATGAGAATATGGTGAGAGGAAGTGGGGGACTCGTCGTCGGTCTTGACATTGGGACGACAAAAGTAGTAACCCTCGTTGGCAACATTAATAACGGCACGATTGAGATTATCGGCATGGGAAAGGCCTCTTCTCATGGCCTTGAGAAGGGTGTCGTCGTGGATATTGGCGAGACGACGGCCTCCATCAAGCGCAGCATTGAAGAGGCCGAGAATATGGCCGATGTGCGTATTGAGAAGGTCTATGCTGGCATTGCTGGGAAGCATATCAACTCTATTAATAATTCCGGAACCGTCAGCATTTCTCGTGATAATCGAACGATCTCTGTAGACGACGTTCGCCGGGTTATTGAGACGGCGCAAGCGATTCAGCTCACACCCGATGCCGAGCTCATCCACGTCATCCCTCGGCAATATATTGTCGATGGGCAAGAGGGCATCACAGATCCTGTCGGCATGACGGGGACGCGTCTTGAAGTGGATGTTCACATCGTCTCCGGCTCAATCACGGCGGTACATAATATTTTGCGCTGCGTCAATAATCTGGGCATTGAGTGCGAAAAGATCGTGCTTCAGCCCCTTGCTTCCAGCTATGCTGTGCTCACAGAAGCTGAGAAAGAGCTGGGTGTCGTCCTGATGGACATTGGGGGTGGCACGACTGACATTGCCATCTTCCGGCGCGGAGATATTTGGTTTTCGAAGATCATCCCGATCGCAGGTGAGCACCTCACTCATGACATCACCGTTGGGCTCAAAGTTGAGTATCAGGAGGCTGAGCGCATTAAGCGAGCCGAAGGTCTGCCACGCGTTGACGAGGTGAGCGGTGAAGAGAGGTTTGAGATCACCACAATCAATGGCGAGAAGAAGAGCGTCAACAAACGCAAGCTCTCTCGCATCATCGAGCCTCGTCTCGAAGAGCTCTTCGATCTGGCGATGGGCGAGATTGAGGATGCTGGTTATCGCGACTTGGTTCCGGCCGGTGTTGTGCTTACCGGTGGGACGGCAATGCTGAAGGGGATGCCGGAGTTTGTCCAGGATCGCTACAACATCGCGGTGCGGCGTGGTAAGACTCCACAAGGAATACACGGGCTGCGCGATATTGTAGAGAGTCCCGTCTACGCCACAGTCATTGGATTGCTCAAGTACGCTCTCGAATCCAAGGAGTACGACTTTCGGTATGGCGAGCACCGCCTGTCGGACGGCGATGCCAGGAGATGGTGGGCAGCCGGAAATGGCCATCACGAGAGTTCGATCTTGACCAAGGTTCTGAGCTGGCTCAATCAAGTCTTCCGCGGGCGAAGCACAACTCGCTAAAGAGGGGTTACCATGGAACGGGTTCGTCGCAGCAATGGGTTGGCGAAGATTCGCGTCATTGGCATCGGAGGGGGCGGCTGCAATGCCGTCAACCGGATGGCCAAAGCCAAGATCAAAGATGTCGAATTGGTTGCGCTCAACACGGATGCACAGGTGCTCAGCGTAGTTGAAGCGCACAAGACCCTTCAGATTGGTGTGAAGCTGACAGGTGGTTTGGGCGCAGGAGGCAACCCTGAGACTGGACGCAAAGCTGCCGAGGAGTCCGAATCCGATATTCGTGCGGTGCTAGAAGATGTAGATATGGTCTTTATCACCACCGGAATGGGTGGCGGCACAGGCACAGGTGGGGCCCCAGTTGTAGCGCGGCTGGCGCGTGAGCTTGGGATTCTTTCGGTGGGTATCGTGACAAAGCCATTCTCATTTGAAGGTCCGCAGCGCATTGAAAAGGCCAAAAAGGGCATCGAAGAGTTGCGTCAATATGTGGACACGATGATTGCAATCCCCAATGACCGCATTCTGAAAGTTGCGCCAGCTGATCTACCTCTGTTGCAAGCCTTTGAGCTGGCAGACGATGTGCTTCGCCAGGGTGTGCAAGGAATTACAGATTTAATTACCACTACAGGACTGATCAATCGTGACTTTGCTGACATTGAGGCTACCATGCGTGGAGCTGGCACCGCCATGATGGGCATTGGCGAAGGTGAAGGGGAAGGTCGCACACGGGAGGCGGCCAGAGCGGCTATCACTTCGCCACTATTGGAAGGCTCGATCGAGGGAGCCCAGCGCGTCATTTTGAGTATTACAGGTGGCTATGACCTGACCCTTGAGGAAGTGACGGAAGCTGCCCAGCTCATCCGTGAAGCCGTCTCAGAGAATGCCGACATCTTCTTTGGCGCAACTGTAAAAGAGGGATACGAGCGTCTCAAGATCACGCTCATTGCGACGGGCTTCAAAGAGTATGAGGATCATGAATACGATGAATTTGAGCCGATTGCAATCGAACCTGAAGACGAGGAAGAATTAAATGGTAAGCATCCGTCCCGAGAGAAAACCCCACCGACAGCCAGAAAGCGCGACAGCCTAGGCGATTGGGATGTGCCCACCTTCATCCGCCGGCGAGGTAAGGGGCGCGAAGAAGAGGATCTTTAAATTAGCCAGGCACGCCAGCCTGAGCTAGTCAGCATCGAGTCTCTTGATGAAATCTGTTGGAGATCTTAATCCATTCTGATCGGCATGCAGACATAGAGGAAGCCTTGATCCTCTTCGTCATCCACGGTCTCTAATAATCCAGCGCTTTCAGAATCTTTTAGCCAAAGAACGACTTCGGAGGAGCTCATTCTGCGCAAAGCATCAATTAAATATTCTCCCCGAAATGAGATCTTGATAGGGTCAGCTGGCTTTAAGAGCGGAATACTCTCTTCAGTCTGGCCCTTCTCTGCTGATGACGAGCGTATGTAAAGCAAAGAGTCCGTCACCTCAAGAATCACCGCTCCAGACTCGGGAGTCGTCGTAATCTCCGCACGTTGTAGGGCTCCGAAGAGAGCATCGCGGTTGAGATATAATCCCATCTTGTTCTCTTTGGGGATGACACGCTCAATGTTTGGATATTCTTCTTGAATTACCCGTGCTGCAAAGATCATCTTGGATGTTATAAAAAAGAGATGATCGCTTTTATGCGCCACTTTGATTGTCTCGTCGCTAAATCCGCCCAAGATGCTATGTAACTCTTTGAGCGTATCTGCGTCAATGAGATATTCGCCTTCAACTGTCTTCCCAGAGAGCATCTCCTCTTTGAGTGCGAGGCGATAGCCATTGGTGGCCACCATGCGAAGTTTGTCCCCCTTTGTGACAATATCAACACCGGTGAGATTGAGTCTTGACGTCTCGCGAGCGCTCATTGCTGCAAAGGCAGTTCGCTCTAATGCCCTCACCAGCCGATCACGCCGGATTGTCAACAAAGTCTCTTTGGGGGGCTCTGGCAACTGCGGATAATCCTCAACGGGCTGCAATAACAATTCAAACGTTGCAGTTCCAGATGAAATAACAACTTTGTCGCCATTCTCATCGAGCTTCATGCTAAGCTTGTCATCCGGCAACATTCCGGTAATTTTTGAGAGAAGCTGGCCATTGAGAACATACGCACCCTCGCTGCCTTTGTTCTCAATTGGTACTGTGACCATGATGGCGCGCTCCAGGTCCGTTGCGATCAGTTGCAGCTCAGAGCCTTTGGTCTGCATCTTGATGCCGGCCAGAATCGGCAGCGTGCTACCAGAGCCTACTGCGCGGCTTGCTATTTTCACTCCAAAAGTGATGTCTGACTTTGTGCAAGTGAAATTCAACTTGCCCCTCCTTCCACCTGTCGAACCAATTCTACAATCTTCTGAAAGAGCTCGCCTTCACTGAGGCTGCCGTCAACTTTGACCATCTCAGAATTTTGCTCTATCAATTTGTGATAACCTGCTTCCACTCTCTTCAAAAACGCCCTTCCTTCGCGCTCCATGCGATCTGGTTCTCTCTCATTTTGTACTCGGTGCATGCCTGTTGCCACTGGGACATCGAGATAGATAGCAACATCTGGCTTGAGTCCCCCCGTAGCACGCTCATTCAACTCGCTAATCCAGTCAAGTGCAAGACCGCGCCCATATCCCTGGTAGGCCAGACTAGAGTAAGTATATCGCTGGCAGACTACGGCTGCCCCTTGCCTCAGGGCAGGCCGAATCACTTGCTCTACTAACTCATGCCTGGATGCCTCAATGAGCAGCAATTCCGTCAATGGCTCTAACGCGCGATCCGAATGCAGGAATAACTCTCGGATGCGCTCACCGAGTGGGGTGCCTCCAGGCTCTTTTAGAGAGTGAACCGTTCGCTTTTCATCTTCGAAGTGCCGACAAAGTCGCTTGGCTTGGGTTGTTTTGCCGCTGCCATCAATCCCTTCCAGCACAATAAATAGCGATTTCAAAAATCGCGGCCTCGCTCCGCCATTTTGCAGTCTAACCACGACATCGTTTGCGTCATAATGGACAGATTTGGTGGCGCAATTGCCATGATTGATGTCTCAAAAATTCCCCACGCCCAAAGATCGATTCGTTTCCTATATATCGAATTTGACTGCGAAAATCAATCACGAGTTTCCCACCCAAAAGCGCCAGGTGGAGTTGTATGCTTAATCCCAGATGTGTATAACGGTGGGCGAATCTCTTAGAGGGAAAAAGGTGGTGTGACGAATATGCTGGACCGGATATTGACAATTCTTTTGATCCCTGCAATAATCTTTCTTACCCTCCCCTCCATGGAGGGGAACTCGATGCATCAGACCTCATCAACATCCCAACTGAGCCGCAGCGCGAAGGGCTTACTCGGAGCCATTCTTCTGGGGACCAAGAGCGCAGATAACATTGATTTCACATTCACTCGCAGCGCGCCTGACAGCGTGCAGCCCAACGCAAGTTTTACGGTCACCGACTCTCTTGTGGCCAAAGTGGATCTTGGCGTTGCCGCCATTGTTCCGGTGGTCACGCCTGGATTTACACGAGTGAGTGGTGATGAAAGGGCATTCAAGGTCAATGTCAGTGCGGGTGACAAGATTGACTTGGTCTATGTCCTAAAGGCACCCAACGAAGAAGGGGACTACACACTTACTTCAAATGCGGCCGCTAAAGCTGGGACGAGCGACAGCGTGCGTTCTTCCGTGGATATAAGCATCACGGTCTCAACTCAAGCTGCGCCGCCCACGACTCCACCTCCAACCACACCGCCGCCGACCACACCTCCCCCGACAACACCAGAAAACAAGCCCCCAGTAGCCTCATTCTCCTTCAGCCCACAGACTCCTAGAGTGGGTAATACAATTACATTTGATGGATCTGGCTCATCCGATGCCGATGGAACCGTAGCGGACTATTCCTGGGATTTTGGTGATGGAGGCAACTCGCAAGGACAGGCGATTGTCACACATCAGTACGCAAAAGCCGGGACCTATCAAGTCTCGCTCATTGTCAAGGATGATAAGGGCGCTTCTTCAGACTCAGTCAAGCTCAGCGTCTCCGTCTCAACTCCTCCTTCCACAATCTTTGGGCTTCCCGCCTCCACGGTGCTCATCGGCGTGGGGGTGGTTGTCGGTCTGGTCGCGATCTACTTCTTAATCCAAGAGTTTGGTGGATCTGGCCAGTCCATATCCGCCCTCACCATGAGTGATTCGCTGGCGGGAACCGTGCAAGCGGATGTGCATCAATTCCTGCTCTCCACCGGGCTTCCTGTCTCGAGTGTGAGCGATATCAAAGTCACCGAGAGCATTGATGACCTGAACCATGCCCGCTGGGCGCTGGACCTGTCGAATCAAAGCCTGATCGTCTTCTACTCGGGTGACAAAGACTTTATGGTCAAACAGTATAGAGAGCTTTCGATGGATGAATCCACTAAAATTGACCTTAGCCAGCTTGGGACCAGCTCGCTCTTCGAGTTTGTCTCAGAGCATATTGCTCGTGGCGATACAGTGCTGAGTCTGACCTGGAACACAGTGGCCGGAAAGAGCTTTCAAAGCCTGGCCGTTGTCGGCCCGGATGGCAAGGTTAAGTTTGATACGCTGATGTCTCTTATTTCTTTGGCTGTCACGGAGACACCACCCAATCCATAACGAGTAATCAACGCCTAGTGGTTTAAAGAGATTCTGGAAAATGAAGAGCCTGCGAGCAATACTCGCAGGCTCTCTGATTTGTGCTTTTCTTCAAGTTTGCGATTAAGTCACAGTCAGCTGTGCAGATCCCCGGTTGTTCGACTCATTGCTCTCTTTCACATCATTGTTAAAGTCCACAATCACAATGATCTGATAATCCCCAAATCCAAGCAGGATTGTACTGAGCTGACTGGTCAGGGTCTGCACTTCGCCTGCGTCCAGCTTATTTATGGTGAACTGAGCGAAGTTGAACATTTGAGCTTGACCTACCTTCTTGTAGAAGAAGATCACCCGAAAGCTGCCAGCGCTCTGTATCCCGATGTTGGCAATCTGAGCTTTCACAGTCACGGTATCGCCAAAGCTCGCAAGATTCGAGTCAACGGTGACATTCTGAACCGTGAGATCAATGCCTGAGGATGTGCTGCCAGTCGTGCTGCCTCCGGCGCCGACAATCTCAAAGGTCAAGGCTGGAGTGTTGTTCGTCTCATTCTCTTCTTCGACATGGCCAACAGGGAAGTTAGGCGAGGCTGGGTCAATCACGGCTTTGATCTCATACCGGCCTGCGCCGAGTCCACTCGTATCGAAGGTCGCGGAAACGGTCACAATACTACCGATACCCAGGCCAGGGAAGTGCGTCGTATCGCCAAAACTGACACAGCTCCCTTGTTCGACGTTGTTCAGCAGTGCTTGATGGCAGAATCCAACATCAAACTCACCAGCCGCTTCGACACCAATGTTTGTGACATCCACAGCGACCGTGAGCTTGGTGCCCGAGCCGATCCGCGGCTCAAAGATATTGACCGTCGGATCGATGTATCGCGGTGTCCCCGTGAGATCGGGGCCACGCAAGAAGAGCGGTCCTGTGGGCAAGAGGTTGTTGTTCTCATCCAGCTCTGCTATTCGGTTCTGCGGGTCGACGTTGATCAAGACCTGATAGAGTCCGGGCAGGATATTCGCCGTATTGAGAACCACAGAGATCCTCTGCCGGTTCCCTACGCTGAGGCCACCGACCTGGACGCTGTTCAGCGAGACGGCTTGACCCAACGTGCCGTCGCTATTGAGTTTGGCCAGTGAGACGTCAACGTCAAATGGGCCAATGGCGACCGCTTCGCCAAAGTTCACAACATCAGCATTAAGTGTGATGGGTGTTCCCCTGCGCTCGGTGAGTGATGGCGTGAACTGGATGCTGACTGGATCGACCAGCAAGTCTGGGAGCCGGTTGGCTTGGAGCGTAAAGGCGCTCTGAATCGTGTTATTAAACTCATCAAGCTCAGGAATGGCATTCTGCGGGTCCACAACCGCCTGAATCTCATACGCACCTGGAGTGAGGTTGAAGAGGAAGAGATTGGCGCTGGCTACAAAGCGCGCGCCAGACTCTAGCGTTGAGGTGCTGCAGTTGGTCGAACATAGAATGGGCACCCAGCGTATGCTACCGGTTGAGCGATAGGAGAACTCAACGCTGACGTTGCTGGCAGCCACCGGCCCTGTATTGAGAATCTCAGTCGAGACTGCAATATTGGAGTTTGAGCCAAGCTGAATCGGCGAGCTGGGGTTGAGCAAGATCCCCTTGGGCCGGAGCTCTGCCAGGGTGGGCAGTGCTGCCTGTAGCGTTATCCCAGTGCGGGTCTCATTGTTTGTCTCATCGCGCTCGGAGACCAAGTTCTTCGGGTCAACAATGACGCGGATTGTATGGACTCCTGCATCGAGGTTGAATTGAGATGTATTGAGAACACCCTGGACGACATCCGATTGTCCGCCGGCCAGCGTGATTGTCTTCAAATCAAATTGGGCGCCATCGACAAAGAAGGCGACTTCAGCGTTGCTGCACTTCACCTGTCCCGAATTTTCTACGGTAGCGGAGATCGTGACCGTGTCACCAACGCGGGGCAGTACCGGTGTATATGTAATTCCAGGGACATGGAGCTCAGAGCCTTGAATGGCAAAAATCACAATCAGTTCATTGTTGGCCTCATCTTGCTCATCAATCATCCCGGCCGGGTTGTGAGAGGTGGGCGGATCGACTCGCATGCGGATCAAATAGGTGCCCGGCTCGAGCGTCGGCAGCGAAGCGCGCGCCTCAAGCTCTCCTCCTTTGGTCAAGCCCCCCAGAAACGCATCCTCCACGAGCGCAAATTGCGTAAAGTCAGATGGACAAGTCGTAGGATTGACGAGCGAATTGATCTTGCAATACGCCAGCTCCACGCTAAATGGGGCAGCCTTCTGATCCCCTTCGTTTGAGACAGTTCCCACGATCTCAACTTTGGTATCCTGCTCGACGGGCGAAGTTGGATCAAAGGCCAGCGACTTGGCGCGCAAATCGGGTAGCCCAAGTCTGGATGACTGGATGATCGCCGATGTGATCATCTCGTTGTTGGTTTCATCCAGCTCAGGAATCTGATTATTGGAGTCGACAACGGCGCGAATCTCATAGATCCCGGAGGCGGGGATCAGCCTCGAATCTGAAGAATCGAGCACCGCGCGGGCCTCGATCTGCTGCTCTACGCTGCTGAGGCCAGAGATCTCATCGACGGCAAAGCTCGTCCAGCTGCCAGCAGTGCTCTCTGAGTGCAAGCGAATAAAGAATTCCACGTGAAATTGATTGGCCGTAGCCGTGCCCGTATTTTCGAGCAGCAAGGTGATGTTGACCAGTCGTCCCTGATCAATTGGCGAAGCTGGGTCCAGAATCAAAAAGTCCGGGTGCAACTCTGGCTTTCCAGGAGTCACTTGGCTCGATACGGGGCCGGCAGTGATCAGAATAGAAAGAAAGGCAAGAATCGCCAGTACCCTAATCCACCCTTTGAGCATGGGAACCCCCTTTAATTTTTTCCAGCCTTATGATCGCTAAAATGCGGGAAGCCATCCCCGCGAATCTTTCAATTTTTAACTGCCCTTTTCGGTAGTGTAGCACGGGCAAACTGCGAAGACAAGAGCCTGCTATTACTATCGGAAGCAGAGACCGCTGAACCCTGCCTTCGAGTTCAGCGGTAGTCTTCAAATTATAGCAGGAGCAACTACCTACTTGGCGCAATAGTCTGGAGCTGTTCCCCCATTTTCGGCAGCTTTCTTGCAAAAATCTAGCGTCTTGCCCAATTGCTTGTCAGCCACAGAGACTAGCTTTGTCAGGTCGACGGGTCCCGTCATCGAGCTGCGGAAGAAAGTGAGCATATTGGCGCGGCGCAGCATCAGCTGCTGCAGTCCATTGGTAAGCTCGACGAAGATGACCTCTTGCGCCTCATTTTTGATCTGATCGGTTAATAGAGGCGTGGCATCCTTCGGTGCATCCTTTGCCTCTTGGAGAAGATCTCTCACCTTGGATACATGCTTATCAGCCTTCAGGCCATCAAGATAGACCGTTGTGGCGTCGACATTCTTAAAGCTGATCAAGCTGAGAACGACGATCTCTGAAGTATTCGTGTCCTTGTATGTTCCCACTACGTTGGCTACCACTCCGTCAGGAACGTTGTCGAGTTCGGCAAGGGAGTCAATAATCCACTGCGTGCCAAGCAACGCCTGCATCTCCTCTTGGGTGAGAAGCTGCTGCTGAAGCTGCACTTTGGGATCGCTTTGGCCAACCCCTATGACTGCGAAGAAGAGTATGAGGACTGCCACGGGGAACATTTTTCGCAACATGGTTTGCTCCTTTCTGCCAGAAGCATCTTATCCTCTGGCCTTTCCAGAAGTCAACAGTCTGCAATCTATCGCCGTTTGACTCTCTGTTGGCACTATATACAGCCATAGCTGCGCAAAAGTTTCAATCAGTCACTAACTTCCATTCCTTGACTGTACTTGCATGAAACTTCCATTGACTCTCCCGTGTAAATGACTTATCATGCATGAAAAGAACAAAAGAAGTCCCTACAACGGGGTGATCTCTGTGGGATCAAAGTCTGGGAGCGTTGCTGTACGTGTTGGTTTGGTTCTCTTTTCTTTGCTATTTCTCTTTCTGATCAGCCGCTCCAATGTTGAGATCGGATTTGGACAGACGGGCTTGCCCAATTTGAAGGTCACAAACGTCACGCTGAAAACTCTAAACAATGTGGCAATATTTTCTGTAGATGCTCCAGGGGATACAATCAATATTTTCGCTGACATTGCAAACACGGGGACAGGTGTAGCTCAAGGGTTTGATGTTCAATTTCTCGCCCGCCGCGAAGAGGATCAAAACTTCGGCTCGACGAGCTACTGCCAATTCAATACGTCAGGGGGCGGTTGTACAAATCTGACGCTTCAAGCGGGCAGCTCTGTAACGCTGTTTGGGGCTTTTGCTACGAAAGATTTACAGGCAGGCCGTTATATCATTCGCGTTGTCATCATCCCCAAGACTGTTGCTCAAACGACGGTCGATGATGACATTCTTGAGACTATATTATTAATAGGTGTCTCGTCTCCCGAGATTCACCCCATCTCATTGACGTTTAACCCGCCATCTCCCGCGCCACAAGGCTCTCTAGTGACTGTGCGCGTAGAGATTGAAAACACGGGCAAGCCTGAAAACCCTGCACTGCAAGTCAAGTTTGAATACTGTCTTGAAACGGCTACATGTGCAGATGCAGACTTCAGAAGCAACGGGTTTTCCGAAGGAGTCAATGGAGTCAAGACTGTCTCTTCTCAAGAGACGACGGGTTTGAGTCTTGCTCAGTCTATTGTGGTGACCAATGTATTGGATACCAGCGGGCTTGCACCGGGCCGGTATCTCTTTAAGGTAACTGTCATTCCCATTGGCGTCACAGAGCTTGATCCCAACAATGATGACATCTCGACACGATTTTCCATCGGTTCTTCAGCAACATTAAACGCAAAGTGTCAAATTAGCGGGGAGATTACCACACTTGGCACGGGAACGGGCACCTCTCAAATTGACAATGATGGAACCCGTTCAGTAACCATGCTCTATGTAGCCTCCAAGGAGACCGATGGTGATATCAAAGTTCATGCCATCCAGCAAGACAAGCTGGAGGATGCCGTTTCCACAGATCCCTGCCCTGAAATCGAGGGCTCTCCGAACTCTATAAATGGGTCAAACGGAACGGTCAACATTTCGACTTTTACTGTGGATCAGAAGACTAGACTTCTGTATGTTGGCCTATCGAATGGCGTTTTATGGGTCTTTGATGTCGATCAAGCCGACAGACTTTCAAGTGCAAGCAAACAATTGACAGGGAAGAGCCTACTCTCCTTTAGCGCGAGACAAGCTTCGTCGACTTCTGGACAGGTCTTTGTTGGAACTGACTCTAGTCTTTTAAAAAGAGTGACTGTGACGCGAAGCAGCTCTGGCATTAGTTTTTCCTCAGACGCGACTTGCGTCACTCTAAGTACTGGGGCAGTAAACAATGTGCAGGTCTTTCAGGGTCGCACCTACTTTACATCAGGAAGCAGCTTGCAAAGAATCGACGAGACCAGTTGTGATAGCAGGAGCCTTGCTACAGTCTTTTCGGCGAGTTCTGCCATCGCTTCGATGGCGATAGGGAATGTAGTCTACCCTAGCTTCTCTTCCACAAGGATCGTGCTTGGGCTGGAAAATGGGAATGTGCACATCCTGAGCAGCTCCGGGAACAACATTACGAACTCACCGGTGAATGTTGGCAGCAAGATCACGGCATTGGCCATAAATGATGGAACTAAGGCCGTTGCTACTCAGCGAGAATCGGTATTTGTAGGGACTGTTGATGGAAAGATCGAAGCGATACAATTGCGCTCGCCTTCGCTTTGTGAAACTCAATTCCAGACCCAGACCAAGCAACAAATCAATGTCTTGGGTGTATACAGGCCGTCAACAGGCTCAACAGTCACGGGCTGGGTCTTTGCTGGCTCGGAGGACCAGCGGCTCTATGTTGTTGATGATAATTGTGGCATGGTTCAGAACGCTCTGACCACCCAAGGTGCGGTCAGAGCCAATATGCTCGTGCACGAAACACAGGGGAGCTTTGGGCCTGAGGGCGTTCAGGTCTTATATGGTGGAGGATCCGGCCTCTATGAAACTGTCTTTCCTCTGCCCTAAAATAAGGTTGGAGTATTTATAACTATAACTATGGCTCACACGAAGATCGAGAGATTGACATTGACTCTTGTCAAGTCGGCAGTTCCGTTTGCTTTTTTAATTTTAGCCTGTGGGCTCATTGCTGTTGCCCAGGTGAAGCCAGACGTTCAAGTTCGTGACCCGATTGATCTTTCGCCTTCGGGCTCGGTTGAGCAGGGCACGATCGTCACAATTTCGGCCTTGATTTCAAACGGAAATGCTGCCCCGGTTACGCAAAGCTTTGATGTCATATTTCAGCTTGAGGATACGGCGGCAGGCACGGCTCGTACCCTGACCTCGAGCGAAGTTCAGTGTCTGACCATGGCCAGCTCGACCGATGCTTCCCATTGCACAATCCCAGGACTTGCGGCTGTAGGACAGGATGGGAGCAGTATCACGATTCGGGCGCAATTCAACACGGCAAATATCAGCCCTTCGACGTATAACATCATTGCGACTTCCAAATTTACGGATGAAAATTCAAAGAACGACTCTGGCCAAGCGCCTATTACAATCACACAGCGCTTTCCCAACGTTCTGGTCTTAGGCGAATTTGCATTGTCTCCTTCTAGTCCTAGAGAGGGAGATGTATTGACCGTTGATTTTACAATTGAGAATGACCGTCTTGCCGATATCAACGTGCCATTTGATGTCTCGCTTGCCATCCGGAAGCGAGTGGGAGATGACCAATTTAATGAATTTACAACGTTATCGCCCCCATCACTAAGCTGTCCGGACTGCAAGAATATTCGACTTCTGAGCGGTGAGAGAAAGATCATTGAAGCCCAAGTTGCTTCCGTCTTAATAGACCCGGGTGATTACCAAATGAGAATTTTGGTAGACCCAAACGGCGTAATTCCAAATGAAGTAAGTACAAAAGATAACATTCTCACGTTTGACTTTGTTCTGGGTCAGCCTCTGAGAAATCTGAGCTTTGGCGGGGTGCGGGTCTCTCCGCAGGCGGCCAGACCTGGCCAACTCTTTGCGCTAAATTTTACAATCAACAACAGCAGCTTTGCGTCCGTACAAAACGTCGAGATCTCAACTCTCCTCCGCACAGTGCCGCAAGGCAGTGCTGCGGCGCTTGTCGTCCCGGTGAAATTCACATGCAGCGCTTCTTCAGATTCCTTTGTGACCGGCACGGACATCACGCCTTGTACACTGGTCCAGCGAGTAGGTCCCGAGCAGGGACTGGATTTGCAGCTTCAGTTTGATTCCACAGGGCTCTCTTTCGGAAATTATGAATGGGTCATCAAACTTGATCCGAACAATCTGATTCAAGAGACAGATGAGGATGACAACACCTTGACGGCTGTCGTGACCTTAGCGGACCAGAATCCACAAGCCGCACGGGGACCAGAGTTACACCCGGTCAGCCTCGATTTGGCTCCCTCTTCACCGGTTGTGCGCGGTCAGAAAGTTGTGGTATCCAGCACAATCAAAAATAGCGGGAATCAGGATGCGCAGAATTTCAAAGTCGTCTTCTCGGTTCGCCGCGAAGATTCAGGTCAGAATCAGGGCTACCAGACCATCTCAACAAAGACAATCGAAATCCTGAAGCTCGGGCTTTCTATGGATGTCAAGACGACTCTCGACACCAGCACCCTTGATCCCGGTCTCTATTCCATCAAGATTGAGATTATCTCAACGGATCAAGCTGAGCTAGATGCGAACAACAATTCATTGATTGCGTTCTTTACAGTTGTCGCCAGTCCATGAGGGCTCAACTCTCGACGAGTCGTTCCACAAGCTGATCGAGTTGCATTCCCCTTGAGCCTTTGACCAAGATGAGATTTTGATGATTCGTCAGTAGATTCTCCAAGCGCTTGAAAAGCTCTTCTTGAGACGTGCAGTGAATAGCTCTCTTTGAACTCCAGTCTCTTTTGGCAGCCAGCACACGGCTTAGTCCTGCTGCAGAATCACCAAACGTAAAGAGAAGCTTAATATCTCTCTTTTTGACTTCATCAGCCAATGCCCGATGAAGCTCCATCGCAGAATCTCCAAGCTCCAGCATGTCGCCGATAATGAGGATCTTCTGAAGAGGTGTTTCAAATCGGCTGAGGGCACGGATTGCCTCTCGTGTGGAGCTGGGATTTGCGTTATACGAGTCGTCAATCACCCAGCCGAAGCGCTTCGATTCTTTCAATTCCATCCGGTGCTGGACAGGCTCAAATTCACGGACTGCACGTTGAATGACTTCTTCCGGGACATCCAGATATAGAGCAGTGCCAGCGGCAGCCAAGATTGCATAGGCATTGGCTCGCCCTAAGAGCCGGCTCTGAATCGGAATTTTCTTGTCTGGAGTGCAAATCTCAAAGCGAAGCCCAGCTAGAGTGACATCTTCAATATTTTCTGCACGCAGCGCTGCGGCATCATCTTGAATTCCAAAACCCAATAGCTGGGCTGAACGTGAAAGGCCAATCTTCTTTGCCCTTTCTGAGAGTGGAGTCGAGTCGACATTGAGAAAGAGAGCTGCGCCATGAGCGGCAATAAACTCTGCCAGTTGCCATTTCTCATTGGCAAGGGCATCGAGACCTGCAAAATATTCCAGATGCGCTTCTCCGATGCTGGTGATCACGCCAATTGTGGGGGTCAAAATCTTGCAGAGCGCTTCAATGTCACCTGGATGCTGCAGACCCAGCTCAAAGATCCCGACTTCGGCACTAGGTGGCATGGACAAGAGTGCCAGTGGCAGCCCAATCTCAGTATTGAAATTTCCTGGGGAGCGATAGGCTCTGAAATGTTTGGCCAGAATGGCGTAAATCAGCTCTTTTGTCGTTGTCTTGCCCGAGCTGCCTGTCACCGCTATGACCGGTATGTTCAGGCATGTGCGATACGAAGATGCGAGAGATTGAAGAGCTCTCCGTGAATCCTGAACTTGAATGAGATTGGTGCAAAGACCGCGGGTCTCTTCTGGAAGCTGCTCAACCAATGCGCCACTTGCCCCGCGCTGGAAGGCATCTTCTAAAAAGAAGTAGCCGTCCGTCTGAGCGCCACGGACGGCTACAAAGAATTCGCCTCTTTTTATCGTACGGCTATCAATTGAGAAGCCCGTGATCTTTTTAGCCGGGTCAGGCCGATAGACTTGCCCCTGAACCCATTGAGCAATCTTCTCTACAGACCACAAGGGATCCCAACTCTTTTTCTATTGGCAATAGAAGAGCTGAGCGCAGGGAGCTTTGCTCCCAGAGTCTCCGCTCTGGTTTTGATCTGAGCCTTGGCTTGAGCCGGAGCTTCCAGAATTCGAGGCTGAGCTCTGATCGGATTGCTTCTGCTTATCCTTGTCCTTATCCGAGTTCCCATCCTTAGTGGGGGCCTCAGGCTTTGGCTGTGGCTCGACTTGAATGTTGACGCGGTCTTCGCCAGTCACAACCCAGTCGTTGAGATGCTGAACATCCAGCGTGGGGTCCTGGTCGGCAGATGAGTCTTTGGGGTTGGGTGGCAGACCCAGCACCTGGATTGTCAATTGGTCATTCCCTGTGATCTTTTCGATTGCCCCAAGCATCTCATCCAAGCTCTTGAACTCGACCTGCTGAGACTGGCTATTCTGCTGGGCGCGGGCCGGTCCACCAAAGCTGTAAAGCGTCAAGCGCCGGGCGGTCGTGTCCGCCGGAATTGTGAAGCTGCCTGTGATCTTCTTCTCATCGCCTCGATACGACTTCATCACAATGATGTAACGCACGGTATCGCCTGGATGATACGTCTCTTGGTCGGTCTCGATGGATTTGATGTCGTACCAGCGAATGTCGTTGGTAGCGCTAATGTCGACGTCCACCCAGTCAATCTGTGGGTCGACGAACTCATTCTGGTCAATCAAATAGACAATCTGTGCTGCCTGAAGAGGGCCGGTCAGCGCAATGTCATTGAAGCTGGCGAAGACATCCGAGCGCGAAATCTTCTTACCCATTCCCTTGCCACGAATGGTATATTCGACCTTCATGGTCCCTTTGCCGATTCTGTTCAAGGTGTCATCCACAGATTGCAAAATTGCCGTGAAGACGAGCGTGGCCGTCAGGCCATCGGTTCGGGCGATGTTGACTGTGATCTGGTGGTCTGTGTCAGTAGTCGTATCGTGGACATGCACAGTGAGCCGGATGGGCTGGGCCTGATAATCCATGGAGGCGCCAATCGCCTGAGTCCGGTCTTGAAGCACTGTGCCTGCGATATCGGTTCTGTCCACCTCTGGCAAGACGAACGAGATTTGTGAAGTGGCGACTGTGTCAATCACACGGGCTTTGGCCAAGAAGAGGCTGGAGTCTCCGGTGCGGAAGAGCTCATGTCCGCAGGCGAGCAGAATGTTCTTTATCGGATCAACATAGGTCGTTGTGCAGACGGAGCCCAGCAGGACATCGCCCTGAGCCAAGAGAGCTGCCATGGGGCGCCCTGCTTCAAAATCTTCACTATAATCTGTGGACCCGGATTCACCTGTTGCGGCGGCAGCCAGAGGATAGACGGCCGTGCCATAGCGCTGCTCAAAGCCTTTGGACAATTGATCCAAGAAGTTTTGGTTTTCCGTTGTGCTAATAGGAAGGAGACTTGATGAAATCTGTGACAGCGTTGATGAATTCACACCTGCGCTAAGCCAGTCTAAAGCTCGTCCAGAGAGTCCGCTCACCCAGAGGGGCGTTCCTGTGCGCACGACATAGGCCGTATTGGGATGGGCCTGCCGGGTGGCCAGGCTTGGCGGAGTGGCAACGAACTCAATCGTCTTAGTGGATCCATCGTCCCAGCGAATATTCTTGAGAGTCTCCGCGCTGGGCTCGTGATCAAAATCGTTTGTGCGAAGGCTCATCTGGTCGTTCTTGCTTGCATCGACAGCCTTTTCAATGCGATCCTCGATCTTGAGCATCGTCTCGATGGGGCGCACGAGTCCAATGGGGTTCGGGCTGTCGCTAAAGAGATAAGAGCCAAAGAACGCCCCGACCAGCTTGTTGTTAAAGTAGATGGGGCTTCCGCTCATGCCTTGGGCATACCCACCGGCTTCACGAATGAGGTCGCCGCTGGAGCGCACCAAGATGTAGTCATCGAGCTCGCCAGGGTTATCTACAAGGCCAACGATGCGCGTCTGGAAGATGCGGATCTGATCGCCACCGATGGTGGTCTTGCCGATGCCCTCCATGCCCACACGCAAATCTTTAAAGAGCATGAATGGCGAAGAGTCTGTATCTGCCGATGCTGGAATTGTGGCGGCTCCAACAACCACAAGCAGCATGCCAAGAGCTAAAAATCGAGTCAGCTTCATGCCATCTCCTCCTCCATTAACATAAGAATTTCCTCCTGAATAGAATTTGGGTCGCAAGCTACGAGCGGACAAACTCAGCAATCTTCTCTGCGCCCTCTTCCATGCTGCGAACGGGGATAAAGCCACCAGACTGATCGAGAATGCGACGTCCTTCCATCTCGTTGGTCCCGGTGAGCCGCACAACCAGTGGAACGCGCACATTCAAAGACTTTTTGGCTTCGACAAGTCCCTGAGCCACGAGGTCGCCCCGGGTGATGCCGCCAAAGATGTTGATAAAGACAGCCCGCACTTCGGGGTCGCTCAGCACGAGCTCCAGCGCCTTGCTCATCTGCTCGGCGGAAGCTCCACCTCCAATATCGAGAAAGTTGGCTGGCTTTGCCCCTTTGAGCTGCACGACATCAAGCGTGGACATGACCAGTCCAGCTCCATTTCCGATTATACCTGTGTCTCCATGGAGTTTGACATATTGGATCCCGGCTTTGTGCGCCGACCGCTCCAGCGGATCGAGCCCTGCTTCCTCTTCTAGTGGCGCCTCGGCTGGCAGGTCGTCGTCGTCCAAAATGAACTTGGCATCAACGGCCCAGACTTCGTTTTTCGGGGTGACCACGAGCGGATTGATCTCCACCAGATGCGCGCAGTAACGTGTGAATGCGTCATACAGCGCCAGCATCACCTTCAGAATCGAGCTCATCTGAGCAGAGGGGACTTTTGCATCGAAGAGCAGCTGGCGGGCTTGATAGGCATGGAAACCTTCCAAAGGCGAGATCCAGGCTTTGTGGATGCTTTGGGG
This sequence comes from Candidatus Acetothermia bacterium, assembly GCA_016201405.1. Lineage (GTDB taxonomy): Bacteria > Bipolaricaulota > Bipolaricaulia > RBG-16-55-9 > RBG-16-55-9 > JACQCZ01. The sequence continues at coordinate 22,060 of JACQCZ010000001.1, read as the reverse complement.
AGAAGTTTTGGCCACCTCTTCAATCTCTACGCCGCCCGCGGTCGAAAAGATGATGACCGGGCGGTGGCGAGAGCGATCCAGCGTAATCGCCACATAATATTCTTGTGCAATATCCACAGCTTGGGTGATGATGAGACGGCGAACCTTCTCACCTTGGATCTCCATCCCTAAAATTTTCTTTGCAAGATCCTCAGCCTCTTGCGGCGTCTTAGCGAGTTTGATCCCTCCGGCCTTGCCACGGCCTCCAGCCGCCACTTGGGCTTTAACGACCACGACTCCCCTCATCTCTTGGGTAATCTTTTTGGCGGCTTCAGAGGAGTCTGCGATCTGCCATTTGGGGATGGGGAGTCCTACAGTCTCAAAGAGTCTCTTTCCTTGATATTCGAGAAGTTTCAAGGTCGGATCTGCTCCTGTCGCTAATCGCTGAGTCTTGGGCTCTTTGTCTAGCTCTTCTGGCCTGAAGAGCCGCTGTTCGTGGAAGCGCCTGACTGAGCTGTAGCCGGAGCCGCTTTGGGTTGAGAGGCGACATCAGCACTCTTCATCTCTTCCTTCGCGCTTTCCGCCTCAATATCGCGCTTTAGCTTGTTGGACTCTTCTCGGAAGGCACGCTGGGCTTGACCTAGGGAGCGAGCCAGCTCGGGGAGCTTTTTCCCACCAAAGAGCAACAATACGATCAGCAGGATTGGAATCCATTCGGCCGGATTCGCAAAGAACATAAAGACCAGTTGTGTATTTACTAGCATCTGCTCCATATACATTCCTCCAATGCTGTAACTTTACCACAATCGCCAAATCAAGTCAAAGGCTCTTCTGTTCGCGATTCCGCTCTTCCCAGGCGATACGAAGCCCTTTGAGAGCCAGGTGCTCATCATGAATCTCAATGGCTGGAATTTGATCCTTGAAGAAACTGCCACGACCTCCGGTAGAGATGATGCGGAGCCCTTCCGGGTATTCTTCTTCAAAGCGGTCAATCAGCCCTTCGACAAGCTCTAAAAAGCCCAGGACAATGCCGGCTTGAAGATTTTCGGCGGTATCTTTGCCGATTACCGAGCGGGGTGGAGACAACTCGACTTTGAAGAGCTGGGCCGTCGTCTTCACAAGCGACTCAGCTGCCAGCTCCATGGTAGGGGCAATCGCCCCGCCGAGAAAGTGGCCCTCACGGGAGAGCAGATTGAATGTCGTTGCTGTACCAAAGTCTATGATGAGCAAGGGGCCGCCATAGAGACGAAAACCGGCGATGCAATCCGCAATTCGGTCAGCGCCGACGCTTTCGGGCTCTTTGACATCCAGTGGAACGAGCCCAAATCGGTTATTTAAAAAGATCGCCTCTGTTGAGAAATATTTGTGGGCTGCCTTGGAGATGGCCCAGTTGAGCGGTGGAACGACCGAGTTGACGATAAAGCCTTCGATTTGAGAGGCCTTGATCTTGTGAGCCGCTAGAAAATTGAGCAGGATCATGCCCAGCTCATCCGGGGTATAATCGCGGCGAGCAGAGATTGACCAGTCCGCAACCAGCTTCTCTCCGGCAAAAATTCCGGCGGCAATGGTCGTGTTGCCCACTTTTAACGTTAAGAGCATGTGGGTATCGTAAGAGATATACAAAAAAGAGGCAAGCAACAGGGCAGGACGCTTGTCTTTTGCGTACCGAAGGGAATTTGGGTACAATAATAACAGCATTTGCGGGGGTGAGTCATGTCTAAAAAAGATCCCAATATAAACGGAGATTTTAACGACAGTATGCAAGAACACGAAGAGAATGGCAAAAAGCGCTCTAAAAAAGATTATGGGGCGCAACAGATTCAGGTTTTAAAGGATTTGGAGGCAGTCCGCAAGCGTCCCGGCATGTACATCGGTGGCACCGGCCTCGATGGCATGATGCATCTGATTTGGGAAGTCGTTGATAACTCGATTGACGAGGCCCTGGCAGGCTATTGCACACAGATTGATGTGATTGTGCACCCTGATCAGAGAATCACGGTCATTGATAATGGCCGTGGGATCCCGGTCGAGATGCACCCAATCGAGAAGGTACCCACTCTGGAGCTGATCATGACCAAGCTCCACTCCGGTGGAAAGTTCGACAATGACAGCTACCAGGTGAGTGGAGGTCTGCATGGAGTCGGCGTCTCAGTCGTCAATGCCCTGGCCAGTGAGACTGTCGTAGACGTCAGGCGAGATGGGAAGCTCTATCGCCAGACTTTCTCTAAGGGATTGAAAGTCAACGACTTGGAAGTGGTTGGCAAATCAAGCGAGACCGGGACTACAGTCACTTTTTTGGCTGATACCGAGATCTTTGACAAGATCAAATATGACTATGACCGGCTCTCCCGCCGTCTGCGCGAGCTCGCATTTTTGAACCCAGGTCTCCGCATTCGGTTAGATAACCAAGTGACTTCGACTCAGTACGATTACCGCTATGAGGGCGGAATCGTCGAATTCGTCAAAGTGCTCAATGAGGGCGAAGAGGTTGCACCGGCAGAGCCAATCTTTCTGAAGGCTGAAGACGGGCCCGTGTCGCTTGAAGTGGCGATGCAATTCACTTCAAAATATGATGAGCACATCTTTTCATTTGCCAACAACATCAACACCCGCGATGGCGGAACGCACCTCACAGGCTTCAAGACGGCTCTCACCCGCGTGCTCAATGAGTACGCCCGCGAAAAGAAGATTATCACCAAAGATGAAGACAACCTTGAGGGCAGAGATGTCAGAGAAGGTCTGACGGCGATCATCTCGGTAAAACTGCCCAATCCTCAATTTGAAGGACAGACCAAAGGAAAACTGGGGAATCCAGACATTGATGAGCGGATGTCTAACTTCATACGTGAGCACCTTTCGCTCTATATGAATAAGAATGCTGGCATTGCCCGCCAGATCTTGGAGAAGGCGATCACGGCAGCCCATGCCCGATTGGCAGCCAAGAAGGCCCGCCAAATGGTGCGCCGCAAGGGGCTGCTCAGCTCGATGGCACTTCCGGGCAAGCTGGCGGACTGCTCTGAAAAAGAGCCGGATAAATGTGAGCTCTTCATCGTTGAGGGAGATTCGGCAGGTGGCAGCGCCAAACAGGGCCGCAACCGGGCCTTTCAGGCGATTCTGCCGCTTCGTGGCAAGGTCTTGAACGTGGAGAAGGCCGCTCTCAGCAAGCTCTTTGAGAACAAGGAGCTCAACGCAGTGATCACAGCTCTGGGGGTCGGGATTCGAGAGGAATTTGACCCGGAAAAGCTTCGCTATGGCAAGGTCATCCTGATGGCCGATGCTGATGTAGACGGGGCGCATATCCGAACGCTCCTCCTGACCTTCTTCTTCCGCAATTATAAACAGCTCATTGAGAACGGGAATGTCTATATTGCCCAGCCACCGCTCTATCAAGTCAAAACAGGCAAGAAAGTTGAATACGTCTTTAATGATGAAGGTCTGACGCAATATCGCAAGGATCATAAGAATGGGAAGTTTGATCTGAAGCGCTTCAAGGGTCTCGGCGAGATGAACCCAACGGAGCTGTGGGAGACGACGCTCAACCCGGACAACCGCCTCTTGAAGCAGGTCACTATCGCCGATGAGCTGGAGACCGAGCAGCTTTTTACAGTTCTGATGGGCAGTGACGTCGCTCCGCGTCGTGACTTCATCATGGAGAATGCCGATCTCACGACGAACCTCGATATCTAACCCCCTCTCGGTATGAGATCAAAACGGTTGAGCCAGTTGATCAGCGGGCTAGCGCATGGTTCACGCACATCTCTCACGTCTGATCCAGAGATTTTTGGGATCTCTTTAGATTCTCGATCCACAAAGCCTGGCGACCTCTTCGTGGCCATTCGCGGGCACAAGAGTGATGGGCATGCGTATATTCCCACAGCCATTGAAAAGGGCGTAGTTGCCATTGTTGTCGAAGACCCTTCAGTTGAGGCGATGGAAAATATTCCCGTGATTCAGGTCGAAGATGTTCGCAAGGCCTTCGCTGATTTGGCTTGCGCCCTCTACGATAACCCCACCCGAGAATTGTTCACAGTTGGAGTCACAGGGACAAAGGGCAAGAGCTCTGTCTGTCACTATAGCGCCGCAGCTCTAGGCATGCGTGAGACAAAGCTGATCAACACAATCACAAATGCCTTGGAGCGCGAAGTCGAGCAGACTACGCCCGAGGCGGCCACCATTCAGAGGCTTGCATTTGATGCGGTTCAGGCCGGGAAGAAAAATCTAGTTCTGGAAGTCTCAGCTCATGCATTGGCGCAGGAACGGGCGCGAGGCGTCGATTTTGATGTTGCTGTCTTTACCAATCTCAGCCATGACCACTTTGATTATTTTTCATCTCGTGACGCATATCTCGATGCAAAACTGAAGCTATTCAAAGAGCTGAAGTCTTCAGGTCTGGCACTCATTCGCTACGATGATCCTGTGAGTGCCGAAGTTCAAAAGAGCACCCGTGCTCAGGTGTTGAGATATGGGCTGGACTCAAACGCAGATATCCGTGCCGAAATCAAAGAGATGAACGCGGAAGGCACTTCGATCAAAATCCATACTCCAAGTGGAACATTTTCAGCACGACTCCATCTGCCTGGCCAATTTTATGTGGAGAATGCACTGGCCGCTGTTGGGGTTGGTTTGCGGGCCGGAATTGATCAGAAAGAATTGAAAGCACGCCTCGAGTCTGTCACACACATCGAAGGCAGATTTGAGCGATACGCTACGGAACAGGGCTTTGCCGTGGTCATTGATTTTGCTCATTCGCCCGATTCATTAGAGAAGGTCATTAAAACATTAAAGCTCTTCTACCCGCGGGTGATCACCGTCTTTGGCTGCGGCGGAGATTCGGACCGCGCCAAGCGCCCGCAGATGGGCAAAATCAGCGGGCAGCTCTCAGCCTACACGATCATCACCAATGATAATCCCAAATACGAAGAGCCGTCAGAGATTCTGAGTGAGATCGAGTCTGGCATGGACGGAATCGACGCACAGTATGAAGTGATCGAGGACCGCTGGCTGGCGATTGATAGGGCTCTCGCTCTGGCGAAGCCGGGAGATGTCGTTTTGATCGCTGGCAAAGGACATGAGCGCAAGCAGGTCTTTAGCAATCGAGAGATAGAGTTCAACGACCGGGAATATTTGATCGATCGCGGTCATCTCAAGGCATGACGGCGAAAAGCCTCAAAACTCCTCTTCTCACCCTTGAAAGAGTCTCTAAACTCTATCCGACGGGTCAGACAGCGATCACAGCATTGCGGGAGATCGATCTTAAGATTGGCTCGGGTGAATTTGTCGCGGTGATGGGGAAATCAGGCTCTGGAAAATCCTCACTGCTCCATCTGATGGGCGGGCTTGATTGGCCATCGGGCGGACGTGTGCTCTGGCAAGGCCGTGATCTGCTCAACTTTGCGAGAAATGAATTGGCAATGTGGCGTGGCCAGAATGTGGGATTTGTCTTTCAAACCTTCAATTTGGTCCCCACTCTCACAGCAGTGGAGAACATAGAGCTGCCTCTTTTACTGGCGCATGTTTCACAAAAGAAGAGGCGGGAGCGTGCGCTTGAACTGCTGACCCAAGTAGAATTGAGTCAGAGAGCTGAACAAAAGCCGCCAACGCTCTCCGGTGGCGAGCAGCAGCGGATTGCATTGGCCAGAGCTCTAGCTGCCGATCCTGCTCTTCTCTTAGCCGACGAGCCGACCGGAAATCTCGATTCAGAGTCCGGGTCTGCAATTCTTCAATTGCTTACGAACTTCCATCAATCGGGGAAGACAGTCGTTTTGGCTACCCATGACTCGGCAGGCGCGGAGCGTGCGGGCCGGGTGCTCTATCTGCGAGATGGGGCTCTTGTAAACAGCTTGATGTGATTGCATGGAGAACTCAATCGCTGAGATTGCCGTCCCGCGGGATATCGACAAGACCTTTGATTATCGCATTCCTGAACATTTCCAGAGTCAAATTGAGCGTGGAATGCGGGTGCGTATTCCCTTTCGCGATGAGGAGCTGACGGGCTTTGTCGTTGCTTTAAAACCGCAAAGCTCCTTCAAGGGCAGGCTTGCCTTTATTAAAAATCTCATCGACGAAGAGCCTGTTGTAGACGAACCAGGCTTCCAGCTAGCTCACTGGATAAGCGAACATTATCTCTGCCCGCTGGGCATTGCTCTCCCGGCACTCGTTCCGTCGCTACTTCAACGCCGCAAAGCGCGCATGCGAAACATCATTCATCTAAAGACAGATTTGGAAGAGACGCTACGCTGGATTGAAAAGCTCTCATCAAGCTCAAAGAGTCAGGCCAATCTCCTCAAAGCCCTTTTGACTCGAAAGAGCGAGCCTTCAGCAAGAGAGCTTCTTGCCGAGCTTCACCTCTCAGACAGCCCACTCAAATCTCTGGAACAGAAAGGGATTATCGCGATCGTGCGTCGTCCAATATCTTACAATGTTAAGAGTGCGTATCACGAGGGGCCTTTTCAGTATGCGCTGAATGCGGAGCAAAGGGAAGCATTGGAAGCGATTCTACAAGCACTGGACCGCAGCGAGGGGACCTTTCTGCTCCACGGAGTCAACGCCAGCGGCAAGACGGAGATTTACTTGCGAGCCGTTCACAAAGCCCTGGAGATGGGGAAGCAAGCGATTGTGGCAGTGCCTGAGATCTCGCTCACACCACAACTGATCGCCCGCTTTCGCTCGCGTTTTGGTGAGAGGCTGGCCGTCTATCATAGCCAGCTTACGAGCACAGAGCGCTCGCATGAGTGGGAGCGCATTCGCGATGCTGAAGTCGATGTTGTGATTGGCGTTCGCTCGGTGCTTTTCTCTCCTCTTGCGCGTCTGGGGCTTATGATCATGGACGAAGAGCATGAGCCGACCTACAAGCAAGATGACCCGGCTCCGCGCTATCACGCCCGGGACGTCGCCTTGCAGCGAGCTAAGATATCAAAGGCTGTAGTAATTTTAGGCAGTGCAACCCCTTCGCTTGAGACATACTGGCGCTCACAAAAGGGCGGCATCCAGCGCCTAGAGCTGAAAGAGCGCGTCATCACTGGCTCACAGCCTTTGGTCAAAGTTGTGGATTTAGGCAGAGAAGAGCATGTGCTTAGTCCTCGCTTGCAGCAAGCAATCACGCAGCGGCTGCATGCAGGCGAGCAAGTGCTGCTCCTGCTCAATTTGCGGGGCTTTTCACGATGTGTTCTCTGCAAAGATTGTCGCACTGCACAGAAGTGCCCGCGCTGCGGGATTGCGCTTGTCTATCACTTGCGTGAACAGAGGCTCGATTGTCACTTTTGTGGTCATTCTTATTCAGTGGGGCGATGCCAAAAGTGTCAATCACAAGATTTAAAATTTATTGGAGCTGGAACTGAGCAGGCAGAGCTTATTCTGCGCGAAGCCTTTCCAAATGTGAGCATTGTGCGTATGGACTCTGACTCTGTAAGACGCGGCGAGCATGGGGCTATTCTGGAATCCTTTAGAAAGGGCGAGATTCAGATTCTGGTAGGCACGCAGATGATCGGACTCGGGTTGGACTTTCCCAACCTTACGCTGGTGGGAATTCTCTCGGCTGACACGCTGCTCAACCTGCCCGATTTTCGGGCTGGTGAGCGAACATTTCAACTGATCAGCCAGGCGATTGGCCGCGCTGGGAGAGGTTTAAAGCCAGGCGAGGTGATCATCCAAACCAATCACCCCAATCATTATGCCATTCAGAAGGCCGCCCGGGGAGATTATGTCGGTTTCTATCAAGAAGAGCTGGCCTTTCGCGAGTCGTTGGGGTATCCGCCCTTTACTCATCTGGTCAAAATTGTCAGTGAAGATCGTAGCGCAGAGAGAGCCAAAGAGCAGACTGAACATTTGGCTGCTGCTCTTCAGGAGGCTGCCCTTCACGGGCTAGAAGTACTTGGCCCGTTCCAGGGATTGCCCTATCGCTTACGTGGAGAGTATCGCTGGCAACTGGTGATTAAAACAAAAGATTTGTCGAGCACCAACAAGATCTTGGCCGACTTGCTGGGCAATTCGAAGTCGTCTGTACAGACCAAGATTGATGTAGACCCACAGAGCCTTCTCTTTTAATCTGAACCCAATGGGCCATATGCCTCATTTACTAGAGTGGCAGTTGTTTTGAATGATGAATTTGCATAGACGGCGCAATCTGACCAGAATGACACGGGCTGCCAGAAGAGAATCTTTATGACAAAAAAAGAGAAGAGAACGAAGATCAGAAGATCAAAGAGATTCTTTGCAGCTCTAGCTCTCTTGGTGCTATTAGTGCTAACGACAGGCTGCATCCCGCGCCCCATTCTGCTCAGCACGCTCGATCTGAAAGAGTTCGACAACCAAGAGAAAAATTCCCAGGACATCCCATACATAGGACAACAGATAATTATTGACAATTTTATTGGAAGAATAGTTATCGAAGGCGTTGACCAGTCTTCTTTTGTCGTGGGAGGCCCCTTTGTCAGCATCGAATGGACGAAGCGTGTCCGCAACCTTCCTCTCGATGAGTTGGATGTGGACATTAAAGCTGATCAAGATTCGATTCGGATCAGCAGTAATGCCTCTGATGCTATCGGCAAGCACTTCAAATTGACTCCTCCCTTTTCAGAAGAGCGCGTTGGATTGATTGAGTACACCATTCGTGTCCCAAAGGATGCAAGGCTTCAGATTGATCAAGTGGTAGGCTCCATCGAGGTCTTCCATTTTGAGGGTCAGCTTGAGGTCAGTCAGGAGGCTGGGATTCAGAATGATCCTGCCGTGGGAGCGCAATCGATTATCATTCGAGATTCAAAGCTAAAAGATCTTCATGTGCAGAGCCACGTGGGCGGTATTGCGCTGCAAAACACAACCTTCCAGGAAGGCGATCTCACGAATTCGGTTGGAGATATATCGGTGCAGTTGTCTTGCAAGGATTCTGCGCTTGTAGAAGGGGAGACAAAACTGAAAGATATTACAGTTCAGGGGATCGAGAACTGCCCCAAAACGCCGACCGAGCGGGAGACAGGCTGGCCTGGGCAGAAAATCAAGCTGCTACTTGGAAAAGGAAATTCTCATTTGAGCATCTCTTCAGAGCTAGGCCGGATTCTTCTCGAGATTGTCAAGTAAAAGTTGTAAATCGGTTGAACTTATCCACAAAAAAAGACATGAACTGATATGAGTCAACGAAATCGGATATCGCTGAAGGAGTGTGGTGTCGTAATGTTTTCCGTCAAGAGAGGGGCGATGGTCTTGGGAGTCCTCGCTTGGGTGCTGCTCACCCCGACAACTTTGCTTGCGGATGGTGCGTTCAGTGGCGGTGGGGGGCCATTTGCTGTGGGTGCTCTCCTCGATCTGAGTGAGCTAAGTAAGAGTTTTAATGACGCGCTGGACATCCAAGGGGACTTTAACTTTGGGAATGAGCAGTACTTTCTGATGTATGGCGGGGGTGGCTTTGGCGGAGCTGACTTTCGGCTGGGCGGAATGGCCACTTCCGGAGAGTGGACCTTCCCAGCCACCTCTACCAAGATGGCCTTCAACCGAGTGATCTTCTCCATGAGCATGCAAGGATTCATGTTTGATCATGTCGTGGGCGAGATGGATCTGGGAGATTTTTCCATCGGTGGATTGATCGGATTTGGCAGCATGGAGCTTCGGCTCATCCAGGATTTTCAAGGCAGCTTTCAGGATTTTATCAAGAATCCACCTCTCAAGTTTTCGATGAACCGCAATTTTGGGTTCGTGCAGCCCTTCGCAACGCTCGAGATTCGGTTGCTTGATTTCATGGGTGTGCGCCTGAGTGCAGGATACAACGTAAACCTCAGCATTGGAGAGTGGCAGCTTGTGGATGGACAATCTGTTCCCGGAGGTCCGATGAAGGCCTTTGGTTATCCCAGTCTGCAATTTATGGTAATCTTCGGGGGATAAGAGCCTAGCTGTAAGGCTGCGGAAATTGAACCAAGTGGGTTTATAACGCCATTCAATAGGTGGGTAAGGAGGCGCGGAGCCGATGGACCCGGATGTCCGGCTGCTGGAGGGAGTAGCCCGCGGCAGCGAGGCGGACTTCGAGGAATTGTACAGGCGGTATCAGCCGCGGCTGGATTCCTTCTTCCGACAGCGCATCCGCGATGCCCAGGCCGCCCAGGAGCTGGTTCAAGAGACCATGCTCATCGTCTGGAACCGGGCGACCACGTTCAATGGCAGCTCACGTGCATCGACATGGATTCTGGGAATTGGCTATCGCAAGTTGCTCGAATGGAGCCGCAAAGAGCGTAAGGCAAAAGATCTCTTCCTTACGGAGGCTGATCATGAATCAGAGCAGCTTCCGGGGGATCCCCAAGCGGATGCAAGCCGCAAAGTTGGACGGGAGGATCTGATGAATGAAGTGCGACAGGCGCTCCAAGGTCTCACCGCAGAGCACCGCACGGTGATTGAGCTCACCTTCCAGCAGGGGCTTTCGTATAACGAGATTGCGGAGATCATGAACACAAACGCTGGAACGGTGAAGAGCCGGATGTTCTATGCCAAGCAGAGACTGAAAGAGATCCTTGCTGAGCGAGGGATGAAAGGAGATGAGCTATGGCAGATCTCAAAGGGCGCATGAAGAATGAGCCAAATGGGCACCAGGAGATTTTGGAATTGCTCCCCTGGTATTTGAATGGCACATTGGGAGCGGATGAGCGTGTCCGTGTTCAAAGCCATCTCCAGGACTGCACAACCTGTCGTAACGAAATAGATGAGATGAAGGGGCTCCAATCGGCAGTTCTCCAAGAGGTCCCCGATCTCTCTGAGGTCTTGCTCCAAGAGGCGCTGGAGAGTGTGCGTGGTCGCCCAGCAACTGGAGAGCATCCGATGACTCGCCTAACAGAGAAGCCTGCCAAAGAGCGCCGCTTCTTTTTGCGTCCGCGCCTAGCCTTCTCCTTCTCGATGCTCATGGTGATAATTCTGGCCGTTGGAGTCTATTTGGGGACGATATTGGGGCACGCGCCAGGCGCTACTGGCGTTCTCACAAACCCGAGTGAGCTAGGGGCAATGATTGTGAATGGGTATGTGGTTGTTGGAAAGCAATTTTTGCAGCAAGGAACGTACAGAACGATGCTTGGCAACCAAGCAATTGCCAAAGAGGATTTTACTCTAGAGAAAGATGGGAATGATGTCTTGCGCCTCTCTTCCACTATAAATTCCGTCGAGCGCTCGGGTGCGGGAAAGACGGCATCTCAAGAGCTGAGCATGACTTCTGATTATCGGCCCAGCTCCTATCTCATCACTGGCAATCTGGTCTATCAGGGCAATCGTGCTGAGGCTGAAATTTCCAAGGACAAGGCCATGATGATCCACTCTGGCCAAGATGAGAATCTCAGACGCCAAGTGGATCTGCAAGGATACCCGGTGCTCAGTGACTTTAGCACTATGAGCCAGTTTGAGTTGATCCATCGGGTCATCGTGAAGCAGCTTGATCAGGGAGTTGCTGCAGACCAAATTCTCCTTACGGATTTGGCGCCACAAGCCTTGCGTGTGGGCAAGATGCACCTGGTCAGCGTTGACCAGGCCTTCTTGGAGAGCCCAGGTGGCACAATATCTACAACACGCTATCGCCTCAAAGAAGAGAGCGATGATGGCACACTTTGGATTGAATTATATGCAACGTCAAAGACCGAATTGGTTGCTGTCTATATGCCAAAGCAAGAGAGCTTGCACACAACCGCAGGTCTCTTTGCCTATCGCAGTGATCTTTACAAAGATGGGCTGACCGAGCCCACTTCAACGGCTCCATTCTAAGAGGTTATTCGTGAGCAAGGGCTGGCGAGTGTCGTTCGCTGGCCCTTGCTGTTTTAGAGTCCATTCTCAGGCTGGCTCGTTGATTTGTGTCATTGATCCCTGCTGGGCCATTGGATATCATCTAACGAGCGTTAGACAGGAGGTGAGGTAAGCGTGAGCGTGACTCAATCTCGAGAGCGAATTCTCCAGGTTGCCACCCATCTCTTCAAAGAGAAGGGGTTTGCCAACGTCTCGGTTCGTGAGATCTGCAACGTAGCCCAAGTCTCTCTGCCGATGGTCTATTACTACTTTAGAGACAAACGTGGACTCTTTCAGGCTGTGACGCGCGAACATGTCACCTTAAAATCTCTTCTGGAGAGACTGGAGCTGATCTCCCAAAACGCTCAATCTGCTGCCGAGAAGCTCACGTCATTTATTACTGTTTATTTAGAGTCCTTCCCGCGAGATTTGCTCAATGCCGGACTCTATGTGCGTGAGAAGACGGAATTTGACCCGATCAGTATGCGTCGCTTTGCGTCGGATCTTGATCAGGTCCATGCGCTGCTGACAAAAATAATCTCGGATGGGATGCAATCGAAAGAGTTTCGTGTGACGGATGCGCACAAATCAGCGGATTGTGTGCTGGGTATGGTGAATCGCTCCATCTCTCAGCGGGCTCATTTTCATCGCGAATATGATCCCATAGAGACAGGTGCTTATATTGGAGAGTTTGCACTTCATGCACTGAGGGTAAAATCATGAGGCCCTTTGCAGTCGGGATCAGCCATGAGAATCAGGCGCCTCTCAGTTTATTAGAGAGAGTCTCGTTCGCATCTTCTGTGCTTTCATCGGCTCTTGAGCGACTGCAAAGAGAGTGCGGCCTTTATGAGGCCGTCATTCTTTCCACCTGCCAGCGTACGGAGATTTATGGCGTGGCCTCAGAGACGGCTCTAGCTGGCATCCAAGATGAGATTTCACGTTTCATGAGCGAGTTCCATGGAATCCCAATTGAAGAGATCCATTCAAGGCTTCGATGCTATGAATCTGGTGAGATGGCCATGCATCTCTTTCGTGTAGCCTCGGCATTGGATGCGATTGCATTGGGCGAAAATCAGGTCCTGGGGCAAGTACGCGAGGCGTACGGGGCAGCGCTGGGAGCCAACACGACTGGAAAGATTCTGTCGAAACTCTTTCAGATGGCGGTTAACGTTGGCAAGCAGGTCCGCACAGAGACAGAGATTGGAAAGATGCCCACCTCCATCAGCTCTCTTGCCGTGGACTTGGCAGAACAGGTTCTCGGAGGGCTGGATGACAAACTGGCGCTCATCATCGGCTCTGGAGAGATGAGTGAGCTTGCCGCCCGATTACTGCGAAAGCGCGGCATCAAGAGACTCTATATGATCAATCGTACCCTTTCGCGTGCCCAAGAGCTGGCCCGAGCCATGAGTGGCGAAGCGGTTGCTTGGGAATCACTGCATGAGATGTTGCGAAAAGTCGATGTTGTGATCAGCTCCACGGCTGCGCCCCATCATGTCATTCAGACTGACCAAGTCAAAGATGTCATGGCTACGAGAAAGATGCCTCTGTTTTTTGTGGACATTGCTATGCCGCGAGACATCGATCCAGAGGTTCAGGCCATTGTCGGGGTACATCTTTACAATCTTGATGATCTTGCGGCTGTTGTCGAGAAGAACCGCCAAAAGCGTGAGCGAGAAGTTCCCAAAGCCCTTAAAATTATCGAGGGCGAGGTCTCTTGTTTTACAACGTGGCTAAGCTCACTAGAATCTCTCCCTACCGTGAAAGCTCTTCGTGATCACGCCGAAGATGTGCGTCACCAGGAGGTCGAGCGGACGCTCCAGAAGCTAGGCTCGCTCCCGGAGCGGGATCGTGAAGCGATTGAGCAGATGAGTCGGCGCATTGTGACCAAGCTGCTCCACCTGCCCACAGTGCGACTGAAAGAGAATGGCCATCAGGACCGCAGTCTGGAAGAGGCGACTCGCAAACTCTTTGGGCTGGATGGCAAGTGATGAGCGAGATCATCGTCGGCACGCGGGGAAGCCGTCTCGCGCTGGCTCAGACAGATTTAGTAATAGAGCAGCTCAAAACAAAAGATCACAGTCAAAACTTTCGCGTTGAGATCATTCAAACAGAAGGTGACAAACTCAGTCATGAGTCTCTTTCAGTCATCGGTGGGCAGGGCATCTTTATCAAAGAGATCGAAGAGGCTCTTCTTCAAAAAAAAATTGATCTGGCCATTCACAGCCTCAAAGATATGCCAATTGAGCAGCCCGATGGACTGTTTTTAGGGGCAATCTTGGAGCGGGAAGACCCGCGAGACGTGCTGATCTCACGGAGTGGTCTATCTCTAAAACATCTGCCCTTGAGATCGCGCATCGGCACAGGGAGTCCACGGCGGGGTGCGCAATTGCTGGCCTGGCGTTCTGATCTGCAAATCATTGAGATTCGCGGCAATGTGGATACGCGCCTCAAAAAGCTGGAGGCTGGCCAGTATGACGCAATCATCGTGGCGGCTGCAGGCCTGAAGCGCCTGGGGTTGACCAAGCAGATCACAGAGTCTATCTCACCTGAAATTCTTCTCCCGGCGGTCGGACAAGGGGCTCTGGCTGTGGAGATTCGCGCTGATGACGCACAAATGAAAGCGCTGGTCGCATCGATCAATCACGCCCAAACGGCTCGTGAGGTAAAAGCTGAGCGGGAGTTTTTGGCAATTTTGGGTGGAGGCTGCCGGGCGCCAATCGCAGCGCTGGCTCGAGAGAAGAGTGGCCAGATGCAGCTAGAAGGGCTCGTGGCTCAGCCCACTGGGCATCAAATTATCCGAGATAAGATTTCGGGCTTAGCTGAACAATCAAAAGAGTTGGCGGCGCATCTAGCTGAAATGCTGCTTCAGCGTGGAGCGAAGAAGATCATCGAAGAATTGCATCATGAATCGCCCGCTTAAAATTTCTAAACCAGACTCCTTGACAGGACTAAAAATTCTTGTCACTAGGCCAGAGGGAAATACGGAAGCTCTTGCCGAGTCATTGAGAGCCTTGGGTGCAGAAGCGATTGAGCTTCCCACCATTCGATTTGCACCACCTGAAAGTTACGCGCTTGTTGATGAAGCTTTAAAGCGTCTATCTAGACATGAATACCAGTGGTGTATCTTTACGAGTGTCAATGGCGTGCAGTTTTTATGGAGCAGGCTTTCGGGTCTGAAGTATACGAATGCGATCTGGCAGGACGTGAATCTGGCCGCAATCGGTCCGGCGACAGCAGAGGCGATTTGCTCAAAAGGGCGCGATGTTCATGTGGTCCCTGAAGTTTTTGTCGCTGAAGAGATTGCAAAAGGACTGGGAGGTGTGAATGGCCTGAGAATTCTCTTGCCGAGAGCGGACATCGCCCGCAAAGCCTTGCCAAAGATCCTTCGTGAGAGTGGTGCCATCGTGGATGAAGTGGCAGTCTATCGAACGCTTCCGGTACAGATTGAGAAAGATCGGTTGGCTCAAATAAGAAAGATGTTTGAAAAAAACGAGATTGATGTCATCACTTTTACAAGCTCGTCCACAGTCAATTCTTTTATAAAATTGATGACAAGCGCTGGATTGATTAAATCCCAAATTCAATCGGCCAAGATGGCCTGTATAGGCCCGATCACGGAAAAGACGGCTCGTGAGCTTGGCTTGCATGTGAGCATTGTCGCCCGCGAGCATACGATTCCAGGACTGATTGCAAAATTGATTGAGGAGCTCGGCAGCTATGAGTAAATTGCGCGGAAGGAGCCAAGTCATCCGGCGACCCCGAAGACTGCGATCCAGTGAGGCGATGCGGCGTCTCGTCCGCGAGACTCGTCTTTCGGTAGATCAGCTTGTCTATCCCATCTTTGTAAAGCCGGGGCAAAGAATTCACGAGGAGATTACCTCGATGCCGGGCCAGTACAGATTTTCCATTGATCTGCTGGCCAACGAAGCCAACGAGATCGCCGAGCTAAAGATTCCTGCTGTGCTCTTGTTTGGCCTGCCTGAAGAGAAAGATGAATTGGGAAGCGGAGCCTACGATGATCACGGAATTGTTCAACAGGCCGTCCGCGCAATCAAGAAAGCTGTCCCGGATATTTTGGTTGTTGGGGATGTTTGCCTCTGTGAATACACCGATCACGGCCATTGCGGAGTGATTCGTGGCGAGAGTGTAGAGAATGACGAATCGCTGGAAATGCTTGCCAGGACTGCAGTCTCTCAGGCTGCGGCAGGCGCTGATGTGATTGCTCCGAGCGCCATGATGGATGGGCAGGTGGCTGCCATTCGCGAGGCCCTGGATGAGGAGGGGTTTTCGAAGATTCCGATTATGAGCTATGCCGCAAAATATGCCTCGGCCTTCTACGGGCCATTCCGCGAGGCGGCGGATTCCGCTCCGCAGTTTGGTGACCGCAAGAGCTATCAGATGGATTCCCCCAACATTCGTGAGGCGATCAAAGAGATGGAGCTTGATGCTGAAGAAGGTGCAGACATTCTGATGGTGAAGCCTGCACTTGCCTATCTCGATGTGATCCAAGCTGCTCGCGAGTCCTTTGAGCTCCCAATTGCTGCCTACAATGTAAGCGGCGAGTATTCGATGGTGAAGGCGGCAGCGCGCAACGGCTGGATCGATGAAGAACGCATAGTGCGAGAGATGGTCACAGGAATTGTCCGTGCAGGTGCTGACATTGTCATCACATATTTTGCTAAAGATTTGGCTCGCAAATTGAAATAATAAAAAGCAAGAAGCTCTGGAGCTGGCCTCGGATCTTCTTTCACATTTATCTGGCTAAGCCTGCTATCTCAACAGAGCCAGCTTCTTGATTTGGCTATAGAAAAGCTTCCCGTCGGCGGTGCGAGCCATCACCCGGTAAAAATAGACGCCGTTGGCAATGGGGCGGCCATTGCATGTCCTCAAGTTCCAGATGAGGTGCCGTCCGCTTGACTGATCCATGGCAATTCGAGCACCACTGGCATTAAAGACTTCCACTTGAGATGAGATGATGGTTGTTCCCTGGATGTTGAATGCGACTCCGCTGGCCGTGAGGCGTGTTCGAATGACAATTGACATTGGCGCTGCCGGAGCAGATGGCTCTATTGGAGTCGAAGTCTCTTTTTTGTTGCAGATTGGAATCACCATCACCCAGGCATCGGCCAAGGTTGAAAAGATCGGGCGGTCAATGCTTCCGGCAATCCACTGCTCAAGCCCATCCAAGAACTCGTCGTTGCTGATCAGGCAATTGGCATCTTTGTCAAACTGCACAAGCGAGCGAAAGGGGTCGCTGGCAGGGCTGTCCTCCATCAGATTGAGGGCGTGTAATGACTGGTTTAGAGCCAGCAGGCTGGCATGAACCAGACTGAGTGCTGCAGTAAATGTTGTAGAATCAAAGGTGGCTCCCTCAGCTTCGGTACTCAAATTGAGGAGTGAGACGAGTCCATAGAGTGAGTCTATCGCGCTACTGGATGTGTCAATCATCGAGCCAAACTTTGTCTGGCCGCTCTGTACCTGCACATCGATGGCTTGTAGCTCCCCTTCGAATTGCTGCATCCCCTGAGCAACTTCATCCAGCAGCGTTGTTGGCTCATCAATGCCAGCAGGCTGAGCGGGCGAGATGGAGTGGGCGAGGGATTGGACTTTTTCAACGTCGGCAAGAGAAGCTCGCAATATGCGAAAGAGATCGAGGATAGAGAAGTCCTGTACGTAATCGGGCGTAAACAGGAGGGCCTGAAGATGAGTGAGGCGTCCCAGCTTGCGCACGCTCTCCGAGATGCGAATGGAGGAGAAGCGAAGCTCTTGCAGGTCAGTCAATCCTTCGGCATGGGTGATGCCTTGCGGCTCAAAATATCTCTGAAGTTTGTGTGCGCTCTGCCCCAAATGTGTCAAAGTGGTGTGGAAGGCCTGCAGAGAGTCATGGGAGGGGCTGGAATTTTGCCAAGAGGCAAATGTGCCCTGGAGCGACTGCATATCGCCTGTCACATTTTGTAGAAGAGCTTGGATCTCGCGCAGCCGGTCTGTGCCGCCAAGCTGGCTCTCCACTGTGTTTAACATCTGTTCCATCTGAGCAACGTTGCTGTTGACCTGGTCAATTGAGTTCTGAATCTGCCGAAAATCGAAGGAATCATCAATCGGGGCAGCTGTGGTGGTCATCCAAAGCCCTGCGATCAGAAGAGCCCATGTTGTTATAAAAGCGAGA
This sequence comes from Candidatus Acetothermia bacterium, assembly GCA_016201405.1. Lineage (GTDB taxonomy): Bacteria > Bipolaricaulota > Bipolaricaulia > RBG-16-55-9 > RBG-16-55-9 > JACQCZ01. The sequence continues at coordinate 4,176 of JACQCZ010000001.1, read as the reverse complement.
GCCTTGGCCCTCCCATGCAGGGGATGAGTGCGCTTCATATCGTTGCACCTCTGAAAATCGTAAGATCGCCTTCTACAATAAATGCGATTTGAAGCGAACTAAACCTCACACGTCTGTTGTGTTGAACGCAACTTACGCTCTTGCACTGGGCAATTTGGCTTGACAATATTGGGAATATCGGCTAGGAATAGTGAGAAAGTGTTGCTCGTTACATTGAAAGCTTTTGGTTTCGCTCGCTCAAGTAATGATGCCATAAGATGCGCGCGGCGACGGATCGCCACGGACGCCACCTCTCACCCAGCCGCTCTAATTGGTTATGGGAGGGCATAGTGCGCAAGTTCTTCACGGACTGGGCTGCTATTGCCAGGGCCAAGTCGCCAGAGGGCCAGATGTCTGGACGACGCAGCGCCATCAACAGATAGATCTCAGCAGTCCAGGGACCGATGCCTTTTATTTGCGTAAGATCTGAATGCACGGCTGCATCGTCCCTATTGTGCAGCGCTTTCAAGTCGAGCCTTTTTTCGAGAATAGCTGAGGCAAGCTCGCGACAATAGAGAGTCTTCTGGCGGCTAAAGCCAATCTCTTTCAGTTTGGAATCGCTTAAGGTGAGAAATCTCTGAGGAGTGAGAGGCGAGATTGCATCGCTTAGCTTCAAATATGTTGCTTTGGCAGAAGCCAGCGAGACCTGCTGACCTAAGATGATGTGCATCAGAGTGGGAAAACCGGGCTTCCGCGCCCAGAGCGGCGGTGCTCCCAATTCTGAGACGACGCGGCCAAGGTCAGGGTCATTCTTAGATAGATGTTCAAGTGCGCTGCCCAAGGTCTCTATGGTCACGAGAAATCGATTCTTCATAGATCGTCATTCTATCAAGGAGAACCCGGGTTGCGTCCCTAACCGATCTATTTTATAGTTTGGATGCTTTTCACAGTTATACTTTTTCAAGTCTTCTTTTCTGGAGAGGTGGAATGATGAAAATAGCCATTATTGCTGCGATTTTACTCCTTGGGATTCTGCTCATCACAACTCAGATTGACAAGTTTACCGGCAGTGGAACGACATCTTCACTCGATGGCATCATGAAGCTGCTCCAAGCTATCCCCGACACGCAAGATACACGCATGAACGTAGTGATCAACGACTATGCTGCTGCAAGCGCTGTTCTCCAACTGGAGCGCCCTGCCGCCGGGCTTCCGTCAGAAGTGGTCATGGATTATGCTTATCTGCTCAAGACGAAGGGATCGCTCTACAAAGGCCCCTTCATCACCGGGTTTGATGAGAATGTCAACATCACCTTGGGTGTCCTAGAGAAGAACGCGGGCTATGACCTCCGCGATATTGATCAATCTGCCGTAGCGGGTGTAACCCCCAATGAGTACGCAGCCATCAATGTGAGCACAGATGCGTGGGAGATTGCGAAAACGATTTCCAATTCAAAGGCGTGGCCAGCGCCAGCAAAAGAGATGTACCAGAACGTGCCCGTTCTGAGCTGGGGTGAGGACCAAGTGGCCGATCCGAAGAACAGGCTCAATCCGCCAGCCTATTCTCCAGCAGGGTTTGGAGCGCGGCTCGCCTTCCCCAGGGGCCAGATCTTTTACACAACATGGCTGACTGGCATGCATCAGATGCTCGATGCCAGCACAAAGCGGGGTCCCTCGCTTGCAGATGCCGCTGATTTTCAGCAATTGGCCAAAGCTGCTGTTGAGCTAAAGCTCTACAGCATGATCTTCTCAGAGCACACACAGAGTGTCGATTCTCTGGTTCAGCTCTATACTCGCATCCACCCAGACCCGAGCGACATTCAGAAGTACCGCGCTTCGCTTGAGGCGGAGCCGAAGCTGAAAGTCTATCAGGCGCTTGCTACCGGAGTCGGGAAAGATGCCAACGGCTTCTATATGGGTCTTGTGCTTGTTCATGGCGATGAAATGACTGCCAAGCAGAACGCGGATCTAATGATGAAGAGACTCAACGGAGTTGGAGTTACGAGCTGGCAGAAGCCATGGAACCAGCTCTTCAAAGTGAGCGAGGCAGTAACGCAAGTCTCAGGCACTACGTTACGGGTCAAGCTCTACTTTGCTGACTCCAGCCGTCCGACGAACAACTGGTATGACTGGTTCTATCTGCCCGACCCGCTACTGTTGCATGAGTAGCGTACCAACACTTGAAAGAAGTCTTTACTTAAAAGTACGATGCGCACATGCTAACACTCAAGGCTGGAGATATCGCCCCAGATTTTTCATTGGCTGATCAGAGCGGGAAGATGCATAAGCTCTCTGCCTACCGGGGTCAGTGGGTACTGATCTTCTTCTACCCCAAAGATGATACGCCCGGCTGCACCAAAGAGGCGTGCGGGCTTCGCGACAACTTTGCAGAGCTGAAGAGGCTCAACACGGCGATCTTTGGAATCAGCATCGATTCTATCGAGAGCCACAAGAGCTTTGCTGAGAAGTACAAGCTCCCCTACACACTGCTGGCCGATGAGACCAAGGCTGTTGTCAACAAATATGGCGTCTGGGGGAAGAAAGAGTATATGGGTAAAGAATACGAAGGGACGAGCCGTGTCTCATTTCTGATCGATCCAACGGGCAAGATTGCCAAGATCTATGAAAAAGTGAACCCGGAAGAGCACGCTGCCGAAGTCATTCGGGACCGCTCAAAATAAAATCTACTCTTAACGAATCGAGGAATATGGCTAATTATCTTGATCGCGCCGAAGAGCTGACAGAAAAGATCACGGCCATTCGCAGAGATTTGCACATGCACCCAGAGACCTCATTCCAAGAGGTACGCACAGCCAAAAAAGTGACCGAGACACTCGATCTGATCGGCATCAAATACAAGACTGGCGTCGCCAAGACCGGCGTGGTCGCCGAATTGGGCTCTGGAAAACCGGTGATTGCGCTCCGCGCCGATATGGATGCGCTCCCGATTGAAGAGATTAATGATGTTCCCTACAAATCGGTGGTCAAGGGCAAGATGCACGCCTGCGGCCACGACGCGCACACCGCCTGTCTGCTCGGCGCCGCGATCATGCTCAAGGATGATTTTACAAAAGGGAAGCTGAAAGGCACTGTCCGGTTTATCTTCCAGCCCTCGGAAGAGAACTGGGACAGCGAAGGGAAATCGGGCGGGCGCCGCATGGTGGAAGAGGGCGCGCTCGATGGTGTAGATGCCGTCGTTGGCCAGCATGTCATCAGCAGTTATGCGAGCAATGAGGTCTTTTTGCGCGAAGGTCCGGTGATGGCCGCAGTCGATACGTTTGAGGGCTCAGTCGTGGGGCGGGGGGGCCATGGCGCCTATCCGCATCAGGCGCTCGACCCCATCTGGCTCTCGGCCCAGGTCGTCAACGCCATTCACGGGATTGTCTCGCGCAGAGTCAGCCCGGTCGAGTCCGGTGTGATCACAGTGACTCAGATTCATGCAGGCACAGCGGACAATATCATTCCGGCGGAAGTCATTTTGCGCGGAACGATCCGCAGCTTCAAACCGGAAGTCCGCAAGATTCTTCATGAAAACTTAGAAAGAGCATTCTCGATTGCCAGATCCATGGGCGGCGATTACAAGTTCAAGATCGAGACTGGCTATCCCGCTACGGTGAACAACCCCGAGATGACGCGCTTTGTCCGCGAGATGGCGACTGGCTTGCTTGGTAAAGATCGGGTCCATGAGACCAATCAGCACATGGGAGCCGAAGACTTTTCATTCATGGCCCAGGCAAAACCTGGCGTCTTCTTCTATCTGGGAGCGAAGAAAGATGACGTTGACCGCCAGCACCATGCCTCCGACTTTGACATCGACGAAAAAGTCCTGCCAACAGGCGCTGCGCTAATGGCCGAAGCCGCCCGAAAATTCTTGACTGAGGGTGTGAAGGGGTAGAGCAAGAGCACGAGTCGCCTGGCTCAACATGCCTTACCCAGCTCAAATTGCACTTTGTACAAGTAAAGCGAAACGTTGGGGACACTTTTTAATGCATAACTGATTTTATCATCATGGGCATTGGCAACGATAATTCCCCGAACTTTGAAATTTTCGTAACCTCGAGGTGGCCTGCCCCCTATTTTAGTACCACCCGTAAGTAGAGACTGTGGTTGCCATTCTGCCGTTTGCTGCTCTGGTGCGAGGATGGACGCCCATGCTCCAGCAAGGGAATCCGTACACCGTCTCGAAACTCCACCGGG
>JACQCZ010000018.1 GCA_016201405.1 Candidatus Acetothermia bacterium | reverse complement strand
TTCTCTCCCTGATCCCCTGCTGCCAAGATCTGTACCACTTGCTGCTCGCTGAATCGGCTCTTCTTCATCTGCTTGGCTCCTTCCTTGATCCGCCGATTCTCTACTTTTGACTGGTACAGTTCTAGGGGTGCACGCCCTATGGGCTGGCGGTGACGGCGACGTTAATCTCACTCGTCGTCTTGATTGGGTTGAGATATTTAGAAGATTTGGGCTCAAAGAGAGATCAGTCTCCCGACTAAATTTTCTCCCACTCGTACTATTAATAATTCGTATTGATTAATAACCAGACTCCAAATAGAAGAGCCTCAGATTTTTTAAAACCCGAGGCTCTTCATCATTTCTAAGGTCTGTTCGACCCCAAGAAGATTACGTGGGGATTACATTTGCGGCGCGCTTTCCCTTTGCGTCCTCCTGGATATCGAAGGTGACTGCCTGACCCTCGCGCAGAGTCTTGTAACCCTGGCTGCTGATCGCGGAGAAGTGGACGAATACGTCCTCTCCACCGTCATCCTGCTGGATAAAGCCGAAACCCTTCGCGTCGTTAAACCACTTGACGGTTCCTGTAGCCATTAGAAATCTCCCCTTCCTTTCTGCATCGGTTTAGACTAAAAGCCGTGCGACAACTTGGACGAGGAGATTTCCTGCATTCGCAAATCATCGTAAAAGCTCGTCATGCAAATCTGAGTCGCTGTCTTTGGAATTGTAAGTCATGACAGGCCTACACCCTAAAACATGCAACGCCAATCTCATAATACAACCTTTTTCGCGCTCTGTCAAGAGATATTCACATGCTCATCCCGGTTGGATCAGACAAAAAAAGCCTATTCAAGAGTGGTAAACTGAGAGCAATCTTTAGAGAGAAATGTTTTGGAGCTGGCGCAGCTTTGTGATCTGGCCGCAGTGGTAGCAATCATGCGCAATCAGCCCCGTAAAGACTTTGGCCAGCGACCAGTTGTCGAGATCTGGCAAGGGGCGGTTCAATCGCTCATCGTCCAATTTATCCAGATGACCAAGGAGACGAATTTGCCAGCGGATGAGCGCCTGAAGATCGTTGTCCCACTCGGTCTGTGAAATAATGCGCGGCGCTGGCCACCTCCCTCCAAACGAGAACTTCTCACCTTCAATTGTGCGCGCGATCGTCTCTTTCCAGCTTGCAACATGATTGACCATGGTCCAGATGGATGGCGCACCGGGTGCAGATATCCAAGCCGCTTGCTCTGGTGTCAGATCTTGAATGGAGTCGAGCAGCGATTTTGCTTCGTGCCCTTTGCCAGGATCAAAGCCCTGCTGAAGCGCCCAGATCAGATGCTCTTGCAAAATTTTCGTGCTCATGGTGAAAAAAGCGTACTTCACTCTTGTCATCTCTTCAATAAAATCGAAACTTGCTTCGATTGAAATTCTCTGCAAATCCCGTACACTTGCGCCCATGTCATTAGCAATTGGAATCGTAGGACTGCCCAATGTAGGCAAATCAACGCTATTCTCACTGCTCACCAAAAAGGCAGTGGATACTTCCAATTATCCCTTTGCCACGATTGATCCCAACGTTGGCGTTGTGGCTGTCCCTGATAAGCGGCTCTATCAGCTTTCGAAATTTTCAAAATCTGAAAAGACGACTCCCACAACGATTGAATTTGTGGACATCGCCGGACTCGTCGAAGGCGCATCGGCTGGCGAAGGTCTGGGAAATAAATTCTTGGCCAACATTCGGGAAGTGAACGCCATCGCCCATGTCATCCGCCGATTCCCCGATCCGCTGGTGGCTCACGTGAGCGGTTCTGTTGACCCGGAGCGCGATCTCGGCATCATTGATGTCGAGCTGGCACTGGCAGACTTGGGAACTGTTGAGCGCCGTTATCAGACTGTGAAGGACAAAGCCCGCGTCGGCTTCAAAGAGGCTGTCGAACAGATGCCCACTCTTGAGCGAATGCTTGAAGCACTCAAAGCAGGAAAAGCCGTAAGAGACTTGCAATTCACGACCAAAGAGCTCCCACTGGTGCGAGAGCTCACTCTGCTCACCTCCAAGCCGATGCTCTATGTGATCAACTGCTCCGATGAGGATGCCGTCAACAGGCCGCCGATTGAAGGCGTCCCAGCCGGAAAGGGCGTCTATCTGCCCCTCAAAACCGAAGTCGAGCTTTCAGAGCTCCCCGATGCCGAAGCGGACGATTATAGAAAGTCGCTGGGCTTTGAGGAATCGGCCATTGATCTGCTCATTCACAAGTCATACGCGCTGCTCGATCTGATCACTTTTTTCACGACCGGACCCAAAGAGACTCGCGCCTGGACAATCAAGCGCGGCACCAAAGCGCCACAGGCAGCCGCTGAGATTCATACCGATTTTGAGAAGAAGTTTATCCGCGCAGAAGTGGTACCCCTGACCAAGCTTTTTGAGGCGGGCTCGGAAGTCAAAGCGCGCGAGCTCGGCTGGATTCGCACCGAAGGCAAAGAGTACGTGGTGCAAGACGGCGATTCGGTCTTCTTCAAGATCTGATGCTCATACAGACAGAGCGACTCTCATTGCCCCAATTCTTTGCTGCGAGTGAAAAGTGGAGTAGAATGGGCTTGCAATCTTGATGAGGGGGCGCTGCGCATGATTCATTTTCTGAAGTCAGTCATTCTTGTTGTGATCCTGCTGGGCGCGGTGGAGCTCTCTGCTCTGGCTGCAAAGGTTCCACAGCCTGGCATCATGACCTATCAGCCGGCCGCCTCCAGCTTCCTCGCGGCCATTCCCGGCGAAGTGATCCAGGTGACCGGCACCAATTTCATGCTCGGTGAGAGCTTTTCCGATTTCAGAAATATTTTTACGTCAGCCTTTCTGGATAACCTCACTTCAGATTACCCACTGGAGACGCGTGTGGAGTCGAGAAGCACGCTCTATTTCATCATCCCTGCAGAGGCTCCGTGCGGGGAGCAGCACTTCTATCTGAAGAATGGACAAAATTTATCCGATGACCAAGCCCCGCCATCTTCTGCCTATCCGCTTTTTATCGAGTGCACTGCCGCAGGGATTGGCCCGCAAGCGGTGCATCCGCACATCGATTCAGTCAGCCCACAATCCGGCGCGGCCTGGAAACGAGATTGCCATCTATGGAAATGACTTTGCCTTCAATTATGCGATTCAATGGGATGATGGCCTCTTATCGGGGGTCTATTGGATCTCAAAGAATGAGGTGCGCTTTCAGATTCCGCAGAGCGCAAGCTGTAGCGTAACTCACTCGCTTCGCATCGAGAACCGGATTCAGCACTGGCCGAGCCTGGGCAGCCATCTCCCGGCGGAGAGCAACACCATCTCGATCCTGCTGGCATGCAGTGGCAGCAATGGAAGCAGTGCCCCTCCGCCGAGGTGGCGACTCCACCGGACTCCTGGTGCTGGACAAGAATGGCGACTGCCATCTGAGCGACAGCGAGTTTTTTGCCTCTGTGGATGAGTGGATCGCGACCCGAATCACCGACCAGCTCTTCTTCGATGCTGTAGATGGCTGGATCGGCCAAACAAATATTTGCAAGTCAGCGCGCGCACAGGATGAGCGCAATCTTCGCGTTCAGATTCTTAGCAAAAGGGGAAGTGGTGGGCTCAGCTTCTCCTGGAATCAATCTCCGCAAAATGTCCGGGTGGAAATATTTTCATCGAGCGGGAAAGAGGTCTTTCGCGGCACGTCTGCCAATTCAAAAATTTTCTGGAGCCTGCGTAATGCGTCTGGAAGAGCCGTTCCTAACGGCGTCTATTTCTATCGCGTGGCGAGCCTTGATAAGACTGGCCGACTGCATTCTGCTGGACTAAAAATGCTGCTCGTGCTGCGATAATAACATAACGGGCGGAGGAACCACACCCTCAATTCAACTTCCTGGATTCCCGCCGGAGTCTACCCTGGACTTGATCCGGGGCGGGAATGACGTGCTAAGTATGTGTCATTCCGGACGAACCTTGGATTTAATCCGGGATGGGGATGACGTTTCTATGTGGCTGTCATTCCGGATCTTCGCTACGCTTCGTCCGGAATCCAGGAATTTTTCCATAGCCCGATCATCACCCGCCATCTTGACAAAATATTATTTTTGAATTATACTCAACCAAGTGGTTGAATAATGTTGACAAAAGAACTGAGCCTCGATGAGACATTGATGGCACTCTCCGATCCGACTAGGCGCGCAATATTGAAGCGCCTCTCGTCAGGCGAGGCACGTGTCACAGAGCTGGCGCAGCCCTTCTCGATGTCGCTCAATGCGGTATCCAAACATATCCGCGTGCTGGAGCGCGCTCATCTGGTGCGCCGCCGCCGCGATGGGCGGGAGCATCTCTTATCAATCAACCCCGAACCGCTCGATGAAGTGGCCAACTGGATTGTGACTCAGCGCAGGCTCTGGACGGCGCGGCTCGACGCCCTCGACGAGTTGTTAAAAGCAGAAGATCGCGCTGCCTCAAAAGCCTCTAAAAAGAAGGGAGAAAAACATGAGCGATGAAGGCCGACTTATCAAAGAATCGATGGTGCAGTTTGAGCGGCTGCTCCCTGGGCCCATCGAGCGCGTCTGGGAATATATAACCAGCAGCGAGCAGATCACCCAGTGGCTTGGAAATGGCTCTGCCAGCACGATTGATCCGCGTCTTGGCGGGGCCGTCAATATCGGCAATGGCCACATCAGAGGCGTTGTCACCCAATGGAAGCCGCCGCGTCTGCTCGCCTTCACCTGGGACGTATTTATGCCGGGTGAGCCAGAATCTCCCTTTCCAGAATCCTATGTCACTTTTGAGTTGAAAAGGCAAAATGAGAAAGTGCTGCTGACGCTGAAACATCGCCCTGTGCTCGCAGATTTTGAAGGGCGAACGATGATGGGCTGGCACACACTTCTGGAGATGCTGACCGCACAGCTCCGGGGCGAAAAACTGGAGGCGCGTGAGGTGCTGATGGAGAAGAACCGCATCCGCTACGGCGTAGAGAAGTTTTCGATTTGAGTGCTCGGCAAGAGCAAAGAAAGAGGAGGAGCTTATGAAAGTTGAAACACCCGTCTCAGTCCGACTGACGCGGCGCTATGAGGCGACCGCAGAGCGAGTCTTTGATGCCTTTCTTGATCCGGAGAGAGCCAGAAAATTTCTCTTCCACAAGCCGACGGCGCAAATGATCTCGGTGGAGATTGATGCCCGTGTTGGAGGCAGATTCTCCTTTGTGGACCGGAGAGATGGCGTAGATGTGGAGTTCGCCGGCCAATATCTGGAGATCGACAGGCCGCGAAGGCTGGCCTTCTCACTCCAGGTTGAAAATGTCGCCATGCACGGCGACCACGTGCTGATCGAGATTGTCCCAGCAGGCAAGGGGTGCGAGCTCACGCTCATTCATGATGTCAGCCCAAGCCTGGCCGAATTTCAAGGGCGCATCGAGCAAGGCTGGATCGGCATCTTCGACGAGCTGGTCAAGGTTCTCTGATTCTCTAGAAAAGAATCGGCACCAGAGTCAGTCTATGGGCTCTGCTTCATTGGTATGCTATTCAGATCAGATCTTGATCCAGTTTCATCCGCTCTTGGAATTGTCAAAGCTGAATATTGATATCTTGCCGCGAGATGGGCTACTCTCTCCTCTGAATAGCTCTCATCAAAGGAGATGCTGAAATGAGATTATTGACCCGGCTCTCTTTATGGGCGCTCTCACTTGCACTCGTCTCCTTCATCGCCCTTGCCGCCGACTGGGGCTATGAAGGCAAGACCGGACCTGACTTTTGGGGTGGACTCTCCGAGGATTTTGCCCTCTGCGCCGCAGGCAAGAGCCAGTCTCCTATCAACATTGTCGACTCTGTCGCGACTAGGGCAGATCTAAAAGACATTGAGTTTCACTATGACGAGACCGCTCTCACGATTCTCAACAATGGACATACGATTGAAGTGGAGTACGATTCAGGCAGCTATATCATTCTGGATGGCATCCGCTTCGATCTTGTGCAGTTCCATTTCCATGCTCCAAGCGAGCATATGCTCAACGGCCATCAATTTCCGATGGAGATGCACCTGGTTCACAAGAGCGCAGATGGAGAGCTCGCGGTGATCGGTCTCTTGATCCAAGAGGGGCAGGAGAATCCGGCCTTCAAAGATATCTTGGAGAATATGCCCAAAGAAGCTTCCGAAGAGAGCCACGTGATCGCCCGCCTCAATGCGGATGACCTGCTCCCAGCCAGCCGGACGACCTATCGCTATTCGGGCTCGCTCACCACCCCGCCCTGCACCGAAGGGGTCCGCTGGAGTTTTCTCACGGAAGCTGTCGAGCTCGCTAAAGAGCAGATCCAAAGCTACGCAGATGTGATTCGTGAGTCGTGCTGCACCTTCAACAACCGGCCCGTGCAGCCCCTGAATGGGCGTGAATTGCTGCTCGATCTCTCAGAGGATTAAGCCGTCTGGCGAGCCAGATCCAAGAGCGAGAATATTTGGGCAATCAAAATGTGATAGAATAAGCCTATAAAACTGGAGAGGATGGTCTCCCGAGGCGGACCGATTTCATCACGCCATAGAAAGGGGGTTCTATGGTCCTTGATTCTGAGCGCCGCCTGGCCTTCGAGCGTGAGCGTCTCTTCTTTCGGATGGCTCTGCTCATCGGCCCAGTCCTTTTATATCTTGAATATGGCTCTTCCGTCTTTGCGCTTGCCCTCTCGATATCCGTAGCGATTCTTGGCACCAGCGCGCTCATTTGGCTCGCCTGCAAGCGGCTCCCAGAAAAGATCATTCAATATCAGCTCCACATCCGCATTGTCGAGATCGCGCTCATTTTTTCCGGACTCTTCTACCTCGACCGCCTCATTGGGACTCCAGAGTATGATCTGATCTATATTCTGCCCGTAACGGCCGCCACGGCTACGCATGGCAGACGCGGGCTGCTGATCACCGGAGGGGCTGCCTCTCTTGCTGTGATAGCAAAGCGCATTCTGCTCGCCTCTGTCGGGACAATTCAGCTCGATTTCGCTCAGATGGGCGATGCCCTATTTTATTGTTTGATCTTCTTTGCGGCCGGAGGCTTTGTCAGCCTGGTCATCGCCCAGAGAGATGGCGCGGAAGCAAAGCTGCAGAAGCAGTCAGAGCAGTCTAAGGCCCTGGTTCAGACGGCATCCGTGATCAACTCGACTCTCAATCTGCAAGAGGTTCTCCAGGCCATCTGCACCACCACGGCCAGAGTCCTCAACGTCCCTGCCGTCACGATCAGCCTGGTGGACCCGCAGCACGACGAGCTAAGGCTGAAGGCTTCCTACGGGCTCCCCGATGAGCTGGTCCAGGCGCTGGGACCGATCTCCCGAAAGACGCTGGAAGAATTCTCCAAGACCTTTGGCACGACGGCCATCGTGCCCGATATCCAGGAGCTAAAAGATCTTCCCAATGCAGAGATCTATCAAAAGATGAACCTGCGCACGACGGTGGGAACACGCATGATGCATGAGGGCGCGCTGCTGGGACGGCTCAACATCGCCACCATCGGCGAAGTGCGAGACTTTGGAGCTGATGAGCTTGAGATGCTGGAGGGGCTGGCCGATCAGGCCGCGATCGCCATCTCCAACGCCACGCTCTTCGAAGGGATCAAGCAGGCCTATGACGCGACGTTGGAGGGCTGGGTCAAGGCGCTCGATCTCAGAGACAGAGCGACGAAGGGGCACACCTTGCGGGTCACCGGGATGACGATCCGGCTGGCGCGTGCGATGGGCGTCTCAGAGCCGGATCTGGTCAACATCCGGCGCGGGGCACTGCTGCATGATATTGGAAAGATCGGCATTCCCGACAGCATCCTGGGGAAGAAGGAGTCTTTGACCCCGGAAGAGTGGGAGATGATGCACAAGCATCCGGAGTTTGCGCGCACGATGCTGGAGTCCATCGAATATCTGCGCCCCGCGATAGAGATCCCTTATGGTCATCATGAGCGCTGGGATGGGAGTGGTTATCCACGTGGCCTGCGTGGAGAAGAGATTTCGCTAGCCGCGCGAATCTTCGCCGTGGTCGATGTCTGGGATGCGCTCTTATCCGACCGCCCCTATCGCAAACGCTGGGCTCAAGCCGAGGTCTTAAAACATCTGCAGCAGGAGTCTGGCCGCCAATTTGATCCCAAGGTCGTGGAAAGCTTTCTCCACATAGTGCTGAAAGAGCCAGCAGCCACATAAGAAAAATCAAGAGCCCCCCTTCGCGCGCATGAAGAGGGGCCCGGCCTACCTCCTGGGATTCTTACTCAATACTCTTTTTAGATCACTTCCCAGCAAACTGTAGACCCAAAATCTGCCGCAGATCGCTGAGCAAGGTCTGATTGGTGCCGCCATAGAGCACGATCAAGCTTCCCTTCATGAAGCAATGGGGATGCGCTGCCCATTGAAAGCCATCGGCAGAGTCGCCATCTGGCGTTATGGCATAGGTGGCCTCTTCGGCAGCCTCTGGATCATCGAATTTAAAGACTTGAATGTACTCATCGTCGGCCAGAATCACAGTGCCAATGACCGAGAAGAAGGGCTGGTGGATGTCGTCAATCGGCTCGATGACTTTGGCGCCCGTCTCACGCAGCTGCGTGATAAAGGCAGAATACGTGAGATCGGACTCGACCGATGCGGGGCGAAGCAGGATTGGGGATAAAGTGGCGCATCCAGCAACCGCTGCGACAATCATTACTAGCATCGTCATGGCAAAAACTTTATGTCTCATAGCTCCTCCTGACTTTGAGGCTCTGGCAGAGCCAGGGATCCTCAAACTCTATTGGAATGACACGATTATTTTGAGGCAAAAGAGGTGAAAGCAGAATGGAAAGGTTATGAATTTTTGATGAATCTCGTTGTGTGAATTTTCAGATCAACAATGAAAAAGCAAGAGCCTCTCTGGGTTAGTCATTAGAGAGGCTCTAAAAGCCATCTAGGATTTATTCGTCGGGTCCGATGGGACAGCTTAACCGCCGGTTGTTCCAGCGGCGGGGCAAGCCCCCAGCGTGTCGCCGTGAGCCAGATGGGCGGGCACGGCCGCCTGGCTGACCACGATAGTTTGGGCTTTCTGTGGACTGCCCGGGGGGATGTGACAAATGGTCACTCTATTGCTGTTGCTGCTGCTATGGCTGTTCTTGGTGTAGGCGTTTGGGGCGAGAGTGGAGCCCACCAACAGCAAAAGTCCCACTACAAGAGACGCTAAGATGATTCTATGCTTGCGCATAAAATTACCTCCCTTCTGATGGTCTCTTTATTAAATCATGCTGAAGATGAAATAAGAATGGATAGGAGGTGAATTTTGGGTGACTCTGAGACGCATATCATGGGTTCAAATGAAAGACCAAGATCACTTCTGGTGATAGAACTTGCCCTCATCGACTCCCATCGCCTGACGCAACGCGATAATCTGCCCATAGTGGTATGCAATGTGCCGGATCACAAAGCCCTGCAGATAGCCGCGATAAGTCATCTCATCTCCCGTCCACCAGGTCACCGGCTTTGCAAGTTTCTTGGAATCAGAAGCTTTTTCGCGGTGCCCCTCGTACCAGGTTTTTAATTGATTCAACGCCTCTTTTTTATTCTTTGGCTTCGGTGGGTGTTCAGGCTCATAATAGAGATGCCAAAGAATCTCTGAGATGCAATGCGCCTTTGGACTTGGCCGCCAGAGCAGCTGGTCATCACTCAAGTCCTCGATATGGCTGACCAGCATTGCATACTCCCCATCCAGCATCTCGACGACATCTCCGCGCGCATAAATAGGCGTGATTGGAATCTGTTTTGGCATAGCACTCCTCTTGGCTCGCTCATTTTCAACAGAAAATATAACAGCAGAGATCACTCGCAAGAAGTCAGTTGACAAAAAGTCTACTCTATGAGCGAGAAAGTATGACAGAGTCTGCGCATCTAAAAAAAGCGCGCCGCATCCTGAAGGCAATCTCTGTCTTATTAATAGCGCAGTCGATCTAGCTCACTTTGTGCCATGAACATTGACAATGACCGGATCTCCGATGGGGGCCTTCTGGCCTGGCTCCCAGATGATGACCACCTTCCCGTAGGTCTCTTGCAGCGCCTGGACGACCTTGGCCGCCTCTTCGGGCTTCAAGTCTGGCAGCTTGGCATCGACCAGCGGAATCTCCACCTTGTGATAGTGCCATTTTTGCTGCTCATCGGGCGATAGCGCGGCATACGTCTTGGCATCAATCACCGTCTCGATGCCAATCAGATGCGCGTCAGGATCGTCGGACTCAAAGAGCAGGCACTGGATGACTCCATCAGTCAAGCTCTTGCAGTAGTGATGGACTACCCAGTTGGGAAGATCCGTGATATGCCGCTTGGCATCGATATGGAGCGTATATCCGACCGATGGCATGTCAACCTTAGACTGCAGACTGTTATTCGAGATAAAGACGGCAAAGAGCACAGCTCCGAGGACCAGCACGACCAGAATAAGACCCTTGATCATTAAAATCCCCCCTCAATGATCTATGAAATTTTCTAAACCCAAACGATGCCAAAATGCAAGTCGAACTTCTTTCTGAAGTGATTGTGTTGGTTTGCAAGCTCACGCGGTCCAGTTCTTGTTACGCCCACTGTTAAAGAAGTAGATTCGCTTCCAAACTTACATGAGCTGACTCGTATACACCCAAATTCAACCTGGATTTGACGAAAAATTTACAAATCCCTCACGCCCCACTCACACGATCTTCATACAAAGTCTCTAGATTCATCGATGAGTCAAATTTAGAATGCAGGGGAGAATGTATGAAGAAGATCACGCTCAGCTTACTCATAACGGGCTTCACACTGACACTGCTTGGCTGCGGTCTTGTGGTGTCTAGCGCATCCGGGGCCGCACTACAATCACCCGCCTCATCTCCAGCGCTCAACCAGACTTCAAATGTCCCAGGCTATATGCTAAATGCCTGGCTCTGTCAGAATGGCTCAGCCCCCAAAGTGGATGATCAGAGCACCAGCGCCAATGACAAGCGCCAATGCTCGCTCAGCGTTTTGTACACATCAACGACAGCCGTCGTGACCAGCAACGGCGTGCCCAATCATGATTATTGGTCCGGGGTCAGTCCGATCTCCGTCCAGACGTATACCTGGTACATTCCGCTCAATCCGGTGGAGAATAAGAGCGGGACGTACACCACCGCCCCGATTCGGGGCCCCATCGCTGTCGCCGCGAATGGCGTCGCCATCTTTGGACCTGAAGATGGCAATGGTGCAGACGTCGTCGCGCTAAACAGCGGCTACTTCACCCCCACTGGCCAGGCTCCCAAGCTGGGAGTCTGCGGAGCCCACGCCACTCCCGATGGCTATTATCACTATCATGCCGATGGCAATTGCGTGCACTGGCACGCTGCTAGCGGCTCAAGCCTTACCGACTACAGTTTTAGCAAAGTAGACAGCACGCAGCACTCTGAGATTATTGGATTCGCATTCGATGGCTATCCCATCTACGGCTCCTACGGCTATGACGCCAGTGGAAAAGTGCATGAGATGACCAGCAGCTACCGCCTCAAAGCCAACGGCGGAAACGGCGCAAATGGCATCAGCGACTGGGAGTATGTCGCAGGTCTAGGCGATCTAGATCAGTGCAATGGCATCTTTGGCCCGACACCGGAAGCGCCACAAGGCATCTATCACTACGTCAGCACATTGCACAATGGGGAAGGAAAGCTCGGCTTTTCCTACTTTCCACTCTGTTATCATGGCGTGGTCGATTCCCGGGACTTTCAGACTCCAGGAGCTGGCGGACCTCCGCGTTGACCTCGAAACTTGCTAGACGACACGGCCCTCTTGAACTGGGTAGGGCTGATTGTCTGGAGGAGGTCAAGCTTCACCGGGCTTGACCCCTCTCATTTCCCCTACAAGCTGGCAAAGATCTCATGCACATTGCCTTCGGGATCGGCAAAGAATCCGGTCCGCTGACCCCAGGGCATATCAGCAGGCTCTCTCACGGGCTTGGCGCCCTTCTTGATTAGCTCTTGATAAATTTTGTCAACATCTTTGGGTGAAGCAGCGGGAAAGGCGAGCTCAAAGCTGTGGCCTCGCTTTGGCTCTTTGTATCCAGCAATGCCAGTTGCATCGGCCAGAAAGGCACGTCCGCAGACAGCAAAGCGCACGCCCTCGCTCTGGAACTCAATGTACTGGCCGTGATCGGCCTGAACTTCAAAGCCCATCACATCTTGATAGAACTTCTTCAATTTCTGCGCGTCATCCGCCAGAATAGTGATGAGTGCGATCTTGCCCTTCATGATTGACCTCCTGATGAATTATAAATTTGAGAAGAGGAGTTTTTTGTAACCAGACGAGTGCCATCCCACCGGAATATTCTAACAGAATCATAACCCAAATTGTCAAGTCTGGAAAATTTGTGCTACAACTTCCACCATGAAATCAGTACATGAAATTGCTCTATTTACATCAAACGTTCAAGCGATGATCGGCTTTTATCGAAAACTCTTGGAAGCCGAGCCTGTCGCCAAATCAGAGGGCATGGCGATCTTCATGGCCGGGACCACAAAAGTGATGATTCACAAGAGCTATGAGCCAAAGCCAGGAGAGCTCCCATCAGAAAGCCATCTGGCTTTCTCAGTCAAGAATGTGGATGAAGCTTGCAATGACCTTCAAGCACAAGGGCTGAGAGTTGAGATTGCACCAAACAACTACTATTGGGGACGCTCTGCCTATCTGCGCGATCCCGATGGCCATCTGATCGAGCTTTCGCAAAGCTGATCTCAGATATGCCGAGCTATTCAGAAAAATTGGGCTGGTCATTGATTATATAAGCACATCTAGCGCCCCAGACTATTTGACACCTCACTGACTCTATTGATGGATATATTGTCATATTGAATACGCCATAGTGGAAAATCTGCGTATAGAGTAAAATAATAAGGGTGTGTACCTCATGATCCAGCTGAGGTTTCTGGGCAAGACGCGCATTGATGACGCAAAGGGCCAGCCGATGCAGCTGGCGACTCGCAAGACCGAGCAGGTCTTGGCCTATCTCTGGCTAAAACGGGAAGCGCCTCAGTCGCGCGAGCGCATGGCCGTATTATTCTGGCCCGATTCCAGCGAAGAGAAGGCCCGCGCCAGCCTGCGAAACGCCATCTTTGAGCTCAACAAAAAGATTCCCACCTCTGAAGATGAGCCTCTCATTCTGACGACTCGCACCACGGCACAATTCAACCGCAAGACTTCTTACTGGATGGACGTCGAGGAGTTTGAAAAACTGCTCAAAAGCGCCGAAGACTCGCCTCAGGGGGCGGCGATTCCGCCACTCCGCGAGGCGGTCGCACTCTACCACGGAGACTTTCTCGAAGAGAGCTATGATGACTGGGTTCTGGAGGCGAGGGATTACTTTCGCGAGCTCTATCTAAATGCCTTGCGGCATCTGGTGAGAGCCTGCAAAGAGCAAGAGGATTACCCGCAAGCGATTACATATGCCAAACAATCTCTGGCCAAGAATGCGCTGCAAGAAGAGGTTCACCGCGATCTGATGCTCCTCTATTATGCCCTGGGGGACAGGAACGCAGCTCTTCAGACCTATCAAGATCTCACAAAGCTTTTGCAGACTGAGCTGGAAGTCGAGCCCCTTCCTGAGACTCAGGAGCTTTACAAGCTAATCTTTGAGCGGGCGAGCGCCTCAGTATTACAGGAGAAGTCCAAGCGCTGGAAAGAGCTCGTGCTGCAATTTCCAGAGCTCGGAGCCCCTTTTATTGGCCGCGTTGAGGAGTGTGGCCGCATTCTCTCAGCCTGGGACGCGGCTGCTCAGGGCAAGGGACAGGCTATTCTAGTCTCGGGTGAAGCAGGCTCAGGAAAGACAAGACTGGCTCAAGAGGTTGTCAATTACATCCAAGCACAAGGCGGTCTAGTCCTGACGGGGCAGTCCTATGAATCCGAAGGACAGATGCCCTATCAGCCCTGGATGGAGATATTGCGCCAGCTCTTCCAGAAAGCACCTCCGAGCACCTCGGCACAATTTTCACCGCTATGGCTCAGTGAAGTGATCCGGCTGCTGCCGGAGATCTCAGAGATCTTTCCAGAGATCAAGCCCAGAGCTACGCCGCTTCCTCTTGCGCAAGAGAAGAACAACCTCTTTGAGGCGATCAGCCAGATGCTGCTTCAGCTCTCTCAGCAGGCACCTCTTACAATCTATTTTGATGATCTTCAGTGGGCAGATCCGGCATCGCTGCAACTGCTTCACTACCTCGCGAAAAGAGTAGCGGGTGCCCGAATCCTGGTGCTGGGAATGCACCGCTCGGAGCCCGAGTACATGCGCGAAGGCCATCCTCTTAAAGAATTTCTCATCACGGCATTAAAGGACAACTTGGTTGAGCAGATCGCGCTACCTCCATTATCGAACGTGCAAATCTCAGAGCTAGTGCAGGGAATGCTTCATACACACGAAGAGATGCCGCCCGAGTTTGTCCGCAATCTAGAGGGCAGCTCACGAGGCAATGCCTTCTTCGTGGTTGAGCTGGTGCAGTCTTATCTCCTCTCCGGTGCAGTCTATGCCGACGACAAAGAGGGATGGCATGTGGCTATAGAAAAACTCTCTGGCGCCGTGCTGCCTCCCAAAGTGGAAGCGGTCGTCGAGGACAGACTTCGCCCGATCACGAGCCGCAGCCGTGATCTTTTAAACCTCGTCTCCACGCGCTCGCGGGCATTTGATCTGCTCTTTCTGAAGGAGGCGCTGGAGCGTCCGGAAGAAGATATTGTGCTTAGTCTTGAAGAGCTTCTTCTGTCAGGTCTCTTGTCGGAGCAGGCGGGCTTTTATCAGTTCCGCCATGACGTCATCCGCGAAGTGGTCTACGGAAATCTGCTGCCGGAGCGGAAGCGCCGTCTTCATCTCCTGGCGGGGCGGGTCTTGGAAGGGCTGTATGAGAGTAAAGCCGTGGGCTACGGGGTTGCAGTGATTGGAGAGATTGCCGATCACTTTTCCCGAGCCAAAGATGAGCGCAATGCGCTCCGATATTCGCTGCTGGCGGGAGAGTACGCCTGGAACAAGAGCTTCTCAAAGGACGAAGCGATCTACTTTTACAACAAGAGTCTGGAGCTGGCCAAGATATTGAATGACGAGCAGGCTCTGGGAAAGATCTATGGAGAGATCGGGCGAATCTACACAAATACTGACAAACATCAAGAAGGAATTGAATATTGCCTCAAGGCGCTTGAGATAATCCGCGACCCAGTTGGGCGAGCAGGACTTTATACTTTGATTATTAATGCTTGCCGTTTTATGAGCAAATTCAAAGAGGGAATTAACTATTGCGATAGAGCACTTGCAGAGATTGACAAAAGCGCCTATCCCGAAGAGGCAGCAAGGATTTTTGATCGAGCAGGGGTGATCCATTTGAATTTGCGAGACTTTGACGCTGCAATTGTTGATCTTAATGAGTCCAGCGCACTTCTTGATGCGACAAACAACCAAGCTCTTGCTTCATCTGTTTATATTAATCTTGGTAACTCATACAGCTTTAAAGGAGATTTGGGACGAGCGTTGCTTTACTGCAAGAAGGGTTTGGCAATATCAGAGAAATTGGGTGACCCTTCCATGAGAGTCAATGCATATTTCGCAATGGGTCACGCATATTCAGTGGGTGATGATCCGGAAAAGGCAATCTCATGGTGGATAGATTCCGTTAGAATATATCAACAAATGGGTGACGAAGTTAGCGCAGCATGGGTACTACAACGTCTCGCAATGAACTGTATCCACATTAACAAACTGAATGAAGCACTGGAATTTGCGATGCGATCTGTCAATATTTGGATTTCGATGAATAACTCCCATGAAATTTCACTTTCCTACGGAATCCTCGGTTCAATCCACCAGGCTCTTGGTCAGCGAACTGAAGCTTCACGAGCATTTGATAATGCATTAATGTATGCAAATGATCCCGGTCTTTTGCATTACAGCATAGCCATCTGTTTCTCAGTTTTAAAGCTTCATGATGAAGCTATCAATTGGCTTCAGAAAGGCCGCCCCTATATAGGAACGCGCCTTTTAGAATTGGCGAAGACAGAACAGCGGTTTGCAGGTCTCCGCAGTGATCTTCGCTTCCAGAAAGCCATTGGAAACTGATCTCGTGTGGCACTTTCATGAGTCTCAGGCCATGGCTACGGATTTTCCACGGAGCAAATCGGAATTGCAGGTTTCTTGAAGTCATTTGCACAATTATTTATTACCCTGGTGCTATTATCTGAAAAGAGTGGGATCACATTTTCATCGAGCGTCGAGGACATTATCGGATGCCCGCTGTATCCACTAACTATACTTGATGAGACCGTCATAAGGACTCCATTTGTATCATCGTGGCTTGCATTGAGGTTATGTCCAATCTCATGCGCCATCAAAATCACCTGTATCCCTAAGAGGGATTGATAACTGCTGCCTAAAGCATTTACGTTAGGCGAGTGTTGAGTAAGTGAATATTGAGCTGGGTGATCCTTCATATTTGGGGTACCATATTTGTCGTCCACTTTCCCACAAACTGATCTAGTTGGACCTTCCCTTGATATACCAATTCCTCCAATTCCATCAGCAATTCCGACAAAATCAACATTTTTCCCAGGGAACGGGCCAAATGCGTCGCCCATCTCCGTGTGTGACATCTTGACCATATCGTGCCCTGTAAGAAAATGAACTATGCCGACGTGATTGCCAGACGTTCGCTGCTCAGAACTGCATAAGAGGTTCAATGCATTGGTATAATCAGTCTCAACAAGAACAAGAGTGCTTCCGCGGTGCGTCCCTTTGACTTTCAATTGCGCTAGTAAGCTATGGTCACCGACTGAGTCTGTTCCATTTCCAGCCTCTAAATCCACAAAACTGAAATCAAACGGTTCGGGGTTTTCACCATTGACATCGCCGAATTTAGCACTCAAGGTTTGGATTAAATCAGGTTTTTCCTGGCAACCATTCAGACCATCAGGACCCAAAAGTAATGATTGCATGTCCGACTTAGAAAGACGAAGGTTGTTGCAGTCGAATGTTGCTTTCGTATTGGCGGTGGTCAATTCGAAGAATCCGACGTTGTTAAATTCTGCGATTTCCGGCCACAACATTGAGACTCTCACCTTATACATACTCAACTCTCCTGGAGCATTGACAACATCAAATGATAATGAAGTCGGCGTGGTTTCATCACCAATGTCAACTATGGCGGTATTGTATGAATTGGGTACAGTAGGAACAATCTCAACAGATGCGTTTTTATCCGGGGCTGTGCCATCGTCCAGTTTGCCAGGGGCAACTACCATGAGTGTTCCATAAGGTCGAATCTGTGTTTCGTCTTCTCTGTACTGGGCATCACTCTCCAATCGGTTGAAAGACTGTGCCACGTCGAGATCAATGATTCCCCCATTACCTAAGATAGAATTGGTAAACACGATCCTGCATGGTGAGGGATTAAGAATTCGCGTGAATGAAGGACAGACCTTCGAAGTGCCGGTCGAATCAATGCCACTGCCACTTATACCGATGGGAATAAATGATAGGCAGGCCATATCCGACACAGGCGGGCAATTGACATCAACTTGGACAGCATTGCTTCCTTCAGCGTTCCCATGAAATGTGATATCAGCCAGCTTCGTTAAAGGTTTTGTAACAAGAATGTTCATGCCAGTTGCCTCTACCGTGACTTTGCTGATGTCGATTTTCTTCGGGTCCAGACCAGTTTTATAAAAAGTGCACGTTAAACCAGCTCCTGTGGTACTGCCATCTGTGCATGTCGAAGAAGTAGTGGCTTGCACGATTTTGACGAATCTTACATCTGCAACGGCTCTAGCACCTGCAGCTGGATACAATGATATTGTAATATTAAAGCCTTTAATAGTCGTTTGCCCGGCAGCGAGTCCTGTCGGGTCAAAGTAGATAGGGACTGTGACATCCTTCTCTCTTTCCGTAACCTCACTCCCTGGGATGATCAAAGGTTTTGCCTCCAGGCCTCCGGTAACAATCAACTTACCAGGATGCTCATTGGGCAAAAGCGCGTTTCGTGTAGCATTCTTAAAATATCCTGTTACATTTGGCTCTCGACTCAACTCTAGTGTTTTTACGTTTGTGTGAACCTTGAAACCATGATTTGAGTGATGGGCATAATTAAACTTGTGATAGATGAGGTCTACCGCATTGGTCCAGCAGAGTACGCGATCCTGCCATTGATTGACTTGATTTACATCTAAGAACTTGGTGAGCTCTTTATCGGCTAAATAATCAAGATCAATTGTGCCGTCAAAATCTGGTGTAGTTTTCAGTCCAGCACTTATGTTTAATGCGTTTCCCAAAGGATTGCTGACATCCAAATCCTTACCCGGTTCTGGACCCCCGATTTTGAATGCCATGTCTTTAACGTTGTAAACGATGTATGTATTTATTGTATCAGCAGGTGTAAAGAGCTCGTTTGTCAGGATCTGAAAATTCGCGAGAGGCTCAATAAATGACCACCCTCCCTGTGAGGGAGAAATGATTGACCCGCATAAAAAGCCGTCTTTGATATTGAATGCTGCTCCACTTGGATTCGGTGGAAGATTGATAGCGAATAATGATGATGTCCCTACGTGATTTCCTGAAGAGTCCCCATTCTCTAGAGGCACTTCACCCTGAAAAGTATATGGGTATGGCGAATCGGAGGTTATGGAATGCGGAGTCAAGGACACAATTTTCGTCACAACTCCTGATTGGCCAGCTCTCTTAAATGGCAAATCGATATTGCCACCACCGAATTGCGCAATGCAGGTATTGTCGATCGTTACCAACTCAAAATCACGAAGAGTAAATAATATTTTTTTTACAGAGTCCTTAAACTGATCATTCTTGATCAGGGTATAACATGAATTATTGGCAGATCCCATCCCCTGACTGGAACCTGCTAACAGAACCGCCAAACAAAGAGCCCCGAATAAGAATGACTTCCCGAATGTTTTTAACATTACGCCACCTCCAGTGGATGAGTGTATATGAATGTATTCACAAAAGTGAAATTTGATAACGTTCCATCTCCTAGCAAGTCCGAGCTTGAGATTCATAATGACCACCCCTAGTGAGAGAGTTTTTCAGTTGTATTCATAACAATTAGACAGGTGAGATACGATTATTAAAGCACAGGCGGACTTCTTGATATCTCATCGGCAGGTTTTCGCTTCTGATTTGACATAGTGACACGCTCCTTTCAGGTAAAGTCACAGTAAAACAGCTCTTTGTTCGCGTTTTCATTGCAAGGAGGGGAGGGCTTGGACAATGACGCAATGCTTGGTGTGTGCTGGCTGTTGGGCAAAAATCTGTCGGGCAGGAGGTCAACCAGTCGACAGCAAAACCCTGACAGCGCTCTTTGCTTTTGGGCATCCATTGCATTGCCAAGCCCTCCTCATTCCTCCATCCATCATGGGATGAATGGAAGAGCTTAGAACTCTATCGTTAAATTATCGTCAAATGATTTAAAAGGACCTGCCAATGCGGGTCTGCGAGATAGGTTTTTAGATAGAAATCTTGTTTATTGCGGAGTTGCAATCAAAGAATTGAGGCAAGATTAAAAGAGAAAGTTGATTCGGGAAAGTTAAAAAGAAGAAGGGGAGACTTCTCAGTCTCCCCTTGAGTCGTCTAATCTGAAAACTGGCTTATTAAGCTTTAGCTAGAAAGCACCCGTTCCATTCGGAGTTCCCTTGCCCGTCGGCCCATCATAGCCGGCCACTCCCGTGCAGAGATAAGAGCCTCCGCAGCTTCCATTGCTGCCAGAGACCACATCGTGCAGGTTGCCGGAATTGCCATTGGCATAAGGAACGGAGTTGCCATAGGTGCCCGCGCTCACTCCTCCCGCCAGCGCATAGACGGCGGCGATGAGCGGTGAAGAGAGGCTCGTCCCGCCCACTTGGAACCAGCCCTTCCGGCCTTGATAGCGAACGCTGTCATAGACCGCCGCGCCCGTGTTGGGATTGGCATCGGCTGAGACATCGGCCACTGTCCGCTTGGCGCAGGATGGATCGCTCTGGAAGCTCGGCTTTGATTCATAGGCGCTGCAGCCGCTTCCCGCTCCGCTCCAGACGCTCTCGCTGTTATAGGTGTTGTTGGAGTTTAGATTGAGCGTCGTCCCGCCAACCGCGGTGACAAAGAGAGAGGCGGCAGGAAACTCGACTCCATACCCGCCGTCGCCCGAGCTCACCGTGATGGCCACGCCCGTACGGTTAAAGTGCGAATCATACGATGACTCACCCGAAAACTCGCTGCCGCCGTATGAGTTTGAGATCTCCTTCGCTCCGAGAGTTGCCGCCTCATCGACAGCCGTCATCAGATTGGCAAAGCTGTTCGAATCGGCCTCCACCAGCAAGATGCTGCAATTCTGGCAGACGGCGTGAACGGTCTCTACATCCAGAGAGATCTCAAGCGCCCAGCCCGCATTGGTCTGTGGATAGGCCGTGCCGCCGCGCTGATCCACCTTTTGGAAGCAGGGCGTGGCTGAAGAGGCCACCGCGCCGACGCAAGCCGGCAGTCTTGGAATGCCAAAGGTATCACTGTACACGTTCAGGTCGGACAAGATGTTAGGATCGTTGTATGCATCCACAATGGCCACAATTTGAGAAGTTGAGGCCTGGCCATTGCCCAAGTTGTAGCCCGTGCGGAATTGCACTGGCCCGTATCCGCTTGGACTCGTGCTCGCCTGTGGCAGCCCTTTACTATCGGTAACGACTCTGGCATGGCAGCGCGCCGAGCCCGAAGAGGCCGGCCCAGGGCAGACTGGCGCATTTTTCGACGACTGCGCATCGATGCCAATGGACTGCTGTGAAGAGTCATCCGCTCCGGTCGGAGAGAAGAGATTTGCGCATCCTCCGAGAAGAAGCGCCAAAGCGATCACTGCAAAACCCCCGAGAATCTGTCTATTTAATGGCATTTCGCCTCCTGCATAAGAGCAAATTGACATATTATAAGACAGATTGCGGAAAAATGCAAGGTCATATGCCTATAAGATATTACACCAGTATTAATATAGAATATTAACAATGTTTATCTAGTTGCATGAATTAGTATTCAACACTGACAAGCTTCAAGTGTTGGATGGGAAACCAGCTTCCAGGAAGAATGCTGTGGATAGGATGAGTCTTATTCGAAGAATTGAAGAGCTGGCAGTCACAGGTCGCCCTGCCCAAATCTCAACTTCTCGTCTCAGTATAATGGCTCAAAATCTCTGCTAACGGAGGCTTATCCGATGACCAAGAGACCCCTGCTGCCGCCACAAGAGTTTGCGCGCCGGGTCGCGCTCAGCTTTTCATTCGGTCTGGCTGTCATCTTCTTTTCACTGATCCTGGGCATTCTAGGCTACCGCCTGCTCGAAAAATTGACCTGGACCGATTCTTTCGTCAGCGCGGCCATGATTCTTTCGGGCATGGGACCCGCATTTCCACTCCATTCTCAGGCCGGAAAGATCTTTGCCGGGCTCTACTCTCTTTATAGTGGAGTGGCCTTTATCCTCTCGTGCGGCATCATCTTTGCGCCGATTGTGCACCGATTCTTGCACTTCGTTCATCTGGAGATCTCAGAATAGCAGAGCTGTAGCAGAATCACCGGGATGCATAACGCCGGTTTGATGTCCTAAGCCCCAACAGCTCTTCTCAAAGATGACAATTATTTAGAAGATCCGCACTGAGTCTCGATTAGGGCGAGTCCTGTGGTCTGCCCACATGATCCTTCAATGCGTTGCGATTACAGGACCTAATCTCCATAAAGCTCCAACTGCAGCGAAGAATCTCACCACAACAAGACTTCGGAGTGTATTAGATCTCCCCATGTAAGATGGCTGCACGCGGTTCAGTCTTCAGGTCAAGCGTCCTTGTAGTAGGGATGCTGCAACAGGGCGATTGAGGAATTCAGGTTGCTGCGTTGGCCGTGGGCGACATATCTCCGTGCGAGGTCGTGAGCCAAGCATCGGCAGTCACCAAAGGCCCGGGCCCTTCATCGCCCTGAGATTTTTATAAAGGACCACAAATCTTATATCAAACTTATAACTGATCTACAACTCTTCTGTTCGTTCTAATACTCTTTTACTATCAGCAGCGTAAATCGACTATTACGCTTTCAACCGAAAGATTATTTCGTTCTATCGACTCATCTCATTCCATTTGATAATGAAAAGATGAGAGAAATTTAACTCTCTAGTTCCCCACAAATCCAACCAACTTCCCAGCTCATTTGACGATAATTTAACGATAGAGTTTTATCCTCTTTCCGTCGTTTAGGAACAAGATCTCAACCCTGAACAGGAGGATAGCCACCGATATTCCGTGGCGGATAAATATGACATAGAAATTTTTGCGGCTCATCAGCAGCGCACATCTGCCTAATTTTCATTTGATGGAGGACGCAGGCTCTATGAAAATAAATACGCATTTCGAGAGGACCAAGAGATCATGTCCAAGCACATCATCTATCTAATACGCCACGGCTATTATGACTCGCAATCTGAGGACCAATTGGAAGGAGGGCTCACGCTGATGGGGATTGAGCAGACGGAGCGAGTCGCCCAGCGGCTCAAAGCATTGCCGATCAAGGCCATCTCTTCCAGCATCTTAAAGCGCGCCGTTGAGACGGCGCTGATTATTGGAAAAAATCATCCTGAGATCAAGATTCAGCAGTCCTCCGAGTTGTGTGAGTGCATCCCTTGCGTCTCAGAATCGGCAAAGAGGCGATGGCCCATGCTCGCCCAAATTCCCCAAGAGATCATCGAGAGCGGCAAGATGCAGGCAGACTCAGCCTTCAAAAGATATTTCAAAGAGAGCGCCAGCGATGAGCATGAGATTATCGTCTGTCACGGCAATATCATTCGTTATTTTGTCTGCCGGGCGCTCAATCTTCCCGATGAGATCTGGTTCAATCTGGAGATCGCCAATTGCGGGCTGACCCAAATTTGCATCGAGCCAGGGCGAATCTCATTGATCTCCCACAACGACGTCGGCCATCTTCCCGATGAATTGGTGACCTATTCGTAATCCGATCGCTCTTGATCCAGTCGTATCTTATTCCATCAGCCCCTCATCGGCTCTATCTTCGCTTGGCTCGATGTAGAACGTCTTGGTGTTGTCATCATAGACGAATAGCTCAGCGTAGCGCCCCCAGTTGATCGCCGTCTCGATCTGGCGCTCCACTTCCATGGGGTGAGATTTCTCTTCCAGCGCTGCTTCCACCACCTCGCGGTCGATGCGGTGACCTTCTGTGATATGAAGCCTTTCCAGCAGCCACTTGAAGAGCGGGAGTCTGCGAAGGCGCGAGGCAAAGATCTCCTTCCGAGCCAAGATGCTCGCCTCAGCCAGGGTCTCACCCAATGATGTAAGAAAGATGTCTCCGTGCGACACTTCAGCAAAGCGCAGCATCTCTGCCGCTTCGGTCAGCCGCAACAAATAATCGGAATTGAGCTTCAGCTCAGGCGCAAGCCGGTAAAGATCCGTGCGCTCACCGGGGATGGCGGCCAGATGCTCCATCAGGCTGACCAGCTTGTTGGTCGTGACGTCAGGAAGGGTGCGCGTGGGACCAGGCTCTCCAAGCGGCTTGCCCACTTCAACATGCTCCGGCGCCGTCTGCCCCGCCAGTGTCGCATAGGTGCGGTCCACCAGCTCGATAAATTTCGGGTCTTTGGCCGATCGCGGATGAGGAAGATCAATCTGCAGATCAGCCACAATGCGCCCGGGATCTTTCTGCATCACCACGATGCGGTCGGACATTAACGTCGCCTCTTCAATGTTGTGCGAGACCATCAAAATGGCTTTTGTCGGGATCTGACCGCCGAGCCAGAGCTCAAGCAGATCGCCTCGCAACAGCTCTGCACTTAATACATCCAGCGCCGAGAAGGGCTCATCCAAACAGAGCAGCTCGGGCTCGACTGCCATCGCTCGCGCGAAGCCGACTTTTTGGCGCATGCCACCCGAGATCTCCCGTGGATAGGCATTCTCAAAGCCATCGAGTCCGACGCGGTCGAGCAGCTCAATCGCGCGTTTCTCGCGGGTCAGCGTCGGGACTCCACGCGCTTCGAGTGCCACTTCTACGTTTTGCTGCAGCGTCAGCCAGGGAAACAAGGCAAAGGTCTGAAAGACAAGAGTGGCGTGTGGATTGACTCCCGTGAGGGCTCTCCCGCGATAGAGAACCTGGCCGGTCGATGGCTTCTGGAGCCCGGTGATGATCCGGAGCAGTGTGCTCTTGCCACAGCCCGTCGGCCCGACAATGGAGATGAAGTTGTCTTCGGTCACACATAAGTCAAGCGCTTGAATTGCTGTAAATAATCTCCCGCCGCTCTCATAGCTCTGGCTGATCTCCTTCAATTCCAATAGAGATTGATTCATGAATTACTCCAGGCTAAATCGCTCAGCGCCCAGTCTATAGAGTCTGCGCCAGACGAAGCGGTTGATGCTCACCACCGCCAAAATCATGCTCAGCGTGGCAGCAAGCAGCATAGGATATCTCCCACTGGATGTCGCCTGAGCGA
This sequence comes from Candidatus Acetothermia bacterium, assembly GCA_016201405.1. Lineage (GTDB taxonomy): Bacteria > Bipolaricaulota > Bipolaricaulia > RBG-16-55-9 > RBG-16-55-9 > JACQCZ01. The sequence goes on along the minus strand of JACQCZ010000018.1, from coordinate 43,785 downwards.
TGATCGCTCCAATGCCCGTCGTCTCAATCGTCTTGCCGCCAAACTGAACGTACTCGGCCACAATACTAGAGTTCCAGGCTCCGCCACTGGCTGTGATCGCGCCTGTAATTAAATAAGGGAAGAGGCTGGGCAAGATCAGCGTGCGCCAGCGCGCCCAGCGGCTTAGCTGAAGAAGAGCACTCGTGTATTTCAAATCTTGAGGAATGGCGGCTGCTCCGGCAATGATATTAAATAATAGATACCACTGAGTGCCCATCAGCATAAAGAGAATCGCCGCCGTGCTGAGTCCACCCGGAAGCCCAATCACAAAAAGTAAGAGAATGGGAAAGAGGGCCGTTGCCGGAATCGAAGCCAGAATCTGCACAAGCGGCTGAAGCCAGGCTGCCAGCCGTGAATTGGTGCCAATCGCCACACCCAATGGCACAGCCCAAAGCAGTGTGATCAGCAGAGCCGCTAAGACGCGGAGTGTAGTCGCGGCCAGCCCTATCAAAATGCTCTCCCACTCCCTCAGCGAGACCGAGGCCAGGAGCTGAAAGGCTTGAAATGCCCCGTAGAGCAAGACGGCTCCAAAAAGAGCAATGATTCCATAATAGAGCCAGACCGGAATCGGTTTTGGCGGACCCACTGCGTGAGAAAGCTTGCGCATCAAGAAGTCATCGATGCGGGCGCGGGCGGGCTGCCAGAACCGCTTTCGCAGCCATGTCACTCCATGGGAGCTGCGCAGGGCATGGTAAAACCAGGATGTCGGAGGGCTCGCACCTTCAACCATGGTGAGCTTAAAGCGCTCTGACCAGGCCAGAAGAGGGCGCCAGATGAATTGATCCAAAATAACAATCATCAAGATCAAAGCTCCCAGTCCCCAGAGAATCGCCTGTGTATCTCCCTGATGGGCAGCTTCCGCCAGATAGGAGCCAAGACCAGGCAGCCTAAAATCGCGGCTCCCGACTGTGAAGATCTCGGCGGCCATGAGAAAGAACCAGCCTCCCGCCCAGCTCATCATGCTATTCCAGATCAGATTGATGGCGGCAAAGGGCAGCTCTAATGTTTTAAATCTCATCCAGCGATAGAAGCCAAAGACCTGGCTCGCCTCGCCCAATTCGCCGGGAAGCGTCGTCAGCGACTGATACCAAGCGAAAGTGAGATTCCAGGCCTGACTCGTAAAGATCAAGATAATCGAGCCGAGCTCGATGGCCATGGTTTGAGGAAGTATGGCGGTGAGACTCAACAAGACAACGGGCAAAAACGAGAGGATGGGCACGCTCTGCAAGACATCGAGAACCGGAAGAAGAATCTGTCTGGCTCGCGGGTTGTAGGCGGCCTTCATCCCATAAAAGAGCGTGAAGATGAGCGAGAGCGCATAGGCCATCATCATGCGGAAGAGAGATTGAGCCGCATACCAAGGCAATTCTTGAGGAGATAACGAAATCGTTGGACCTTGAATCATCGTGGGTGCGCCGATGGCCAGACTCAATCCTGCATAGAGCCCCACCAGGATGAGAAGCAGCACGACAACATCGCCCCACGTAAATGGGCGCTGCTGTGTGTGCAACAACCTTGAGAGCAACTCGTGCCTCCCTTGATTCCGAATTCACCGTGACTGCGAAGCCCGATTTTCTAGCAATTCAATCCAGCTTGAAAAAGCGATCAAGACTTTCTTGAGCGAAGCGAGAGTCCGCTCATCGATCAAGCGGTCATCTTTGTCGATGAGCTTTGCCACTTCCCCGACAAACATCATCGGAGTTGGCAAGAGAAGAGTGCCGGTTGAGAATAGAGTCTGACGCGTCGCCGCTTGCGAGAGGCGCGTCCCCCAGCGCCCGGGGGTTGCGCCCATAATCGCAACCGGCTTGCCATCCAAAATGTCATCGGGCGCAAAGCGCGAGAGCCAGTCAATTGTGTTCTTGAGCACTCCTGGAATCGACTGGTTGTATTCAGGCGTCACTATCAATATTCCATGAGACTGCTTGACTTGATCCCGAAGACGGCGAACGACCTCCGGAGCGCCGCCCGTCTCTAGCTCCAGGTCTTCGTTGAAGAGCGGGATCGAGGCCATCTCTTCGTAAAGCTCGATCTTCATGCCGATGGGTGCATTCTCTTGGGCAGCTTTTAGCAGAATCCGGTTGAATGAGCCCTTGCGAAGACTTCCACAGATTCCTATAATCCTCTTTTCTGAATCGGCCTTCATTCTCGAATCCTTTCATTCAGCTAATATCATGTGATCTCAAACCCTGCATAGGCTTCTTGAACTTCACTTGATCCTATCCTATAACACGGTGCCAGCTGGATGAAATTGTGCCCTCCATTTTTTATGATCGGACTGCACCTAGCTGGCTTCATCCAAACAGAATTCAAGATCAGGAGGACGGATTGGAAAGAGATGGGATCCCGGAAGATGCGAAGAGCCCGCGTGGCTTCGCCCTGCTCAATGATCCGGTTCGCAACCGGGGGACTGCTTTTACAGAGGCTGAGCGCCGCAGATTGGGATTGGAAGGACTGCTCCCACACGCTGTGGAATCAATCGACCGACAGATGCAGCGTGTCAAGGAGCATCTGGCGACCAAGCCCAGCGATCTGGAGCGCTACATCTATCTCATCAGCCTCTTTGACCGGAATGAGACTCTCTTCTTCCGCACCCTGATGTCCGATCCTGTGCGCTACATGCCCATTGTCTATACCCCAACAGTGGGCGAAGCCTGCCTCAAGTTTGGCCACATCTACCGCGGTGCGCTAGGTATGTTTATCACCCGGCGGATGAAGGGCCGAATCGCCCAGGTTCTTCGAAATTGGCCCAACCGCGATATACGCGTCTTATGTGTCTCGACGGGCGGGCGCATTCTTGGGCTGGGTGACATTGGCGCGAATGGCATGGGCATCCCGATTGGAAAACTGCAGCTCTATACCGCCTGCGCCGGAGTCCCACCAAGCTGTCTGCTCCCCGTTCTGCTCGATATCGGAACCAGCAATGATGACCTGCGAAATGATCCGCTCTATCTGGGTCTGCGAGAGGAGCCTCCAGCCGATCAAGAGCTCGATGAGCTGGTCGAAGAATTTGTCCAGGCCGTTCAAGAGGTCTTTCCGGGCTGCTGCATCCACTTTGAAGATTGGAAGGGCACCGACGCTATCCGCATCCTCAACCGCTATGAGAGCAAAATCTTCTGCTACAACGACGATATTCAAGGCACAGCCAGCGTGGGTCTCGCCGGGCTGATCACCGCGCTTCAAATCACTAATAAAAATATGGCCGATCAGCGCATCTTGTTTTTGGGGGCTGGCTCCGCCGCGATTGGAATCGCAAAGCTGATCGTCTCCCGATTGCAAAGCAATGGACTCTCGCCGACTGAAGCGCGAAGAGGCATCGCCATGTTCAACAGTGGCGGTCTGATCGAATTGTCACGAAAAAATCTGACCGAAGAGCAGCTCCTCTATGCACAGACGATGAAGCCATCGCAGAATCTAGTCGAGACGATCCAGATGTTCAAGCCGACAATTCTGATCGGAGTGAGCACCTTAGCTGGCGCCTTTACCCAACACGTCATTGAAACGATGAGCCGGATCAACGAGCGCCCCATCATCTTTGCGCTCTCCAACCCAACCAGCAGGTCCGAATGCACCGCCGAGCAGGCATACACGTGGTCCAAGGGCAGGGCGCTCTTTGCGGCTGGCGTCCAATTTCCCGATGTGATTCTAGCAGGCAAGACCTATCATCCCGGGCAGGCGAACAACTTCTATATCTTTCCGGCCATTGGGCTTGCGACCTATGTTGCGCGTCCGACCCGGATCACCGATGAGTGCTTCATCGCCGCTGCCGAAGCGACAGCCGACCAGGTGACGGCAGAGCAGCGCGAGCAGGGCATGCTCTTTCCTTCTGTCGCCAATATGCTGGAGACGCAAGTTACGACAGCGACACGAATTGTTGAATTGATGTTCGAGCGAGGCTTGGCTCAAGTGAAAGAGCCCAAAGATATTCGCTCATGGATTGAGAGTCAGCTATACAGACCCGATTACACACCGTAGCGGGCGCAAGAGCTATTTCCGAACCAGCCTGAAACTTAACAGAGAGAGACTCAACAATTCCCATGTTGGCTAAAATGAGATATTATGGTGCAATGCCATATACGGGGTGATTGATCAATGGGCGAGATCTACTTCTTAGCCACTCTTATACTTGCCCCAATACTCTTTCCGTTTGTTCGGGCCATCTTGCGCCGTCGATGGGCACTCTTAGCTCCATTCTTAACAACATCTGGCATCATCATTGTGAGTCTGATGTTGGAAGATATCGCGATTGACCCATTTCTCATCTCCATCGTCGTGTGGGCGCTGCTGGCAGTCCTAGTTTGGAAAATTGTCGCGTGGTTACCACACAAACGTGAGGACCAGAGTCTATCATGACACAAGTCATCGTGACCCGATTCTGTTTAATTTTTCCATCTTCACCCAGAATCTAGTTTGTTCTCATCTTATCCAAAGCCAGATTCAAGCGAAGCCCATTGGCTCGGGTTCGCCCGTCACATTATTGAATGGGCCATGGGTGCGAACTTGTCTTCTGCCTGTGATCACGGGACGGCCTCTGGCTCCAAACCAAAGACCAGAAAGCTCTGGTGATTGATGAGCAAAAATTCAACTTGCATTTGCAGAATAGATTGACTACAGAGTGGATGAGATGATGGACACTAACGGGAGGCAGCGACTCTGTATCGAGATACGGGGAGCCGTCCAGGGCGTCGGCTTCCGCCCCTTTGTCTACCGCTTAGCGACAGAGCTAAAGCTGAAGGGCTGGGTCAAGAACACTTCTCGAGGCGTCGAGATTGAAGCCGAAGGGCCCGCAGATCAGCTCAAAAATTTTTTGGAGCGCCTTCCGCTTGAAAAGCCGCCCGTCTCTTCGATTGTAGAGCTCAACGCAAAATCAGCAGCGCCCATTGGATACGAGAATTTTGAGATTAAATTCAGCCAAGATGCAGGCGAGAAGAGTGCGATCATTCTTCCAGATTTGGCAACTTGTACAGATTGCGTCAATGAGATTTTTGACCCGAAGAACAGACGGTATCGCTACCCCTTCACAAACTGCACGAATTGCGGACCCCGTTTTAGCATCCTTACGGCCCTTCCCTATGATCGCAGCAACACGACCATGAAGCACTTTGAGATGTGTCAAGACTGCCATGACGAGTATGAAGATCCAATGAATCGCCGATTTCATGCACAGCCCAATGCCTGTCGAAAATGCGGGCCTCAACTTGCCCTTTGGGACAGATCTGGAAACGTATCGGCAGAGGGCGATGAGTCTTTGCTCTTAGCTGAAGATTGCATCCGCGAAGGGGGAATTCTTGCTCTAAAGGGGCTTGGCGGCTTTCAGCTCATCTGCGATGCGCGAAATGATCAGGCAGTGATGGCTTTGCGTAATAGAAAGTCACGGCCAGAGAAACCGCTCGCGATTATGGCAGCCAATCTCAATTGGGTGATGGCAAATTGTGATATTTCAGATCTTGAAAGAGAGGCGTTGCTTTCGATTCAGGCTCCCATTTTGCTCGTCCAGAAGCAGGCCGCTTGTGAGCTTTCCGATGCTGTCGCTCCGGAAAATCCAAATGTGGGAGTCATGCTGCCCTACACGCCGCTGCATCATCTTCTACTCGCTGATTTAAAATTTCCAGTTGTTGCGACGAGCGGAAATCTGCCTGGCGAGCCCATTTGCATCGGTGAGCAAGAGACGCTCGAAAAATTGAGTGGGATTGCCGATCTCTTTCTTGTGCATAACCGGCCCATCGCCCGTCATGTCGATGACTCCGTTGTGCGGGTCATTGCCGATCGCCCCGTTGTATTACGGCGCGCCCGTGGATATGCTCCCTTGACGCTGTTTGTCAAAGATGAGCTGCCGACAGGTCTTGCGGTCGGGGCGCATCAGAAGAGCACAATCGCTGTCTCATCGGGGAAAAGTATCTTCTTGAGTCAGCATATCTCAGATCTGGATACAGCTTCTTCACTGGAGCGATTCGTGAATGTGATTGGGGATTTTCAGGCTTTGTACAATCTGAAATTTGATAAAGTCGTCTGCGATGCTCATCCTGACTATCTTTCTACAAAATATGCAATTGAAAACTCTGAAAAAGCGGTGCGAGTCCAGCATCATGTCGCGCATCTTTTGTCTGGTATGGCCGAGCATTCTCTGGAGCCGCCCGTGCTGGGTGTTGTGTGGGATGGGACAGGATATGGGCCGGATGGCACAATCTGGGGAGGCGAATTCTTCGTCATCCGTGATCAGAAGATAGCTAGAATCGCCCATCTCAAAACGTTCTCATTGCCAGGTGGCGAAGAGGCCGTCCGAGAGCCGCGCAGAACGGCCTTGGGGCTTCTCTGTGAGATAGATGGAGACTCACTCTTTGAGAATGATCAGCGAGAAGTGCTCCAGAAGTTTTCGCCAGAAGAGCTTCGCGTTTTGCGCAAAATGCTTAGCCAGCGATTGAATTCTCCAGTAACGTCGAGCGCAGGAAGGCTCTTTGATGGCGTGGCATCGCTTCTGGGAATTCAACAACGAGTCAGCTTTGAAGGGCAGGCCGCGATGGCGCTCGAATTTGGAGTAGAATGCTCACGGGATCTTCGATCGTATTCCTTCGAAATTTTGACATGCCCAAGCGGCGAGCGTGAAAAATACGTCCTAGACTGGAGTCCCATGATCCAGGCCATTGTTAAAGATCAGATTGAAGGCATCCCGTCAGGCTCGATCTGCGCAAAGTTTCATCAGACACTGGCCGAGATGATCGTGGCGGTCGCAAAAAAGGGAAAGCTGGAAAGAGTTCTCTTATCTGGGGGCTGCTTTCAGAATAAAATCTTGACCGAATTGACTATTAACAAGTTAAAGAAAGCGGGATTCGCGCCATTTATTCAGGAACAGATCCCGCCCAATGATGGCGGAATCGCACTGGGACAGATCATGGCTCTCGCAAGAAGATTCGAGCTAGAGGTCTAAGAATATGTGCTTAGCCGTACCGGGAAGAGTTCTCAACCTGATCGATGAGAATCCGCTCACGAGGCGGGGCCGCGTCGATTTTCGCGGCATCATCAAAGAGGTCAATCTGGCGTTTGTTCCTGAGGCACAAATCGGAAATTATGTCTTAGTCCATGTGGGATTTGGCATCAGTGTGATCGATGAGGCCGAGGCGATGCGCGTCTTTGAATATCTGCAGAAGATGGGTGAGCTAGAGGAGCTTAGACAGAGCGAATCATGAAATTCATTGACGAGTTTCGCGATCCCGTTCTGGCCCGCAAAGTCTCTGAATCTCTAAAAAAAATCACTACCCGCCATTGGATCATTATGGAAGTGTGCGGCGGCCAGACGCATGCCATCGTCAAGTTTGGTGTCGATGAGCTGCTGCCTGACCAAGTGATGCTCGTTCATGGACCGGGCTGCCCCGTCTGCGTCACGCCCGTCGAGCTGATCGACAAGGCGATTGAGATCGCTTCAAAACCCGGTGTCATCCTCTGCTCCTTTGGCGATATGCTGCGGGTTCCCGGCTCAAAAGGAGATCTTTTCTCGATCAAAGCCCAAGGTGGAGACGTCCGCTTCGTCTATTCTCCGCTCGATGCACTCAAGCTCGCGCGCCAGCATCTCGATAAGGAGGTCGTCTTTTTTGCGGTTGGCTTTGAGACGACAGCCCCGGCAAACGCCATGGCTGTAAAACAGGCCGCCGTTGAGAAGATCCAAAATTTTTCTATCCTCGTCTCTCATGTGCTGGTGCCGCCCGCGATGGAAGCGATTCTCTCTTCAAAAAAAAATAGAGTTCAGGGATTTCTCGCTGCCGGACACGTCTGCACCATCATGGGCTACGAAGAGTATTTTCCGCTGGCCAAAAAATATCATGTGCCGATTGTGGTGACCGGCTTTGAGCCGCTCGACATCCTGCAAGGGGTCTACATGTGTGTCAAACAACTGGAAGAGGGACGCGCGGAGGTCGAGAATCAATATACCCGGGCCGTCGCCATGCGCGGCAACCAAGCTGCACAAGAGCTGATTCGCGAGATCTTTACAATTACGCCCCGGCGCTGGCGCGGCATCGGCGAGATTCCGAAGAGTGGATTAGCCTTGCAAGATGCCTACGCAGAGTTTGACGCAGAAATGCGCTTTGGCGTGGCAGAAATGGTTGTCGAAGAGAGCACAGAGTGCATCAGCGGCCTCATCCTGCAAGGTCTCAAAAATCCCCGCGAGTGCCCCGCCTTCGGGACGCGCTGCACACCAGAAAAGCCTCTCGGAGCAACAATGGTATCCTCCGAAGGTGCATGTGCAGCCTATTATCGCTATCGCCAGTATGAGCCTGAAGGAGCCAGCAGTGAACCAGAATAATCTCGCTGAACCGCTTGACTTCAATCTCACCTGCCCCATCCCGATCGCCGACTACCCGCGCGTAACGCTCGCACATGGTGGTGGAGGGCGGTTGATGCGGGATCTCATCCAGAAGATGTTTCTCTCGGCTTTCAATAACCCATATCTCAATCAACTCACAGATGGTGCATCTCTTGCAATGACTGGAGCGAAGCTCGCCTTCACGACGGACTCCTATGTGGTGAGACCGATCTTCTTTCCTGGCGGCGATATCGGCAGCTTAGCTATCCATGGCACAATTAACGACCTGGTCATGTGCGGCGCAAAGCCGCTCTATCTCAGCGTCGGCCTCATATTAGAAGAAGGACTCCCAATGACGGATCTGTGGAGAGTCATCAATTCGATGAGCAGCGCAGCCAAATTAGCAAACGTGCAGATCGTCACGGGTGACACAAAAGTCGTCGATCAAGGAAAAGGGGATGGAATCTATATCAACACCTCTGGGATCGGCCAGTTATACAAAGATCCCATTGGGCCACATCTTGTGAAACCGGGCGATGGCTTGATCTTGAGCGGCGATATCGGCCGGCATGGCATCGCCATCATGGCTGTGCGGGAAGGGCTCGAATTTGAGAGCAAGATCGAGAGCGACTCAGCTTCACTCGCTGCTGTGGTTGACGACTTGATGACTTCGGGTATCGAGATTCATTGCATGCGCGACCTTACTCGTGGTGGCTTGGCAAGCGGAGTGATTGAGATCGCACAGTCATCAAAGAGTCAAATCAATCTTGTGGAAGATGCAATTCCGGTCCGCGAAGATGTGCAAGGCGCCTGCGAGATCTTGGGGCTCGATCCCCTTTACGTCGCCAATGAGGGGCGATTTGTGGTCTTCGCTCCAAAATCCGAGATTGACAGAACACTCGATATCATGCGCAGACACGAGCTTGCAAAAGAGTCTGCGCTCATCGGGCAAGTTCGGACGGGAACGGGAGGGCTGGTCTCACTCAAAACAAAAATCGGCACAAGCCGCATCGTCGATTTACTGAGCGGAGAGCAGCTTCCGCGCATCTGCTAGCTCTTCCTCTTCTGTGCGCATTGGTCCACGAGCCACCCCGACCACCCTTGAATACCGTCGCCTGTGCGGCTTGAGATCTCCAAGAGAGGCGCTGTCGGGTTGAGGGCCCTTAATGACTCATAAAAGAATTCTTTGTTGAAATCGACATGAGCGATAAGATCATTTTTGGTGAGCACGATCACATCGCTGGCTGCGAATATCTCCGGGTATTTGATGGGCTTGTCATCCCCCTCGGCTACGCTGATCAGGCAAAGCTTGATCGCTTCGCCCAGAGACCAGTGATTGGGGCAGATAAGATTGCCCACATTCTCAATAAAAATTATATCGAGCGCATTCAGATTTATATTTTGCATCGCCTGCCGAACCATGCGGGCTTCGAGATGGCAATTCCCGCCCGTGTTGATCTGGACGGCATCTTCCGCGCCACCCGCCAGCACTCTTTTTGTATCAATATCGCCAGCGACGTCGCCCTCAATCACCCCGATTTTTTTTTTGTGTTGAAGGGCTTTGATCGTCTGAAGAATAAGGCTAGTCTTGCCCGAGCCAGGTGAGCCGATGATGTTGATGGCCAGAGCGCCAGCATTCTCAAATTTACTTCGATTCTCAGCGGCAATCAGATCGTTGCTTTCGAGAATATCTTTGATCACCTTAATAGTACGCGTGCTCAATCCATCACCTCGATGCTCTCAACTCTCAGCTCATCTCCGCGCCCGATCATTCGGCCTGATCTCTCACAGACCGGGCATCGAAATTCATGATTCACAATCTCAAAGTCCACACTACACGCATCGCAGCGAAATTTCATGGGCGTCCTTGAGATCTGAAATTCTGCACCCTGTGAGATACTCTTTCGCCCGGCTGCGATGAGATCAAAGTGCATCTTGAGGCTCGCTTCATCAATATGAGATTGATCGCCGATTGCAAGGCGTATGGTCTTCACTCGTTTGGCAGCGGCTTTTTGTGCCTCCTGCTCAACCAGATCGACCAGACTCTTTGCGACTGAATGCTCATGCACTGGCTTTTGATTCCTTTTTGGCGCTGGCTGTGAGCTGTGCAAGCTCGTCAAGAACTTGTTGATTGAGCTTGGCCAAAACCTCTTGGACTTCACCCGAAAGTCCTTCGCCAAAGGAAAAATTGGCGCCTTCAATTCCAAAAATTATAACTTCCTGTGGAAGCTTTTCTAATCTTCGGGCCAGCTCAATTGCATCAGCAATGCTGAACAAATGGGTAGACTGGCGGCCAAAGAGCTCTTCTGGAAGCGCCTTCTCGCTGGCATCCAATCTCTGAACCGTGCCAGGCTCTGCGCCAGATGATGTGGCATCAATAAGCATGACTCTGTCAGCCCCTTGCCAGAGCTCAATGAGGTCAATTGGATCGCCTTCGAATAATCTTGAATCAACGAAATCAGTCATATTCGTTGAGAACTGACGAACAAATTGAAGTCCTGCCCCATCGTCATGGCGGAAGCGGTTGCCAAGGCCAATAAGCAAGGTTTTCATGAGCTACTCTTGCTCAATGTGAAGTCTTAGAAAATGCGTCGAGCAGGAGATGCATGGATCGTAATTGCGAATCGCCTGCTCGCATTGCCATTGCAGCTCATCATGCGGAAGCTCGATTCGTGCCCTGACGAAATTGGCGAGATCGCTCTCGATTGTCTTCTGATTTTGCGAGGTGGGCGGCGCGATTCGCGCATCCATGATGGTGCCCTCTTCGTCAATTGTGTAGCGGTGATGGCAGATGCCGCGTGGCGCTTCAGAGCAGCCATAGCCAGTTCCTGCCTTGGGCTTCACTTCGACATAAGGGCGCTCGGGCATCTTATATTTGCCAATGATCTCTTGAGCCAGCTCAAGCGCATAGAGGATCTCAACAGAGCGCACGATGATGCTCTTGAAGGGATTGTTGCATCTCTTTCCTAAACCTGATCTCTTAGCCGCGGCTTGTGCGCGAGGCGAGAGTTGCTCAAAATTTAGATTGAAGCGCGCCAGCGGGCCGACAAAGTAATTCCCACGAGCCTTGATCCGGGCATGCAATGCGGTTGAATGCCTGACGTGCTCTTCCTGAATGTGCTCATCAAATTCCCGCACGCTAATATCAAGCCCGCGATTGGAGATGAGACGTCCATCGATGATGGCATATTCATCCGGGTGCCTCATCGCGACAAATTCGTAATCTTGCTCAAAGTCGAGAAATTTCAATTCGCCAGTAAAGTGCACCAGCTCTTCAGCAACACCGATTGCCCAGCTCAATTCATCGTTAAGAGTTAGAAGCTCGTCACGAGTCGGGACGCGATAAAATCCACCCACCCGCATATTGATGGGGTGAACCGCTCGCCCGCCGACAATATTCATAATCTCATTTCCCAGCTTCTTCATACGCAAAGCTTTTTTGACCAGATCGGGATGATCGCCAGCCATCTGGATGGCATCCTGATAACCCAGAAAGTCAGGCAGATGGAGCATAAAGGCATGCAGAACGTGGCTCTGAATCCATTCGCCGCAGTAGATGAGCCGCCGCAGCTCTCTCAGCTGGCCGCCTATGCTCACACCACAGAGATCTTCCATGGCGTTGATCGAGCTCATCTGATAGGCAATGGGACAGATGCCGCAGATGCGGGCGGTGATGTCCGGCGCCTCTGTAAAATTGCGCCCCCGCAAAAAAGCCTCAAAGAATCGCGGCGGCTCAAAGATCTCCAGCCGCACCTCTTTCACTTCGCCACCTGCCAGCTTGATGAACATCGCCCCTTCGCCTTCGACGCGGGCCAGATAATCGACTTTGATCGTTCTTGTCTTACTCTTCTTGGGGCTACTCATGGCGCTCGCTCTCTTCTTTGAATTGCTTTGAATTGGTGTTAAACGTGCGAAGCGCACGGACCAGATTCGGGTCAGAGACGCCCAATTCAACTTTCCACCACTTGCTGAGCGCTGGCATATTGGGCGTCTCCATCGGTCCAAAGCAGCCATAGCAGCCCCGGTTGTACGACGGGCAGATGGCGCCACAGCCGGCATGAGTCACAGGACCGAGACAGGCCGTGCCATGCGCGACCATGACGCAGACTGTGCCGCGCCGCTTGCACTCCATGCAGACGCTGTGAGAGGCAATGTTGGGCTTGCGCTGATTCAAAAATGCATTGATCACTTCCAGCAGCTGCACTTTGTTGATCGGGCAGCCATGCAGCTCAAAATCGACTTTGACATGCTCGGAGATTGCCGTGGAAGTCTTCAGCGTCTCAATATATTTTGGCGAAGCATAAACCACAGAGATGAAATCTTTCACATCTTTGAAGTTTCTCAAAGCCTGAATGCCGCCCGATGTAGCACAGGCTCCGATTGTGATCAAAAATTTAGACTGCTTGCGGATCTCCTGAATTCGCTCCGCGTCTTGTGCAGTCGTTATCGAGCCTTCTACCAGGGACAGATCATAGGGGCCAGCCGTTGTGGCGCGGCTCGCCTCCAGAAAGTAGGCAATCTCAACTGCGCCAACAACGTCCAGAAGCTCATCTTCGCAGTCGAGCAGGCTGAGCTGGCAGCCATCGCACGAGGCAAACTTCCAGACGGCCAATTTTGGCTTTTGGCGAGCTCTGCTCATCAGATCTCCTTAATCCTGAAGAAGCGCTCGATCTGATCAAAGCGGAAGACGGCGCCCTCTTTGCAAATAAATGTCGGGCCAAACTGGCAGTGGCCGCAGAAGCCGATGGCGCACTTCATATTCCGCTCCATCGAGAGATAAATCTGATTTTTACTAAAGCCTCTCTTGATCAACTCCAGAATCGAAAAGTGCATCATGATCTCGGGTCCGCAAAGAAAGACGAGCGAGTTGCTTACATCCACATCGATGCTGGAAATCAGAGTCGAGACGACGCCGACATTCCCTTTCCAATTGCCACTCGCGCTGTCAACGGTGAGATTGACCTGCGTGTCAAAGCGGCTGCGCCACTCATGAAGCTCGCTCTCAAACAAAATATTCTCTGGCGCCCGGCTTCCATAGAGCAGCACAAATTTTCCAAATTTTTCTCGCTGCTGGAGGATGCTGTAGATCGCTGGCCTAAGCGGCGCGAGGCCGATTCCTCCGGCCATGATGACCACGTCTTTTCCGACTGCTTTCTCGACGGGCCAGGGGGTCCCAAAAGGTCCGCGCACTCCCACAACACTATCCCGGCCTGATGCGCAGATTGCCTGAGTCACAGGCCCGACGGCGCGAACGGTGTGAGTAAGAAGATGGGGCTGGCTTGGGTCGCCACTCATGGAGATGGGGACCTCGCCCACTCCAAAGGCATAGAGCATGTTGAATTGTCCGGGCGCGTAGTGAAGCGGGCTTCCGCTCACGGATTCCAGCTCCAGCGTATAGGTGTCGGCCAGCTCGCGGATCACTTTGCGGACGCGATAGGCCTCTGGCACCATCGGCTCAAATGTGCCCATAGACATCCAATAATTGCATTCTTGTGTTTTGCAGGCGCTCCACAATGATCTTGGAAAATCGCTTCATCAGCTCATAACCCAGCTCATGGTCGGACTCACACTTGCCCCGGATGCAGATGGCATCAAAAGAGATGGCCGAGACGCGGGTGAGTGCGCGCGCCTCAAAGTGCCAGCGATATGGCTCAATGAGCCAGGACCAGCCCAGGACATCTTTTTCGTGCAGAGTCTCAATCGTCACAGGTCCGCGGCCTGGAACAAAGATTTCAAGCGCAACATCTCCACGGCGAATCTCATAAAATTGTTTGGCCGCTTCACCTTCCCGGTAAATCATCTCGCCCGCATCAAAGCTCACATTCGTCGCGCAGCCAGCCAGCAAATCTACGATCCTCTCATCCAGATCCTGAAAGAGTGGCGCCTCTCTCAGCAGCGCGCTCATCTTATGTCTGGTCACCATGCGTGCCCCCTTCACTCTCCCGGATTGCCTTGACTTCTTCGGTGATATCAATCCCGACGGGACACCACGTAATGCAGCGCCCACAGCCCACACAGCCCGATGTGCCGAACTGATCGATCCAGGTCGCCAGCTTGTGGGTCATCCACTGGCGATAGCGGGATTTTGCGGATTTGCGCAGGCTGCCGCCGTGAATGTACGAAAAATCAATTGTAAAGCACGAATCCCAGCGCCTTAGCCGCTCTGCATATTGGCCAGTCAGATCCGTCACATCTTCGACTGTTGTGCAAAAGCAGGTCGGGCAGACCATGGTGCAGTTAGCGCAGCTGAGACAGCGCTCGGCGACGTTCTCCCAGCGCTCATGATTGTAGTTGCGATAGAGAAGCTCTTTGAGATCATTGATGTCCATGGTGCGCCCCATCTGCTCGCTGGCATTTCGGGTGCGCCCTTCCGCTGCTGAGATCTCATCATGCTTAGCTTCCCGGTGCTGAAGCTCTTTCAGCACCTCTTGACCGCGCTCGCTCCCCACTTCAACTGTAAAATAATGCCTCTCTCTCTCGACAATTTCTGTAAGGGCAAGGTCATAGCCAGACTGCGCTTTGGGTCCTGTTTTCATTGAAACACAGAAGCAAGTGCCGCCTGCTTCGGCACAGTTTACAGCGACGATAAATATTTTTTCGCGGCGGGATTTGTAGACTGGATCCACATGTTTGCCGCCCATGAAGACTCTGTCTTGAATAAAGATTGCATGCAACTCACAGGAGCGCACGCCTATAAAAGCATATTTTTTGGTCTGCTCTCTCTCTTCCAGAATTTTGAATCCGGCGTCATCTCTTTTGGCACGCCAGAGACGCAGCTCCGGGGGAAATAGAAACTTTTTCCAGGAATGAGGTCCAACAACATACCCAAACCGCGATTCATCAGTTCGCTTTTTGAGCCGGTAAGATCCGCCATCTTGGACATCGGTCCAGCCCACGGGCATGTCCGAAACGCCGTCGATTCTGTCGTAAACGATGGCCGATTCTTGGATCGTCGGGCCAATGACCTCATAGCCCTGTTCGCGAAGCACTTTGAGCAGATCGTCGAGCGCATCTCTCTCGATCACCTGACTTTTCTCGGCCATAATTCTCGTTCCTCAAAAAGAATTATTTGACTCATCTGCATTCAGTCTTACTGCTCAATGGATTCTAGCTATATGAATATAAATAGTAATGATATCAGACACACATGTCTATTTTTGACGGGCCGATCAAATTATCTCTTCTGCAGCGCCAGCTCCGCAGCCTCTTCTAACGTAAGCCCTCGCCCGGCTTCAAATTCAACCTTGTAGCTATCTTCGCCCAGCGCGGCTCTGTTTGCCTGCGCCGTCTCGTCGAAATATTTTTGATCCAGCCTCTCCAGCGGTGCGTGGATCTCATCCAGCAATGTCCTCACACAGCCCTGCACTCGTGCAGACCGCGCCTCTTGCCCCTCTGCTTGGAGCAGCCCGGCCAGGCCTGAAAGCGCAATCGCCATCCCGCTCTTGTCTCCCAGCTCCCTAGAGATTGCCAGACTCTCCTCGAGAAATCTTCGTGCCGCGACGAGATCTCCCTGAGTGTACAGAACCAGGGCGAGGCCATTGAGCGCGAGCGAGGTGCTCCGCTTGTCCTGCAGCGAAAGAGAGATGGCCAGGCTCTCTTCATATAACAGGCGCGCCTCCGAAAAATCTCGCAGCGCCTGCGCCACGATCCCCAGATTGACGAGCGTCTGCCCGACACGCCAGCGGTTCCCCATCTCGCGGTGCAGCGCCAGACTCTCCTGCAGCAGCTGGCGCGCCTCTCTAAAATCTCCCATCTCCTGAGTCACGATCCCCAGGCTGTTGAGAGCCGCGGCCATGCCATCTTTATCGCCTAACTCCCTGGAGATCTCGAGACTCTGGCGCGCAAGCCTCTTGGAAGATTGATGATCTCCTTGCGTCCAGGCGAGAATAGCCGCCCAGCGCAGCGCCTTGGCCTCAATCTTGCTCTTTGCACTGGGGCTCTGATTGATCACGGCATCCATCCACTCACGCCCCTCGCTAAGATGGCTGTGCATCATCCAGAATCTCCCCAACGAGCTGCCCAGCCGCAGCGCCTCTTCCGATTTTCCACTCCCCAAAAACCAGCCGAGTGCGGCCCGCATGTTGTCATGCTCTTTCTCCAGCCGATGGACCCAAATGACCTGGTCCTGGCCGGAGAGATGCTCTTCAGACTCTTCACCGAGCTTGAGAAAATAGGCGCTGTGCGCCTGCTGAACCGACTCTTCTTCTCGGCATTCAGCCAGCTTCTCGCGTGCATACTCTCGAACAGTCTCGAGCAGCCGGTATCTTGAATCTCCATCCAATTCATCCATCACGACCAGCGACTTCTGCCCGAGCTGAGCCAGAGCTTCGATCACCTCAAAGCCCTCAATCCCATCCCCCGCGCAGACGGCTTCCACCGCTTCCAGACTGAAGCCTCCACTAAAGATGGAGAGTCGCTGGAGCAGCTTCTGTTCAGGCGGGGTGAGCAGATCATAGCTCCAGTCGATCATCGCTCGCAGCGTCTGGTGGCGCGGCAGGGCCGTGCGTTTGCCTCCGGTGAGCAGCCGGAAGCGGTCATCCAGCATCTCCGCCAGCTTTTGGGTCGTCATCACCTGCATCCGCGCCGCGGCCAGCTCCAGTGCGAGCGGGATTCCATCAAGCTTGCGGCAGATGGCGGCCACGGCAGATCCATTTTCAGCCGAGAGCTCAAAGCCGTGCTTCACGGACTTGGCACGCTCGACAAAGAGCTGCACGGATTCTGATCTTCTCAGCTCTGCCAGATTCTTGTTACCAAACGCAGGGAGCGAGAGCGGCGCGAGTGCATAGATATTCTCGCCTTCGATCTCCAGCGCCTGGCGGCTGCTGGCCAGGATTTGCAAGTTGGGGCAGACACTCAGAAGCTCAGCAGCAAGTCTGGATGCGGCTTCCAGCAGATGCTCGCAGTTGTCCAGGACCAGCAGCATGCGTCTTCTTTTCAATGCCGCCTGGAGAGCCTCAACCACTCCGCGCCCCGTTTCGTCTTTGACTTGCATTGTGTCCGCAAGGGTGAGAGCGACCATCTTGGGGTCGGTGATGGGAGCCAGCTCGACCAGCCAGACGCCATCGGCATACTCTTCGATCAGATCTGCCGCGACATGCATAGCGAGCCTCGATTTGCCTGTCCCGCCAATCCCAACCAGCGTCACCAGCGGTGCTTCGCGGATGAGCTGTTTGACCTCCTCCAACTCCTGCTCGCGCCCGATAAAGCTGGTCATCTGGCGGGGCAGATTGTTCGGCATATTTCCGAGTGACTTTAGAGGCGCGAAATCGCGCTCCAGATCGGGATGGCACAACTGAAAGAGATCTTCAGGCCGTGAAAGGTCCTTGAGCCGATGGAGACCCAGCTCCTGCAGGCTCGCTCCGCGTGGCAGCGCATCCTGCACCAGCGCTTTTGTGCTGCCAGATAACAAAACCTGCCCGCCATGCCCAATCGCCATCATGCGCGCGGTGCGGTTGAGAGTCGGCCCGAAGTAGTCGCCCGATCGCTCGTTGGCTTCGCCCGTATGCAGCCCCATTCGAACTCGGACACGCGTCTCGCCCCAGCTCTCTTTTATGAGCGCCTGCTGAGCCTGAAGGGCTGCCATGATAGCATCCGAAGCGGTCTGGAAGGCAACACAGAAGGCATCACCCATCGTCTTGAAGATGTAGCCATGCTGGGTCTCAAAAGAGGCACGCATCAATTCATCATGGCGCTCGAGAGCTCTCTTCATGGCGGTGGGATGCTGCTCCCAGAGCCTGGTGCTGCCCTCGATGTCACTGAAGAGGAATGTGACTGTGCCCGATGGATACTTGGGCATGCGGCGCTGCCTCCTGAATCATCCTGGATAAAACGTTACGAAGATAGCATCAGATGGCTCAAAAGACAACTGGTCGCTGAGAGGGCAGAATCAGCACTCGTTGGCTTCAATCGCCACAGAAACTTATAATTTATATGGATGGGGTCAGGGGGAGTGTACGGCTCTACGAATAAGTCTTTTGGGTCGATTTGAAGCCTATAAAGGGAATGTCACACTTCCTGTGTTGCCCACTCAAAAAATTCGCTCCCTCTTTGCCTATCTCGTCACCCACCGGGAGAGAGGCCACTCCCGCGAAGTCCTGGCCGACCTGTTCTGGCAGGAGCTTGAAGCCGCGCGGGCCAGAAGCAATCTGCGTCATGCGCTCTATATCCTGCGCCAGTGGGTGGATGGCCATCTGCTCATTGAGCGCAATGAGGTGCGGCTCAACAAGCGCCGGGCATACTGGCTCGATGTCCAGGAGTTTGAGGAGCTCATCGCCGAGAGCCGGGATTTGAACGGAGAGAAGCGTTTTGAGGCACTTCGCAAAGCCCTCGCTCTCTATCTCGGCGACTTCCTGCCGGGCTTCTATGAGGACTGGGTGCTGGCTGAAGAGAGCCGTCTGAGATCGCTCTATCAGGAAGCGGCGGAGACGCTCGCACTCTGGCCCAGAGGCCCCTTTGTCGGCTCCCCATCACTGGAAGAATCACGCGAGGCTGAGCTGAAGCTGGAGCTGGCCAAAGCGCATCGCCATACCAAGAACATGGTGCCTGCATACACTCTTGCTGAAGAGGCTTTGAATCTTTATCAGCAGACGAAAGAGCCAATCAAACAGGCGCAGGCTTACATCCTCATGGGCTCTGCCCAGCGCCATCTGGGCCAATATCCAAAAGCGCTGGACTGCTACGAGCGTGCCCTGGCCCTGGGTCATCAGGCCGAGGATGTACCGACGGAGTGGAGGGTCTTCAACAATTTGGGCTGGCTGGAGTGGAATTTGCAGCACAGCAAGCAGGCGCTGGCTTATTATGCACAATCGCTGCCCTTGTGCCATCAGGCAGCCGAACCCTATGGAGAGGCTGTCATTCTCAACAATTGGGGGATAGCCCTTCTGGATCTGGAAGAAGATCAGCAGGCATTGGAGCGTTTCGGTCAGGCCTCTAGACTCATTTCCACCTTAGGCGACAAGGAGCTGGCGCTGGAGAATCTTTCGTATCGAGCCTTGGCCTATCTGAGCTTGAAGAGGCTAAGCAAGGTAGAGCAGTGCGCTCAGCGCATTTTGGAGCTGCTCCAGCAAGGGGTAGGAGGGCGTCTGACGCACAAGGCGCATCTCAATCTCTGGCGGGTGCTCAATGTGACGGGCCACCGCAAGCAGGCACGCCAGTACCTGGAATGGGCTTATGAAAATGTGATGGCCCGAGCGGGGAAGATTAGTGACCGAGCACTGAGGGAGAGTTTACTAAAAGGCAACCGCACCAACCGCGAGATCGTTGAGGCATGGCAGAAACAACAGAAAAGATAATTTTTCTCTCTTCCCTTCTGCATTATAAATCGTAGTCAAATTTAGCACCAACCATTTGTCCGACTCCTTCTATGTTATCTCGTTTTTCATTTACATTACAACGAGATAGTCTGTTCTAGATCAGCATTATTCAATTTGACGATGATTAGACGATCGAAGAGTAGAGTGAGACCACAAGGTCGATGAAAGACCCAAACTCAAAGGAGTGAACCATGATAATGAAGATCAAGAGTCTGCGAAATTGGGGAGCCCTGGGGCTAATTCTGGTGCTCGCGCTATTGGTTCAGACGGCACAAAGCCAAGATAACACGACCGGAGTCATCCCAAACACCACCTATATAAAGGGGCAAGATAACGGTGGTATGCGAATCTTAGGTGCCCAAGGGCAGAACGCCACGCATCCCGCGATCGGATTTTTCTCTACTTGCCCTTCCGTGGCGGCCTGCGATGATGGGGGTGGCGGGAATGGCATCTTTAGACCCCTTGCCAACACGATGGCCTTCTCTACCGGAAGCGCTGAGCGGATGAGGATCACCAGTGGCGGCGCAGTGGGCATCGGCACGACGAGCCCGCAAGCCTTATTGGACGTCAACGCAGTAGGTGGAGTACATAGTATCAAGACAACATCGGTCGGAGGCAATGCTGTGCTGGCGCAAGCGACCAGCGGTGGCAATGCCATCGTAGGAATAGCCAACGCTGGCAATGGCGGTGTCTTCTCCTCCACCTCCGGATACGGCTTACTCGTGACCAGCGGTAAAGTCGGCATCGGGAATGCAAATCCGCTTTCGAAGCTGGCCGTCAGTGGTCTGCCGAATTCTGCGCCATCAGGAGAGGCTCTTGCTGGAGTACTGTGCATCACGGTCAATGGGAATATCTGGATTGACACAACTCCATCGACTCCGTGCCAATAGCAGATCGTTCATAGCTGGTGAAAAGGCGTCCGGGTCAGCGGGCTCGGACGCCCGCTCTCGATGCTCATAGATTTCAACAGGATATGCTAGAATAGAATCTGTAAAAGTGGGCATAGCATGACAAAAAACTGGAGGTAGCAAAATGGTAAGAATAAACAGAGTCGTTGTAGTCATTAGCGCAGCCTTGATTGCAGGGCTGCTGGCCATCGGATCGCTAGGACACGGGCAAAGCACACCCGCTTCCGCTCTCTCAGAGCAGCAGATCAAAGCTGGCCTAGGCGTACTACAAGATAATGGCAAACCGACGCCGATAGGGGCGAGTAATCTCAATCTCTCGAAGAGCAACATCAATCGCACCGCACTTGGGTGGACCCAGCCGGCTACCAATGTCTCTGGTAACGGACCCCTCCTCATGACCTCAAATCTCAACCTGTCCAAGAGCAACGTCAATCGCACAGCTCATGACATTGGGGCAGACGAGCAGTCTGTAGGCATCCTGGAGCTTCAGAGACCGATGAACCCGAAGAAAGGCCAGGATAAGGATAAGAGGTTTATTCCCGCTGGGCAATACGGGGTCAGCCTCTTCAAGTCTGTGGATAAGGCCAGCCCGCAATTGATGATGTTTCTTCTTGACACCGACGAGCCTGCGGTCTTTGGACTCTCCTTGGAAGCCGCGGCTTTGACCCAGGCGCTCAGCGATGAGTTCACGGACTCACAGGGGATCCCCTGCTTATTGGGAGACGATTACACCGCCGCCATCCTGCTCAATCTCTTGGGATCTGAGCTGGAAGAGAATACGTCCGCATTAGACTTATCGCTGCAAATGACCTTAGATACTACGCTCAAGGCTGGGCAACCGGTCACCTTTACGGCCACAGTGACCAACAGCAGCGGAGCGCCAACGACTGGCACAATCACGGTCACAGACACATTGCCAAACACGCTCATCTTTAGCTCTATCAACGCCAGCGGCTTCTCCTGCCTCACCTTTGGGCAGCAGATCACGTGCACCACTTCCGCTGTTCTCGCTCCTGGCCAGAGCACCACAATCCAGATTACCGCGCAGGTCAAGGGTGGAGAAGGAGGCGTAGCTCCAGGGACTGACATCAAGAACTGTGCCAAAGTGAGCACCGCTGGAGATCAGAACCAGGCCAATGACTCAAGCTGCGTCACTGCCACGGTGCAGGCTCCATAGGATGTGAAAGCTAGAAGTACGTCTCAATGCTGATACATGGAAGAGCGGGTCACTCGGCTAATGGCTGAGAGACCTGCCTTTCCTTCATAGAGAAGCGCTACGCTGCAAATCAGAAACGTAAGGAGTGTAAAAGATGCAGTCTCTCAAAAAATATGTAGTTGAGTTGATGCGTGCCCGGAACTGGGGAGTGCTAGGACTGGCCCTAGTTATCGGCGTGTACATCCTCTTTGGCTCAGGCCAGCTGAATGCAAAAAACAGCGCGACATCGGATGCTGCGAAAGTTCACGTCCATTCCGCTGATACCGCCACCTGGCCTCTGCTATATTCTGCTCAAATCAAGGCAGGGCTCGGAGTCCTGCAAGATATGGGAAAACCAACCCCGCTACTCAAAACAACCACTGTCAAAGGCAGCAAGAGCAACTCAGATGGAAGGCTAGGTTCTTCTCGACCGGTCGAGAACGTTACTGTCAGCCCGGACCTCAACCTTTTTCACACTATCAAAACTACCAAGAGTAACACCTTTCGTACGATTCTAGGTATAGGAGAGGACGAAGCCCCGGTGGGCGTCATCAATCTCATGTCGGCTAAAATCGCTGTGGGCGACCCAGGTCCCGATGACCCTCCCACTCAGCCAATAAAAAAACCGACTAAACGTATTCCCGCTGGGCAATATGGAGTTGGCCTCCTCATGATTGCGGGCGAAAGCACTCCGCTCTTGGCGATGTTTCCGCTAAATACCGACGAGCCTGCGGAGTTGGTGGTCTCCGTAGAGGCAGATGCATTGCTCCTGGCACTGGGTGACGAATTCACCGACGCTCAAGGTATTCCTTGCCTGCTGGGAGATGAGTACATGTCGGCCGTCTTGCTCAATCTCTTGGCATCATTGCTGGAACCGGACACATCAACACTGGACTTGGCGCTGCAAAAGACCTTGGATGGCACACTCAAGGCGGGGCAGAACTCCACCTACACCATAACCGTGACCAACAGCAGCGGTACTCCGACGACTGGCACAATCACTGTGACAGACTCACTGCCGAGCACACTCATCTTCGGCTCCATCAATGCCAGTGGCTTCTCTTGTCTCACCTTCGGGCAGCAGATCACTTGCACTACATCTGCTATTCTGGCCCCAAGCCAGAGCACCACAATCCAGATCACTGCGCAAGTCAAGGGTGGAGAAGGGGGCGTAGCTCCAGGAACTGATATCAGGAACTGTGCGAAAGTGAGCACCGCTGGTGATACCAACCCGGACAACGACCAGGGTTGCATTACGGCCACAGTGCAGTCGCCGTGAGACTGCGAGAGCAGTAACTCAGCTCGCAGATTATGAAAAAACAGGAGGGCAGAAATGTTAAAAGTAAATAAAGTTGTTGTAGTCATTAGCGCAGCCCTGATCGCTGGGCTGCTGGCAATCGGATCGCTGGGGCAGGGACAAAGCACACCTGCTACGAATGTGTCAGATGCTCAAGTTCGAGCTGGCCTCGGTGAATTGCAAAATAACGGGAATCCGACCCCAATCCTCTTACCCACCACAGTCAAAGGCAGCAAGAGCAACTCGGACAACCGGGTAGCCCCGACCCAACCGACTTCGAATGTCACGGGTAACGGACCACTCATCATGACTTCAAATCTCAACTTATCCAAGAGCAACGTCAATCGGGAAATTAAGGGCACAAAGGATAATGAGCAGGCTGTAGGCATCCTAGAGCTTCAGAGACCCATGAACCCTAAAAAAGGGCAAGATAAGAAGCTCATTCCCGCTGGGCAATACAGTGTAGGCCTCTTCAAGATTTCTGATAATGAAAGCCCGATCTTGGCAATGTTTAATCCCATCAACGATGCGCCTGCGGTCTTTGCGCTCTCCGTGGACGCGGCCGCTTTGACCCACACCATCAGTGATGAGTTCACAGACGCGCAGGGGATCCCCTGCTTACTAGGAGACGATTACACCGCCGCCATCTTGCTCAATCTCTTGGGCTCAGAGTTGGAAGAGAACACGTCAGCTCTGGACCTGTCCATGCAAAAGACACTGGATGGCACACTCAAGCCCGGACAGAATGCAAACTATACTCTGACAGTGACCAACAACAGCGGAGCACCGACGACTGGCACAATCACGGTCACAGACTCACTGCCTAGCACGCTCATCTTCGGCTCCATCAATGCCAGTGGCTTCTCTTGCCTCACCTTCGGGCAGCAGATCACTTGCACCACATCTGCCGTTCTTGCTCCAAGCCAGAGCACCACAATCCAGATCACTGCGCAAGTCAAGGGTGGAGAAGGGGGCGTAGCTCCAGGAACGGACATCAAGAATTGCGCCAAAGTGAGCACCGCTGGAGATCAGAACCCAGACAATGACCAGGGCTGCGTCACGGCCACTGTGCAGTCGCCGTGAGCCTGCGCGAGTAGTATCTCAACCCGCAGATTAATAATCGAAAGGCGGGTCGCCTGACTGATGGCCGGGAGACTCGCCTTCATGTTTATAAAGACGGGAGCATCACTTTTTGAAGAGAAGCCAGATAGCCGCATTGACTCAGAGCCCGCATCAGGACTATACTTTCATCAAAACTATGTAATTTTGAAAGGGTGGCAGGCATGTGGGCAGAGGCTAGGCAGCTCATCCAGAAACATAAAATCAGGATTTGGTTTCTGCCATTGTTTGTGGCATTCATTCTCTCAGCACCTCAAGCTGCGAGCCTCTCCGCACTGACTGGAAATGCCACATCCACCACTCTCGAATGCGCCTTTGATGGCTCATTCCCGATGATCGGTGGCAAACTCACCTGCACCGCGAAAGTGCTCGACAAGGGAACGCTCATTCCTCCCACGACTCCGGCAGGCTTAGTCAATTTCATCAGCAGTGCATCAGGCGACAAGATCGATGGAAATCCCTGCGAGCTGGCCTCCACGGGAAGCGATACATCGAGCTGCAAGGTAACAATTACATACGCTCCGCCTGATGGGTTACGCACAATCACAGCCTTTTACGATCCGGATAATCTGAATCATCCCAACGAACCGAAGAATCCAAGCAGCGGCACATTGGGCATGACCGTCTATAAGCGACCGACCGAGACATCCTTTGATTACGGCTGCCGAATTGGCTTGACAGATGTGTTGGTAACAACTGGCGTTGGGGATACGCTGACCTGCACGGTGTACGTGGTAGATTATCACGGCAGCAGTCCGGGACCTTCTCCAATTACTGGGACAGTGACCATAACAGACACAGGACCGGATATCATTACCCCTTGCACATTGACAAAGGAGACATCAAAAGTAGAATCGGCAAGGTGCAGCTTCATGCTGACGGGTGCAGCCCCCATCGGGAGCCGCACTATAACAGCAAAATACAGCGGAGATGCCACGTACAATGCGAGCAGCAGTCGCGATTTTACGCTGACCATTCTCAAACACCCAACGGTCCTAAAATCAATTCTTTGCATCCCAGGCGAGATCATCGTTGGACAAATGAGCACCTGCACCGTCACGATTGACGATGGATGGACAGCTCCATCCACACCTACGGGGAGTGTGGCATTTACAGTCGCCCCGAGTGAGACCCCCCTCACTCTTATGGGAAGCCCCTGCACATTGAGCAAAGTCCGGGATGGCGAAGCCAGTTGCAGTGTGACAGTCACAGGCGGTCTGCCACTGAGCGGTCGGCTTATTTATGGAGAATACACGGGAGATGCCAGCCATAACCGCTCCGAGTCTAGTTTTTCATCGGGGAATACGGGAAGTCTCCTTGTGACGAACACGCGACGGGTTTCCACTATGTCAAGCTGCACACCGAAGACTCTCAATATTGGAGATTCAACGACCTGCACCCTCACCGTCAATGACATTGATGTTGGCACTGCATCTGCGCCTACGGGGAAAGTCAACGTCATTCTGGGCGGAAGCTCATCTCCGAAAGACGCGTTCACGGGAAACCCCTGCACGTTGAGTGGCACGGGAGCCTTTGCAAGCTGCACTGTGACATTCACACCTGCAGAGAAGGGCGGCGAGCGCTTCTTCAGATTAGAGTACCCGGGCGACCCGGCTCATTTTAGAGCCATTGATTCTGAGCCTTCGTATTATCTCACCGTTCTCTATTTGGCACCTGATGTCGAGACAAAGTTAGAAATGGGCATTCAAAAGAGCCTGGAAGAGCAGCTTGCAGGTCTGAAGAACGGAGGATCGGCAATCCTCACCTTCACTTTCACCGATCCAGCGACTGGAGGGCAGGTCCCTATCGCGCCAAGGTTCCAATTTTATAGGGTCGATTCAACATCAGCCGGTGGGCTACTGAAGATCTTCGCACCTGGATTATTTTCATTTGTCTCAGCCAGCCCAGCTCACTGGGAGTTCAATTGTGCCGCGCAAGATGCCACCGGGAAGCCGCTGCCTGCCGGAAGCTATCTCCTGAGAATCTTCTTTGGGGATGGCACGTCTATCGATGTGAGCTTTACGCTCAGTTAATTTTCATCAGTGCGTTTGCAATACCCGGCCAGCCATTACACCTGAATCTTTTTGAAGAAATGGCCTCCCAGCCACAGAAAGAGCAAAGTCGTCGCCCCAAGAACGCTCACATCGGTGATAAGCCCGAATTGGCTCGTGTTGATAAAGAGCGCACGCAACGCGTCGATGCCATACGAGAGCGGATCGATCCGCGTGACCAGCGAGAGAAGATCCGGCAGACCCTGTAACGGGAAGAGTGATCCAGAGAGCATAAAGAGCGGCATGATGAGAAAGTTCATGATCGCCTGAAAGCCCTGCATATCTTTGAGAAGTGACGCGATCATCGTGCTCAGCGATGTAAAGAGCGTCGCAATCAGAAACATCACTCCGATCGCCTGAAGTATTGAAAGCCAACCCATAAGATGCGTGACTAAAATAAAGGACATGAGCATGACAATTACACCCTGAAGAGTTGCTACAGTCGCGCTTCCCAACGTCCTGCCCAACATAATGTTAAACCGCGGCATAGGCGCAACGAGAGTCTCTTTCAGAAACCCAAACTGGCGGTCCCAAAGCACTTCCATGCCAGAGAACATGCTGGTAAAGATGATGCTCATGCCTATGACACCCGGTGCTAAGAAATCCAGATAGCTCCCCTGACCGGCCTGCGAAAAGACTGAGCCAAAGCCATACCCCATCGCGACAAGATAGAGCAGGGGCTGGAAAAATGAGCCGAGCATGCGCGAGCGCGAGCGAAGATATTTCTTGATCTGTCGCAGCCAGAGATAGTAGACCTTTTTCATGATGTCCGCTCATCCTCTCCTCATACGGCCAATCATCCTCATGCGGTCCGTTGGGCTCGCACTCTCTTCACGAATTGTTTTTCCGGTGAGCGCGAGAAAGGCATTTTCGAGTGAAGTTGTTTTTGTCTGCCGCTTCAAATCATCGGATGTTCCAATGGCAATGATCTTGCCATGATCGATGATCGCGATGCGCTGGGCAATCCTGTCTGCCTCATCCATGTAATGAGTTGTAAAGAAGATGGTGGTCCCTTCGGTTTTGTTGAGCTCACGCAGATAGCCCCACATGTGATTTCTCGTCTGCGGATCGAGGCCCAGGGTCGGCTCGTCAAGAAATATGATTTTGGGATGATGCAAAAAGCCTCTCGCGATCTCCAGTCTTCTCTTCATCCCGCCTGAAAATTGTTTGACGGGGCTATCCTTACGATCCCAAAGATCGATGAATTTTAGAAGCTGCTCCATTCTCTCGATCCGCAAGCGATCGGGAACGTCATACAAAACGCCATGCAATTCCATATTCTCCCATGCCGTCAAATCTTCATCCAAACTCGGGTCCTGAAAGACAATGCCAAAGGAGCGCCGCGTCTCATCGGGTTGACGGACAGGATCGAGCCCATTGAGGGATACACGGCCAGTCGTCGGCTGGAGAAGAGTAGTCAAGATTTTTATTACAGTCGATTTGCCTGCGCCATTTGGGCCAAGGAATGCAAAGATCTCGCCTTCCCTCACCTCAAATGAGATCTCGTCAACTGCAACAATCTTTTCAAATTTTTTGGTCAGATTCTTAACCTGAATCATAGGCTTGTCGTGTTGCATTCCTCACTCCTCTTCCAGATTTCGGGCATTATCAAGCACCCTCGATAACAATCCGTTGAGCTGGGCTACCTCTTCCGCCGATAGACCCGCAATCAGTTGCCGATCGGTGCGCTGCATAACGCGCTCCAGCTTTGGTGCAAGAGCAAGCCCTGCACCGGTCGCCTCTAGCCAGATCGAGCGTCTGTCGTTTTCTCCTGTCCTGCGGGTGACGAGACTGGCTTCCTCTAGCCGGTCAATAAGACGAGTGAGCCCAGCATTGTCAGTGCCCATCTGGGGCATGAGCTGATTGGGGCTGGCTCCCCAGTTTCGAAGGGAGCGGATCAGCAAAAAGGCCTGTTGGGAGGTGAGGCCAAACTCAGCCATGCGGCGATCGAGTGCCGTGCGCAGCTCGCGGGTGATCTGGAAGATATGCATGGGCACACCGGACCCGGTCTTGCGATCGCCACTCTCTTTTTTCGAAATCTTCTGAATCGGACGCATGACTCAACTATACTTGTCATGACAATATTTGTCAAGGCAAGTAGTCGGATGCCATCTATGAGATGGGGAGTTTTACATCAAAGCCACGAATTGGAAATTTACGGAGTTAGATATTCATTTACAGTTATCAATGCGAATTGCCGAGGCATTCTCCTTCTGCACCATCGAGATGATGCCGCTGCCGCGGCTCCCGCAAAGCTGAACCGCAATCAATCGCCCTTGACCATCAAAAATATAGATATAACCCCGCGTAAAACTATCTGTGTTTTGAATGACGTTCTTAAGAGCGCTCTTTACCCCGGACAATTGAGCTTGCGGAATCTGCGTCACGCTTGTACTGAGCAGGATCGTGCCCAATGCCCCAAGCAGACCTACGAGAATCACCAGCAAAATAATCACAAACTTTGGCATACTCACCGCCATCAATCTCTTGCTTTGACTTGCGAGTGATGCGCAGTCTATCTCGACGAGAGATCTTTTTTGTTTTGCACCTGTCTTGCCACAGGGCAGCCCTTTTTATGGATCGCTTCTAAAAAAATATATCATATTTATTCCGATAAAGTCAAGCGATTCTCCATCGCAGGCATCAATTGCCAAGAAGAGACTCAACCAAGATGCCAGATGCTCGCAGTGGCGAAAGGGGCCGAACGCGATTCGCCTCTCTACTGTTGCTTCCATTATCATCACTGCAACTAAGCACTCGGAGTCATCGGAGGCGTGGATGATTGCACAATATGGAGCCGTCTTTCTGGCATCCTTTCTGGCTTCGGGCGTCGAGTTTGTCGAGGCATTCACCATCGTCCTCGTCATTGGCGTAACAATCAACTGGAAGAGCTCACTGACCGGCACGCTCATCGCGGTAGCTGTGCTTGTTTTGATCGTAGGGATACTCGGAACGGCTTTGATTCAATTTATCCCGCTCAACACCCTTCGTCTGGCGATTGGGATGCTACTTGCACTCTTTGGGCTAAAGTGGCTCAAGAAGGCGATTTTGCGTTATGCAGGTCTCAAAGCGATCCATGATGAAGAGGCCATCTATGAAGAATGGCAGGCTGAGCTGCGCGCTCGTGGCGAAGGACCTTCCAATCATCTCGATCCCTTTGGAGTCGTGAGCACCTTTAAGAGCGTGCTATTGGAAGGACTTGAAGTGGCCTTTATTGTCATCACCTTTGGAATTCAAGCGGGAGACCATGACCGGCTCTCTGGAATCGAAGTGGCGGCTCTCGGCGCAGCCTTGGCACTTCTAGTCGTTGTCATTGTAGGAGCCCTCGCCCATGCGCCATTGCAACGGGTTCCGGAGAACACTCTCAAGTTTGTAGTCGGGATCATGCTCGTAACGTTTGGCACTTTTTGGGGAGGGGAGGGGCTGGGCATCGACTGGTGGGGTGGCGATCTCTTCTTGTTCGCGCTTCTTGCATTCTATCTCGCTACCTCCTGGGCATTGATTCGTGGGCTGAAACGCCATTCAGCACGGAATAAGATTAAGTCTCTACTTCATGGATGATGAAAAATCAGTGAATGATGAAAATCAATAACGAGGTCAAGCGGTGAAAATATTTCTCAAAGCGCTCAATCGGATCTATCAGTTCTTTGCGGGTGACGTCCTTTTGCTTGGCTTTGTTGCACTGGCGTTTGGAAGTGCTGCACTTCTGCAAAACCAATCTCAGCTCATGCAAGCCCTGCTCTTGGTCGGTCTGATGGTCACGGGCTTGATTGCAAGCCTCTGGCGCGAATCGCTGAGTAATAAAAACTCGGTCAGAAAATAGAGAGGAGCGCATCTCTGCGCCCCTCTCTCGCGTTTCAACTCTGCATTGTTACTGATCCGCTTATTCTGTCGCTCCAGGACAGCTCAGCGTAAAGCTCGCCTGGTTTGAGGTCATGTCATTGGGAGTGAGAACATGCACTACTTCCCAATAGCTATTCGTGCCAACCGTGCTCAATGTCCAGGACTCGCTCACAGTCTGGGTGCCTGCCTCGGCGAAGCTGAGTGTCTGCTCAGCACCCATTCCTCCATCGCTGCGCTCCCAGCGATAGACAACATCTCCGCTTCCATTCGCGGAAATGCTGCCCGTGAAGTCGAACCGGGCGGGGCACTGGCGGGAGGGAACCGACTTGACAGAAGCCTCCACGCTGGTCACAGAGAAGCTGTTGGGTGTGCGCGCCGTATTGATTTTGACCTGCGTGCAGGCCTGGTTCGTTCCACCCATATTGTCGGTCACGGTGAGACAGGCCTTGTACTCAACCGATGGCTGCTGCGGATCTCCAGAATAAAAGTGGATGATCCGGTAGCCTTCGCCGCTGCGGTCATCCCCAAAATCCCAATCATATCGGATGAGCTGGCGGCCAGCGGGGGCCGTTGATTTGGTCCCATCGAGGTCAATTGTTGCGCCAAAACCGATCTGAGTTCGCTGCGCATCGGCCTCATACGGCCCACCCGGAATGGCGGTCGGCACCAAGCTTACTGGCGGGAGCACGATGGGCGGCACGGCGATGATCACGGGCAGACCCGTTACGTTGTAGCGCACGAACTTGACGTCTTGCACGGTGCTGTTGTCATCAATGGCATAGAGCTTGACATCAAATATCGCGCTGCTCCCTGCGAAAGGCTCGCTGAAAGTTCCCGTGATGTAGCCGCTCAGTGAGTAGGGCGGGATCGTAGTCGAATGAGGCTGGCTCTGTAATGCATCGCCATAATTGGGGCCTGAGAGCTCGGCTACGCTGTTAAAGGTGAGAGAGATGTTGGTGACATTCGCGATGCGATATTGATAGTTGAAGCTTTTGCTGCGATCGGCTGCCACGCCCAGATCGGCCGCACTGGCCAGGGACGAGTCATTGAAAAAGTAGCCATGGGGGTGAAACTGGCCATCCCAGTCGAGCATTGCGGTGGTGCTGGACTGTGTCTGGAAGGAGAGATCGCTCCGGCCGATCACGACACTGCCGCGCCGCTTTCTCTCCGGCTTGATGGCGACTCCTGATAGGATAGCGGTGTAGAGAGTATGGACATAGACGCTATGCCCCTCGGAATCGGTCTTCATGCCCCGAGCGGCATCCTGAAAAGCCGACCAGGTGAAGTGCTCAGCGATCGGGCCATTCGAGTCGTGGATGAAGAGGCCGTCCCCGTCGATCCCCACGATCACCACCGAATGCCACCACATATCGACCACGAGGGCGATCGGCTTGCGGTCAAAGAGTCCGAAAAATCCCGTATTGGCTAACACCACATAGCTCTCGAAATCGGAAAAATTGCCGTGTGCGCCTCCCGCAGAGATCAAGAAGTCATCATCCCAGAGGTACTGGATGGTATGGGCAACATCAATGCCGACGTTGGTCAGCTCATCATAGCCCGCGCCAGATCCCGCCGGCTGGTGGCTCTGCGCCGCCGTCTGCCAGTTGGCAAACGCGGTCGTCTGGCCGAAGCTGGGGTTGAGTGGATCGCCCGAATTTTCCGAAAAATCGAAATAGCGCATCATCTCGGTGAGCGAAGTGGGCACGCACCAGGGCAGCCCGCTCTGGTAATACCAGGGGACCTGCAAGATCTCGCCCTCATGAGGCGGCTGCTGGAGCATGGGAATACGAATGACCCATTGCGAGAGAGAGAGCTTTGTGTATGGATGACTGACCCGCGAAGAGCTCTTGTCCCAGGCAGGCTCGGCGCGGTGGAGACTGGTGATTGAAGACTGATCCGGATCCGAGTCGCCGACAATCAGATCGAGCGTATCTCCCAGTGAGTTGGGATCGGGAGTCAGCGTGAGATCCGCCGGAGCTGTGAGACTCACGGGGCCGCCACTTACACCCGCCGCATCGACGCGAAAGGCATCCGAGACGAAATCGAGCGGATCGTCCGCTGGATGCTGTGGCTTGCCGCGATCGCTCAAGGTGACGTTGGCATCGCCGGAGAGCGCGCCCGGTGGGATGCTTAGAGTCGCACCGGCCAATTCGAGCTTGCCACCTTCACTGGCGTGGATCAAAGTCGATACGGTTCGGCCACCTCCACTCGAGCTGGTGTTGCTTCCAAGAAGCCCATTCAGAAAAGCGCAACTGGATAAACCAACCACCAAGAGAAGACCCGCGAAAAACATCAACACTTTTCTCAAGGATTATCCCCTCCAATGAATCCAATATAGTCCAATAGAGCCCTCAAAAAGCAAATCCATGGATTTAGACCGATCATCGCGAGCTTATTGAATCTCGGCTCTTTTCAAAATTGATCCAGGAAGGCTCAGCCACGAATCCCAGCGCCCGGTTGATGGCCAGCATGCCGGTATTGATTGTGTCATTGTTTGTTCGAATAAACCTGGCGCCCTGCGCTTGAGCAAACCGGATCCCTTGGAGCTTAAGCGCGAAGGCGATCCCGCGCTTGCGGTACTCCCGGTGGACACCGGTAAGCCGCTGAAGCAGCTCATTCTCTTTGGGGCTTTGGGCTAGAATGCTGACCCCAACGTAGCGATCTTCATGTTTGGCAAGCTGGAGACCTGATACCAGAGCCAGGGGTGATTCTATTGTGAGCGCCAGAAAAGTCTCCAGGCTCAATGGATTTGGCGGATCAGGAGTTGGAATATCGATGGCACAGTGATTGCAGATCTCATAGGCTCTCTTGACTGCCGGGTACGCTTTCACAAACGGATCATTCTTGATTTCGTCTTCCAGTGTGGTCAGCACAATCTCTTCGGACTTCAAACGGAGCATGGGGTCTTGGACAGAAGCAAAATCAAAATTTGTCACATCCAGTTTGGATTCAAAGACTCGGTGATGCTCTTGGAAGCCGAGTCTCTTCACAAACTCTAGCCCAGGCCCTTGATTCTCTGAGACTTCTGTTCTCAATCTCGGAACGCCAGATTCGAGCCAGATTCGCTCAAAACGCTGATAGAGCCCGGTGCCGATGCCCTGGCGCTGATGACTTGGCAAGACCAGAATGCGAGTGAACAGAACATCTTTGTTGTACTGAAAGATGCCATGACCAAGCGTTGCATCGGCGACCACCTCGTCAGAGTTCCGATCAACAGCCACAAGCCGTCCATAAAAGTGAAAAGACTTTCGCAGCCTGTCTCGCTGGCGCATCTCCGGGACAGAGGTTGGGTGATCAGGATCAACAAGATTACTGATCGCCGCGCACGCCTCATAATCGCCCTCTTGAAAATCTCTAATGATATGCTTCACGAAGACTCCTTCTTAAATTGCGACTAGCCGTATTTGAGCTTGAGAATGAGAATGGCCAGGGCAATCACCAGGGTCACTCCATTGGCCGCGATGATTGGCATCTCATGGACCAAAATGCCGTAGATGAGCCAAAGAGTGATCCCGCTGACAAAGATCAAGTACATCAGCAGCGAGATATCTTCGGCCCGTCTCTTTCTCAGGATCTTGATTAGCTGCGGCAGAAACGATGATGTCGTCGCCACCGCCGCGACGTAGCCAATTATTGCGATCAAGTCCATACTAGTTTAGCTTCTCAATCTCCATCCGCTCTCTCCGAGCTGGCTGCAAAGAAAGATTAAATTCATTGATTGGCATTCCAGATGTCAGCCACAATCTTCCAGGTGCCATCCCCTTGCAGCGCCCACGTCACTGCGTATTTGCCATTCTCTGTTGTGATGGGGCTTTGCTCACTCGCCTTCGTTCTGAGTGTGTAGGTTCCCATCTCGACGGCCAGCTCCGTCTCATATTTGATCTTGAAGATCTGCAGATTGAGCTCTCGCCAGGTGGTGCTTCCCATAAAACTCTGCCAGAATCGCAAAATACCCGGCTTCCCGCTCACCAGCAGGCTATTAGGCGGCATAAGAACGGCATCTTCCTGATAGAATGCTGCGACCACCTCAGACTTGCCGGCATTGAAGGCGTTGGCCAAGGACAATCCGGCCTGGCTGATCGCCTGCCGAACGCGCTCCTGCTGCTTGGGGGATGAAGCCCCCAATTGCAGACAAGAGGAGAGAGCTAGACTCAGACCGATCAAAGCAACTGCCATGAATATTTTTCGCATATCCATTCCCCCTCGTAGGCTCAAATTCAATTGATTCTCATGAAACTCTACAATGAATCTCTTTAATATTGCGATGGCGTCAGCATTTTTTGCAAATCGGATAGAGTAGTGAGCTGGGAAGTTAAGAATTGCCATCCAGAGCCGCGATCGGTAGGCTATAAGAAGAAGACGGAGAGTGCGTGATGATTGAGCAGTTTCTAAATTGGCTTTTACAATACGTAGACCGTATTGAGCAGTTTTTCAATTGGCTCATGCAATACGGGTACTTTGCAGTCTTCTTCGGCGTCATGCTAGAGAATGCAGGGCTCCCCGTCCCCGGCGAGACGATTCTGCTCGGCACTGCCTACTTCGCATCCCAAGGGCACTTCCAAATTGAATGGGTCATCCTGATCGCCTTTGTCTCGGCCGTAATGGGCGACAATATTGGCTTTTGGGTCGGCAGGCTGCTTGGCAGGAGGGTCTTGGAGAAGTATGGCAAATATGTGGGGCTATCCGAGAGCCGCCTGCGCGCGCTCGATCTATTCTTCGAGACGCGGGGCACGAAGCTCGTCTTTGTGGCGCGCTTTATCGCCTTCTTCCGCGTCTTTACGGCACTCTTTGCGGGAAGCTCCAAGATGGCCTGGCCGGTCTTCCTGAAATTTAATGTGCTGGGTGCCCTGCTCTGGAGCATAGTCATTGGTGGCCTCGGCTTTCTCTTTGGGTCGGTGGAAGATCTCTTTAATAACTGGGTGGCGACTGTCGGATTTGCTGGCTTTGTGCTGCTCATCCTCTGGATCTTTAGCGGAAGCATCAAGCGGATTATTCTTGGTCTTCCAAAAGCTGAAAAGAGTGGCATCAAGCCTGAGATCAAATCCGAAGTCAAATCTTGACTCCAGCTCAATAGAAAATCTTCTCAAACCCCTACTGTGGCTTCGTCAGATCACGCAAATAGCGAATGAGCTGTGCAATCTCTGCATCGCTCAGCACATTTCCAAAGGGCGGCATGACCGGCTGTTTGCCCATTCTGATGATGTCCAGCAGTGACTCATCGGTGTGATGCTGCATGTGCAGCTGGAGATTGGCAGGCGGAACGGACAGGCTGGCAGCCGCAGGGCCTTCCCCCAGACCCGTCACGCCATGACAGCCCATGCAGCTGTTCGTGTAAATGATCTTCCCGGCATCAATATCGGCCTGCTGCTCAGGAGTTATCGGTGGAGCAGCCACTTTGCTGTCGCCTTGTAAGCGAATGGGCAGTGCGGTCGTGATGTCATCCGCTAAGCCCGAAAATCTCAAGGTGGCAGCGATCTCCCATTGGCCCGGGAAGGTCATAAATGCGCCTTGCGTCTTGTAATGGCCGAACCCCGCTGGCTGCGTGATCGCCGAGACATCACCAATATCTGTGTTGTCCGAATAGCGGAAGGTGAGCGTCAGCCGCTGGACGTTGTCGACCGGCTTGCCATCGGCATCGGTGACAAGCACATCATACGCATTGAGACCGACTGTCGCCGGACTCACACTAAGGGCGACAATGTATTTGTCTGCCGGATGCACCAGCAAGACACTGTTTGGGGGCGCAGCCTGGGCTTGTTCTATCGGCGTGGATGCACCTGTCGCTGCGGGTGGCAACAATGTAAGGAGTCCACCACAGAAGACGATGGCTGCCGCGATCAAGGCTTCGAGGCGCAAAATGTACAACGGCGTCTTGCTCTTTCGTGGCCAGCCAAATAAGAGATTGGCCGCTGCGACCAAAACCAGAGCCAATAATAAAAGATGCTTGATCAGATAGACTTCGCCATAAGGCGTGGTAAGCTCAGTCCCCAGATTGGGGATGTGGATCAGTGTCAAATGAAATCCGGCCAGCAACAAAAGAAGCCCGGATATAAATGCAAGCTGATAAAATCGGTGCGAGATCGAAGCGAGTGTTTTCGTCTTCTCTTCCTTCTCCATGGAACGAAGCGCAAAGAGGAGCATTGCAAACTGAAGCAAGCCTCCGACCCAGAATGAAGCAGCCATCAGATGCCCCCAGTCGGAGAAGATGGCCAGATAGACGTCACCCGTGACCGCCGCGCTGTGGCTCGATAACGAGAGCGAAAGAAGAATCAGAGATCCGAGAATGACATCAATGGCGGTCTGTGGCTTCTTGCGCAGTATCCAGGCGCCCAGCAGCAGCGCAAAGCCCATGCGCATCAGCCAGATGACGCCATAGCGGGTCTGAAGCAGAAGCTGGATCAGCGTGCCCTGAGTTAAGATTTGCAGCAGCGATGCTTCGCTCAGCGTGGTAGCCTGAATCAATAAATCAATAAGAGAGCCAATGATAAATAGCACCAGAGCAACTCGATAGAGACGCTGAACATGCGGCTCGAGTGCAGTGAGCTTGAGAGATCTCAAGACCAGCAGCGAGAAGAAGAGCCCGCCCACAATAACCATGATCATCAAGAATTCGAGCCAGCGCACAACGGCTTCCACGGGGTTTATACTCTGCCCGCTCCCTGGGGAGTCTGAAGAAGTCGCGCTGCCCGCAACTCCGGGAACGCCAATGCTGAAGGGATAGACGCCTTTGGTGAGGTGCCCATCGACACGCGAGATGGCCTTCCAGGCCAGCGTGTAGGTTCCTTTATCAAGAAGATTGAGATGAAGTGTGACATTGACGCCGTCGGGTTGAATCTCAATTGTTGGATCGGGGAGCTTATTCCCCTGGCCATCATAGAGTGTAAAAGTGCTGAACTTTGGCTCAATCGCTTCGCTGTAGGTGATCTTGAGCGCAGAGGGAGCGGCGTCGAGCACGGCACCCTGCGGCGGATCGGTGTTCGTCACGAAGGCATGCGCCCAGGCGATTGCCGGGAATAGCCATGCCAGAGCCAGAAGAATCGACAACCCGACGATGCGCATCTGCATCTGTTGCATAGATCCTTTCATCTTATTAAAAGAGGATCCAGAGGGAAGCGTGCGGCTGCCTCCCTCTGGATGCAACTTTTACTTCACGGCAAAGCTATAGCTGCCTTCGCTAAAGCCAGTATCAGACTTGGAGATGGCCACCCACTTGACCACATAGACGCCATGCGTGAGCGCCGGCAGATTCGCAATCATTGTGTTGCGATCGGCATTGGAAAGATCGACAGAGCCCGAAGCAAGCACAGTCAAGCCAACCTGCGAATAGACCCAAAAGAAGCTCTGCTCAGCTACGAGCCCATTCTCTACCGTAAAAGTAAGTTTGACCTGAGTTGGAGCTGTATCGAGAAGAGCGCCCGGGGTCGGGACAGCCTGATTGGCAATGAGCGCTGGGTGAGCCGCTGTGATGCCTCCCGAAATAAAGAGACCGACAGCCACGACGGCAACCAGAAATGCGCTGAGACGAGTAACAGTTGCGAAGATCTTCTTCATAAGAACCTCCAGTGTTTTTTCTCGGTCGTTTTTAGAAGTGAACTGAAAAAGTGATTGTTCCCGACTTGAAGCCAGCGTCATCGGGTGTGACTGAGATCCAGGTGATCTGATAGACACCTTCATCGAGAGCATTCATGCTGATCTTCATGCTGCTGCCATCAATGACGGTGTCTCCTTTGTCTACGAGCTGACTTCCATGAACCTTGACAACGTAGACTGCGCTTCGATGGGGATCTATCTCTTCTGTGAAATTCAAGTGAACCTCACCGGGAACGGTGGCCAGACTGAAGACCTGCCCATCCGCAATGTTTGATGTCTCCAGAGCGGAGTGAGCGAATGCGATCGAGACCAGCATATAGACTGCCAAAGCTGCCATCGATACGGCTGAAAAGATGGCGAATTTCTTCATAACGAAACGACTCCTTTCAAGAGTCAAGCAGACTGCAAAGTTTGAATAGACTGATTACGTTCTAAGAAGGTCTAAGAGATGACTTGCGGCGGCTTTTCTAGCGGAGAATGGAATGGACTGGGAAAATCCATGGCACTCTCCGTTCTCACTGTGAGTACTGGAGCGGGATTGGGGGATGCGCTCGTCATCACTTGACGGCCCCCCTCGACAGGCAAGTGCAGTGCAATGAGAATCGATGGGCCTGCAGTGCTGGACATCTGGCAGTCCATGCCATCTTCATGCTGATGGGGCGAAGATGCACTTCCAGGCTGATTCGACTGCTGAGGCACTGCAGGCAGGGTGTCAGAGCCATCCAGGTGATCATGGGAGCTCTCCGGACCCGTCTCCAAGAGATCCATCATACAGAGAAGATCCAAGGCAGAGGCATTGAGTGCAAGAATCACTATGAAAAATAACGCGATCTGCCCCGTTCTTCTAATCATTGCCGTAGACTCTACAACAGAGTATCACCCATATTCAAGACCCGTCATTACGACCCGGATCAATCCCTGCATGACTCGCTCTCAATCAATGATAATGGCGAGCGTATCCATTTGAACAGACCCGCGGTGGCCATTCTTCTTACAATGGTTGGACAGTTCTTATGATCAAAGAACAAGGCAAGATGAAGCAGAATGAGAGTGCCCGCAATTCATTTTGGCGGCTGGCCATTATGCTTTCGCTGGCGTTTACCCCTGCACTGCCTGCCATGGCTCAGCCAGCCAGCGGCACGGGAGTCGTCGATCCGAGTGACATATTCGAAGATACCTTGATTGTCGGCTTTACGACTCTTCTGGTCTTGATCACGCCCTTTTTGTTTGCATGGGCAGGCAATCCACAGACGTGGCAACGGCGCGAGCGCACTGTGCTTGTCCTTGGGAGTGCAACGCTTCGGGATCCCGCCTATTCAAGACTGGCTGGCATCTTTTTGCTGGCGCTCATCTTCCAATCCTTTCACATGGCGGAGCATGTGGCGCAGATCATTCAGAAATTTCCGCTCGGTGAGACAGAAGCTCATGGCCTGCTGGGCACCATCTTGGATCGCGAATGGGTCCATCTGGCCTATAATGGGGTCTATTTTGGGCTCTTGGCCATTCTGCTCTTGGGATATCGCTCGGTGATTCGCGGCTCAACACGAGTCGAGGCATCGCTCTTTATGACGCTGCTCTGGTTCGTCTATCTCTTTGAGGGCTATCACGTTGCGGAGCATGGGATGCGAGTCATTCAACACTTGGAGTGGGGAGTTGAAGATACGCCGGGTCTGATGGGACAATTCTTCCCGGCCATCTGGGTGCACTTCATTTACAATTTGCTTGTGTACCTCCCGATGCTGCTCACCTTCTTTGGCGCTGGAGTCTACCAGGCACTTTTGCCGAGCAGGAAGAGAGCTCTCGCTTCGAGAGAGTCTCTTTCAAACGACTGAGCTCCGCCCAGTCTGAATCTTCATGATTCACACAGCTATGACTTTTATTAATAAATAATCTGTCTCACTTCTTTGACTTCTGTCTTCATCTTGATCTGACCCGATTCGAGCATCTCCAGAAAGCGGGTCAGGCCAAACTCGACCAGGTCACTGATTCCAACTTTCTGGTTATTGGAGATCTGCTCAATGCGGGCGATTGTCGATTCGCGGATGTAGTAGGTCTTGCGAATCTTCTTGTCGGAGGGCTTTTCATTCTTCCTTGGGCGCGAGCTTGAATCTTTCACATGCGAATCTCGGGGGTTGTCCCCTGTCCTGGGTATCATATCCCGCCAGCCTGGAGCGCCACCGGTCAGCTTCTGCGACAGATCATTTCGCTTTCCCATTCAGGACCTCCTTCGCAATCGCGCGGTAGGCACGGCTTCCCCGGCTTTCCGGATCGACCTCGGCAACGGCCTTGCCATCAAGCGGAGATTCCGCCACGCGCACATTGACGGGCACGACATTCTCATAAACCAGCCCGTCAAAGCGCTTCCTCGCCTGATCGGCCACCGCGATGGAGAGATTGTTCCGCACATCAAACATCGTCAGCACGATGCCGCACAATCGAAGTTTGGGGTTGGCTCGCTCGCGCACCTGCTCGATGATGGGCAAGAGCTGGTCAATCGCTTTATAGGCATAGGCGTGAGTCTGCAGAGGAATGAGCACATCCGTCGCTGCGGCTAGGGCATTGATGGTGAAGAATCCAAGAGTGGGTGGGCAGTCGATCAGGATAATGTCATAGCCGGATATCTGTTTAATGACCTCCCGCAGCTTGGAATAGCCATCTAGAATCGCACCGGCAAACGCAAGCTCTGCCCCTGCCAGATCGAGCGAAGCTGGAATGAGGTCCAGCCTCTTTCGAATATTAATGATGGTAGAATTTGTCTTCTTGGGCTCAATGAGAGCCGTGTAGATCGTCTTCTCCAGCTCCTCAGGAGCGAGGCCAAAGCCAAAGGTGAGATTGCTCTGCGGGTCAAAATCGATGATCAGGACGCGTTTCCCGGCTTGTGAGATCTCGTACCCCAGATTCTGGACCAGAGAGGTCTTGCCCACCCCTCCCTTCTGGGAGGCAACCGCGTAAATCTTCATGTACACCTCCACATCCCTATGAAAACATGCGTAAACAAGCAGCAATTTCTTCTGAGAGCCTACATCATGACGTACATCGTAGGTTAACGTATTCCACTGGACACGGCCACTTGTCCCTTCGTACTGTGACATTCATGGGTGTGCAAATGACAACGTATGTACACTCAAGTATACAGAGACGGCTAAGACACACATCGAAGGTGAAGTTCTACATACTTGCGTCTAGACATACTACTGTACGTCTCTTAGTAACTAGCATACTGATATCCGTATAGGTACACACGACGTTTGATATATTTGAGAATGAGACGAAGAGGTCAAGCTGGAAGGTCCTGGGAGCGATGCGTACATCCCTTTGAGAACGTCTAGACAGCACAACAAGTGGGATATTGGGATATTCAATAAGGGAAGCGGATTATCTCTGGGATATTCGACTGAGACACGACTGGGACGCAGATGCAGACTGGGACGTCCCGCCCAGATCCCAGATTCATGTCCCACAGAAAAACATCATAGATTCAGTAATATCCCAGTATCCCAGCAAAGACCGCCCTGCGGGGATGGCTAGGATATGGAGGGATCAGCCTGCTTAGATTCCTGGATTCCGGCTCGCGCCCTTTGGGCTTGGCGGGAATTCAGGAATTTCCCCTAAAT
Organism: Candidatus Acetothermia bacterium; assembly: GCA_016201405.1. Lineage (GTDB taxonomy): Bacteria > Bipolaricaulota > Bipolaricaulia > RBG-16-55-9 > RBG-16-55-9 > JACQCZ01. Next base: position 2,524 of record JACQCZ010000018.1, on the reverse strand, counting down.
TTCTGTTCGACGTGCATCATCTGATGCGATGCAGGAAGTAGCATAAACCTCGATGTAAACACAGGAGTACACAGACGTACTCGTGTAAGCCATTGTATGCCAGGGTCTGTTCATCTTTCTCTAACCCTGCGAAGAAATTCCTTGAGCAGCGCCGTAAATTTCTCTGGCTGCTCCATACAGAGCAGATGCCCGACCCCTTTTAATGGCTGTAGTACCGATCCAGAAATGTCACGATGGAGTCTCTCTGCAATGGCAAAGATATCAGCCACATCTTGATCACCAGTAATGATGAGCGCTGGACACTCAATCTCTGCCAACCTCTTGGTGGCCGGTGGCTCAATCCCCTGTGCGACGGCCTCCTTTGATGCAAGCTGGACACGAAAGGCGTTCTTCTGCATCTCGCGGGCTTTCTCAACGACAATTACATTTAACTGGTCGAGACTCCTTTTCGGCCCTGCCAGCCAGAACCTCAGGTTGAGCTCTGTGGCTCCCTCAATGTCACCACGTTCAAGAAACTCGTCTTCAGAGCTGCCAAACTCGTGAATCTCGCTTGAAAAGCTCCAGCCACCCACAACGGGCGAGACCAAGACAAGTCCTCCGCAAAGTTCAGGATAAGTGAGCGCAAAGTCAATCAAAATTTTTGCGCCATAGGAGACTCCAACAAGGACAGGCTTTTGCAGCCCATGATGAGTGAGCAAGGCGTGCAGGTCTTCGTGATGCGCAAAAGGGCCGCCTGGCAGAGAGGACTTGCCGTAACCGCGCAGATCATATCGCAGCACCCGGCTCTTTTTGGCAAGCGCTTCACAGATTCCATCCCACATCCGGGAATCGGCCACGCCAGCGTGGATAAGCACCAACGGCGGTCCATCTCCGGCCAGCTCAAAGAAAATCTCCGCCCCGTTGTTCTTCAGAAATCCAGCCTGAGTCTGCATTCATCGACCCCAATCTCGCTTGGTGGACAGAGTGTAGTGAAAATCAATGATAAAGCAAAAGCCGCTTGGGTTGGGCAAAACCAGAATCTGGCAGTGAAAATGTGAATCAAGCAGATCATCACGGATTCTATTCAGATCAGGCTTGTCCGACTTTTATCTGGAGTGGGGAATGTATTGAGCGCTACTTGACTAACTAGAAAATAGGTCTATATTGACATGTAGGGAGGTAGGCCGTCTTGAATAGGGCAGATCGGCAGAATCGCTGAGATGCGGCCTACAAAATGATGAGTAAAAGTGGAATCAATATGCCTTACCTGCGTTCTATTACGAATTGGCTGCGCGGCTTTGCCGTACTGGCTCTTTCAATATTCTTGTTTCTGGGACAGGGAACGGCTGCTTCTGAGGCATGCCAAGTCACCATCAATTCTCCGACCACTCTCTCGTGGGTGCTAAATAACAGCACAACGGCAGATTCCGTGGTCAACATCAACTTCTCCTGGAGCAATTGCTCTGGCAACGGCGCAAACGCCGCCCCCACCTCGGCCACCGTGGAGGTCGTCTCGGTCAATTCGGCATCTGCCACATTGACATCGGCGGGTCAGCCGAGCGGCACGGGAACCGGAACTGTAATCATCCCTAAAAAGAGTGCAGATGGAAAGTACAATCTCAAAGTCACAATCGGGGATGGGAAGACTGAAGGCAAAGCAGATGTCAAAGAGAAGATCATTGGAGTCGACAAGAGCCCTCCATCGATCAGCAGCGAACTATCATCCGGAGCCAACTCGCTAGGCTGGTACACTCAGCTTCCGCTGACCGTGACCTGGGTCGGCACCGAATCCGGCGATAAAGATAAGTCCAGTGGCCTCGCCAGCTGCTCGCCTGCAAGCACAATCTCAAGCGAGACAGCCGGAACCGAAATCACCGGAACTTGCAAAGATCAAGCTGGCAATGTGGTCACGGCGTCCATGAGCATCAAGGCTGACGTCACCAAGCCGGTCATCACGGCAGTCGCTTCGCCAACGGCCAATGCCAATGGCTGGAACGACACCGCCGTCATTGTCTCATTTCAATGCACAGATGCACTCTCGGGAATCGCAACTAATACATCCAGCGGCAATGTGACCCTCTCAACCGAGGGGGCGGGGCAGACGGCGACAAGCCAGGGAAGCTGCTCGGATCTCGCAGGGAATGTCGCCAATCCGGTCTCAATCACTGGAATCAACATTGACATGACAGCGCCAGTGATCACTCTCTCCCGAAGCCCATTACCCAATGCCAATGGCTGGAATAATTCAAATGTCACCGTCAGCTTCTCCTGCTCTGACTCTGGAGCGACTCAGTCCGGACTCGATCAAAACAGCGTGAGCGCCACCACCCTGAGCAGCGAGGGAGCCAACCAGACGGCCTCCAGCACAGGCTCATGCTGGGACAGAGCAGGCAATGACGCCAGTCCAGTCTCCATCAGCGGCATCTCGATTGACAAGAGTCTTCCGCAGCTCTCTGGCCAAGCCACAGCCGGTGGCAACCCGTATACGCTATCTTCCTGGACAAACCAATCCGTCACGGTGAGCTGGACTTGCAATGATTCAATC
>JACQCZ010000017.1 GCA_016201405.1 Candidatus Acetothermia bacterium | reverse complement strand
TCACCCCGGTGGAGTTTCGAGACGGTGTACGGATTCCCTTGCTGGAGCATGGGCGTCCATCCTCGCACCAGAGCAGCAAACGGCAGAATGGCAACCACAGTCTCTACTTACGGGTGGTACTAAAATAGGGGGCAGGCCATATGCTGCCATGCAATTTCATAATGTTGACTTTATCTTCTCCCTTTTCTCCTCTCGATTTATTTGAGACAAAACCAACTGCATTGGGAAACTTGTAGGTGCTGTGCAAGAAAGAAACTATGTTTTCTAGTACCAAGTCGTAATTTAATGATATGATTGAATATTCGATATTACTATCAGTATTTTTGTAAAAAATTAGTTTTCTATCTTTTGACGACTGGTTTTCGATTTGGAGGTTCAAAATATTACTTACAAAGGAACCATAGGAATTCCAGGGTAATGGATTATTGTTGCCAAAGATAACGCCCTCCCAATTTGAAGGCAAAGCACCTTCATAGGGAATTATCTTAGGTGTGTATCCTTCTATGACATCAAAGATAAATTTTCGATAAATTTCAGAATTGTTGCTTCCTTCTAGTTGGTCTTGCATTTCCAGCAGCGAAAAGATTTCCTCAATATTGAAGAGATCAGCTTTGAAGTAATTCTTAGTAGCGGTAAATTTTCCGGTCTTATTAAAAATGTCTGAAAAGTGCGAATATCTCTGAGCATCACCTTGATATAGATCCCTGGCTTTCTCGAAGAAATTGCTGATGACAGGAAGTGCAAGACCTGCGGAAAATCCCGCCCCTAATATGTATACTATTCTCTCGATACTTCAAGTATATGAATTGATCTGGTTTTCACAAACTTGAGCTCAGAGCAGAAGATTTCTAATTTCAGGAATGGCCTCTCGTGCTGCCTTTTCACCCGCTTTGATGCCCTCTCCTCCGTGATGATAGCCAAAGAAGTCAGCATAGAAGCTGGGCTGAATCATAACATCCGCCGGTTGAGTCGCAAGACTGTATTCGACCAGCTTGCGCTGTAAGATGATGATCGTGGCGCTCATCACTTCAACCAAGTTGGGAGGACGTCTTTCGGGATCGGGCTTATCCCAGGGCTCAGAGCTAGATTTTTTTCGAAGGCGTCTCGGTTTTGCATTGACATCAACAGCAATCACGATCTCTGCCCCCAGCTCGCGTGCGACATTGATGGGAAGTGGATTGGCCATCCCGCCATCGGCCAGATATTTTCCTTCCCGCTCCACCGGAGCAAAGACAATAGGAATCGAAGAGCTGGCGCGCATCGCCTGAACGAGTGAGCCTTTTTGAATCACCACTGGCTCACCCGTTTCGATGTCGGTCGCTACAGCTGCATATTTTTTTGTTAGGTCTTCAAACGTCTTTTCGCCTACCAGACTTCTAAAAAGCTTCATGGCTTCAGCACCGCTGGACCAGTTGCGGAGTGAGAAGGCGGGCCTCAGGCTCTTGGCGACCCGCCAGAGATTTGTCTTGAGCCATTCGGCTTCGATCGCTTCGATGGAGACCCCCGCAGCATAAGCTGCGCCGACCACGGCTCCAATCGAAGCACCTACCACAATGTCAATGGGGATCTGATGCTCTTCCAAAACTTTCACGACCCCAATATGGGCCGAGCCTCTGGAGCCGCCACTGCTCAGCACCAGGCCAACTGTAGGTCTCTTCGGCTTCTGTATTGAATCAAGCATCACGAGTGCAATTTGAGAAAGACTTGAAATGTGATCATCGCAGCAATGGACAAGGTCATTGTAATGGCCACCGTATTCGATGAAGTCTCTTTGAGCGCATCGGGCAGAATCTCGGAATAGACCATCCAGATCATCGCTCCACCTGCAAATCCCAAGCCCACCGGCAGAATGGGCCTGAAGGCCTCGACAAAGAGAAAGGCAGGGACAGCCATGAGTGGCTGCGGAAGGCTGGAAAATATGCTCCAAAGCGATGATTTCCAAATGGAGACTCCGCGTGGAACTAAGACTGAGCTGATCGCCAATCCCTCTGGTATGTTGTGCACGGCAATGGCAATGGTGATGAAAATTCCGAGCACCGCCCCACCACCGAATGAGACGCCAATGCCAACGCCCTCTGTAAACGAATGCAGGGTCATGATGCCCACAATGATGACGGCCTTCTTCGCATCCACACCTTGCAGAGCCCCTAGCTTGAGGTCATCTCGCCCCTTGATGAGTTTGTGGCTGGCTAAGATAAAAAAGAGACCAATCAGCACCCCGATCATCACCCGGACGAGATCATAATTTGCGCCTTCATAGATGAGACTGAAGCTGGCCGCAAGCATCAGACCACCAGCAATTGCGTTAAAGACTCCAATCCAGGCAGATGTGATCTTGCGAAAAATTAGAAACGGAATCGCGCCAAAGCCCGTCGCAATTGCCGTGATCAGCGCATACCAGAAGACGTAGAGAGCCGAGACGGCGCCCATCAGTGTCCCCTAAATTTCGGCCGCCGCTTCTCTAAGAACGAAGAGACTCCTTCTAGAAAATCTTGAGAGTGCAAAAGCTCCAGCTGCCCCTCTTCCTCAATCTTGAGTGCAGCTTCTAAATCTCCCGAATTCTGCAACAGGGCCTGCTTGGCACGCGCAAATGCGAGTGGTGGACCTTCGGCCAATCGCTCTGCGTACTCTTGCACGGCATTCTTGAAATCTTCTTGAGGCAGAACACGATTGATTAAGCCCATCTCGCGCGCATCTCCGGCTTCGATCATTTCGCCGCCATAGATCAGCTCAAAAGCCCGGCCAAGCCCGACGAGCCGGGGCAGAAAATAGGTCCCGCCTCCGTCTGGCATGAGGCCGATCCGGACAAATTTCTGTCCAAGCGATGTCCGATCCGTCGCCCAGCGGAGATCGCAGGCTAGAGCCAGATTGGCCCCAAACCCTGCTGCCGGTCCATCCATCGCGGCAATCGTCGGCTGGGGGACTGAGCGCAGACTCAAGGTGAGATTGTGGAAGTTTCTCATCACAACATTCATGTCTGTAGCACGGCTCATAATTGCCTTCAAATCCAGACCGGATGAGAAGGCACCACCAGCGCCTGCGATCACGACCACTCGTATCTTCTCATCCCGAGCAGCTTCTTTTAGTAATTGGCTCAGCACATCGACGACTTCAATGGTGAGTCCATTGCGCGTCTCTGGGCGGTCTAGAGTGAGCCAGCGCACCCGGTTGACGTCTTCACAATGCACTTCTGTGCCAATCGCAGATGATTTCATAGCCCTCCGTGCTTTCGCCTCCCTTGCAGCATACGTTTTCGAGTTGGGCGCGGTCAAAGCGGGACATTATACTTACGGCGATCATTGAGCAGTGTCTTACTTAATAACAACATTCTAAAGCGAGGTATGTTCAGATCCCAATGAAAAAAACAATGCGCGCTGTCGTCAAAGCCAAACCACAGCCTGGGTTGGAGTTTCTTGACGTTCAAATCCCGAAAATTGGCCGCCATGATATTTTAGTCAAAGTGAAGGCCGCCTCGATCTGCGGAACAGATGTGCACATCTATCGGTGGGACCCCTGGGCACGAGATCGGCTCCATCTTCCTGTAGGCGTGGGGCATGAGTTTTCAGGTGAAGTGGTCGAGATTGGCACGGATGTGAGTCTGGTCGAAGTGGGTGAGACAATCTCGGCGGAGAGCCATGTTATCTGCGGATACTGCGATATGTGCCGCACGGGCCGAGGCCATCTGTGCCGCAATACAAAGATTTTGGGCATTGATCGGGATGGGGGATTCGCGGAGTATATATCCATTCCAGAGGCCAATGCCTGGATCGATCCTGAAGACATGCCAAGTGAGATTGCAGCCTTGCAAGAGAATTTTGGCAATGCCGTTCATACCGCCTTTACGGCTGACGTTCGCTCCAAACGAGTACTCGTTACAGGCTGCGGGCCGGTTGGCGTCATGACGATTGCAGTCGCCAAAGCGATTGGCGCCCGCGCCGTCTATGCGACCGATATCAGTCCGTACCGCCTCCAGCTCGCCATGAAAATGGGCGCAGACGCCACCTTCAATGTCAAAGAGGTCAATGTTGTGGAAGCAATTCGCGCAGTCACCGAAGGCGAAGGCGTGGATGTCTTGCTGGAGATGTCGGGTGCGCCTACAGCGCTTCATGACGGCTTTGCATTATTGAAGCCGGGTGGAGAGGCGGCTCTGCTCGGCCTGCCGGGACGTCCCGTTGAGTTCAACTTTGATGATCTGCTAATTTTCAAGGGAATTCGGGTCTACGGCGTGATTGGCAGAAAGATCTGGGAGACCTGGTTCCAGGCACGTGGACTGATTCGCTCTAAAGTCGTGGATTTGAAGCCGGTGATCACTCACCGCTTCCCGCTTGAGCTCTATGATAAGGCCTTCCAGCTCATGATCTCGGGAGAGTGCGGTAAAGTGGTGCTTCTGCCGTAGAAATCTGATTCATCTTCATTTACCCGCCGGGGGCTTGTCATAAATGAACGCCGGCAGTGCCGAGAGAAGATCGCTGCGATAAGCAACGGTCTGCTCAGAGATGTATTCGACTGCATAGAAGGTCTCTCCCTGCCCATAGAGCGCAATCTGATAATCTCCCATCTGGATCTCATAGCGCATGACGGCAATATCTTTATCTGGCAGGTGGAGCTTGGCAGGGCTCTTGGAATTCAACTTGAGAGTGTATGTGGCCTCGTCCCGAGGGATGATGAGTGTGCTGACAAGGGAAGGCAGCCCTGCAGCATCTCTCGCTCTCAGGAGCCGATATAAGAGATAGAAGTGGCTGTTGACATTGTTATCCACAAGGACCCAGGGAGGAGTGCCCGTCCGTGGCCTTGTCTCAGTCTGGCCATTGACACTGGTGGTGATTGTAACCGTCCTTGCCTGATCGAATTTGGCGCTCAACTCTTCGTCGGTGCCTGGGCCATGGAAGATGATGTGATAAGTCTGAATCTGCAGATTGCGGTCGACCTTCGCCGTTGGGGTAAGGTCGAAGTTCTGACCCATGAGATCGAGATGGATCTTCGATGACAACTCAAAGCCATTCTCAGACTTGAGATATTTGAACTGCTCATCACCGATTTTGACATCTTTGATCATAATCGTCAAAGCCCCATGATCGATGAGCTGCGGCTCGGAGCCCGCAGGTGATGGGGTTGTGTTGGAAGAATTATCTGTATTGGCTGCGGGCGTCGTCGTCGCTGTTGACATGCTCTGCTTAAAAGGATGCAAGTAAAAGAGAAGCGCCAATGCGGCTACCGCCAATAGAAGCCATTTCAACATTGCTAAACCATTCCCCTCTTAAATGACCACCCATAAGACTAGCGTATGTTTTTGGAGATCGCATCCTCAAGGGTGTGAAGCGCGGCGCGCAGACGCCCTACATAGCCAGCCTGGATGCTCCAAACGGTCAACTCCAGTTTGCATTCTGCCAATGAGATCATCTTCAGATCTTTGCGATAGGCGCTTCGCTCGACGGCCCAGCCTGGCACAAACCCCAGGCCGACTCCTCTTGAGATGAGCGAAAGCTGGTACTCCAGCCCGAAAGTCTCGATAGCAATCTGGAACGGGATGCTCGCTCTCGAGAGAATCTGCTGCAAGAGATCACGATACCAGCAGCCCTTTGGGTTCATTACCCATGAATATCCCTCTAATGCGGAGATCTGCGAGTTTGGAGAAAGCTTTTCTCGTTTTGAGGCGACCACGACAATCTCATCTTGTCCCAGCGCCCGGCCATGAAGCTCCGGTGCTGGAGCTTTGTCATGAGGACGCAAGATGATGGCCGCATCAATCGCGCCAGCCTCGGTCTGACGGATTAAATTCCCTGTCCAATCCGCAATCACTTCGACTTTGACCTCTGGATAGCCTTTTCGCAAGAGATCAATCGGCTCGCTCAGAACCAAGTCTGTTGCTCCAAATGCGATCCCCAAACGAAAATTTCCTGAAGGTGTTGATATCTCGTTGACGCTCTCTTTGAGCTCCGTCAGCACTTTGAGCAGATGGCGGCAGTGCTCCAGAGCGATCCGGCCTGATGGGGTCAGAGTTGACGGCTTGCTTCTCCGGTCCAGCAACGTCGTCCCTAATGCCTGTTCTAGACTTTGGATCTGGCGCGTCACGGCTGGCTGGGTCAGCCCAAGACGATGGGCGGCGTTGCCGATGGAGCCTGTCTCAGCCACGGCTACAAACGCCTCGACCTGAGCGAGGTTCATAGCCACAAGCCTACTTCCTCAACTCTATTTATGCAAATAGTGCATTAATAACATAAATATTATTTATTTGCATTATATTGAAAAATTGCTATTCTCTTCTCGAATTGATAGGAGCATCCATGAACCGGAAGACCTGGATTGTGATGATCTGCGGCGGGGCAATTCTGAGCGTGGTCTTGGGAATGCGCCAGAGCTTTGGTCTCTTTCTTGCTCCCATCACCAGCGACTTGCACATTGGCCGTGAGGTCTTCGCGCTGGCGATGGGGTTGATGAATTTGCTCTGGGGGCTCGGCTCTCCTTTTGCTGGTGCAATTGCCGATCGATTTGGCCCTGGCAAAGTGGCAGCCGCAGGCGGCGCATTTTACGCCGCAGGTCTCTGGATGATGTCCCAAAGCCATTCTGGGGATCAGCTCCTTTTGGCGGGCATTCTGCTTGGGATTGGGCTAAGCGGAGCCGGGTTCTCCGTCATCTTAGGTGCTGTAGGGCGCGCCTCTTCGCCTGAGCACCGGACAAAGGCGCTTGCGATTGTCAGTCTGGGCGGCTCGGTCGGCCAATTTTTATCGATCCCAGGGGTCAGTCTCTTGCTGGCGGGAAATAGCTGGGTTCTATCATTAGGAATCATGTTTGCCGTCTCGCTGATTGCCATTCCGCTCTCCAAGGGTGTTGCTGGCCTCACAGCAAAATCTTCGACAGAAAATAAACAGACCCTTGGTGAAGCACTACGTGAGGCCTTTCATCATCAAAGCTTCTGGCTGCTCACCTCTGGATTCTTTGTCTGTGGCTTCCATCTCGCCTTTATTGGGGTTCACTTTCCAGCCTATCTGCATGATCATGGCTTCCCGCCGGGGCTCTCGGCTACGGCACTCTTATTAATTGGCTTATTTAATATCGTCGGGACTTATTTTTGTGGCCTGCTGGGTGGAAAGTTTTTGAAGAAGAATGTGCTCAGCATCATCTATCTTGTGCGGGCGGCTATATTTCTAGTCTTCTTAGTGTCTCCTCTCTCGGACATCTCGGTAGTTTTATTTAGCATCGGCATCGGGACTCTCTGGCTTGGCACAGTGCCGCTCACAAGCGGGCTGATTGCCTATATCTTTGGCCCGGCCTACATGTCGATGCTCTATGGAATCGTCTTTTTGAGCCATCAGATCGGCGGCTTTGCAGGCTCATGGCTGGCGGGCTATCTCTACGATCATGTGGGGTCTTATGATGCCATGTGGCTCATTAATGTCGCGCTGGGAGTGATGTCATCGGCATTGCACTGGCCCATCCGCGAGCGGCCTGTGGAGCGTTTGCAAGTCAAGCCCAATCCAGTCTAAGCTGCAGTATGACGAGTATTGCAATACTTCGCGCTTCAGCCGTGATTTTCTGTGCAATGGGAGCATTGACTGGCTGTAGCCTGACAAATCAGCCGTCAACAGGAACGCCACAGCCATCGCACGATCCCCAGGCAATTTATAACGCACTTTTGAATACTCCATTCAAATCCAGTGAGCTGCCCGCAGGCTTCTCCTCACCCGGGACGACCGCCAATGCTCCCGACGAGTATTTGCAAAAATATAATGTGCTGGGCGGCGTCGAAATCACCATGAAGGGACCCGACGCCTACAACTTCATTAATTATTGGATCTATCCAACTACAGAGGATGCAAAGAGACACTTTGAGCTGCACATCTCAACTGACAATGCCTACTTTGCCAGCACAAGCCTTGCTCCATATCCTGCCGTCTGCGCTGAATATCTGGCCTCTGCAGGAGATGCACGCTACGGGGCCACATACTGCAAAGTTTTAGTTGGGGTTGTAGAGGTCTTCGGGGTCTCATGGATTCAGAACTCAACTCGCTATGGCGATGCAGACGACGCCGTCCAGCTAGCGCTGGCCGGAATCGCACATCTCAATTCGCTGCTCAAATAGCAGTTCTGTAAGCCATCAATTAATCAGACCCTCACTTGAAGTGGACCGGAATTTTTATTGAGGCTGCATTTTCAACAAGACCGGAGGGATTGCTCTTTTCAAGCACGAGTGTGCCCGTTTTAGAGCTAGGATTTGAGAATTGCAGTTCTGCCCGAAATGGCACAAATTGATCGGTCATCCATTCGCCTTGTGCTTGCGCAGCCCCACGCGCCAGCACATTTCCTCGATCATCCAGAATTTCTACTGGAAACGTCGCTTCAAAATACCACATCCCACGGGCTTGGCCGCTAATGAACAGGGGAGATTGGATCATTTGGTTTGGGTGAGGCGTATCAACACGAATCAGATTGATATGATCTTGTCGCTGATCGGAGTTCTTCCAAATTAGAAGCGCTGCCGTTGCAACGAGCAGCAATGAGGCCAGCCCAATGAAAACCTTGAGACGCTTCGCCACAATCTACAAAAGTGGATTAGTCGCGGTGGAAGCGCTTAGATTGAGGCTTTCTATCATTTCGCTGGTGGCCATTGGAGCGGCGTGATTGACCCGATACAGATCCAACGTGGCGCCGCTCGGTCGGCGCAAGCTTCGGTGGTGGTGGTGCGCTGTACTCAAAATCCGGCACGCCTACGCGCGGAATTGCACGCTTTAAGTGCTTTTCGATCAGATAGACATCTCGCTCTTCATCTTGAGAGACAAGCGTAAAGGCATCGCCAACGGCTTGCGCCCTCGCGGTTCTCCCGATTCTGTGGATGTAGGCTTCGGGAGTCTCCGGCACGTCATAATTGATGACATGTGAGATCCCTTCCACATCAAGACCGCGAGCGGCCAGATCCGTCGCCACCATGATGCGGTAGCGCCCCGTGCGGAAGCCATGCAGAGCCTGAGAGCGCTGACTCTGGCTTCTGTCGCCATGAAGACGCGCGGCGGAAAAATTGTTCTTATTGAGAGCGCTCGCCACTTTATCCGCGCGATACTTGGTGCGCGTAAAGATTAGCACGGAGGTATACGACGTGATGTGCAGCAGCTTGAGCAGCATCGCCATCTTGAGATGATGCGGCACAGGATACAAGAACTGCGAGACATTGGTGGCAGGAGTCGCTGTAGGACCAACGCTCACTTTGACCGGATTGGCCAGAGTATGACGTGCCAGCGACTCGATCTCGGCCGGCATGGTGGCCGAGAAGAGAAGGTTCTGCCTCTTCTTGGGAATGTGCTGGAGGATGCGGCGAATGTCAGGCAGGAAGCCCATATCCAACATACGGTCAGCTTCATCAAGGACTAGAATCTCAACGCCATCCAAGCGCACATTGCCACGTCCCATATGATCGAGCAGGCGTCCAGGCGTAGCAATCAGAATGTGCGGATTAGACCGGAGGGCTGCAATCTGTGGACCCATCGCGACTCCGCCATAGACGACGGCACAACGGACCTTCATGAAGCGCGCATATTCGCGAACGTTGGTCTCAATCTGAGCCGCCAGCTCGCGGGTGGGTGTCAGGATCAGGCACCGCAGCCCGACTTTCTCTTGGAGGTGTTGAAGAATGGGAAGCACAAAGGCAGCTGTCTTTCCTGTACCTGTCTGTGCAGTTCCAATCAAGTCTTTGCCAGCAAGAATATGCGGAATGGCTTGGGCCTGAATGGCCGTAGGCTCTGAATAGCCAGCAGCTCTCACTCCTCTCACAATGGATTGGGAGAGACCCAGCTCGGAAAACGGCATATGGATTGTTAAGCCCCTTTCATTATTGTCATGCTTTTTTTCGTTCATGGATTTAAGCTTCAGCGCAAACACCATGGTGGGCATTGGCGGGAAAGCAATACGATTCTAATCAATTTGAGTGCCAATGACAAACAGGCAGTGGTTCCGGAATCGAGAGGATCGTGACCCTAGCTGGGTGTTGAGCCAGCGTGGGGTGGATGAAGATTCTTTGAGGAGTTTCTCAAATACTGATAGCCCCGAATCGCCAAGACCGCGAGCGGGATAATTAAAACAAGCGCCCAGACCTCAACATCTGAGACCCGGAGTCCTTCTAAGGAAGAGGCGCTATGCCCATCCGACGAAGCGGCTGAGCTTGAATTCGCGCGAACTTGGACGGGTAAGCTCTCGGCAGAAACATCCGCCGTGCTCTTGCCCGATGATGCAGAAGAGAGCTGCAAAACACTCTGTCTTGACTCTTTTGTCTGAGTATCCCCAATGACAGAGACTCCCAAAAAGACGATCAACGCGGTTATCAAGACCCAGATCCAGTCGCTCATGAGGTCATCTCCATCGTATTCAATATGAGTTTAGCGTAGATTTTCATCGTGCATTCGAGAAGGAACGGCGTATTGGAGCGAGGGGACGGCTGGCACACATTGCATGGAATCTTGATCAGCTTGCGTTGAATTTACTTGGACTTCTGACTACACTACGAATCGAATTTCGGGAGCAGAAGGAGCTATGATGAAGGAACAGGGCAAACTTCAAAAGCAGGCCAAAAGCACAATTCAAACAAAATCGGGTTCTGCAATCTTTTATAGACTTGATTCACTGGAGAAGGCGGGCATTGGGCATATTTCCAAGCTCCCGTTTGCGATTCGAGTCCTTTTGGAGTCCCTTCTGCGCCAATCGGATGGAAAGCTCATTCGCGATGAGGACATCTCTGCAATGGCCAACTGGAATGCAAAAGCAAAGCCAGAGCGAGAGTTGCCCTTCAAACCAGCTCGTGTGCTTCTTCAGGATTTTACGGGTGTTCCCGTCGTCGTTGATCTAGCGGCGATGCGCTCTGCGGTAGCCCGGCTTGGAGGGAGATCAAAGTCGATCAATCCGCTCGTTCCAGTCGATCTGGTTGTGGATCACTCGGTACAGGTGGACTACTTCGGAACCAGCGGAGCACTGGCGCAGAATGCGGAGATCGAGTTCGAGAGAAACCGCGAGCGCTATGAATTTTTGCGCTGGGGTCAGAATGCCTTCAAAGACTTTCAAGTCGTGCCACCAGCCACCGGAATTGTGCATCAAGTCAATTTGGAATTTTTGGCCAATGTAGTGCTGCTGCGAAAATTGAACCAGGAGAATGTCGCTCTCTTTGATACGCTCGTGGGCACAGACTCGCACTCTACCATGATCAACGGGCTGGGTGTGCTAGGCTGGGGTGTCGGCGGCATCGAGGCAGAGGCCGTCATGCTTGGGCAGCCGCTCTATATGCTCACTCCGCAAGTGATTGGCTTCAAGCTGACTGGTCAGCTTCGAGATGGCGTCACGGCGACTGATTTAACTCTCACGATCACCCAGATGCTGCGTCAAAAAGGCGTCGTTGAAAAATTTGTCGAGTTTTACGGGGCTGGCCTCAGCCAAATGACTCTGCCCGACCGGGCGACAATTGCCAATATGGCTCCCGAATATGGAGCCACAACCGGCTACTTTCCCATAGACGACGAGACGCTTCGCTATTTGAGACGAACCGGAAGAAGCGCAGAGCTGATTGAGCTCGTTGAGGGCTACGCCAAAGAGCAAGGTCTCTTTAGAACCGACAGCTCGCCCGATCCTGAGTACACCGATACGCTCTCGTTGAAGCTCGAAGAAGTAGAGCCAAGCTTGGCTGGCCCAAAGCGCCCGCAAGATCGTGTCCGGATGTCCGATCTCAAGAGTGTCTTCAAAAAGGCTCTCTCGCAGCCGACAACCGAGCGCGGCTATGGCCTGAGCGATGCCGAGATCTCCAAGAGTGTAAAAATCTCGGCCAATGGCAGCGGGACTTTAGAGATTAAGCATGGCTCGGTTGTCATCGCCGCCATTACATCTTGCACCAACACATCCAATCCATCCGTGATGATTGGTGCAGGTCTCTTGGCAAAGAAGGCTGTGGAGCGCGGGCTTAAGGTGCCGAAATTCGTCAAGACGAGCATGGCTCCTGGATCTAAAGTCGTCACGCGTTATTTACAGAAATCAGACTTGCTAAAATATTTAGAGAAGCTGGGCTTTGATATTGTCGGCTATGGCTGCACGACTTGTATTGGCAACAGCGGCCCTCTTCCAGAGCCCGTCGCTAAAGCCGTCCAAGAGGGAAACCTCGTCTCGGCAGCCGTGCTCTCGGGGAACCGCAACTTCGAAGGGCGCGTCCACCAGCAAGTCAAGGCCAATTTTCTCGCATCGCCGCCGCTTGTCGTGGCCTATGCTCTCGCGGGCACGGTCGACATTGACTTGGCTCACGAGCCCGTGGGCACGGACTCCAAAGGCAAGCCCGTCTATCTAAAAGAGATCTGGCCAACGCAGCGTGAGATCTCTGATGTGATTACAAATTCAATAGACCCCAGCATGTTCAAGGATAGCTATGGCAACGTCTTCAGCGGTAACGAGACCTGGAATGCGATCACTGGCGTAGAAGGTGAGCTTTACAATTGGGACCCCGACTCGACTTATATCCAAGAGCCTCCATTCTTTGATAATTTCTCGATGCAGCCGGAGCCCCTTAGCAATATTCGCGGAGCGCGCGTGCTTGGAGTATTCGGAGATTCGCTGACGACAGACCACATCTCACCCGCAGGCTCAATTGCCGTCGACAGCCCAGCCGGGAAATATCTGATCTCTCTGGGCGTTCAGAAGAAGGACTTCAACTCCTATGGGGCACGCCGCGGGAATGACCGGGTATTGGTGCGGGGCACATTTGCCAACATTCGCATTAAGAACCTGATGGCGCCGGGCACGGAGGGCGGGGTCACAATTCATCTGCCGAACGGGGAGCAGATGAGCATCTATGATGCGGCAATGAAATATAAAAAAGACAAGACTCCGCTGCTCGTGATTGCGGGCAAAGAGTATGGAACGGGCTCATCGCGAGACTGGGCAGCCAAAGGACCTTATCTGCTTGGCGTCAAAGCCGTGCTGGCTGAGAGTTTTGAGCGCACGCATCGCAGCAATCTAGTGGGGATGGGCGTGCTTCCGCTTCAGTTCAAAGCCGGAGAGAATGCAAAAGCCCTTGGGCTGACGGGGCAAGAAGTCTTTGATATTGATGGGATTACCACCATCACAGAGCCAGGCCAAGAAGTCTCAATCAGCGCGAAGATGCCCGATGGCAGGGTTAGGAAATTCAAAGCGCTAGCCCGGCTCGATACGCCTGTGGATGTGATCTATTATCAGCAAGGCGGGATTCTTCAGACGGTCATTCGCCAGTTGATGAGAGAAGTTAAGAACTAATTCTGGGCGTCTAGGACTTTGATGCCATTCTCTTTTAGATCTTTGACAAGCTGGCGCCAGTCAAAGAGATCGACTCGAATCACAACGACCCGGTGAGCAGTCCCCCGGCGGCAGCGATCGCATGTGACAATGCTGAGCATATTGGCGTCATGTGTGCGCAGAATTTCCAAGACTTGTCGAAGCGTTCCGGGGCGGTCTTCCAATTCCAGCGTGAGGCGCGTCCCTTCCTGATCAATTCCCATCGCCTCGATGAGAACACCAAACAAGTCAGACTCTGTGATGATCCCAACAAGCTTGTTGCCATCTTCAACGACCGGAAGCCCACCAACTTTATTCTTGCGCATGAGCATGGCCGCCCGCTCGATTGTGTCATCAGGAGTGACCGTGATGAGGTCGTCCCGCTTGGTCATCACTTCATCAACCGTGATACGGGCAACAAGATAATTGAGCTCCCAGATGCTGAGAGAGGTTGCGCCCGACGGGCCGGCCTCCTGGATGTCGCCCTGTGTGATGATCCCCACCAGCTTCTTGTTCTTCACCACTGGAAGGCGGCGCACCAGATGCTGCTTCATCTGCTCCCGCGCTTCCATGATCGGCATATCGGGTGAAGTGATTATGACATCTTCGGTCATCCACATTCGGACAAACATCCCGGCTCCTTTCGGCCAACTCGTGCCCCGGCTAGCTAATTGTTACGCACAGATTCTTCCAATGCCATGATCCGAGTCACGGCCTCTATTTTTTGTATTGATTCAATAATTGGGGGTCACAGATGATAGAGCATCCAGTAGACAACCCAGCCGCTAACGGCCACATAGAGCCAGACTGGCAGTGTGACTCTGGCGATCTTCTTATGTCTTTGGAAATCACTTCGCAGCGCTCTTCTCAAGGTAATAATCACTAGCGGAACTATCCCAATCGCAAAGATCATGTGCACGATGAGAATGACAAAATAGACCGTGCGAATTGTCCCTTCTCCTTGAAAGAGTTTTGGAGGCAATAGAGCCCAGCGGGTCACATACACAACCAAAAAGAGCCCGGCAAAGATTGTGGCTGTGATCATGCAGCGCCTGTGGGCCGGGATATTTTTTCGCTTGATAAAGAAGAATCCGGTTACCAGAGCAATGCCGCTAATCACGATCAATGATGTGTTAAAGAGCGGCAGAAAACTCTCCCAGCTCATAGCGATCTGATGGGATCTAGAATCATGGCCAGCGAGAGACCGGCTAAATAGAGAACCGAGTAGAGAAAGAGCTGCTGAGCCGCTCTTGGATTCTCAGGATGAAGCATGCAGCGCAGAGCCATCCACAAGAATCCGGCTCCCAAGATAACGGCCGGGATGAGATAGCCAAAGCCAACCACACCCGTCGGATAGAGCAATACCGAGATGGGAAGCAAGGCTGATGCGTACAGAACGATCTGGCGGCGGGTCATCTCAGAGCCATGAACGACCGGCAGCATTGGGATTCCGGCATTGCGGTACTCCTCTTGGCGAAGAAGGGCGAGCGCCCAGAAGTGCGGCGGCTGCCATAAGAAGAGAATCGCAAACAAGACGAGCGCGGCGGGCTCAATTCCATTCATCACTGCCGTCCAGCCCATCAGGGGTGGAATGGCACCCGTGATCCCACCCAAGACCGTGCAGAGCGGCGTCTTGCGCTTGAGCCAAAGGGTATAGACGGGCGCATAGAAGAAGATGGCAAAGAGAGCGAGAAGTGCCGTCAGCAGATTTACGAAGAGGACGAGCACTGCAAACGAAGCGAGACTGAGAGAGATCCCTAAGGCCAGGGCTTGATAGGGCATGAGACGGCCACTCGGAAGAGGGCGGCGCGCCGTCCGCTCCATGCGCCTGTCAAGGTCGCGGTCTAAGAAATTATTGAGCGCGCCTGCCGCTCCGGCAGCTAGTGCCGTTCCTATGAGGGCGAAAATCACGAGTTGAAGCGGGGGAAGACCTTGCGCCGCCAGCCACATCCCCACGAAGGTCGTAAAGACAGACAGCATCCCTATGCGGGGTTTTGTGAGGTCCAGATAATCAGCAAAGGCACGCTGCCCGCTCAGGCTCTGGGCTTGCATGGCATCCTTAGATCCAGCGCAAGTAGATGATCATCATCAGGAAGATCCAGACGACGTCCACGAAGTGCCAGTAGACTGAAGCTGCCAGGAGCACGGAGTGCTTATCTTTGGAGAGCTGACTCCGGAAAGAGCCGGCAAAGATATAGGTGAGAAAGAGCGCTCCACCCGTGACGTGGAGTCCGTGAAGACCGGTGAGCGAGAAGAAGATGCTCCCGTAGATGCTGCTCTTGATCGTAAAGCCATCTTTGATAAACTCAAGGTATTCATAAGCCTGTCCGCCCACAAAGAGGAAGCCCAGCACTAGCGTGATCCCCAGCAAAAGCTGAAAAGTCTTCTGCTTGCCATGCTTGAGAAAGTGCTCGGCAAAATGGAGCGTAAAGCTGCTGCTGACCAGGCAGATCGTGTTGAAGTAGGGAATGATCGATGCGAGCACGTTCATCGCTTCGCCATGATTGGTATAGAAGTCAGGAGTGTGAGCCCTTAGCGCAAAATAGCTGGCAAATAGACTCCCGAATAGAAAGATCTCCGAAGGGATGAAGACCAGCATCCCGGTAAGGCCAATGTTCTTAAAATCCTCTTTGACGTTGTGCTTGATCTCGTGGATATCTTCCCGGGTCATATCGCGGACCCAGCCGAATAACCCATAAATGATGGAGGCCGCGCCTGCCAGTACTGCCGTCCAGCCAAATGGCGTATAGCCCTTCGTAAAGAATAGGAAGCCGAACATGCCAGCTCCGATTCCTAGCCCGATCCAGATGGGCCAGCGGCTCGTGTGCGAGTGATGCTGAACTTCTTCAGCGTGCTCAGTGGCCATGCTCATCGCGATATTCCCCGATCAAAATCATGATCTTGCTCTCCTCCACCAGCAGCCGCTCCTGCAACTCGCGGCCCATAGGGAAGACCATACTCGTACGGCCCTTCTGTGATGACGGGCGGCGTCTCAAAGTTCTCCGCCGGTGGCGGTGACGAAAGCTGCCACTCCAGCGTCTTAGAATTCCAAGGATTGTCGCCAGCGACGGGTCCCTTGCGGAACATCCAGACCATGTTCCAAATAAAGATGAGCTGTGCCAGCCCCATGACGAAGGCTCCAATGGTCATGAAAAGGTTGATATCGGAAAATTCTGGGCCATGATCGGCGTAGCGGCGCGCCATGCCAAGAACTCCGGCTTGATGCATGGGGAAGAAGGTCATGTTGAATCCTATAAACGTGAGCCAGAAGTGAGCCTTGGCCATTCTGTCGCTGTACATCTTGCCAAACATCTTGGGGAGCCAGAAATAGAGCCCGGCAAAGATGCCAAAGATTGCGCCGCCGAAGAGTACATAATGGAAGTGTGCTACAACGAAATAGGTATCTTGAACGTGAATATCAAATGGAACGCTGGCCAGGAATATTCCGCTGAGTCCACCGATCAAGAAGAGCGTGATAAATCCGAGCGCCCAGACCATAGGAGCCTTGAAGTAGAGTTTTCCGCGCCATAGCGTCGCAGTCCAGTTAAAGATCTTCACGGCAGTTGGCACACCTACGATCATCGTGGAGACCATGAATGGGATTCTAAAAGATGCTGGCATGCCGCTGGTGAACATGTGATGAGCCCAGACAAAGAATCCAATCGCGCCGATGGAGGCGCTGGAATAGGCGATTGCTTTGTAGCCAAAGATTGGCTTCCTGGCAAAGACGGGCAAAATCTCAGAGACGATGCCAAAGGCCGGAAGGATGAGAATATAGACCTCTGGGTGACCGAAGAACCAGAAGAGGTTTTGATAGAGCAGTGCATCTCCTCCAGCCCCGCTAAAGAATGTCGTTCCCAGATGGCGGTCAAACATGACCAAAAAGACAGCCACAGTCAGTGCCGGAATGGCCAAGACCAACAGTGCCGCCGTGACGAAAGACGCCCATACGAAGAGCGGCATTCTATGAAAGGTCATACCCGTCGTTCTCATTCGCAGAATGGTGACGATGAAGTTGACTCCTCCAAAAATCGAAGAGAAGCCTAGCACTTGAACACCTAAGATCCACGTATCCGAGCCGATCCCTGGGCTTAAGATGCTCCACGGCGCGTACATCGTCCAACCCGCATCGGGGAGACCGCCAAGGACAAATCCGCTCATCATCAACAAGGAGCCAGAGATCAGAAGCCAATAGCTCAATGCATTCAGCCGCGGGAATGCCATATCTTTGGCGCCAATCATGAGCGGCACGATAAAATTGATGAAGCCTGAAAAGACCGGCATCACCCACATAAAGATCATGACAGTGCCGTGAAGCGTAATCAGCTCATTGTATTTTTCACTCGTAATACCCAAGATGTCAGTACCCGTAGCTGCAAGCTTGACTCGCATCAAAAGCGCAAGAACTCCGCCAACAAGAAAGAAGAAGAATGCTGTGCCGATGTACAGAATTCCAATCTGTTTATGATTGGTCGTAAAGATCCAATCTCGCCACGTCAGCTTGTGATGCCCATGGCTGTTGTCTAATGCATATCCTTGCTGCATACTTCTCTTCCTCCCATACTTGCTAGGCTATCTTGCTACTTCGATTTCGTAGTCCCCAGGCTCTCAATATATTCAAGAACATCTTTGATCTGATCATCCGAGATCTTTTCCGGACCAAATGTCGGCATGATGGCCGGGAAGGCGTTGACCACTTTCGCATTTGGATCCCGGATCGATTCGAGGATGTATGCCTCATCCACTTTGACCTGTGACCCATCATCAAGAGTCTCAGTCTTTCCATAAAGACCCAGCCATGTCGGACCCACTAATTTTGATCCATCAATCGTGTGGCAACCCATGCATCCCTGATGCTGAATGACATCGAGTCCGCGCTTTGCCGAATCGCTCAGCGCATTCTCTTGCGCATTTGCTTTCTCTTTCTCTTCTTGAATCCAGGCGGCAAATTGCGTCTCTGTCTCAACGATCACAGTTCCAAGCATTTGAGAGTGGCCTGGTCCGCAGAGCTCAGCGCATCGGATAGGGAACTCACCCGTGAGCCTCGCTTGAAACCAAGTCTCTCTCTGCTCATGGGGCAGCGCATCCTGCTTGATGCGAAATGCTGGAACCCAGAAACTGTGTATGACATCTTTAGCTTCAATATTGAGAACTATAGGCTTGTTCAGCGGCACATGCATGATCTTATCGCTCTTGACTCCATCGGCGGCGTATTCAAAATGCCAGATAAATTGCTCCCCTGTTACGTTGATGACCATGGCATCGGCAGGGACGTTATCGATCTTTTGCAGAATCTCAGCACTATAAATGGCAATAATAATAAAGATGACAGCTGGAACGATAGTCCAGACAATCTCCAGACCCATATGACCGTGAAAATTGATCCCTTCTTCACCCGGCTTCTTGGCACGATACTTGATGATGAAGTAGATCAAGAGAAAGACGACTAGAAAGAAGAAGAAGCTTGTGACTGCTAATATTAAATAATAAATATTGTCGACATCGATGGAGATAGTTGAGGCAGCGGGAGGCATGAGCGGAGAAGACGTCTGAGGCTGATTTGACTGCCCAAAACCTAACAGACAAAAGAAAGAAATGAGCAGAAGAAAAAACGAAATTGACTTTATCCGCTTTGTACTCTGAGCCATTTTGCCCCAGTAGCCCCCTGTTGAGCTTCGATTTCGTTCACCAATGTGTTGCAGCTTGGTGCGATCATAACAAACAGATCATAAAAGGACAAGTTGCTCTTTTCAGAGATCGATTTTCAAGAGAAAGACCGTTCAAATCTCACTTAATGCCCTACATATTGCTGGTGGCGAACCGTAGGGCTCCCTCTTGATTTAGCCTAATCACTTCTTTGGAATGACTGGAGTTCATTGGGCAGCCATTGAATCATCTTGACTCGCCAGAAGAAATTTAATTTCGCTTGAAGGCTAGCTTGATAATGCGTACAATATCCTATCGTGTGTGGGAGAGGAATAACCACTACATTTTCTTTCTGAAATGGCCACCCAAGGGGAGTGACATATGAGTCGTATTGAGCAAACACACATTGGCCAGGAGATGCGGGAGAGCTACATCAATTATGCCATGAGCGTCATCCGAGGACGTGCCATTCCGGATGTGCGAGATGGCCTCAAGCCTGTGCAGCGAAGAATTCTCTATTCGATGCACCAGCTCGGGATGGCTTCAAACCGCCCGCATCGAAAATGCGCCCGTATCGTCGGTGAGACGATGGGTAAGTACCACCCTCACGGTGACCAGGCCATCTATGACACCTTGGTCAATATGGCTCAGGACTTTTCATACCGCTACATGCTGGTAGACGGCCAGGGCAATTTCGGCAGCCTGGATGGCGACGAGCCGGCCGCCATGCGTTACACCGAAGCCCGATTGGCTCAAATCAGCGAAGAGTTTTTGGCCGAGATTGACGAAGAGACCGTCAACTTCGTTCCGAACTTTGATGACTCTCTGCAAGAGCCTGTCGTCCTGCCTTCAAAGATTCCCAATTTATTATTGAATGGCTCTTGGGGTATCTCTGTCGGCATGACGACGCAGATCCCGCCTCACAACCTGGGCGAGATTGTGGATGCGCTCATCTACATGATTGAGCACCCCGATGCTGGATGGAGC
Source organism: Candidatus Acetothermia bacterium (assembly GCA_016201405.1). Lineage (GTDB taxonomy): Bacteria > Bipolaricaulota > Bipolaricaulia > RBG-16-55-9 > RBG-16-55-9 > JACQCZ01. The sequence continues at coordinate 204,137 of JACQCZ010000017.1, read as the reverse complement.
GATCTGAGTAACTTTATCAAAGGCCCAGATTTCCCGACTGGTGGCATCATTTTAGGCCGGAGTGGCTTTGAGTCGGCCTATCAGCATGGTGAGGGCAAGATCCGCGTCCGCGCCAAAACTGTGGTAGAAGAAGATCGAATTCTAATTACAGAGATTCCCTATCAAGTCCGCAAATCCACAATTGTGGAGGCCATCGCTGGTAAAGTGCGGAGCGGCGTGATCGAAGAGATCTCAGATCTCCGCGATGAATCCGACCGCGACGGGCTTCGCATTGTAGTGGAGCTCAAGAGCACGGCCAGCCCGCAGATCGTTCTCAACAAGCTCTTCAAATACACGCCGCTTGAGTGGACCTTTGGTGCCAATTTTCTGGTAATTCTGGATGGAAACCCCAGACGGCTCGCGCTCAAAGATATGCTCGGCGCCTTTTTGACGCACCGGCGCGAGGTCGTGCGCCGCAGAACGAGCTACCGGCTGAGAATTGCACAAGAGCGTGCCCACATCTTAGAGGGGCTTCTGGTCTGTCTGGAGAACCAAGAAGAGGTCATTCAGCTCATCCGCAAGGCCAAAGACCCAGAGACAGCCATGGCGGCTTTGCAGCGAGATTACGAGCTGTCAGAGATTCAAGCCGATGCAATCTTGAAGATGCGGCTGCGGCAGTTCACCGGCCTCGAGCGAAAAGCGATTGAGACCGAGCACGAAGAGAAATTGCAGCAGATTAAAGAGTTCAAAGAGATTTTGGACAAGACTCAGAAGCTTGACGGCCTGATCCGCAATGAGCTGAAAGAGATCCGCGAGAAGTACGCGGATGAGCGCCGGACCGAGATTATTTCCAGCGATGGCACGGAGATTACCGATGAGCATCTCATCCCGGATGAGGAGCGGCTGATTGGGGTCTCCATCAAGGGCTATGTCAATGCGCCGCGCGAGGACGTCTTCAAGAAGCAGAACCGGGGAGGCAAGGGCGTGATTGCCATGCGGCTCCGCGAAGGGGATGCTCTCAAGCATATCTTTAGCTGTAATGCCCGGGATGACCTTCTCATCTTTAGCAGCGCCCACAAGGCGTATAAAGTAAAGGCCTATCAGCTTCCCTCAGCGCGCCGCGACTCCAAGGGCGAAAACCTGCGCGCCCAGATCGGCATGACCTCGGAAGAAGAAGTGCTGGCCATCATTCCGCGCCCGGCATCGGAAGCGGAGAAGAAGTACTGCCTGATGGCCACGCAGAGCGGCATCGTCAACCGCAATGAGATGACAGATTATGAGAATGCACATGTCAATGGCATCATCTCGATCAATGCCGTCCCTGAGGATCAGATTGTGGACGTGACGGCTACTGCAGGCGACTCGGAGATTGTAGTCGCCAGCTCGGAAGGCATGACAATTCGCTTCCCGGAAGAGCAGGTCCGCATCACCGGACGCCCTTCCAAAGGCGTGATCGGAATGCGCCTCAACTCCGGAGACCGCGTCGTGGATATGGCCATCTTTCATCCCAACGACCCGGAAGACAAGATCCTTCTCGTCACAGAAAATGGCTTTGGCAAGCGGACTCTTCTGAGCGGCTTCCCCAGCCAGAATCGCGGCGGCAAGGGCGTTTTGGGCATCAAGGTCAATAACAAGACCGGTAAAGTGGTGACGATCCGCAAAGTCAAAGATGATGATGAAGTGATGATTACAACTGTGAATGGCAAGATCATCCGCATCTCCTCCAATGATGTGCGCATCGTGAGTCGTTATGCCCTTGGCGTCAAAGTGATTGACCTCGATTCTGGAGATAAAGTCGTCTCAATCGTGCGGCAATCGGGTAGCCTGGAGACGGGAGCTGGCTCTGCAGAAGACGACGAGGCGGAATGAGAGCTCTTCTCCATGAAAGACGTCAAAGCCCAATTTGAAAGGCTAAAGAGACGCGCTGCGGATATCGTTCCTGAGCAGGATCTCCTAGAAAAGCTGAAGAGTGGCAAGATTCTTCGAGCCAAGCTGGGCGTCGATCCAACTTCTCCTGATCTGCACTTAGGCCACAGTCTGGTACTGCGAAAGCTGCGGGACTTCCAAGAGCTAGGGCATCAGGCCGTATTAATTGTCGGAGACTTCACGGCCCGAATCGGCGACCCATCGGACCGGGATTCCACCCGTCCCGTGGTCACGCAGGAAGCGATCGAGAAGAATATGAAGACCTACACTGATCAGGCCTTCCTCATTCTTGACCCCATAAAGACGGAGATCCGCTACAACTCAGAATGGCTGGACAAGCTTCGCTTTCAAGATGTTCTGGAGCTTGCGGCCCGCTACACCGTGGCACGAATGCTGGAGCGGGATGATTTTGAGAAGCGCTTTGAGGGCGGCCAGCCCATCACAATCAAAGAATTTCTCTACCCGCTGGCCCAGGCCTATGATTCGGTAGCCATCAAGGCCGATGTTGAATTGGGGGGAACAGATCAGCGTTTTAATTTATTGGTAGGTCGGGAGATTCAAGAGCGCTTTGGTCTCTCACCTCAAGTGACGCTGACCTCGCCACTTTTGATCGGGACTGACGGGACCAAGAAAATGAGCAAGTCGCTCGGCAATTCCATCGGCATTGCCGAGGCGCCCAACACCATGTTTGGAAAAGTGATGTCGATTCCAGATTCACTGCTTGAACAATACGTAATATTGCTGACTGATCTGAGCTGGCCTGAGGTTCAGAAGCTCCATCCGATGGAGCAGAAGAAGAGACTCGCCCGTGAGATTGTCCAGATCTATCACGACGCCGATGCTGCCGATGCGGCTCTCGAAGAGTTTGCGCGCGTCTTTAGCCGCAAGGAGCGCCCAAATGATGTGACTCAAGTTGTGATCAGCAAAAGCGAGCTCAATGCTCATAACAAAATTGGCATCGTTCAGTTATTGACCGTGACAAAGCTGGTGAGCAGCAAGTCTGATGCTCGACGGCTGGTCGAGCAGGGCGCGGTTGAGCTGGATGGACAGCGCATTGGCTCAGTCGATGACGAAGCAGAGCTTAGGAGCGGGATGCTCTTGCGGGTCGGCAAGAAGCGCTTTGCCGAGATCAAAATTGAATAAGTTTCCAGCAAACTCAAGGAAGTCTTGACATGAGCAGAGACTGTATTTTTTGCAAGATTGTGCGGGGCGAGATTCCTTCTCACAAGATTCTTGAGGATGAGAACAGCTTTGCATTTTTAGATATTCATCCACTGGCTGACGGGCATACGATGATCATCCCCAAAGATCATATTGAGCGCTTTGAAGATGTGCCGCCCGTTCAATTGGGAAAGCTATTCGAGAGTGTGCAGCGAGTGACGAAGTCTTTAAAAAATTCACTTAAGGCTCCGGCAGTCACCATTGGGATCAATAACGGGCACGCAGCAGGACAGGTCGTTCCACATCTGCACATTCATGTCATCCCGCGCTTTGAAAACGATGGCGGTGGATCGGTCCATTCGATTGTAAAGATCAGCCCAACCAGAAGTCTTGAAGAGGTCGTACGACTTCTGCAATCGGCCCTGAAAAATTAACGAAGGAATATCAAAATAATCACAAAGAGTAAGAGCACAAATCCCATCCCAATAAAGAGCAGCTTCTTGGCAAATGAGCGGATCTGGGTGACCTGATCGGTGCTCACTTTCACTCTTTCTGGATGCTGCTGAGCCAGTTTGTTCGCCTTCTTTCGCAGCTTCATCGATTCATCAATCCGGCCCATCTTCTTGTAGGTGACGCCAAGGTTGTAATGGGCATTGATGTGGTCGGCCTCATGATCAATCGCCCGGCGGTAGGAATATTCGGCATGATCATATTTCTTGGCATCAAAATAGAGGTTTCCCAAGCGATAAAAGATTTGTGCCTGATCTGCACCCCAGGACAACGCATTGGTGAGAAGCTTGATTCCCTCTTCGTGTTTGCCTTGTCTGCGAAGCTCGTCGGCCTCTTCTAAGGCGCGTGCCACTTCAGCCCGTCTATCCATTTCTATGCTCATGGAGCCTCGCTTTCACCCGCTGAATATCTTTCCAGGTCAGATATTTGGGGCTTCCTTTTTCTTTCGATGGGTTTCGCAGCAAATAACTGGGGTGAAACATAGGGAAGAGCTCAATTCCATTCTTCCATGGGAAAAACTGGCCCCGGATTTTGGTGATTCCCTCTTGCGTATCGAGCAGGAGCTGCGTAGGTGCATTCCCCAGCGTGACAATGATCTTTGGCTTGAGATGATAAATCTGCGCCTCAAGATAGGGCCAGCAGGCCTCCATCTCGTCTCTGGCTGGGAGCCGGTTCTCAGGCGGGCGGCACTTGACTGTGTTGGTGATATAGACGCTCTCTCTTGGAAGCTCAGAGGCTTTGAGAATCTCATCTAAAAGCTGCCCGGCTCTGCCAACAAAGGGGCGGCCAGTCTGGTCTTCGACTTCGCCAGGTCCTTCACCGATAAAGACGAGGTCGCATGGCTGCGGGCCTTCCCCAAAGACAACATGGGTTCGCCCATGGCTGAGGCGACAGAGTTTGCAGACTTTGGCCCGCGCTTCCAGCTCCGCAAACGGCAGCCTTCTCAAATCCTCTCCAGCCTCATCAAAGAGAGTGCGCATAAATTCACCTGGATCGCAGAGCCATTGTAAGAGGGAGATTGGCAATTCGACAAGCGCCGGATTCTGGAGCGGGCGACGGGATTCGAACCCGCGACACCCAGCTTGGGAAGCTGGTACTCTACCACTGAGCTACGCCCGCAAGCACCGCTCATTATAATAAATGCGAACGGAAGCGGACAACTTGATTACTCCTTCTGAAGCACTTCGAGCGCTGGGAGCTTCTTACCCGTCAAATATTCTAGTGTGGCTCCGCCGCCCGTCGAGATATGCATGTTCTTGGCTTCGGTTACGCCAGAGTTTTTGAGAGCAGAAGCTGTGTCGCCTCCGCCGATCAGGGCAAATGTGCTGGGTGAGTCAGCAATCGCATGGGCCACCTGGAAGGTGCCGGTGCCGAATGGCGGTGTCTCAAAGGCGCCTAGCGGGCCAGACCAAAGAAGCGTTTTGGCCTGTTGTATCTTCTCTTGGAAGAGCTTTACAGTCTCGGGGCCAATATCAAGACCTTGCTGATCATTGGGAATCGCATCCGCTGAGACAATTCTAGTCCTGATCTTGGGTTCAAGCTTTGGAGCCACAACCATATCAACGGGAAGGATGACTTCGACTCCCTGTCGCTTCGCTGCGGCTAAGAATTCTCTGGTAGCGCTTAGCAATGACTCATCCAGAATTGAAGTTCCGACGGACTTTCCCAATGCCTTAAAGAATGTAAAGACAATTCCGCCTCCCAGCATGAAGCCATTCACATGAGGAAGCAGATCTACTAAGACGCCAATCTTGTCTGAGAGTTTTGCTCCACCAACCATCGCCCAATAGGGGCGGCTGGGATTCTTGAGCACTTTGTCCAGCGCATTGATCTCGCTTTCAAGATGCAGACCGGCAGCCGAGGGCAGCTTCTCTGCAACACCGACCGTAGAGGCATGTGCCCGGTGAACGACACCAAAAGCATCATCTACATACAGATCCCCAAGCTGGGCCAGTGCGCTCACAAATTGGGGGTCATTCTTCTTCTCGCCGGGATAGAAGCGCAGGTTTTCAAGCAACAAAACATCACCCGGTCTCATGGCTTGGATCTCCGATTCGACTCCCGGGCCGATGCAGGCATCCAGTTTTTTGACGGGGTGCTTTAACAATTGCGCCAGGCGCTCGGCCACCGGAGTGAGCCGAAGCTCATCGGCTGGCTCATCTTTGGGCCGTCCAAGATGAGAACAGAGGATGATTTTGGCTCTTCTCTTCATCAATTCACGAATGGTAGGGATGGCGGCCTCGATACGAGAGTCATCCGCCACCCGGCCATGATGAAGAGGAACATTGAAGTCAACGCGAACTAAAACGCGTTTCTGCTCAACTTGAAGATCTCGTAGTGTGCGGAGCATCACGTGTTGCGCGCCCCAAATATTTCTAGGAAGCGGCTGAGCGGGATGGGAGCGCATAGCCCTGATCTGAAATTTAATTAAGAAGTCTCGTTGGGATTTGCAGGGGAATTCCCAATATATTTTTTGAAATTGATAAGATTCATGTCATTCTCAACAAAGACGCGGAACTTCTCGCGGTCTTGCTCGTCTCCAGTGGTATCGGGCATGTCTACCGCAGAGTTCGCAAAGACCTCTTCGGAGATGTAAATAGGCGTAGACATCCGAAGCGCGATAGCAATCGAGTCCGATGGACGCGCATCCACTTCAAAGACGTTTCCATTCGGATCTCGCAGAAAGATCGTGGCGTAATAGGTCGCGTCTTGGATGTTATCAATCACAACCATATCCAGCTCGCCACCTAAAGTCTGCACCATCGTTTGCAAGAGGTCATGCGTGAGAGGGCGTGGAAATTCCTTCTCCTGAAGAGCGATGGCGATGGCTGTGGCCTCTGCATTTCCAATCCAGACGGGGACCACTTTGTCGGAATTGAAATCCTTCAACAAGACCACAGGTGTGTTTTGGTACGGATCGACGAGCAGGGCTTTGACCTCCACTTCACGCATCGGGGTCCTCCTCTCAACAGCAGCGGTTGCGCGATCTTGTTGCCATTATAGCAGAGCCTTTGAAGTTAGACAAAGAGATTTGCGTCACCTTTAAAGGAAGAACTCTAAGACAGTGCAGTCATGAAAGTCAAGCACTCATAAGCCATTTTTGTAGTATTCTTCTCTGAACCTGTGCGCCCTCTCATCAGCTACCGAAGCTTCAAAGACATTTTCGGTAACATAAATTGGCGCTGACGCCCGAAGCGCAATGGCGATTGAGTCCGATGGGCGTGCATCGAACTCGAGAGCCTTCCCGTTCTGGTCTCGGAGAAAGATCGTAGCGTAGTAGGTCGTTTCCTCAATGTTATCCATCACGATCTTGTCAATCCTGCACCCCACAGTTTCAATTACGTCCATCAAGAGATCATGGGTCAAAGGGCGTGGGAATTCCTTTTTTGCATGGCGATCGCAATAGACGTCGCTTCCGCATTTCCAATCCAGATCGGAATTATCATTTCAGAGACAAGATCGTTCAGTATGACTAAAGGAGTCCTTTCTTCTGGATCAACCAGTAGAGCCTTCACCTCAACTTGTCGCATCGAGACCTCCTCTCTTATTGGTATTGTAACCGAGACAACAGAACAATCAGAACCGAGAGATTGATGGGACATCTACAGGGGAAAAGTGATCTTGCAGAGAGGTCGCTTTCCACTATACTCCCTGAGGCACTTTGCAAGGAGTGATCTCTCAATGTGTGGAATCATGGGCTACGTCGGGGACAGGCCGATCTCAAAAGATGTGATCTTGGACGGGCTCAAAGCCCTCGAATATCGAGGCTATGACTCCGCCGGAATCGCCATCATCAATCAAGGAAAATTCTGGACCGAGAAACGAGCCGGCAAACTGGAAGTCCTCGTCAGCAAGATCGACCCCAAAGCGCCACAACGAGGAACTGCTCTAGGTCACACCCGCTGGGCCACACACGGCGGCGTCACCGATGAGAATGCCCACCCGCATTTTGACTGCCAAAGGCGTATTGCCGTCATTCACAATGGCATCATTGAGAATTACAGCGAGATCAAAGCCGAGCTTTTGGCCGAGGGACACAAATTTCGCTCCGAGACGGACACAGAAGTTCTCGCCCACCTCTTTGAGAAGCTCTATATGGGCAATCTTGAGGAGGCAGTCCGTACAGGATTGAAGAGGTTGAAGGGTGCCTATGCCATTGGCGTAATCTCAATTGATTCACCAGACGAGATTGTCGTGGCGAAGACAGCTAGCCCGCTGGTGATTGGTCTGGGGAAAGAAGAGAACTTTCTGGCCTCAGGAATTCCTGCGCTCTTGCCGCACACAAAGCAGATGATCTTTCTTCGAGATCAAGAGATGGCTGTGATCCGAAAAGACTCAATCAAAATTTGTGACTTTTGCGGCAAGGAATTAGAACAAAAACCCGAGCTAATCCAATGGGACCCCATCACAACGCAAAAGATGGGCTTCAAGCACTTCATGCTCAAAGAGATCAATGAGCAGCCTCTCGCAGTGGCCAACACCTTGCAGGGTTGCATTGATCTGAATGCGGGCGGAGTTCGGCTCGAAGGGATCAAATTCAACAAAAAGCAATTAGAAAATCTGAAAAATATCACGATGATCGCTTGCGGCACGGCCTATCACGCCGCATGGACAGCCAAATATCTCTGGCAGCGTCATCTCAATCTGCCCATCGGTGTCGAAGTGGCGTCCGAATTTCGCTACAGCAGCCCTTATCTCAGCAAAGAGACGCTGGTCATCGCCATCTCTCAGTCCGGAGAGACCGCAGACACGCTGGCAGGAGTAAAATTGGCCAAGGATCGTGGAGCGCCCGTCCTGGCGATTACGAACAGCCCTGGCTCTGCCATCAGCCGGGAAGCTGACCAGACCTTTTATACACAGGCTGGACCCGAAATTGGCGTGGCATCAACAAAGTGCTTCTTAGCACAATTGACTGCTCTTGGACTCTTTGAGCTTTACTTGGGACAACACCGTGGCACACTCGATGCCAAAACAATTCGAGAAAAGTGTCAGACCCTGCTCACTCTGCCGACTGCGCTTGAAAAAGTTCTCGCGCTTGACTCCAAGATTCAAGAGATTGCAGGCCAATTCTATACGAAGCGAGACTTTCTCTTTTTTGGACGCGACATCCTCTGCCCGATAGCCTTTGAAGGCGCTTTGAAGTTAAAAGAGATCAGCTATATTCACGCCGAGGCGTACGCGGCTGGAGAGATGAAGCATGGCCCCATTGCATTGGTGGATGAGAATATGCCCGTCGTCTTTTTAGTGACTAAAAACAGCGTCTATGAAAAGATCTTTTCAAACATGGAAGAGATCAAAGCCCGCAAAGGGATCATCATTGCCATCACAGACGAAGTCAACTCCGATATTGAGCGAGTCTCAAATCACATCATTGAGCTGCCAAAGACAGACCCCCTCCTGACACCCATGCTCTTTAGCGTGCCCGTGCAGCTCTTGGCCTATCACATCGGAGTGCTGCGCGGCACGGATGTAGACCAGCCGAGAAATCTGGCCAAGAGCGTCACCGTCGAGTGAAGTCTTACAAATAACGCATCAATTATTATTTCCAGACTTCGTAGAATTTGCGCCCGACTAACTCTGCTTTTGTTGCACCATTCTGATAGGTGATATAAAGATCCATAAGCGAGCGCTGGCCATTCTTCTCAACTTCACAGACAAGATGCAGTGAGCCTTGCGCTCCGCTGTTATTAATGCTGAAATTCAAATCTCCGGCCTTCACATCGAGCAATGTGATGACGGCATCGGCCTTTGCTGGATCACTTACAATCGCGATTTTGTGGTCACCAAGAGCGATCTCCAAACCACTAAATATATCTGAGCCTGCATCTGATCCATTTCCAACGGCCACAGCCTGAACACCTTTGAGCGGATCGGGCGCGGGCCAGAGCACTAGAATTGCGGCAGCAATGACAATAATAAGCACGACAACGCCAGATCTCTTCATCCCTCTCACTCCTATTTTGAGATTGATTTATTCTACTTGGTTGATGCAGTTCTTTCACCGAGGGAATGCAAAAATCTTGCACCCGCTTAAGAAACGTGATATTCTTTGCTCAATGAAGGGGAGCTCGGGGAAACCGGGCTGAGAGGACTCCTCCAAATGGAGTCGACCCTAATTACCTGATCCGGGTAATACCGGCGGAGGGATATCAAATGGGCACAGCACATACTCTGCTCTGGAACGAAAATTCTCTATATCCCCTCTGCATATTCGTGTTGATCAGCGCAAGGGGAGCCTGTGTCTAGAATTCCAACACTCGGTAAAGTCGACAAGAATTTCTTCGACCACGTGATCTTTCCTCATTTGGGAGCCAATCATCCTGAAATACTTCAGGGGCCGCAGATGGGCCTGGACAACGGCGTTGTGCGCATTGCCAATGGCCGCGTCATGGCTGTAACAACAGACCCACTATCCTATATTCCCGAGTTGGGACCCGAAGATTCGGCCTGGATCTCTGTCCATCTATTGGCAAATGACTTGTCTACATCTGGACTAGAGCCTGCCTATGCCATCTTGAGCTTTAACATGCCTGAGCATATGGATGAACGGGACTTTGAGCGCTACTGGAGCGCAATGCACGAAGAGCTGGAACAGCTCAACATCGCCGTGATTGCCGGGCACACCGGGCGCTACGGAGGGGACCACTCCACGATCATTGGCAATGGAACGCTATTTGCTACTGGTCTAGAAAGTGCCTATCTCACAAGCAAGATGGCCCTGCCTGGAGATCAAATCATTCTCACTAAAGGCGCCATGCCTGGGACGTGTGGTCTCTTAGCCCGCGTCTTTCCCAAGAGTGTTGAGCGTGCTTATGGCTCAGAATTTCTGAAGCGAGCCCAGAAACTCTTTGGTCAATACCCAACGACTCCTGACGCCTTGGCGGCCATGTCCGTTGGCGTCAGAGAAGACGGCGTAACCGCCATGCACGATGTCACTGAGGGTGGCGTCTATGGCGCACTCGCTGAGCTGGCCAGCGCCTCGGGTTGTGGGCTCGCTGTTGATAAAGAAGAGATTTTTATAAGCGACGAAGTTCGGGCAATCTGTGAGCTCTTTGAGCTTGATCCCTATCGCAGCTTGAGTGAGGGGGCTCTGCTCATCAGCGTGCGGCCTCATAAGACGGAAGCAGTCGTGAAAGCACTCAAGTCCAAAAAAATTGAAGCTTCAATTGTGGGTGAGCTTCGCCCAAAGAGTCAGGGAATCGGCATAGAGCCATCCGCGGAAGACCCTTATTGGAAGGCCTATCAGCGAGCGCATGAAAGAGGCTGGAAATGAATTGGTCTAAAGAATATCCAAGGAGGAAATTTCAATGTTGAAAGCTTCAAAATATCTAGTACTGATTGCATTGGCTGCAGGTTTTATCTGGATGGGGAGCGCAGTCTCCCTCTCGCAGCAGGGCAGCACACTCACTGTCTACACCTACAGCAGCTTCGTCTCTTATGGCATGGCCGATGTCGTGGCTCAAGCCTTCAAATCAGCTACAGGAGCAGATATTCGCTTTGTGGCCACCTCAGACAGCCGAGCCATGCTCTCCCGCTTGATCACAGAGCGCGATGCACGAGGCGAAGCCCCAGCAGACGTCTTTGTCGGGGTCGAAGTCAATGACCTCAAGACTGCCCGAGCCCATGATGTCTTTGAATCTCTCTCGACAGACGACGTTCCCAATTTAGCGAACATTCCGCAAGAGATTCAGTTTGATTCAGAAAGTAAGCTGATTCCCTATGAGCATGGCTTTATCACGCTCATCTACAACAGCACTACATTAAAACCAGAAGATGCACCTAAGACTTTTCAAGAGCTGCTCGACCCCAAATACAAAAAATCCATCATCATGATCGATCCAAGAACTTCGAGCGTAGGGCTCTCGTTTTTGCTCTGGACAATCTCCAAATTTGGTGAATCTGGCTATCTCGATTACTGGAAGCAATTGAAGCCGAATCTCCTCACGATCACCGATAGCTGGGATTCTGCCTTTGATCTCTTCTCTAAGGGCGAAGCGCCAATCATGGTCAGCTTCTCCACTGATCATGCCTATGACTTGATCGTCAATGGAAGTGATCAAATTCAAGTTCTCGCACTTGAAGGCCAAGGCTACCGCACGATCTTTGGAGCAGGTATTGTGAAGGGAACAAAGCAAGAAGCGTTAGCCAAACAGCTTTTGAATATTTTGCTCTCTCCGCAAGTGCAGAGCCAGATTGCCGAGACCGAGTGGATGATTCCTGCCAATCCAAATGCCCAAGCGCGGCTCCTCTGGTTTCAGAACGTCGTCTTCCCAGGCAGTCCAGAATCGCTGGCCGCTGAAGATGTCTCTCAGAATGTGGATCACTGGATTGACCAGTGGGTAAACACGGTGCTCAGCAACTGATCTTGAGCGTTCAATTATATTCGCAAAGACTAAAAGTGGGCCGAGTCATTCTGATCGCCCTTCCATTGCTCTTCTTGGGAGCGTTCTTCTATCTTCCACTCTTTCAGCTACTTGTTCGCGGCCTCTCAAGCTCTGCGGGTCTTTCTTTGGAACGCCTAAGCGCACTCCTTTCAAACTCATATTTGCAGCATGTGCTGCTCTTTACGCTAGGGCAGGCTATTCTCAGCATGCTCGGCAGCGTGATCCTTTGCTTCGGGCTGGCCTACTTCCTCTCCCACTATGAGTTCCCAGGGCGGCCTCTTTTGAAGGCACTTACGCTCGTGCCCTTTGCCTTGCCGCCAGTGGCTGTCGCCTTGGGATTCTTGCTTGTCTTTGGAAGAAGTGGCGCGCTCAACCAGACTCTGATGGGGCTCTTTGGCCTTCACGAGCCACCCATTCAGATTCTCTATTCGATTTCTGGAATTGTTTTGGCTCATGCCTTTTATAATGCGCCGATTGTAGCGCGCTTTGTCACAGCCGCCTGGGAGCGCCTGCCCATGCGCTATGAAGAGAGCGCGCGCGCTCTGGGTGCGCCTCGCTGGCGTATTTTTTTGAATATCACCCTGCCGATGCTCATGCCAGGGCTCATCTCAGGGGCGATGTTGGCCTTCATCTATTCATTTCTTAGCTTTCCAATTGTACTGGCGGTGGGAGGCGCACAGTTCTCCACCATTGAAGTTGAGATTTATCGGCGCGCGCTCATCCAGATTGATATCGCCGGGGCTTCCGCTCTTGCCACCATTGCATTGATCTTCTCACTTCTCTTCACGGCGCTCTATCTTTGGGGAGAGCGCTATTACGCACATCGTCTGCGAGCAACGCCCACTCGCCAGCGGACCCCTCTCTTTGCAGACGTAAAGAGTGCGCTCAGCCCACGCCGCTGGCCTTTGTATTTGCTGATTTTCGTAACCCTGTTCTTCTTTTTGGCTCCACTGGTCGGAGTCTTTGTCGACTCCATCACTCGCCAGTCTGGAGATCACACCATGCTGACGCTGGATTGGTATGGCCAACTCTTCAACCCAAGCTACTCCGCGCTCATCTCGGCCTCGCCTTTGCACTCGGTTTGGAACAGTCTCTTATTTGCGCTCGCAACGATGTGCCTATCGCTCTCTTTTGGGACAATCTTGTCTATTATCTTGTCGCGACCGCGTCTGCGTGGCCGCATTGGCCTCGAAGCGATCGCCATGGCTCCGCTGGCGGCCTCTCCTGTGGCTTTGGGTCTGGCGCTCCTCTGGTCTTCCGCACAGACGCCATTTCAAAGTGCGTGGCTCGCCATTGTGATTGCTCATTCAGTTCTGGCGATCCCATTCGTGATTCGGGCTCTGCGCCCTGCATTTTCGCAGTTTGATCTGCGGCTCTACGAAGCAGCGCGCTCTCTGGGGGCTTCACAAATCAGATCAGTTCTTGACATTGTGCTCCCCTTGATTCGAGGAAGCCTAGTGGCAGGCGCGGCTTTTGCCTTTGCCATCAGCATTGCCGAGATGAGCGCCACAATCATGCTGGTGCAGCCAGAGACGCTGACGATGCCCGTCTCCGTCTATTACTTGCTCTCGAGCCGCCAGTTCGGGGCGGCCAGCGCCATGAGTGTTTTGATGATGCTGGTCCTCGCATTCTCGTTTGTGCTGATCGAGCGGTTTAGTGAAAAGAGATTTCAATTTTCATAGAACAAGTCAACCCATGACTCAACTAGAACTTCGACAAATTTCAAAAAAATTTGGCAATTTGACCGCAGTCGATCGGGTCTCGCTCTCTGTCAACGAGAATGAGCTCGTTGCACTCGTGGGTCCATCGGGATGTGGAAAGACGACCCTCTTGCGACTGATTGCTGGCTTTGAGCAGCCTGACTCCGGCCAGATTCTGATGGGGGGGCAAAATATAACTCACTTGCGACCAGAAGAGAGACAAGTCGGCATCGTCTTTCAGGATTACGCCCTCTTTCCACACATGAATGTCAAGACGAATGTTGCTTATGGCTTGAGATTTTCAAGCTCTATGTCAACGGCAGCCAAGAGAGATCGGGTGGAAGAGTTTCTTCAGCTTGTCGGGCTTTCAGAGCTTCGCTCGCGGATGCCGGAAGAGCTTTCGGCAGGGCAGCAGCAGCGGGTGGCGCTCGCCAGAACGCTCGCTCCGCAGCCGCGAGTTGTTCTGTTGGACGAGCCCTTCAGCGCCCTTGATCAGAAGCTGCGGCATGAGCTGCGCTTTGATCTCAAGCGGCTTCAGCACGCTCTGAAAATCACGATGATTCATGTTACCCATGATCAAGAAGAGGCGCTGGCCATTGCAGAACAGGTAGCTGTCATGAACCAAGGGCAGATCGAGCAGATCGGAACACCAAGGGAAGTCTATCAGCAGCCCAGGACGACATTTGTGGCTCGCTTTATCGGGCGGGGCAACGTGCTTCAGGCACGCGTAGTCAGCGCTGAAAACAAGTTGCTAGTAGCAAGACTTGGCGAAGATCAACCCATAAAAATTGCAAAGTCATCTGGCCAAAGCCTCTCTTCTGATGGCCAAATCGAGATTCTCATCCGTCCGGAGCATGTACAGCACGGGAGCGGCTTTGAGAATCAGCTTCGCGGCACTCTGCGCGGGATCGAGTTTTTGGGAGAGGCGCTTCTCTTGCACATCGAAATTGCAGGTCAAGATGTCATTGCTAAAATCCCGGTCTCTTCTGCAAAGAGTGAGAAGCTTACAGAAGGCCAGTCCGTCATTATTGGCTTCTCATCGAATGACGCAGCGATCATCTGACTGATTTACCGCAAATATTCAGTCTTTGAACAATACTTGTCTTTCACAAGTCTATTGCTATATTATAGCCACATAACCCATGCTCTTGAAAGGAGCCACGATGAGTGCACAACAGACTAGCAGCGAGCAGATTCTGAAGGCTACCGAGTATCTCTGCAACTACGCCCAACACGTTCCGGCAGATAAGGTCGATTGGAAGCCAGATTCATCGACCAAATCCGTGCGAGAGATTCTGGAGCATACGATTGAGGTCAATCAATTTTTCAAGTCTCTCATCTCGGGAGCGGCCCCGGAGAAGGGAGCAACACCCCTAAAGAGCGAAAAATATGAGAAGATCATCACAGGAGTTCGCTCCAGCGGGGAAGAGCTGGCGGGCGTGATTCGAAATCTTAAAGACACCCAGCTCCGTGAGAGCCGGCAGGCACCACAAGGAAAGTCCTGGGAAGTGACACGGGCCATTGGCACGGCCGGCACGCACATTGCCTATCATTGGGGTCAAATCGGTTATCTGCAGACCATTTGGGGAGATGCAGAAGATCATTTCTAGGATCTGCTTCATTTAATTTTGCAGGGATCATCTGTCAAGCGGTGAGAGGGCGGACACTTCGTTCGCCCTTTTTCATCCTCGACGTGCGCAGTAATCCTCACCAAATCCTCATACCCTTCTCAAGCACTGCACATTCTGTTGCCATATTTTAAACCCGTGATTGAACTATGAACCTTGACCTTCGAGAGCGACCTCCGAGTCTGTAGTGAGATGCGAAAGGCGTCGTGGGCCCCCTCGCTTCCGCGCACTCCTGCGACGCCTTGGTCTCACAAAAGATTCCGATGTATGCTGGGAAAAGCAATGACTGCGAAGATACTGGTTGTAGACGATGAGATGGAGATTGTTGACCTGGTACGCAGCTACCTCAACCAGGCAGGCTTTCGGGTGGTCGCCGCCTATGATGGGGAAGATGCGCTCATCCAGTTCAAGCTGGAAAACCCCGACTTGATTATTCTCGATCTGATGCTGCCCAAGCTCGATGGCTTCGATGTCGCCCGCAAGATTCGCCAGCAATCCAATGTTCCAATCTTGATGCTAACGGCAAGAATCCATGGTGAAGACCGAGTCGCCGGGCTGGAGCTGGGCGCCGATGATTACGTTCCAAAGCCATTCAACCCACGAGAGCTGGTAGCCCGCGCACGCGCCATCCTTCGCCGCATTCACGACCGCCCACAGCCTCGCAAGGTTGAAGTGAACGGACTCAATATTGATCTGGAAGCGATTGAAGCTCGCTGGCAAGGCAAGCTGATGGACCTGACGCCGATGGAGTTTCAGCTGCTGACAACTTTGGCTAGTGAGCCCGGAAGGGCTTTTAGCCGAGAACAGCTTCTCGAAGCGCTCACGGGGACGGCCTATGCCAGCACAGCCCGTGCCGTTGATACTCACATCAAGAATCTGCGCAAGAAGATGGGCGATGACTCACGCAGCCCTCATTGGATCTTGACTGTGCCGGGGATTGGCTATAAATTTGTCAGGCCAGAAGCATGATACGTCCATTCCACACCCTGTTTGAGAAGATTCCCTTTGGCATCAAGATTTTTGGTTCGTTTGCGATTCTTATTGTAGTTGCCTTGACTCTTATTTATGTGCTTACCAATGGAGTGATCATCGATCGCTTCAATGAATTCAACAAAGAATTTCGATTACGAAATGTGCAGCACTTTTCGCGTTTAATCAACAATGTGCTCGCCCAGCAGAACGGCATCCAGACCTTTGATTTGCTTGTGCGACAGATGCCTCCAGATGACCCCTTAGGTAAGAGCCTGGTTCTCGCTGGCCCCGATGGAAAGATCATGGCTGCTTTGGACGACAAGCTAATCGGGAAACTTGCAGATTCGACGTATGTAGCCGTCGCGCCGGTCACCTTTTTGGATCAGACCCAGGGAATGCTGCTTGTCTCACCCGGATACACAGCACCCACACCTCTGGAGAGCGGCTTTCTCAATGCCATCAACCGCACAATTATCTTTGGCGGAATTGTGGCAGCAATCGTGGGGCTGGGATTTGCCCTCTGGCTCACCCGCCAAATTACGCGTCCGCTTCGCCAGCTAGCTAACGCATCGGCCAAAATATCACAAGGCGAGCTGGAGCAGAAAGTGGATATTCATTCTCCGGATGCGCTGGGCCAACTTGGAGATGCCTTCAATACGATGAGCAATAAGCTGAGCCGCTCGGAGCGACTGCGGCGAGATATGATTGCCGATATCGCCCATGAGCTTCGCACCCCGCTCACACTCATCCAGGGCAATCTCCAGGCGATTCTCGATGGAATTTACCAGCCTACTCCGGATAAGATCGCGTCCATTCACGAAAAGAGTCTATTACTGAGCCATCTGATCCGTGATCTGCAGGAATTGAGCTTGGCTGAGGCGGGCGAGCTGCCATTGGATCGTCAAAAGACAGACCTCCACCGCTTAGTGGGCCATGTCACGGAGACCATCCAGCCTCAGTTCAAATCCCGCAAAATAGAGCTTTTGGTCGAGCTCCCAGCCGAGGAGCTGATCGCGGAAGTTGATCCAGCCCGGATCAATCAGGTCTTGCTCAATTTGCTCAGCAACGCTCAGCGTTATACCCCGGAGGGCGGCAAAGTGACCGTCAAAGGCTGGAGTCAGGGTGAGAATATTTTGATAAGCGTCTCGGATACGGGATCAGGCATCCCCGAAAAAGATCTTCCCAACGTCTTTGAGCGCTTCTGGCGTGGGGATGCCTCACGCGCCCGCGTGAGCGGCGGGTCGGGGCTGGGTCTGGCCGTCGTCAAGCAGCTGGTGGAGGCTCATGGGGGCACAATCTGGGCAGAGAGCCCTCCCGGGCAAGGGGCTACATTTACGTTCAGCCTCCCGCTTCAGCCATCGCTCCCTGCAGAAGTTGTGCCAGCCTGATTCGAGACTTCTGGCTCATATGCCAGAAAGTGCCGAAAATCTTTGCTAAGTGAGATCAGAGCCGAGAGCAGAGTGCCAATCATCCCCGCACAGAAATAGATAAGAGGGATATTCTGATGGAGCAGGTCCGCCACAACTCCAGCGAGACCCATTGAGATGGGGCTGAGTCCGGCCGCGATCGTGCTAAGAAAGCCAAAGACGCGTCCTCGAATGGCGCTCGGCGTGCTGAGCTGCAGGATCGTAATGATGGTGATGTTGATGATTCCACTCGCAACCCCCATAATGAGGAATATAACGAGTGCAATCCACGAATTTCGCACGAACCCCATCGAAGCTAGCACAGCAGAGAATCCTATCAGCAGGAATGGCAAAACAAGGCTACGTTTATGAGCAGAGAGCTTGATCAGACCTGCAACGATATAGCCTGTCAGACTTCCAAAACCAAAGGCAGCCAAGAGAAAGCCGTACCACTCATTTCCAGCATGCAATGAATCCGTGACAAAGAAGGGCAGCAATAGGCCAAAGGGAACTGTAAAGAAGTTGAGGACAGCCACCGCAAAAAAGAAATTTCTCATCCCTTTTCGATTCCATACAAACTGAAATCCTTCAATAATATCAGCCTTAAAATCGTTCAGAAGACCCCGCTTAGCCTGGCTCTTCTTTGCAATCTGCTGGGGAATCTTGACGAAGAGCTCGCTGATGGCCGAGAACGTAAAGGTACAGGCGTTGATCAAAAATAGCAGAGGCGCTCCAAAGATGGTGTAGAGCACTCCCCCAATTCCGGGTCCAAAGACTGTTGCCAGCTGAAGGGTTGATTGATTGAGAGAGTTGGCGCTATGAAGCTTTTCCGTGGGAACGATGTCGGGAATAGAAGCCTGGATCGCCGGCCGGAAAAAAGCCTGCAAGATAGCCACAAAGATCGCGGTGATAAAGAGCCAAGTGAGAATCAATGTGCTCGCATGAGGAATCAGAAATATAGAGGCTACGAGAGAGAAGAGAGCTAGACCGCACAAGAAGTCACAAATAATAATGATGTTTCTGCGAGAGTGGCGGTCGGCAAAGGTACCCGCAATCGGACCGAGCAGAACCCCAGGGATCGAAGAGAGCATCGACAAGACGCCCATCAGGGTCGCTGAGCCTGTGGTGTCTTTGATCCAGAGCTGCATGGCAAGGACGAAGGCTTGAGTTCCTAGCTGACTCACCAATTGCCCTTGCCAGAGCAGAATGAAGTTTTTGTTGAAGAGCTTTGTTGGCTGGATAGCAGGCGGCGATTGATCGCTCTCGATCACTGTTTCTAGCTCACTCACGATGCGGGGCTCACCTCAATGAGAGGCATCATAGCATAACACTGTTACGCGATCAAGCTTGACCCGTTTTTGCTTTAACTTGCAGAGCGCTCTTGGTACGATCGTACTAAGACTCTGATCAGAAAGGGAGCCATGATAAATGACGGCACGACAGAATTTCTCTACCGGAACACCATGGGAGCCGATTGTCGGCTATTCACGAGCCGTTCGCGTGGGAAATATGATCTGGACGGCCGGAACTACGGCCACAGACGCCACGGGAAAGCTAGTCGGGAGGGGCGATCCTTATGCTCAGACTGTGCAGACGATCAAGAATATTGAGAGTGCACTAAAGAGAGCAGGCGCGTCTCTTAAAGATGTCGTAAGCACGCGCATGTACGTCACCAACATCGAGCAATGGGAGCCGGTTGGACGTGCCCACGGAGAGTTCTTCAAAGATATTAGACCGACGACTGCTATGATCGAGGTCAGCAAATTGATTGATCCCGATATGCTTGTCGAGATCGAGGCCATGGCCGTAGTCTCATGAGAGAATTTTAATTTTGAGCCTTGCAAAAAGACCTTCTAATAAGCTCATCCATGAGAAGAGCCCCTATCTTCTGCAACATGCCCATAACCCCGTAGAGTGGCGCCCATGGGGTCAAGAAGCTTTTCAGCAAGCAATAGAAGAGAACAAGCCTATCTTCTTATCTATCGGCTATTCCACCTGCCATTGGTGCCATGTCATGGAGCACGAGTCATTTGAAGATGCAGAAGTCGCCCGTCTGATGAACGAGACATTCATCAATATCAAAGTGGACCGGGAAGAGCGCCCCGATCTTGACTCTGTCTACATGACGATCTGCCAGATGATGACCGGAAGCGGCGGCTGGCCGCTCACAATTCTCATGACTCCAGACAAGAGGCCTTTCTTTGCCGGGACCTACTTTCCAAAAGAGAGCCGCTTTGGGCGAATTGGAATGCTCGATCTCATTCCGAGAGTCCACGAGCTGTGGAGATCAAAACAGCAGGATGTCCTTCAATCGGCAGAGAAGGCTGTAGAAGCTCTTCAGCGAGTCGAGGCACAGGCACCTGGTGAAGCGCTTGATCTTTCTATCATCGCGCAAGCTTATAAGGAGTTGTCTGAAAGTTTCGATGAAGAGAATGGCGGCTTTGGAGGGGCGCCAAAGTTTCCCACGCCTCACAAGCTGACATTCTTATTGCGCTATTATGCCCGCACAGGCGATGAGCGCGGTTTGCAGATGACTAACAAGACACTGCAAGCGATGAGGCTCGGGGGGATTTTCGACCAGATCGGTTTTGGCTTTCATCGCTATTCCACAGATGCGCACTGGCTTCTGCCTCACTTTGAGAAGATGCTCTATGATCAGGCGCTGCTTGCCATAGCCTACACCGAAGCCTATCAGGCTACTCTCAACCATGAGTATAAACAGACCGCAAGAGAAGTTCTGGACTACGTCTTGCGCGATCTGACCAGTCCAGAAGGCGGCTTTTACTCTGCAGAAGATGCAGACAGCGAGGGGGAAGAGGGCAGGTTTTATCTCTGGTCAGAGGAAGAGATTCGGAAGTTATTGCATCCCGACCAAGCTGATCTAATCTCCAAAGTTTTTGGCATCAGCCCAGATGGCAATTTTTTAGATGAAGCGACTCATCAAAAGAGTGGCTCAAATATTCTTCATCTAAAAGCAGACTGGGCAGACGTCGCTTCAGAGCTAGATCTTCCAGAAGACGCCTTGCGAAGAGAGCTTGAGCACGCTCGTCAAAAATTGTTTGAGAGTCGCGAGATGCGAATTCATCCCCACAAAGATGACAAGATCCTCACCGACTGGAATGGACTGGTGATCGCAGCGTTGGCCAAAGCGGCCAGCGCTTTTGCTGAACCCCGTTACGCAATCGCTGCTGAACGCGCAATGAGCCTTATACTAAAAACCTTGCAGACGCCCGATGCGAAATTGCTGCATCGTTTTCGTGATGGAGAGGCAGCCATTCCGGGGTTTTTGGATGATTATGCCTTCTTGATCTGGGGGCTTCTAGAGCTTTACGAAGCAACTTTTCAAGTAGGACAACTAGAAACTGCCATTCGACTCAATGAGATATTGTTAGAAAACTTTTGGGACGATGACTCTGGAGGCTTCTTTGTTTCTTCAAAGCAACACGAAGAACTTTTGGTGCGCAAAAAAGAGATCTATGACGGTGCCGTTCCGTCAGGCAACTCTGTAGCCATGCTCAATCTCATTAGACTCGGGCGTATTACAAGCAATTCAGAATTTGAAGAGAGAGCAGCCCGAATCGGGCGAGCCTTCTCACTTATGATCTCACGTTATGCATCGGCTCATACGCAGCTTTTGACAGCCCTAGATTTTGCATTAGGGCCATCGCTGGAAGTGGTGATTGTTGGAGAGCCAGAGGCACGAGATACGCGGGCCATGCTGCAAGCGATTCACAACCAGTTCATTCCCAACAAGATTGTTCTTTTTGTTCCAAGTCGTCAGCCCAATGAGATGGCTTCCATCGCGACCTTCATAAAGAACTTTAAGTCTGCTAATGAAAAAGCGACTGCGTATGTCTGCCAGAATTATGCCTGTCAGATGCCAACAACTGATCCTGCCCAGATGCTGGCACAGATCCACTCGCTGAAAGATAGAACTTGATTTGAGTCAGACAAGCGAAGTATAATTAAGCCCAACGTGTTTCAGGGAGGAACGGGGAACGTGAAACAACGTTGGACCAGTGGGTGCGAACCAACCTTGCAGCGAGGTTGGTCTTTTTTTTTGTCTAGAGGGAGGCAAATTTGAGCATATCCTGGCTCGCCCTCGAAGATGGAACTCTATTTCAAGGACTCCCCTTTGGGGCATCCGGCACAGTTTGCGGTGAGATTGTCTTTAATACCGGCCTCACCGGATACGTAGAAGTTCTGACTGACCCCTCATACAAGGGCCAGATTGTCACCATGACCTACCCCCATATCGGCAATTATGGTGTGACCCTGGAAGACCTGGAGTCGAGCGAGCCCCATGTCTCAGGCTTTGTGGTGAGAGAGGCAAGCCGAGCTTTCTCCAATTGGAGAGCGGACAGCTCCATCCAAGAGTTTCTGCGAAATCATGGCATCATTGGCATCTCCGAAATCGATACCCGCGCCCTTACGCTTCGCATCCGGGAGGTCGGTGCGCTGCGGGCCTGCATCTCAAGCGAAGATGTAGCTTCAGATGAACTGGTTGAAAGAGCCCGAGCCTTCCCGTCTATCTCTGAGCAAGATCTGGTTGGACAAGTGACAAGCCGTGAGATCCAGCGCTGGGATGATCCCATAGATCTTGAATGGAATGGAACGCATCCTTACAGACCCGAAGATTTTCATGTGGTAGCTTTTGATTTTGGCATCAAACACAATATCTTGCGGAGCCTGCGAAGCCGGGTGAGCCGTGTCACCCTTGTGCCAGCAAGTACTTCGGCGTCACGAGTGCGCGATCTCAAACCCGATGGGATTTTTTTGTCGAATGGGCCAGGCGATCCTGCTTATCTGGGCGAAATCATTCAGACGATTCATGAGCTTATTCAGATGAATATCCCAATCTTTGGCATCTGTCTCGGTCATCAGCTCTTAGGGCTAGCGATGGGCGCGCATTCATACAAACTCAAGTTTGGCCACCGCGGCTGCAACCAGCCGGTCAAGCATCTTGGAACTGGCCGCGTAGAGATCACGACGCATAACCATGGCTTTGCCTTGCAGGATTTACCCAACGAGCTAGAGATCACACATCTCAGTCTCAATGACAACACCATCGAAGGATTTCGCCACAAAAAGCTTCCTATCTTTGCTGTTCAATATCACCCAGAAGCCGCACCAGGCCCGCATGACTCGGATTATTTATTTGAGAGCTTTGTCGAGCTGATGAAAGATGGAGTGCGGGAGAAGTAAGTGCCAAAGCGAAAAGATATCAAGAAGATTCTAGTCATTGGCTCCGGGCCTATTGTGATTGGGCAGGCCGGAGAGTTCGATTATTCAGGCTCCCAGGCCTGCAAAGCTCTGCTTGAAGAGGGCTATGAAGTCATTCTTGTCAACAATAATCCAGCAACTATTATGACTGACCCCGAATTTTCCACGCGGGTCTACATGGAGCCGCTCGTCCCTGATATCTTGGAAAAGATCATCGAGAGAGAGCGCCCGGATGCCGTGCTGCCCACAGTCGGGGGTCAGACGGCCATCAACTTAGCCGTGGCTCTGGCCCAATCGGGTGTATTAGAGAAGTTCAACGTCGAATTGATCGGCGCCAAAGAGGGTGCGCTGGTCTTGGCTGAAGATCGTTTGCTCTTCAAAGAAGCGATGCTTAGGGCTGGCATTCCAATGTTGCAGAGCAAGCTGGCGCGCTCATGGCCAGAAGCAGAGAAGATTGCCTCTAAGTTCGGATTCCCTGTGGTGCTGCGTCCTTCATTCACTTTGGGTGGTGAAGGCGGAGGAATGGCCTATGACTTTGAGAGCTTCAAGCGCATCATTGAGCGCGGGCTGGACGAGAGCCCAGTCCATCAAGTGCTGATCGAAGAGTCTGTGGTGGGGTGGAAAGAGTTTGAGCTGGAGGTGATGCGCGATCTCAAGGACAACGTCGTCATCATCTGCTCCATCGAGAACTTTGACCCGATGGGTGTCCACACCGGAGACTCGATCACCGTTGCTCCCATTCAGACGCTGACAGACCGCGAATATCAGAAGATGCGGGACATGGCCATCCGCGTCATTCGCACGGTCGGTGTTGAAACGGGCGGCTCCAACATTCAATTTGCCGTCCATCCAAAGACAGGTCGGATGGTGGTCATTGAGATGAATCCGCGAGTCTCGCGGAGCTCGGCGCTCGCCTCAAAGGCAACGGGCTTCCCTATCGCAAAAATTGCGGCCAAGCTGGCCATTGGCTATACCCTTGATGAGCTTCCCAATGACATCACCAAGACGACCCGAGCCAGCTTTGAGCCGACCATTGACTATTGTGTTGTAAAGATTCCACGCTGGAACTTTGAGAAGTTTCCCGGCTCTCGCTCAGAGCTGACAACCGAGATGAAGTCGGTGGGCGAAGTGATGGCGATGGGGCGGACCTTCAAAGAGGCGCTCCAAAAGGCCATCCGCTCACTCGAGATTGGACAGCCGGGTCTGACAGATCCCTTCAAAGGCCAGTTGCCCCTCTCTCATGACTGGCTCGATGCCGCCAGACCAACGCCCGAGCGCATCTTCTTGATTTATGGCGCCTTGCGCGCGGGAATGCCCCTTGCACAACTCGCGGAGCAGACTCACATCGACCCCTGGTTTCTTAGCCAGCTTCAAGAGATTGCAGATTTAGAGCGGGAAATCAAGAGCTCGTCTCTGGAAAAGATTTCACTAGAATTATTGAAGCAAGCCAAGCGCTTCGGCTTCTCCGATGAGCAGTTGGGGCTTCTGCTCAATACTTCGCCCCAAAAGATTCGAGACTTGCGCAGATCCCAAAAGCTCGAGCCCGTCTATAAGACTGTCGACACCTGCGCTGCAGAATTTGCGTCAAAGACTCCTTATCACTACTCAACCTATGAGCCATTCAATGAGTCTTTGCGAAGCAAGAATAAGAAAGTGATGATCCTGGGCGGGGGGCCATATCGCATCGGCCAGGGGATTGAGTTTGATTACTGCTGCTGCCACGCCTCGTTTGCGCTGCAAGATTTGGGCTATGAGACGATCATCGTCAACTGCAATCCAGAGACCGTCTCGACTGACTATGACACATCCGACAAGCTCTACTTTGAGCCAGTGACGCTCGAAGATGTGATGCATGTCGTCGAATTAGAGCGCCCCAATGGAGTCGTTGTGCAGTACGGCGGCCAGACTCCACTCAATCTGGCACTTCAGTTAAAGGCTTCCGGCGCTCCCATCTGGGGAACTGATCCAGATCAGATCGATCTGGCCGAAGATCGTGGGCGCTTTGAGAATCTTTTGGAAGAGCTCAAAATTCCAAGACCGCGCGGAGCGAGCGTCTATTCAGTAGACGACGCAAAAGGAGCGGCCAAAGAATTGGGATATCCCGTGCTGGTGCGCCCTTCGTATGTGCTGGGCGGACGCGCCATGGAGATCGCCTATGATGAGACCGATCTGCTGAGATATATGGGGCAAGCGGTAAAAGTCTCGCCCCATCATCCCGTGTTGATTGATAAATTTTTGGAAGATGCCACCGAGGTGGATGTCGATGCCGTCTCCGATGGGCAGGAGAGCATCATCGCCGGCATTATGCAGCACATCGAAGAGGCTGGCATCCACTCAGGGGACAGCACGTGTGTCATTCCGCCCTTCTCACTTGACCCTGAGATAATCAATACCACTGAAAAATACACACACCAGCTCGCTAAAGGCCTAAGAGTGATTGGGCTGATGAATGTTCAATATGCCATTCGAGCTGGCAAAGTTTATGTGCTTGAAGTCAATCCGAGAGCATCGAGAACGATCCCGTTTGTCAGCAAGGCAACGGGCATCCCGTGGGCCAAGGTCGGAGCCTGGGCGATGGCCGGAATTCGACTGCAAGATTTGAATCTGCCCGACAAAATTCATTTTGAGGGCTATTGTGTCAAAGGCCCTGTCTTCCCATTCGACCGCTTCTGGGTCGATCCGGTCTTGGGGCCTGAGATGAAAAGCACCGGAGAGATCATGGGCATTGGCAGCAGTCTGGGCCAGGCGTATGCGAAAACCCAGATGAACTTGAAGACGCGACTCCCCAAAGAGGGAAGCATCTTCATCAGCCTCAATAAGCGCGATCAGCCAGAGGTCACACCGATTGCCCGAAAGCTCAACGCAATGGGCTTCAAGCTCTTTGCCACCGAAGGAACGGGATCTGTCTTGCGTGCAAATGGCCTGCAGGTCGAGATCATCAAGAAGCTGCACGAAGGCCATCCAAACGTGCTCGACCTATTGAAAGAAGAGCGCGTCCAGCTTGTGATCAACACGCCCCTCGGAAAGCCATCTCGCAAAGATGATGAATTTATCCGGCTAAACGCGATGCGCTATGCTATTCCCTATGTGACGACGATGGAAGCGACGAGGGCTGCCGTCGAAGCGATTGAAGCACTGCGATCGGGCGAGCTCTCTATCGCCCCGCTTCGACCTGTACTTAAATTAGAAAACAACCCCAATGAATCTGCTGCGGTTGCACATTCGGCGCAGCTCCTGACAGAGTGAATTGAGGCTGTAACATTGAAGATCTACGACATCTCCAGAACAATCTCGCCGGAAATAGCCGTCTGGCCAGGCGACCAGAAATTTGAGTCTAGATTGATGCTAAAGATTGCAGATGGATCATCCGTCAATCTCTCTTCGATTCTGCTCAGCACACACACCGGGACACACGCGGATGCACCTTATCACTATCTTGCCGATGGCGCGGACATCACTGAGCTTCCGCTGGAGAAATATATTGGCCCGGCACTTGTAGTAGAACTTCCAGCTTCCGCAGATCATATCAAGATTGAGCATGTGAAAGATTTGAATCTTTCAAAGATAAAAAGAATCTTGTTCAAAACCAAGAGCAGCCAGCTCGCAGACTCCGTCTGGACTGATGATATTGTCTATTTGGGAGCGGAGACAACAGAATTCTTGGGCAAAAAAGGAATCCAGCTTGTCGGAATGGACGGGCCTTCCATGGACCCAGTCAAGAGCAAGACAATGGATACGCACAAGATGCTTGCCCGCTATGGCATTGTAAATTTAGAGAATTTATTATTAAAAGACGTTCCCGCAGGAGAGTACGAATTGATTGCATTGCCTCTAAAACTCAAGGGGCTCGATGCATCGCCTGTGAGGGCTGTGCTCCTTGAAAAGAATGCAGCTGTTTGATTGTTACAGAAAGCCACTAGGTTTCTGCGTTCACAGGAATGACATTTCCAATTGGTTCACGTTGATTTTTCTTGATTGAGAATTTTCTCTGTAAACGAGAGAAGCCGTAGACCAAGCAAGTCCGTCATTCTGGCCAAGCGAAGCGCGAGTCGGAATCCAGGAATTTCCAGAAAGCCACTGGATTCCCGCTTCCGCGGGAATGACAAACAATCAAAATTTCTTTTTACGCCGTTATTCCTTGACAGCTTCAAAGGAAATTGAGGAATCAACAGATCTTCTTGCTGCCAATCCAGTCATCCACCAACTGAAAGAATAAGACGTTGTCAATCGCTCCTGAAATCCAGCTATCCACAGCCGCAAAAAACTCCGGGTTTTCAATGAGACAGTTGTGGTCAAGATCATAGGCCTGTTCTGTCTTTCCACCACTGGGTGGCGCTGGCTGCGGTGTGGGTGTGCTGGGCAAGGCAGCCAACTGGATGACATCGCCATATTCCGTCGTCCAATCCCAGCCATATTGTGCTGCGGAGCTAAAACCCCTTGCGATACCAATGGCGCGCGATCTGCAGGAGAGCATGTTCTGGTTGTGTCCTGAAGAATTTCTCCAGCCATTGAAGGCAGCCTCTCCCGTCTCGTACCCTGCGGCAATATTCTCGGCTAGGAAGGTGAAGCCCTTGTAACCTGCATTGGCGGCTCGCTCATCAAATGGCGGCTCGCCTGGACATTGGTGAGAGAAGCAGTTGGTGGAGAGCATCGTCTGGTTGTGCGTTTTGGCTGCGTCGGTAAGAGAAGGGGCCTCCGTCAAGGTTCTGCTGCCCCCTCCAGGCCATTGCATCCAGGACTCGCTAGTGGAGTCATAACACTGATCGCTCTGGCCCCTGTACTGATTGACCAGCTCAAGAAACTTCGATTCAGCCGAATCGAGTGCCCAAACATTCCAGCCGGACACCAACAAAAAAAGCCCTACAAGAAATATAGGAATCAATCTTTTCATACTGCCTCCTGCTATGATCGCTCATATCTTTTAGAACAGCTCTTTGAGTCACGAGTTGCCCATACCACGAAACTCTCTGACAATTTGCAAGAGATTTGTCGAATCGCCCTTTGTCTCTTGCGAAATCAATCATACTAAAACTCTCTCAGAATGATGTGGCACGAGTCACTTTCAGCCGGGACTGGTCTAGGGTACGATGCGATTTCGATCCCGTGGAAAGAAGCTCGCCTCACGCACATTGGCAAGGTTTAGCAGTTGGCAGGTCAGCCGCTCCGCGCCAATCGCCAGCCCGCCGTGTGGGGGCATCCCGTACTTAAAGATCTCCAGATAGAAATCAAAATCAGCCGGATTGAGACCGCGTCCGCGAATGCTGCTCGTGAGCTGCTCATAATCGTGGATGCGCTGGCCACCTGATGTGATCTCAAGCCCCCTGAAAAGAAGATCAAAGCTGTTCGTCAATTTTGGGTCATCTTCGCAGGGGAAGGCGTACATCGGGCGATTTTCTGTTGGGTAGTGGGTCATGAAGAGAAAATCAGAGCCTGTCTTCTCTTTGACATATTTGCAGATGAGCTGCTCCCCTTCAGGATCAATATCACCATTCATATTCTTCTTAAAGTTTTTCTTGAGGATGTCGCCTGCTTCGGAGAGCTTCATATGTGGAATCTCGCTGGGCACCTTGGGGACTTCGATCTTGTAAAGCTCCAATTCTCTAGCACACGACTTTTCCAGATTGGCAAAGATAAACCGGAGCAGCTCCGTCTCCATCGTGGTGATCTCATGGAAGTCTTCAATAAAACCCATCTCGTAATCTAGACTAATATATTCATTGAGGTGGCGGGTGGTGTTGTGCTCTTCGGCCCGATAGACCGCGCCCACTTCGCAGACGCGCTCATAGCCGGAGCCGACCAGCATCTGCTTATAAAATTGTGGACTCTGAGCCAGATAAGCCTTTTGCTCAAAGTACTGAACGGCGAAGAGCGCCGTCCCGCCTTCTGTGCCTGCGGCAACTATTTTGGGGGTCTGAACTTCCAAAAAACCCTGAGACTTGAGAAATTCTCGAAAGCCCCAGATGATCTCGGCCCGGATCTTGAAGACGCCGCCAATCTCCGGGTTTCGCAGGCTGAGCGGGCGGTGCGAAAGTAGAGTCTCCAAGCGGGTCCCAATCTGCTCGCGTGAGCGGTTGACCTGAATCGGCGGTGTATCAAATGTGGTGCTGATGACCTCAAGCTTTTCGATATCCACTTCAAAGCCATTGGGGGCGCGCTCATCGGTGACCACAGCTCCCAGAATCTTGATGGAAGCCTCCTCTTTGAGGCTTCCATCACTGTTGTCATAGCCCTTGATTTTAGTTTGTACAGTACCTGTGCGGTCACGCAGGACGATAAAATTGAGCTTGCCCATCACCCGCAGGGCGTGAACCCAGCCCTTGAGCAGGACCTGTCCGCCAATATGCTCTTTGACGTCTTTGGCTAGAGTGCGTTCCACGTTGAGATCACGGGAAGAGAATATCGGAATCCATTAAGCTCAGCAACGTTTACTTGCAATTATGGGGTGGTGAGGCGAAAATTCACAAAATCCCATCGAAGGGAGTTTTTCAGATTTGTATTCGATTGATCTGACGGGAAAGACGGCGCTCATCACCGGTGTATCTAATAAACGAAGCATTGCGTGGGCCATCGCCCAGATTCTGCATCAGGCCGGAGCGCGGCTGGCCTTCACCTACCGCCGGGAGCGCGTCAAAGCAAAAATAGAGGGCCTTGCCTCAGAGCTCTCAGGCTCTCTATTTTTAGAATGCGATGTTCAAAATGATGAGCAGCTCAAAGCCGTCTTCACTGAGATTGACAGCAAATTTGGACGCCTGGATTGTTTAGTTCACAGCGTCGCTTTTGCCCCACCGGCAGAGCTGGGAGGACTCTTTGTGAACACGAGCCGCGATGGCTTTAAGACAGCGCTGGACATCAGTGCTTACTCGCTCATCCCGATGGCCAAACATGCGCTCCCCCTGATGGACAAAGCAGGCGGCGGAAGCTTGATTGGCATCTCCTACATTGCTGCCGAGCGGGCTGTGCCTGCCTATAACGTGATGGGCACGGCCAAAGCTGCCTTGGAACAGATCATTCGCCAGCTTGCTTTTGAATTGGGCCCCATGAACATCCGCGTCAATGGGATCTCGGCAGGACCAATCGAGACAGTCTCCGCGAGAGGAGTCCCTGGCTTTACAGATTTTTTTAGCATGTATGAGCAGCGCGCACCGCTCAAGCGCAATGTTACGCAAGAAGAGGTCGCGAAATCGGCGCTCTATCTGCTGAGCGACCTGGGCAGTGGCGTGACCGGCGAGATTATCTTTGTGGATTCTGGATTTCACATTGTCGGGTATTAGCAAGTCTTTTTGGAAATAGAAATGCCAAACATCAAGACTCACGTTGTTAATGTTTATGTCTTTCGCTTGTCGCCGCAAGGACCTCAATATCTTGCACTCCAGCGCCGCAAAGAGATTGACAGGCTGGGCGGAACCTGGCAAGCAGTTCATGGCGGCATCGAAGCGGGCGAGACGGCCGCGCAGGCTGCTGCCAGAGAGCTTTGGGAAGAGTCAGGTCTGCAACTGGAAAGTCTTTGGGCGCTGGACATTGTGGAGACATTTTATGTCTACCAGGAAGATGCCATCGTCCTGGCCCCGAGCTTTGGCGCTCAAGCCCGTGGTGAAGTGAGGCTGAGCTCTGAGCACGACTCCTACAAATGGCTGACGCTAGATGAGATTACCGACATTCTCGTCTGGCCGGGACAAAAAGAGGCAATCCTGACTCTGCACAATGAGATCGCCATTCGGCTCTTCGAGAAGAGAGCCGTCAGTCCTCTTATGAAGATTACTCCAGAGTTCTATCAAAAGACTACGTGAGCTTCCTCAAATCCAGCGCTTCATCCAGCTTCTCTTCAGAGAGAAGCTTCCTCATCAAGACCATTTCCCGTATCGTCATATTGTTGGCCAAGGCCTCTTTGAGGACCTCAGCCGCCTTCTCATAGCCGATGAAGAGCGTCAGCGCAGTGACAACCTGAGGCGTGCTCTCTGCATATTTCTGGCAGATCTCTTCATTGGCCTCAATTCCCTGGACACATTTTTCAGTAAATGTCGTTGCACCCGTGGTCAGAATCTCGATCTCGTGAAGCAAGTAATAGGCCATCACCGGCATCATCACGTTGAGCTCAAGCTGACCGGATTGCCCGGCACGCGACACAGCATAATCGCAGGCCATGACCGAGATGCAGATCATGTTCATCATCTCGGCCATCACCGGGTTGACTTTGCCCGGCATGATCGAGCTGCCCGGTTGCATCACCGGCAGCTTCAATTCATCAAATCCGGTCTTAGGTCCCGAGACGAGCAGTCTAAAATCATCGGCTATCTTCGTCAAGCTAGTTGCCAGTGTGCGGAGTGCACCCGAGACATGAACAACCGCATCGCGGTTCTGGATCGCTTCAAAAAGATCTTTGGCAGGGCGAAAATCGAGCTGGGTCACCTCGTTGATATATTTTATGGCCAACTCTTTGTAGCCCTTGGGTGTGTTGATGCCCGTGCCGACGGCATTGCCTCCCAATGCCAGCTCGCGCAGCCCTTCGGCGCTCTGCTCAATACGCTCGATCCCTAATTCGATCATGCGGGCATAGGCTCCGAACTCCTGGCCAAGGCGCATGGGAACGGCATCTTGCAAATGCGTCCTGCCCGATTTGACAATAGAGTCAAACTCTCTGGCCTTCGCTTTGAGCGCTTTGTGCAGCTCTTTGATTGCTGGGATGAGCTTGTTGGTGATCTCTTCTAACGCTGCGATGTGAATGGCCGTCGGGATTGTGTCGTTGGTAGACTGGCCGCGATTGACGTGGTCATTGGGATGGATGGAGTTGTCGCCGCGCTTGCCGCCGAGAATCTCAATGGCTCTATTGGCAATCACTTCGTTGGCATTCATGTTTTGCGAAGTTCCAGCACCAGCCTGGTAGAGATCTACAATAAATTGGTCAAGCAGCTTCCCATTTAGAATCTCATCACAGGCCGCGACAATCGCTTTGCCAATCTTGGAGTCAAGCTGTTTTAGATCCACGTTGGCCTTGGCGCAGGCTCGTTTCAAAATCACTTGAGCGCGAATAAAGGCGGGTTGCAGCTTCAGGCTGCTAATCTGAAAATTCTCAGCAGCGCGCTGCGTTTGAGCGCCCCAATAGGCCTCATTCGGTACTTTTACCTCTCCGATTGAATCATGATCCAGGCGATATTTCATGAAAGCACCTCTTCACAACTCTATTTTCGATAGCCCGGATCAAAAATTCAATGACGCGGCTCATCAGTGTGTCTGGGGAGGGGATTGACTGGGACAGTGGGACATTCAGCAAGGGAAGCTAATAAACTGTGAGACATCCAATGAGACACGGCTGGGACGCGGCTGCAAAATGGGACATCCCACCTATGTCCCAGATTCATGTCTCATCGAAAAGCCTCATGGATTCAAGAATATCTCAGTGTCCTACCGATATTGCTCCCTGAGCCAGGCAACTCCCTGATCTTAGGTAAATCTACGAGCAACCCATTCCTCAACGAAGAGGAGAATTGTGTACTATATTGGGACGAAGAAATGGGTAGGGGAGGCATGGAATGACTGAGCGTGTACGAGAGATTCTGAATGGCTATCAGAGCGAAAATCCTGGGGTTCTCACCAACCTGGCCCGGTTATTGAACCATGGCCGGCTCGGCGGAACCGGAAAATTGGTCATTCTGCCCGTCGATCAGGGCTTTGAGCACGGCCCCGCACGCAGCTTTGCGCCCAACCCGCCTTCCTATGATCCCCATTATCACTTTCAGCTGGCCATCGATGCCGGATGCAATGCTTATGCCGCCCCTCTGGGACTCCTGGAGGCAGGAGCCGCAGAGTACGCAGGCCAGATTCCGCTCATTCTAAAAGTGAACAATCACGACGTCTTGCAAGACGAAAGAGACCCGCTGGGGGCGCAAACGGCTTCTGTCGCTGATGCGCTGCGGCTGGGCTGCGTAGCCATCGGCTATTCAATCTATCCCGGCACGCTGGAGAGGCGTCTGCAATATGAGCAGCTCTCTAAGCTGACCCGGGAGGCAAAGGATGCCGGGTTGGCTGTCGTTGTCTGGTCCTATGCGCGTGGGGGCACAATATCAAAAGAGGGCGAGACGGCCCTTGATGTTGTTGCTTACTCTGCACAGATTGCCTGTCAGCTCGGAGCCAACATCATCAAAGTGAAGCCGCCGACAGAGCATCTGGAGCAGCCCGAAGCGAAGAAAGTCTATGAGAAATACAAGATTCCGCGTGAGACTCTGGAAGACCGGGTCCGCCATGTCATCCAATGTTCTTTCAATGGCAAGCGCATTGTCATTTTTTCAGGTGGCTCAAAGCGCGAAGATGAAGAGTCCATCTTTGAAGAGATTCGAGGCATCCGCGATGGCGGAGGCTTTGGCTCAATCATGGGAAGAAATACCTTCCAGCGCGAGAGGAAGAGTGCCCTTCAGTTCTTAGACAAAGTGATGAAGATCTACGAAGGGAAAGTCTAATACTCAAAATTCCTGGATTCCCGCCGCAGTCTATCCCGGACCTGATCCGGGACGGGAACGAGCTTCAATCTGGCTTGCGACATTCATTCTGAATTGAAGATCTGATCTGCGAACGGGGAAAGCCGCATACCACAACTGCCCGTCATTCCGGCCAAGTGGAGCGCGAGCCGGAATCCAGGAATCTAAAAGCCTGTGCTAGATAAAGTAAGCTCAGACTTCAGACCACCAGACAAAAAGACAGGGACGGGAAGCACCCGCCCCTGTTCACGTTGAAGCTCGCTTGAATTACTCCGCAGATTTCACGTTTGCAGCCCGAAGGCCCTTGGCGTCCTCTTCAACATCAAAGACCACCGCCTGGCCCTCACGAAGGGACTTGTAGCCTTCCATCGTAATCGCGGAGAAGTGGACGAAGACGTCCGGACCTCCGTTATCCTGCTCCAGGAAGCCAAAGCCCTTGGAATCATTAAACCACTTGACTTTTCCTGTGGCCATATCGGGATCTCCCCTCCCTCTTGCTATAAGATTTGACTGTCTCCTTCAAACGACTTGCTGAAGGCAGGGAGCTGCCCAACATTTGCAAATCATTGACCAGATCAGCCATAGCAATTTACCAGCCCTTGCCCCATGAAGTACCCCCTCACAGATTGAGGGCTGATCGTGGCGTGAGACTAGCATATTCCCGCCTTTCCAGTCAAGACTTTGGCCTGTTTGTCTGGGCAAGAAGTTCATGGCAAAATGAGTTTTGTTCAACACCTTGGGAAGGGGCATCTGTGAAAAGCGAGATTGTCTGGAAGCCAACGGCAGATCTGATCAGTAAGAGCAATATTCAGCGCTTTATGAGGCGGCATGGCATACCCAGCTATGACGCGCTCGTGAAGCGCTCTTGCGCTGAGATTGAGTGGTTCTGGGATGCCGTCGTTAAAGACTTGAAGATCGAATTTTTCACTCCTTATAAACAAGTTCTGGACATCTCAAAAGGCATTGCCTGGGCCAAGTGGTTTGTGGGCGGCACCATCAACATCGCTCACAACTGCGTGGACAAGCAGGCAAAAGACCAGAACGCCAACCAGCCAGCGGTGATCTGGGAAGGCGAAGATGGAGAGGTCCGCTCCTACAGCTACAAAGAGCTCTATGAAGAGATGAACAGACTGGGCAATGCGCTAAAAAAGCTGGGAATCAAAAAGGGCGACGCGGTAGGTCTCTTCATGCCCATGACGCCGGAGATTGTCTCTGCTTTTATGGCGATTGCCAAAGTAGGAGCCATTCTAGTCCCGATCTTTTCTGGTTTCGGAGCCGATGCCGCAGCGACCCGCCTCAGAGATTGCGAAGCCAAAGTTTTAATTACATCCGATGGCTTCTATCGCAAGGGCAAAGAGATTTTGATGAAATCTGTGGCGGATGAGGCTGTAGCCCTTTGTCCATCCATCAAAAATGTGATCGTCAAGAAGAGATTGGGTGCAAAAGTTAATTGGAACAAACAGCACGATCATGACTGGGATGAGCTTATAGCCTCTGAGCCAAGCGAATGCCCCTGTGAGCCGATGAGCTCTGAAGAGCCCTTTATGATCATCTATACCTCAGGCACAACAGGAAAGCCCAAGGGCTCTGTCCATGTTCATGGCGGATTTACAGTCAAGATCACCGAAGAGGTCGCCTATCAGACCGATGTGCAACGAGAGGATGTGCTCTTCTGGACGACAGACATGGGTTGGATCATGGGACCCTGGGAGGTCGTTGGAGGTCTGGCACTTGGCGGGACAATCTTCTTATTCGAAGGCGCACCGGATCATCCGCAGCCGAACCGGCTTTGGGCGATGATCGAGCGACATAAAATAACAACATTGGGCATCTCACCCACTCTAATACGTGCACTCATGAAATATGGCACTGAGCCACTTAAGAAACACGATCTTAGCTCGCTGAAAATCATTGGCTCGACCGGTGAGCCTTGGAATCCCGATCCCTATAGGTGGTGTCTGGAGCACGTTGGCGGCGGGCACTGCCCCATCATCAATCTGAGCGGCGGCACGGAGATTGGCGCCTGCTTCTTGTCTCCGCACCCCATCAATGAGCTCAAACCCTGCACTCTGCGCGGACCAGCGCTCGGCATGGATATTGATGTCTTTGATGAGCATGGAAAGCCCGTGCGCGAGCAAGTCGGCGAGCTTGTCTGCAAAAAGCCCTGGCCTGGCATGACTCGCGGTCTCTGGAAAGACCCGCAAAGGTATTTGGAGACCTACTGGTCTCGCTTTGAGAATGTCTGGTGCCATGGAGACTGGGCCTTTGTTGATAAAGATGGCTTCTGGTTCCTGCATGGCCGCAGCGATGACACCATTAAAATAGCTGGCAAGCGTCTCGGTCCAGCCGAAGTGGAGTCCGTTTTGGTATCTCACCCGGCAGTAGCAGAATCGGCCGCGATTGGCGTTCCGCATGAGGTGAAGGGCGAGGCGATCTGGTGCTATGTGATCTTGAGACCGAATATTCAGCCAACTGAACAATTACGGACAGAGCTGCGCAAGCTGGCGGCAGCCAAGCTCGGAAAATCCTTTGAGCCTGATCAGATCAAGTTCGTCAAAGAGCTTCCCAAGACGCGCAACGCCAAGATTCTGCGCCGCGCCGTGCGGGCTGTGGCGCTTGGAAAAGAGCTGGGAGATCTTTCGGGGCTGGAGAACTTAAGCTCATTAGATGAGATTAAAAGAGCATTATGATTTTTGGAACCCTCTTCTTTCGTGTCACAATGAGAGATAGTTGAATGAATCCATGAAAGGATTGATGCAATATTTTTATTCGGAGTTCTGTTGTAAAGTTGTCTGGTTTGGCGCTAGTCGTCATAGCTGGACTCATGTTACTTAGCATCGTGGGATGCACGCGAGTCGCCGCTGCTACGTATGTCCCACAATCTCGCAACTTCACCATCGCCACAGTAGCCACGCTGACCACCGAGCAGACTCAAGCGGTGCCCAGCTATGCCCCCGTAGTTCAGAAGATGGGAGAGGACTACTCCTTCTCGCCTAATGTCATCACCGTCTACCAAGGAGACACAGTCAATCTCGATCTTCGCAACTTGCAGCCAGATGATGCACACACCTTTACTCTCACAGGTCCGTACGCTTCTGTGAGTCAGACGATTGCCCCGAACTCTTCAGAGAAAATCTCATTCAAAGCGACTTCAGTCGGAGAATTTGAGTTTCACTGCACAGTTGCGGACCATCTTCCCTACATGTATGGCGAGCTGATTGTGCTTCCGGCTTCCATGGGTGTGGCGGATCAAGGAAAGTAATTAGCGCTCTGAGGGATTTTCGGCCGCGCTCGTACCGGCCACAAATCCGGTCGTCCAGCAGAGCTGGAGGCTGTAGCCTCCCGATGGGCGGTCTATGTCCAGAATGTCTCCCACCAGATAGAGATTGGAATAGAGCCGCGAGCGCATCGTCTTGAAGTCAATCTCGTCAAGCTTCACGCCCCCGCTGGTGACCACAGCCTTGTCCACTCCCAACAGGCCTTTTACGTGCATTCGCAGGTCTTTGAAAAGCTTGACGAGAGTCAGTCGCTCTTCGCGAGTGATGCTGTGACATGGCGTATCGGGATCAATTCCAGAGAGTTTTACAACAACATTGGAAAAAGTCGAAGAGATCAGTGGACTGAGACTGTTTTTGAATTTTTTATTGGTATTTGATCTGAAAACCTCAACGAGAGCTGTGCCTAATGCTCCATGATCTTGGGTGGGGAAGAGATCGAGTGAAATCTCAACAGAGCCGTACTTGAGAAGCTCATCGATCTCCCGGCTCATATTGAGAATCGTCGGGCCGCTCACTCCAAAGTGTGTGAACAAAATCTTGCCCTTCTTTGCACTCTGCCGGACATCGTTTTGAAAGAGTGTGATTTTGACATCTTGAAGAGTGACACCTGCAAGCTGCTTCACCCAGCCATCTTTAATAGCGATGGGCACGAGCGATGCGCTCGGCTCTGTGACTGTGTGGCCGATCTCGCGCAGCCATTTGAAGCCATCTCCTGTTGAACCTGTCTCCGGTCGCGAAGTGCCTCCCGTAGCCAAAATGAATGATTTTGCTTGAACTTCTTGTCCACCCTTAAGGCGCACAGAAGTAATATTCTTCTCATCAGTCTTGAAGCCCAACACTGGAGAATCTGCAAGTACCTTAACACCGCTCTCTTCGATGTAGGCAACCAGAACGTCCCAGACAGACTGGGCACTGTTGCTCACCGGAAAGACGCGTTGCTCCGCCTCGACCTTGGTCAGCATGTTGCGCGAGTTGAAGAAGTGAAGAGTCTCCTTGACTCCCCACTGCGAGAAGGGAGAGAAGAGGAACTTATCACTCTCTTTGAATTTGGAGAGCAGCGCCCGGGTATTGGTCTCTCCATTGGTCACATTGCAGCGGCCACCCCCGGTGATGAGCAGCTTGACACCCAAGCTCTCGTTCTTTTCAATCAGAATGACCTTTGCGCCAAGCTCCGCGGCGCGCCCGGCTGCCATCATACCTGCTGGCCCACCGCCGACGACGGCGACATCCCAGAGTTTGCCCATTTGCTTCTTCATAGTGCTGCTTGAGGATATCAAGTTGCAGATTTCGTATCATTTTCTTAAGACAAGATGTTTTGAGTTACGATCAAGAAGAAGGGATTGAAACGATGGCCGGTACAAAACGCTCAGAGATCAAGGCAGGCTTGCAGGTCCTGATTGTGATGAAAGAGGATCAGCGATCTGGAAAGCTCACCCCAGGGGTCGTGAAAGAGATCCTGACCAGCTCTTCGAATCACCCCCATGGCATCAAAGTTCGCTTAGAGAGCGGGCAAGTGGGACGCGTCAAGGAGATTGTAAGTTAGTCAGAGCAAGTCAATCCAACATCATGACAATTCCAATTATTCTGGCATCTGCCTCTCCGCGAAGAGAAGCTCTGTTGAGGCAGATCGGCGTCTGCTTTGAAGTCGTCGCCAGCGATATCTCTGAAGACTTTGAAGCAGCCCTGTCGCCACGCGAGGTCGTGAGGCTGCTCTCCAAGCGCAAATGTTTGGCCGTCGCTGCAAAGCGGCCTGAAGCTCTCGTGATTGCTGCGGATACGGTCGTATCGTTGGATGGACAGATTTTAGGGAAGCCTGCCTCAGCGGGAATGGCCACGAAGATGCTGGCGCAGCTGAACAATCGCACGCATCAAGTGATCACGGGAGTGGTCATGCATTGTGCGGACAAGGGGATTCTTGAAGCCTTTGAGGTCGCCAGCGATGTGACCTTCGGCAACTTATATCATGAATTGATCGAAGAATACATCAAGACAGGCGAGCCGCTTGACAAAGCCGGAGCCTATGCCATCCAAGGGATCGGGGCTCTGCTTGTGCAGTCGATTCGAGGCTCTTATTCCAATATTGTAGGGCTGCCGCTCTTTGAGGTAGCGGAGCTCGTAAGAAAATACGTGGGAAAGGATGCTTTTTTTCGTTCTTAAAGATTACGGAGGCTTGAATATTTTTTTTAAAATGCCGCACCCTCCCAAGAGCAGTGTCATTCCCAAGAGTCCTCCGCCTTGAATCATCTGGCGTCTTGAAATCATGGTATATACCCCCTCTAAAATCAGTATACAAAGACAGGATGGTCCAAAGGCAAACTATGTGCCCTCAATCTCCAAAGATCTGTCATTAGACCCGAGTCATGCACTATGATCGACAGACAGAGTCAGGGGGCATTACACGTGATGATAAGAGGCGCTGTCCGAGCGATCTGCTGGTTCGGATTTGTAACATCGCTGCTAGCTATCACACTTCATGCCGCTCAGTCTGAGATTGAGATTACGCGAGATATCATCTACGGCTCTGCCGATGGCACAGACCTAAAACTCGATATCTATAGACCTGCTGCGACTGCGCTTCTTCCAGCCATTCTTATTTTGCATGCCTCGAACGGGACAAAGTCTGATCCCGATCTCGTCGTGCCGTGGGCGCAATATCTAGCTGGACAAGGCTATCTTGCCATTGCTGTTGAGCATCGCCTGCTCCCTTTTTATGGCGGGCCAGGCTTTCCAGCCCAGCTGCAAGATGTAAAATGTGCCGTTCGCTGGGCTCGCGCAAACGCCACAACATGGAATATCAATCCGGATCGCATCGGCATTTTGGGCTTCTCGTCAGGCGGCTGGCTGGCCGAGCTCGTTGGCACCACTGATAACTCTTCAAATCTGGAGGGGAGTTGTGGTGACACGCCCATCAGCAGCCGCGTGCAGGCTGTCATCGCCTATTACAGCCCGTCCGATCTTCTGAAGATGCCTGCGATTGGGCAGTATGACGTCGGCAATGTATTAATTGGGAAGCCCTGTCTGCCCGGCCCTTCTCAAGACGCGACTCTATGTATGCAGGCCTCGCCCGTCACGTACATTAGCTCCGATGACCCGCCATTCTTACTCGCTCATGGCACAAAGGATACGAATATTCCCTTTGAGCAGTCCGAGCTGATGCAGAGCGCACTCAGCGCAGCCGGGGTGAATGTTGAGCTAGTAAAAGTTGAGGGCGCGGGCCACATCTGGAAGATTGACACCGATTATGAAAAACAGGTCGAGGCGAGTCTAATCTCGTTTCTTGAGAAGCATCTAAAACATTAAATTACTTCTTCAGATCGTTACTTGTACTCAAAGGTGACGCAGTTGAACTCTGAGACTCCGCGCTCATCGCCGTCGGGATCGCCATAGTGGCAGCGGTCAATCTCTTCGGATTTGTTGTTCCGCAAGACAGCCGTATCTTCTCCATTGTCCCAAATCTGCGTATTGGCACACCAATGCAACTCTGTCGCCGTGTTCGTGCCACACCCTGTAAATACAGTTGCTCGTGAGCTGGCTTTGATGACAAACCCAGATGGAATACGATAAACGTGGCTCGTGACGCCTCGGTCGCCCAGCTCATCGGCCACAGTCCAGTCGGACATGTCCACATCTTGGGTGGAGGCGAGCAGCACGATCCATTCACCATTCTCGCTGCTGTTGTCATCGCCAGCCGCATCGTAGTGGATGCTCTCGATAATGACAGGCTTGCTACCTGTGACCACGGGTGGATTGGTGATGGGTGGCGTCTGTCCACCGGAAGATGTGCCGCCCGATCCGACGGCGACGTTGCGGTTGGCAACACCTACCGAGCCTCGGTTGTCTGTCACCGTGAGGGTCACTGTGAAGAGTCCCGCCGCGCTGAATACGTGAGTCACAGTCACGCTTGTCGCTGTTCCCCCGTCCCCAAAATTCCAGGCGTAGCTGCTGATCGAGCCATCTAAATCGACAGAAGAGGTGCCATCAAAGGTGACAGCCTGTCCCGGCTCTGGATTGCTCGGGCTAAAGGTGAATGTCGCTTGGGGTGGATTGTTTGACGGAAGTGGTGTGGCTGGGCAGGCCTCCCACAGACCGCGATTGTTCGCTTTAGCCTCGTCTTGCAGCTGCGAGAGTGTTGAAGAATACCGCAGATTGGGTGAGGCTTTGCTCACATCCTGGATGCGCGCAAAGCCTTGCGCCACCAGGATGGCATTGATCATCGTCAGCCCTTGCGAATCGAGATAGACATAGGCCAGAAGATTGCCCTGGCTGTCTCGCTGCTGCTCATCCATCTCAAGCCAGACGGTGCGGTCAATAGTGAGGTCACGATTGTAAAGCGTTGCCTCAGGGCCAAAGCACTCAGAAGGCGTGGGCCCAGGCGAATCGATGCCGATATAGCGCACATTTTCGACGGCTCCTGAATGAAGCAAGACCCGCATGGACTGGCCATCCAGAACGCGGGAGACTTCAGCCGTGATGGTGGGTGCAGGAGCGGGTGGGAGCGCCTCTGCAGATGGGAGCAGCAGAACAACTCCCATGAAGACAAATAACAAAGGCAGGAGACGGTGGTATAGCACCTTAGCCATCTCCTGCCCTCCTCTCCTTACAAGACGAATTCTGCTCTAAGTTACAACTGCCATTTTATCTACTCAGCAACGGCCCTTTAAGTTTTCTGAGAGATTGGTTCCATTTTCCGTGATCAAGTTTCCGGCACAGGCGACTGTGGAGACGGTGTCCGCTTCGACACCGAATTGAGCATTGTTTTTGATCTGACTCTCCCGAATGCTTCCGAGCGAGTTTGTCAGCCTCAGCCCATCCAGCTTGTTCTGCAGGATTGTGCCTTTGACAATGGTGAGCGCCGAGTGATTGACTGCCTCCACACCGTGGCTCTGGTTCCCTGTGACAGCGACCTCTCGCAAGCTGGCCGAGGAGCCATCGAGTGTCAGGCCGTTCTGTGAATTGGAGTCCACTGTACCCCCAATCATGAGCAGCGCCGACTGGTTGACGACTTGCAGACCGAGACCGAGGTTGCTCTTGATCTCGGTCGTGCGAATGCTTGCCACAGCACTGACAAGCTGCAAGCCGCCGGCTGTGTTCGAGTCCACAAAGGAATCGGACATGCGCACTGCGGTGCTCTTTTCGGCCCAGATGCCCCAGCCACCATTCTTCTCAATCGTGCTTCCCCCAATGCTGCTCGGAGAGTTGACGAGATGGAGGCCGTCGCTGGGATGGCCGGAGATGGTGCTCTTGGTGACTGTGACTGTCGATGTATCGGCGTCAACGCCACGCCCTTTGTTGTTGATAATTTGGCTCTGATCGAGCACATCGGCTGAGCTGGATCGCAGGAAGAGGCCATCGCCGTTGTTGTCTGAGACCGTCGCAGTCGACAGCCCGACAGTCGATTTTTGCGCCTCGATGCCCTTGCCACCATTGCCGCTGATCTTGCTGTTGGTCACATCAAGCGAGCTGTTGTCCAGCTGCACCCCATCTTGTTGATGGCCAGAGATGGCGCTATCCGACAGCGAGATCGTGGACTTGACCGATAGCAGCCCAACCGGGCCATTGCCCGTGATCTGAGTCGTGCGGATATCAGCCTTGGAGTCCGAGAGCGAGATCGCCTCTCCGGTCTGGCCGGAGATCGTTGTGCCGCGCAGGCTCACTGTGCCTGTGGTAGCATCAATGCCACGCCCCTGGTTGTTCTGGATCTGGCTGTCGCGGATGTCAGCAGAGCTGTTGATCAGCTCCACACCCGTAGATGGGTGGTTGGTGATCGCGCTTCCCAC
This sequence comes from Candidatus Acetothermia bacterium, assembly GCA_016201405.1. Taxonomy (GTDB): domain Bacteria; phylum Bipolaricaulota; class Bipolaricaulia; order RBG-16-55-9; family RBG-16-55-9; genus JACQCZ01. Next base: position 161,724 of record JACQCZ010000017.1, on the reverse strand, counting down.
AACAGTCACTCGTGAGTGATCGTCAGCCTTCACTCCAAAGCCGCCATTCTTGTCAATCGTTCCCGTTGTGAATGTGGCAGATGAGCGCACCAAGTTGATGCCGTCGGAGCCGTTGTTGGCCAGCGAGACGTTGAGCAGTGTCATCTTCGTGTCTGTGGCTCGCAGCCCGGCGCTGGCGTTGTTCTTGATTACTGTATCTTGGATCTTGGCGGAGCCATTCGTGACCAGCAGACCTTCTTGTGGATGGCCGGAGACCACGGCTTTGTTGGACATGGTCAGTGTGGACGTATCGACCCGAATGCCCACTCCTCCATTGCTCGTGATCTGCGTGCCACTAAATTCAGCAGCGGAGTCCTTCAAAGAGACACCATCGGATGTGTTCTTCGAGATGCTTCCACCTTCTGTAGTCACGGTGGACCTGGAATCAAGCTCCAGGCCAAGCCCTTTGTTGCTCTCGATGGTTGTTGCATTGAGATCGGCCACGGAAGCCGTGAGCGCCATCGCATCTGCGGGGTGATTGGTGATCGTGGTTGTCACAAACGTAAGCTGAGAGTTGTTGGCCACCACAGCCCGTGCGCCATTGGCCGTCAGGGTTGTCGTGCGAATGTCAGCCGTTCCATCCGTCAGCACAATTCCCTCTTTGCTGTTGCTGGAGACTGTGCTGCCCTTCAGAACGACTTCAGAGTTCTGTAACCCGACGATGCCGCGGCTCTTGTTCTGATCTACGTTGCTTCCTTCCAGATCCACTTTGGAGTTGGAGAGTGAAAAACCATCCTGTCCATTGAGCGTGATCTTGCTGGAGAAGCCCGTGATGATCGAGTCCGCAGCCGCAAAGCCTTCCGTAGAGTTGCCGGTGACGGTGCTGGCATTGAGCTCCACAGAGCTGTTCGCTAGCAACAGGCCGTTGATCGGGTGACCTGAGACGACGCTCGCTTCGAGCAGTTTGACAGCAGAATTATTGGCATCAATTCCATTGACTTGATTGTCTTTCACGGAGCTGCCATGTAGCTCGGCAGAAGAGTCTACCAGCTTCATGCCTCCGCCCGGATGACCTGAGATCTCGGAGCCTGTCATGGTGATTCGGGAGCGCTCGGAGGCATCGACGCCAAGCTGCTTATTATTTTGCAGCTTGCTGTTCTCTAGCGACGCCTGGGCGCTGGTCAGGATAATTCCATCAATAGTGTTGGCTGTCACCGTGCTGTCAATGAGCGAGATCTTACCCAGATCGGCGCGAATGCCTGCGCCCTGGTTCTGGGAGACCGCCGTTCCATCCAGCTCTCCCGAGCTGCTCTGCAAGGTGATGCCATCTCCCGTGTTGTTGGAGAAGGTGCCACCTTTGGCCGCGCTCACGGAGCTGCGTGCCAGCAGGCCTTGCATTTTGTTGGTCTCCACTTTGCTGTCGGTCGCTTCCAGTGCAGAGTTGAGCAGGCTGATCCCCTGTTGCGGATGGCCTGAGACTGTGCTCTGCACCAGCTCGACCGTCGAGCTGGAGGCGTCAATTCCGATCACGCCATTGGTTGTGATCTGGCTTGTCGACACATCACCCGTGGAGTTGCTCAGGTTGATGCCATCTTTGCTGTTGTTGGTCACAGTGCTTCCAGTAAGCAGTGCCGTTGAGACTTTGGCACTCAGTCCATGTCCTTTGTTCTGCTGAATCGTGCTGGTCGTGATCTCTGCCGAGCTGTTCTCCAGCTTGACGCCATCATCCGGATGTCCTGAGACCAGGGTGTTTAGCATGGTCAGACCGGAGTTGTCGAAGGCATGGACACCCTGATCGCCATTGCTGGTGATCTGGCTGTCGGTGATATCCGATGTGCTGTTCTTGAGCTCAACACCCGTATGGCCGTTCGTATCCACTTTGGTGGCCGTTATGGAGACCTTGGACGTCTCGGCCGCCACCCCCCGGCCCTTGTTGGCCTGGATCGTGCTGTCGCTGATATCACCCGAGCTGTTATTCAGATAAATTCCGTCATCGGGGTGTCCAGAGACAAAGCTCTGGTCACCAACAATAACGACAGAAGTCTGGGCATTGATTCCCTTGCCACCATTTTTTGTAATTTTTGTGGACGAGATGTCTGTAGAAGAATTGTTCAGATTGACTCCATCTTTGCCATTCTCATCAATCGTGCTGCCGCTGATCACCGAGCGAGCCTGGTTCGTCTCGCTGATGCCATAGCCCTTGTTCTGGATCACTTGCGAATCGCTCATATCCAGCAATGAGTTCAAGAGCTTGATGCCATCAAGCGGATGCAGGCTCACGGTACTGCTCGCCAAGGCAACGGAAGCGTTGGTCGCGTTCACGCCATTGGCTTTGTTGGCCGTGATTGTGCTGCCTGAGATGTCCGCCGCGCCGCTGTTGACCAGCACGCCATCAATGCCATTGCCCGAGACCGTGCCGCCCGTCATGATAAACTGGGCATTGTTCACAACATTGACTCCGTTTAGCGTATTGTCGCGGACAGTGCTGTTGGTGACGTCTCCCGTTGAGTTGTCTAATAGAACTCCATCTTTGCTGTTGGAAGCCACAACGCTTTGGTTGTCAATCGTGACATCTGAAGAGTTGCGGGCGCTCACACCCCAGCCCTTGTTATCGGTGATCTGTGTGCTGGAGATGCGGACTTGCTTGGACTGATCCAGCGCCACGCCATCGAGCGGGTGTTGCGTGATCGTGCTGCCCGTCACGGTGAAGGGCGAGAGTGTGGCGAAGATGCCATTCTGTCCATTGGCGGTGATTGTGGTCCCTGAGATAGAGCCCGTTGAGTCGTTGAAGAGAATGCCATCTTTCCCATTGCTCTGGATGGTGCTGTCTTGCACCGTAAGCTGAGATTTCTCAGTGACATTGAGACCCCAGCCTTGGTTGTTGTCCACATGGCTCGATGAGACGAGCAGCGTGGTGCTTGCCGCATTGACTCTGAGCCCATCATTAGGATGATTCTTAATCGTGACTGTCGTTCCTGTCAGATTGATGCTCTTGCCATCAATCCCACGGATGCCATTGTGGATGATTTCTGTATTGGAAAGCTCAGTCACTGTTGAGCTGAGCAGCAGCCCATTGGCGACATTCTCCGAGATCTGGCTGCCATCTACGGCAAGCGTGACCTTGCCCCCCTGACCCGTTTGAGCGCTGTTCGTCTGGAGCGCAGCCGATGTGCTCCCGTTGCTGGCTTCAATTCCATCATCGCCATTGCTGATGATTTGCGAATTGTTGATCTCAGCCGTGGAGTTCTGCACCCGCACGCCATCGCTTCCCTGGCCTGAGACCGTGCTGCCGTTCATGGTGAGTGCGGAGCTAGCATCTACCAGAACGCCAATCCCCGTGTTGTCCTGAACGTGGCTGTCATTGATCGTGGCTGTGGAAGTATTCTTCAAGTTGATCGCGTTGCTGGGGTGGCCGCTCACCGTGCTGCCACTCATGGTGAGAGTGGAAGCATCGGAGCTCACTCCCAGACCTTTGTTATTGAGAATTTGAGTATTGCTGACTGTGGCAGTCGATTTGGCCAGCGTGATGCCATCTCCCGGCTGCTCTTTGACCACCGAGGTGCTGACATTGATTGTTGAATTCGTAGCATCCACGCCGCTGCCCGCATTGCCCGTGATCGTCCCATTGGCCATCGTCAGTTTTGAGTCTTTTACGACAATTGCACCCGCAGGATGGCCATTGACGCTAATCGTGTCAATGGTAAGGTTGGCGCTCGCCAAGAGGCTGAGTCCGGTTCCCTTGTTATTGAGGATCTGAACTTTGCTCCAAGAGCCGCTGCTTCCTGACAGAATCGCTCCATTGACCTGATTGCCGGAGAAGGAGCTGTCTGTCACATTGACCGTTCCGCCTGTTGCATTGAGCCCGGTGCCCTGGTTGTCCTGCACCACTCCCTTGGTGAGAGTGAGGGTTGAATTATTGACGACGATGCCATCGCCAGGATTCTCGTGGATATTAGCATCATTGATCGTCACAGTAGATTGATCCAGCACTTCGACGCCATTGACGACCTGGCCCGCATTGGTTGAGGGCTTGGGAATCTCAATGGTCAACACGGAGACAGTGCTTCGCTCAATCTTGAGGTTAAGATCGATCGTCTGCAGGATCTGAATATTCTTTAAGGTGACGTTTTGGCTGTTGATAACTTCAATTCCCCCACCCGCCGGAACCGGTTTTAAGGTCACGACGTCAATCTCGGTTCCCCCGGTCACCTTAAGGTCTTGCAGGGTGATCTTGCTGGAGCTGGAGATGGTAAAGGTTGGCTTCTTTGAGGCAGCGAGCACAGTAGCACCCAGAGCAGTCTGGGCGCGAATCGTAAGATCTTGCTTTCCGGTTATATTGACGGTTTCGCGGTACTGCCCATTTCGAAGGACGATCTCATCGCCTGAAAAGGCCTCTGCTACGGCGGCCTGAATGGAAGGTGCGTCACCCGGTACGTTGATCGTTCGCGCCTGCGCCAATCCTGAGAAGAGCACGAGCGCGCTAAGGACCGTTAGGAAACCCAGAAAAAACCCTGTAGCCCGACGACATATCGCTATCATAGCGACCTCCTTGCTTCGAGCTTGCGCGGGTTCCACCGCAGTTCTCTTATTATAGTAACGATAAGATAGCCCTATTTTTACGTGGAGTCAAGGCTAAAATCTCTAGTTTTTTGCATGATAAAGGGAGCTCGTATCCATAATATTTTGAGCCCATAGACATCTGGCATCGGATCTTATATACTCACATGGTCGGAAGGAGAGATTTTAAACTCCGCACTCCAGATGAGATGATGGATCTGTGACTGAATCGTCTAAACCGCCCGATAGTAACTCTAGCGATCCTTTCAGTCCGGTCGGCTTTTGGAAAGAGAAAGCCTGCTGGGTCAATCTGCACGGAGATTATAGCTATCTGACGGCAGGCTACTATGCCTCGCAGGATTTAGAATCAACCGGGCTCTGCGCCCACCCCACCTGCAAAGAGATTCTGGACGGAATGATTGTGCCTTTGTTTCTAGAAAAGGCATCTCTTCATAAAATAAAAGCGCCAGAATATTACATAACCAATGCCTACTTTGAGCCTCCCGTTCTGGTGGATACGATCAACCCCTTTATGTCGCGCCAGAGCATCGTCTGGGAGACGGGCCATCAGGAGCGCATCTCGAAATCTCTATCCCGAAACTTTAAATATTCAATCTGTTGCCAGGAGCTGCCCAAAGGCTCACGCATTGGCCATTTCAGAATGGTGCTAGGCCAGTCAGCAAAACCTGAGTATCAGGAGCTGGCCACCAAAGTCTGGGAGGTCTTTTGCTTCCCGGCTGCAACTGTGCGCGTGATTGTCTTGAAAAATCACAAAGCGCTGCTCAGCGGCCTGAAGCCGCTTCCATTCCACACTCTGACTCAACATGAGCTGGCACTGATCAACCAGAAAGTCCTATGGCGGAAATAGCAGTCTTTATCGAGAGATATACCGTCTCCAGCTCGGAAGAGATGGGAGCCCTGATGCGATTTGGGCAGGCCGCCCAGAAGCTGGGGCATCGGCTGGATGTCCTCTTTCGGTCTGATATGTACAAGATTCCAGAATACGACGCGCTCTTCATCCGTGCCTTGACCGACCCGCTCAACTCCTCATACGTTGCCGCACGCACCGCCCAGCTTCATGGCCTGCGGGTGGTTGATGACCCGGATTCTATCTTCATCTGCTGTGACAAGGTCAATATGTACAGACATCTGCAGAAAGCGGGTGTTCCCATGCCGGAGACCCGCTTTCTGACGGAAGCTGATCTGACTCTGGAGAGGGCTGAAATGCTCTTTCAGGAGATGGGGAGTCCGGTTGTGCTCAAAGCGCCGAACAGCAGCTTCTCGATGTACGTGGAGCGAGTCAATACACCCAAAGACTTTGTCAAGACAGGCAAGCGCTTTTTGCGCCGCGCCGATCGGATTGTGGTGCAGACATTCGTGCGCTCAGAGTTTGACTGGCGTGTCGGTGTGCTCGCAGGAAAAGCACTCTACGTCTGTCAGTATTTGATTCCAAAGCGGCGCTGGAAGGTGCTTACTTACACGGAGAGCGGACGCGTCATTGATGGAGATGTCAAGGGCTATGAGCTCAAGAAGGTGGACCCTAAATTGCTAGAGACAGCGGTTCAGGCCGCCAAAGCGATTGGCAAAGGCTTGTATGGCGTTGATCTCAAACAAGTGGGCCACGAATACACGGTGATCGAGGTGAATGACAACCCCACCATTGCCGAGGGCGAAGAGGATGACAGAGCTCCAAAAATTTATGAGCAGATCATTCGCTACCTGGCTGGAGAATGGGGAGATTCATGACTCTTCTCACCGAACAGACTCCAGCAAAAAAGCACTTGACCCGCCAAGCCACAATCAATGACTGGGCAGCCCTTTGTGAGCTGGAAGAGAGAGGCTTTTCAAAAGACCGCTTTAGCGCAGAGCAGTGGCGCTACCTGCTCACCCGTGCCCATGCCACGACGTTTGTAATTGAAGCTGAACAGAGACTCTGCGGAGCGGCGATCCTGCTCTGGCGCAAAGGCTGCGCGATTGCGCGGCTCTATTCCATTGTCGTCGATCCAGAGTGCCGAGGCCAAGGATTTGGAAAGAGGCTCTTTGAGACGTGCCAGTCCGTGGCCGCTCAGCATGGCTGCAAGCGCATCCATCTGGAAGTGCGTGCCGACAATCATTCCGCCATTCAGTTCTATGAAGATCGCGGCTTTCAGGTCGTAGAATCGCTACGCGGCTATTATGAAGATGGCATGAATGGGCTGCGACTGGTCAAATATCTTGCAGAGAGATTCCAGCCCCACATCCTTCCAATCTACAAGACCAAGCGCGAGCTTTGGGTCACTCCAGCTTTGAAAAACTGAGCTTTCTCAGTCTCACAAAATGTCGTTCCGGCCAACTCCGGACTTAGTAATATTGATTGAAATTTCTAGATTCTCGCTTGAATTTACCCCGGACCTGATCCGGGGCGGGAATGACAACAGGTTTTTATAAACTCAGTTTTTGAAATTCGTGCTCACAAGGCGGGCCTTCACTCACCCACATTACCCGGTCATGCAGATCCATGATCACTGAGACTACAGTCATATAATGCTCTGCGGATGGCTGCGTCTCATCGACATGGCGACAGATGGCGTATGGATGCCCTTTGTGGTCGCAAAGCGCCATCTTGATGTCTGCAAACGACACAGAATCTGCCGCTTGAATCAGCTCATTCATGCGATCGAGTCTGACACAGGAGTAGCGGCGGTGCTCGTTGGGCGGCTCTTCAATCTGGAGCGCATTTGCATCCACAAAGTGATTACTGTGAGTCAGCACGCCGCATTCAGGTTTCAATGTCAGGGTGTTCTTGGGCGCAGTCTCAATATCCAGCATCTGGTCATCGACTTGTGCAATCAGATAATTGGCCGAGCAGGAGCGCTCTTGCCTGGTGATAATCTTGGCGGCATCTTGGAGCGATGCGGAGCGCAGAATCTCATAACAGCGCATGTGAAAAGGCTTTTCCAGACGCGCCCAGTCATCTCCTGTGCTGTTGAGTCCATTGATCGCTAACCCCAGTCCATGCGAATTTAGGCCAATCTTACCGCCGACAATGCCCGCTTCGGTAAAGCAGAGCATCTCCGCCTCTGGCTCATCGATGTGCAAAACCAAGCACTTCACCTGAGGAATCCAGTCCCAGTTCTCGCCGATCATCAAGTGCCCATTGGCTGTGCGCTTTGGAGATGCAGCAACTGCCGTGCAGCCATCGGCCAGGCTGTTGGCGGTGAACTGGTGATACATAATCTCGTAGCGCACATTGAGCGCAACCAGTCTCAAAAGATCACAGCCAGAGCCTTCAGCTACGCCACGAAGCGAATCTGCATACTTTTCATTCTGGCGCTGAATCGCGCTCCAATATTGTATGGCGCGAGACAGAACTTCTTCCGTTGGGATCTTCCCTTCGCTGGTAAAACGATCAAAGTAGATATTCAGATTATGACAAATCTCTTCACGCGCTTTGCGGCCATGGGTTATTCCCTGCTCAAAGGGGGTTCCTTGGAGGTGAATTAGAGGGAGCGTCATGGAGGTCCACTCGCTGGAAGATCTTTGGCGAAGCTGATCCAGGAAGGCTGCTTGACAAATCCCATCTCCTCGTTGATCGAGAGCATGCCGCGATTGTTGCTCTCATTCCAGGTTTTGATGAGAGGATAGCCCTGTTCTTTTACAACCTGAAGGTTCTTCAACTTCATGGCCAGAGCGATCCCCTTGCGGCGGTACTCACGCTTTACACCAGTCAGCCCATTCTGCAGATCGCGATTGGCTTGAGACTTCCAGAGATTACTCATTCCAATGTACTCATCGCCATCCATCGCAATCTGGTAGGCCTCGGGGAAGAAGCCGGGGTTCTCAATAAATCTCTCTAGAAAATTTTCATACTCAAGAGGGGTGAACGGGTCGGGATGGGGCACATCTTCAGAAAGAATCAGGTCTAGCTCGTACAATTTTCGATCCCGTTCCGGTGTTCTCGGAATCTGAGAGAGTGGGATGATTTTGATGCCGCTCGCTTCTACTTTCCCCACATGACCTGCATAGCGGGAGAAATCAAAGGATTTGATATCGAGCCGAGACTCCCAGGCGCGCATCGTCTCATGAAAACCGCGTTTGGCAAGGAAGCGCAAGCTCTGCTGATAATCTTCGCGGGCAAAGGAGCGCAGCGTGATCGGATCAAAGGGCTGAAGCTTCTGCGCTACATATTCGTACAGCTCTGTACCAATTCCTTTGCTTTGGAATTCGGGGAGCACAAAGACGCCGACATCAAATTTTTGCGGGTGGTATGCAAATGGCGATTGGTGATAATCACCAAAGGCGACGATTTCGCGTCTCACACAGGCAAAAAAGCGCTCTGATTTGCATTTTTCTGGCAGCTGCTGATCGTAGAAGCGCAGTTCGCTGGCTGTCATGGGGTATTCAGGCATGACACGCTGGCGGACGCTGGCAAATACGTCGTAGTCACGCTCAGTGAAGTGGCGGATCTCGATTTTGAGTTTAGCGGGCGGCTGCATTGGCTTTCTGTTTTTCGGCCTCTTTCAGGTTAAAGGCTTTGATCAATTCTTTCGATCTTCCTTCTGGATATTTTTGGTGAAATTCGTCAAACCCCACCCGGAAGTGATCGGCATTCTTCTTGGTAAACATACGCAAGGGGGCTGGAACAGCTTCCTCTGGATAGATGGCCAGAACAGGGCAGACAGCCATGCAGGCTCCACAATTGATGCAGAGTTTGGGGTCAATATAGAGCTGCTCGACTCTATCAAAGCCGACTTCTTCTTCTCTGGGGTGGATGCAATCCACAGGGCAGACTTTTTCGCATTCTGTGGCCTTTGTCCCGATGCACCCTTGCGTGATCACAAACGACATGGTGAGACGCCTCCTCCAACTATTCTGAGCCACAGTGTAGCGAGTTTTGAGGTGGAGGGGCAAGGGTGCGGTGTTTGATGTCTTTCCTTCCAGTGATTCATTCCATCGGATGCGTATGTACTCCAGATTACTCTGACATTGAGAACTGAAAGGAGATTGTCATGCGTCTTCATGCCATTGCCTCATCATTCATTGCGATCTTTGTGGTTGTCTTGATCCAGAGCGCTGCCCTTGCTGTGTCTACCTCCACTGTGGCTGTAACGAAGCATTTTGTCACTGGAAGCATATCCAGCAACGGAAGCCCAGGCACGGCAGCCACCAGCTTCACATCCCAAGCTCCCAAAGTCTGCTCCTATGTTCAGCTCTCGTCCCGCGCAAATGGACAGCAGATCACCTGGAAATTTATCAATCCTCCGCAGAATGCTCTCTATATGCAAGGGAACGTGACAATCTCGATTGGCTTTAACGGCGCTTGGTCCTGCATCACCATTGCAGGCAAGGCTGCTGCCAAGCTGCCAGGACCATGGTCCGTCCAGCTCTGGTACGGCGGAAGCATGCTCTTCTCGGATCCCTTTACTATTACATCAGCTGCTGATTCCGATTCAGTCACTCCCAGCCCAAATGGCTTTCGCATCGTTCGGCATGTGATGGCGCGCGATGTGACCAAGAGCCCTTGCTGCACCCCCCTTACTACCACATCATTCTCGTCGCAAGATAGCCGGGCCATCTCGTTTATTGAACTCAGTGGAAGCTATCAAGGAAAGCGGCTGAAGTGGGAGTTTTATGACCCCACCGGCAATCTCTATGCCACAACAGAGGCTGATGCTATCAGCCGGTACCACTGGGCCTGGTTCAATCTCTCTGGCCATCCTGCTGCGGCACGCGGCGGCCAGTGGTCCACGGAATTCTATGTCAATGGCCAGCTTCAATTCAAAGATACGTTTACAATCGCGGCCGCAAGCGCTGCCTCGATCCAGCCAGCTTCTATCCAGAACGTCACTCTGAGCTCGCTCGGTGCTCACTCTTCTCGGTACATCCTCTCGATTGATGGAAAGGGCGATGAGAGTGCTCGTTTGCAGGTCTTTGATTCGCACGGACGCCTGGTGTATAACGGCGACTTCCAGCCTGGATCGCGCTTGAGCTGGAATGGACTGGATGCAAGTGGCCGCAGACTTGCGAATGGCGTCTATCTCTATTGGGTCACAGCACGAAATGGAGATGGCAAGGTTGTAAAGAGTGAGATCAAGAAACTGGTTGTGAAACGCTAATTCTTTTGAGTCGTTGATGGATCGGCCTGGTTCCCCTCAACGACAATCTTCGACAGATCCCCAACCGTAAAGAAGAGCTCGACAATCTTTGTCAGAAAGCCAAGGCGATTCTGGCGCACATCGCGGTCATTGGCCATCACCAGCACCTTATCAAAGTAATGGTCAATCGGCTCACGCAGCTCAATGAGATGTTGGATGATCTTCTCATATTGAGCTGCGTGAGCCAGCTGGCCGATCTGTCCTTCGGCCTTCAGGTAAGCCCTCCACAGCCCGCGCTCGGCCTCGTCTTCAAAGAGCTGTGGATCAAAGCTCCCGGCGCTCGGCTGGCCTCGGGTTATGTTGCAAACCCGTGAGAAGGCGATGACCAGCGACTGAAAGTCCGCCTCTTCTCGGATCTTCTCCAATGCACGGGCTCGAAAAAGGACGCGATTAAAATTCCCATCTCGTGCGGCCGTCACGGCATCCACAATGTCATAGGCAATCTCGTAGTCCGTGCGAAGCTCCTGATAAAGTCTCTCGATCAAAAAGTCTTTGATTTTCTGCGTCTCAGCTTTGCTTGCTAAGAACGAGTAGAGACCTTTCAGATCATCAATCAGCTGAAAGAAGTCCAAATTGAGTCTATGCTCCAGAGAAATTCTGATGATGCCGTTGGCCTTGCGGCGAAGTCCGAAGGGATCGCGTGACCCGGTCACTTCTGCTCCCTGTAATAATGAGCCTACAAGAGTATCAAGCTTATCGGCGAGACTGGTGGCGATCCCAGCAAGGGTCTGCGGTACGGGGTCATCCGCTTTATCAGGGAGATAGTGCTCGTAGATGCCTTTGCTGACGAGTTCTGGCTCGCCTTCCAGCTTGGCGTAGATTCCGCCGACAATGCCTTGAAGCTCTGGGAACTCCCCCACCATGGTTGTAAGCAGATCACCCTTACAGAGAGAGACTGTGCGATCAATCTCTTCTGCGCGGCCATAGTTGAGGCGGCTGCCAATCTCCGAGGCAAACTTCCGCATTCGCTCCACTTTGTCCGAGATCGTACCCAGTCTCTCTTGATAGACGACGCTTTTTAGCATCTTCGCACGCTCGGAGAGCGTTGTTCTTCGGTCTTCGTTGAAGAAGAACTGAGAATCTGTGAGCCGTGCTCCCACAACCCGCTCATATCCGCTATTCACCAGCTCATCGGAGCCAACTGTGCCATCACGAAAGCCGACAAAATAGGGCGATGGGTTTTCATTGACCACAAATGGAATGAACTTCTGATGCTCGATCAGGGTCGTCTCCAAAATCTCTCGGGGCAGTTTCAAAAACTCATCCGGGAATTTACCGAGAATGGGCGAAGGATTCTCCAGATTGTCTGCGATCTCCGCGAGAAGCTCTGGCGATAGATTTGGTTGAGCTTTGATCTCGCCAGTGACTTTTCTAAGGGCCTCTTTAATGTTGGCTCTGCGCTTATCAGGCTCAAGCACCACCCCATTGCTCTTGATCTTCTTAAAATAATCATGGGCATCTTTGATCTCGATCTGCGGCTCACCGAGCAGCCGGTGGCCTCGCGTGCTCTTGCCCGACTTGAGTCTGCCAAACTCAATCTCAACAGGCTGGTCATCCAGATAGCAGAGCAGCCAGCGGATGGGGCGAATAAAGCGAATGCCGGAGTCATCCCAACGCATCGTCTCTGATGGCGCGAGTCCTTCGATGAGCTTAGGCAAAATATCAGGCAATAGCCCGCTGGTGAGGCGTCCAGTCACTTTCTTCTTGGCAAAGACATATTCGCCTTCTGGGATCTCTTTGACATAAAGACTTTCGGCCTCTACGGCCTGCCCTTTGCAGAATCCAAGAGCGGCTTTTGTAGGCTTGCCATCAGCATCAAAGGCGATCTTTTTTGAAGGGCCCTTAACTTCTTGGGTGATGTCTTTCTGACCCTCATCTAAATTGCCAATAGATAGAACGAGCCGGCGCGGGGTGTAATAGACCTCAAGCCCAGAATAGCCGAGACGTGCTGCTCGAAATTGGTCTTCGGCAGCTGCGGATAACTGCCGAGCAAGCATGGGAGATTCACGAGGAGGAATCTCTTCTACGCCAATCTCAAATAAGAGGTCTTGCCCCATGATGAACGTCCTTTGTGTTGCATTTAGCAGTCATTCCTGCGAAAGCGGTAATCCAATAATAACAATACGTGCTCGCTCACTCTTTGCTCGACTGAAAATTATCCAGTGACTTCTGCGCCTTCAGCTGTCGTCTTCTCAGCCTCTTTTTGTGACTTTACAAAAGCCTTTGCACAGCCTCGGGCTAACGTCTGTATGCGATAAATGTAGCGCTCTCGCTCCGTCGTGCTAATGGCGCGGCGTGCGTCCAGCAAATTGAATGTATGCGAGCACTTCAGCAAATGCTCATAGGACGGGAAGATCAGGCGCTCGCTCAAAAGCCTCTTCGATTCAGCTTCGTGTATATCAAAGAGCTGAAAGAGGGTCTGCGCATCCGATTTCTCAAAATTATGTGTGCAGCCTTCGCGCTCTTGTTGCAGCTTGATCTCACCATAAGTCAGCTCATCATTCCACTTTAGATCCCAGACTCGACTCACATTTTGCAGGGCCATCGCAATGCGCTCGGTCCCATAGGTCAATTCACATGGAATCTGGGGCAGCTCAAAGCCACCCATCTGCTGAAAATAGGTGAACTGCGAGATCTCAATCCCATCCAGGACCACTTGCCAGCCCAGCCCCGAAGCACCCAAGGTCGGGCTCTTCCAGTCATCTTTCTCAAAGCGCACATCATGATGGCTCAGCTTGGCTCCGACAGATTCAAGGCTCTGTAAATATAAGTCTTGAACATTATCTGGAGCAGGCTTTAAAATAACTTGATATTGATAAAAGATTTGCATGCGGATTGGATTATCACCGTAGCGCCCATCGGTGGGGCGGCGGGATGGCTCAACATAGGCCGCCTTCCACGGGCTATTCCTCAACACGCCAAAGAATGTGGCCGGATGGAATGTGCCTGCGCCTACCTCAATATCATATGGCTGTTCAAGAACGCATCCCTGCTTCTGCCAAAAAACTTGAAGGCCAAGGAGCAGCTCTTGAAAGTTCATGAGGCTTTGGCGCGCACTCTCAAAGCAGAAGAATTAATTGGCAGGCGCAGTGCTGTGACTCTTGGCCAGCTCCACGAGCTCGTCAAAGGCCTGGCCATCACGCACAGCAATATCGGCCAACATCTTGCGGTTGATGCCGATGCCTGCCTTGTGCAGACCTTCCATAAAGCGCGAGTAGACGATCCCGCGCGCCCGGCTGGCCGCATTGACACGGATAATCCAAAGGTTACGGAAATCTCTCCGCCGCAGTCTTCGGCTGTAGTAAGCATTGCGAAGAGCCTTCATCACGCGCTGTTTGGCAATCCGGTAACTCGTGCTCTTTTTGCCCCCAAAGCCCTTGGCCAGCTTCAGAATCTTTCTGCGCTGCTTGGCATGTACCATGCCGCCCTTGACACGCATCTTTTACAATCCCCTTTCAAGCCTCAATCGAAACGTCATCGAGAGAGCAAGTACAAGAAGTTGCGGCGAGTCTTGCCCTTCACGCGCACGCCTAGGCGGGCAAATCGGGTTCGTTTCCCGCTCTTCTTCACCTGCTTGTGGTGATAGCCGCACTTCTTGCCTCGCATCTTGTCATTCTTCGAGAGCGTAAACCGCTTGGCTATTCCTTTATGATTCTTCCCGCCCCTTGGCATTGTTTTCATGCTCCTTCGTTGCCCGTGTCGGAACCAGCACCATCTGAAGCGATGGACCCCGCTGCAAGGGCGGCTGATCAACTTTGCCAACCCCCAGGAGCTCTTTGATCATCCGCTCCATTAGCGACCGTCCCCGCTCTACGTGGACGATCTCGCGTCCACGAAAGACGATTGTCACCTTTACTTTATCATCGTGCTCCAGGAATTGCTTGATCCGGCGCACTTTCGTCTCAAAGTCATGCTCGTCAATGCGCGAGGTGAGGCGCATCTCTTTTAACTTCTGCGTCGTCTTGTGCCGCTTTCGCTCCAGCTTCTCCTGACGATATTTGTACTTTCCAAAATCGAGAAACTTACAGACCACTGGCTCAGCTTGCGGGGCAACTTCTACCAGATCGAAACCCCGCTTTTTGGCCTCTGCGATAGCATCTGCAAGAGACAAAACCCCCATCTGTTCCCCTTTTTCGTCAATGACGCGTACTGTGTTGCTACGAATGGCTTCGTTCTTCTTTATGCGACGACTTGTAATAACTTACCTCCTATAGAGAACTGGGGTTATGAAGAGGAAGATAGCAAATGGCTTGCCATCTGTCAAGATTATGGCTCATACTCAAACTCTTTCTTGCCCATGATAATCAGATCTCCTGCTTGGGCTCCCCGCCGCCGAAGCTCAGCAAAGACACCCAATTGCTCGAGCTGTTCTTGTAAATACTCTTGCGCATCCGGCTCCTCAAGTGAGAGCCGGCTCAGCCGGTTGACGACGACCCCCGCAACGTGAAAGCCGTCCTCTTCTTGGTCGATTGAAAAGTCCTTGGCATCCCCCTCCGGGCGGTAGAGGCGGAAGGTCTTCTCTTCTTTATTTGGAGCGATCTCGGGTGAGACCTCAATCTCTTCAATGCTCAAAAACTCCTGATAACAGCGTTTGACCAGATCCGGAACGCCTTCGCCTGTGGCCGCTGAGATAAACAGAATATCTACACCGATCTTTTTGAATCGTTTTGAGATCTCCTTGAGACTCTTTTCATCCACCAAATCCATCTTGTTGCCAACGACAATCTGCTTTTTATGCGCCAGCTTTTCTGAGAACGAAGACATCTCGTGGTTAATTGTCGTGTGGTCATCGAGCGGGTCGCGCCCTTCCCAACCGGAGATATCTACCAGATGCACTAAAATTCGTGTTCGTTCAATATGCTTTAAAAAACGGTCGCCTAAACCCTTGCCTTCATGAGCACCTTCAATCAGTCCTGGGATATCGACAGCCACAAAGCTGGCGTCCTCATCGACCCAGACCACCCCAAGATTGGGCTCCAAGGTTGTAAATGGATAAGCAGCGATCTTGGGGCGACTGGCAGAGATCTGAGATAAAAGAGTGGATTTCCCAGCATTGGGGCAGCCAATCAGCCCGATATCGGCCAGCAATTTGAGCTCCAGCTTCACCCAGCGCTCTTCACCCGGCTCACCCTTCTCCCGAATACGCGGTGCTTGACGGGTCGAGTTCTTAAAATGCTCATTGCCCCGGCCGCCCTCTCCACCACGCACCAGCACGACTTTCTGGTCAGCCTCGGTGAGATCGGCCAAAACCTCTTGTGAATGAAGATCTCTTACAACAGTCCCAACCGGCACTTTGATGACCAAGTCTTCACCCTTACGGCCGGACTTCTTGTTGGAGCTTCCGTGTCCACCATTCTCGGCCTTCCAATGAATCTGATCCCGGAAGTGAATTAGGGTTCGGATGCGGGGCGAAGCCTGCAAAATGATGCTTCCAGCTCGGCCTCCATGACCGCCATCCGGGCCACCATAGGGACGGAATTTCTCCCGGAGAAAACTGATACAGCCATCGCCACCCCGACCGGCGACGAGGCAAATCTTAGCTTCATCTATAAACATAGGAAATTAAAAAGAGTTGGACAGGCAGGCAGATTTGACTTCATGCAGAGATGGGCTCAACACTGACAAAGCGCCCGCTAAAGGTGACCTCCCCTGCTGTCATGGCAAAGAGCGTGTGATCTCGTCCAATGCCGACTCCATCCCCTGGCTTAAAGCGCGTGCCGCGCTGCCGCAGGATGATCTCACCCGTCTTTACAACCTGACCGCCATAGCGCTTAATCCCCAGCATCTTGGGATTACTATCTCGCCCGTTTTTAGTACTGCCACCACTGGTCTTATGCGCCATATCCTCTTCCTCCTTTCAATTATTTATTAGATATATTTAAATTGCTAATTATAGACTAGACGTTGACTTTGGTAGCGGCATCTTTGATCTCAACAATGCCTGGGTGCTGCTCTTGCATCGCTCTGAGACTGAGCAGAACCGTCTCAAGAATTGCATCAATCTCGCGGTTGAGCAAGTGATCGCGCTTGAGCTTGAGGATCACGCGCCCATCTTCATCTTCAAAAAAGGGAGAGAGCCTCAGGTAGCCCTTGAGTCCAATAAAGGCAGCTTTCATCAGCGTGGAGAGGCTGACCTCTACCAGCTTTCCTTCCTCGGATTCTTCGGCCAGCTCAGATGAAAAGCAATGAATCTCCAACACGCGATCATCCGGATCCCGCCGGATTTCCACTTCAATCATGCCTTGATCTCCTCGATCTGGGCCTTCATATACGTCTGGCGATGGCCCATCTTGCGTTGACGGCGGGTCTTGCGCTTGTAAAAGAAGACAGTGATCTTGTCGCCTCTGAAGACGTCAGAAATCTTTCCTTTGACCTCTGCGCCATCAAGGAAGGGCTGCCCAACCTTGAGCTTCTTCCCATCGCGAACCATCAGCACACGGTCAAAGGTCACGGAATCGCCCGGCTGATGGCCAGGCAATTTCTCGATTGTGATCTCTTCGTTCTTCTCTACGCGGTACTGTCTTCCGCCCGTCTCGATGACTGCATATTTGGACATGATTGCATTCACCTTCTGAATAATTTTCGTTTATTGTACCGACTGACCTTCACTCTTTCAAGGATTTCCGGCACCAGACGTCGCCTCCTGCTGCGCCCGAATCTCCGCAATCTCGACTTTTTCCAGCAATCGCTCGGGCTTCTCTAGTCTAACCTCATGAGTGTCCACTCTTACAACATCGTCCAGGCTGGGCGCAGTAATCTGAAGCACACGATAGGCCTTCTCAGAGAAGGAAGGGACGAAGGGCTCTAGCAGAATGGCCAGCGCCTTTACCAGATGATAGGTAGAGGCAATGGCCTCTGGCTTGGAGCTCTCCCAGGGTTTTTCGCGCTGAATGTACTCGTTCCCGACAACGGCCAGATCGGTGGCTTTGCGGAATGCGGGTCCCAAGAAGCCCGCTTCGATGACACGCTCGTACTCCTCTTTGGTCTCGCGTACGGCGCGCTCGATCTCGGGAGCAACAGCCACATTGGGAACGACGCCGCCATAGCCGCGTTGCGTCAGTGTGGCGACGCGATGAATGAGATTGGCAATATTATTGGCAAAGACGCCATTGAGCGCTTTGTCCAGATTCTCCCAGCTAAAATCAATGTCACGCTGCTCAGGCCGGTTGGAGAAGAGATAGAAGCGCCAGTATGTCGCCGGGAGAAGCTTCAATGCATCTTCACAATCGATCCCAACACCACGAGTCTTGGAGAACTGCGAGCCGCCAATCCAGTTGAGATACTCCGTAGCGGCAATCTGGTCTGGCAGATGATAGCGAGTTCCTGATGAAAGCAGTTGTGCCGGAAAGAAGACGGTATGAAATGGAATATTGTCTTTGCCCTGCGTGTAGATGTGTTTGATATTCTGATCCGTGAGCCAAAACTCTTTCCAGCCTTCGGGATGGCCACTCTTCTCAAAGTATTCAATGGTTGCTGAGACATAGCCAAGGGCGGCTTCGGCCCAGACATAAATAACTTTGCCCTCAGCGCCTTTGAAGGGGGCCGGAATGCCCCACTCAATATCTCGCGTCACGGCACGTGGCTTCATTTCGTTGATCAGGTTCTCGGTAAACTTGGCCACATTTCCGCTAAACGAGCGCGAGGCAATAAATGTCTTGAGCTGCGGCGCAAGCTTGGGCAGATCGAGATACCAGTTACGGGTCTTGCGAAACTCAATGCTTTTCTTGCCGCAGATGCGGCAGACCGGGTCTCGCAGCTCTTCTGGCTCTAACAACGCGCCACAATGATCACACTGATTTCCATAAGCAAGATCGGACCCGCATCGTGGACAGGTTCCCTGGATGAAGCGGTCGGCAAGAAACTTCTGGTCATTGGTACAGAAGGCCTGCTCTTCTTCGCTCGAAAGAATGAAGCCATTCTTCTCAGCGTTTGAATAAATCTCTTTGACAAAGCGGTAATGCGTGGGCGATTCGGTCGTGGTGTAGAACATATCGACTTCAAAGCTATGTAGAATCTTTACAATGCGCTCATGAACCTCATCAGAGAGCATCTTGGGAGTTGTGCCCCGCTTGAAGGCTTCATACTCAATGTTGGTTCCATGCGTGTCGGAGCCGCTGACATGAAGTACATCACAGCCCTTGAGGTGGTAATACCGCGTAAAGGCATCTCCAGAGAGGAGAGAGCCAATCAAATTTCCCAGGTGGGGAATCCGCGAGGCGTATGGCCACGCGCTGCAGATTAAGACTTTGTTCTTGGTCTGAATCACCCTTCTATATATTAAAGTTGAATGATTATAGATGGTATTAGAGGCTTGTCAAATCCCAAGAGTCACAGGTCTACGACTGCCCGAAGTCACTCATCAACTCTTCGTTCCGATCCCGGCTGGCAGCGTGGAGCATGCGCTCAATCAGGACAAAATACGCAGGCCAGTATCGTTCCAGATAGAGTTTGAGGCGCTCTGCAGAGTCGCGGTCCTGGGTGGTTGCAATGAAGTGCGCAATGTGATGTGGACCTAGCCTCAGAATCAGTCCATCCAACTCTGGAAAGGCCTGACCTGATCGGGCCAATTGCCGCTTGATCTGATCATGCAGGATTGTAGGAATGCCATGCTGGTCATGATCGCTGTTTGTGGTCATACCGCTGCCATTAAAGCGGAAGGACTCCCGCATTGCACTCATAGATGATCTTTTGGACAGTAGCCCAGCGGTGGCGGACACAGTCGGGAAATCTTCGATGAGTCACATACCACTTTTTGAGGAACTCACGCGTCCTTGGCTCGGCGGGGTATCCCCAGCCAAAATCACCGTACTCTTTCCAAAGCTCTTCAACCGCCCGGTCGCGGTGAACTTTGGCCACAATCGAAGCGGCAGAGACGACTTCGTAATTGGCATCGGCTCTGTTCTCGGCAATCATCTTTAAGTTTGTCATGCCAGTCATTTTGTGGAGTCTATTCGCAAATGCCGGAATTCCACCGGGAGGAACAGGCGCGTCAAGGACGGCAGTGGCTGGCCTGCTCTTTTGAATCACTTCAGACATGGCTCGCAGCTCGATCTGAGTCAGATTCTCTTCCAGCTCATGGGGATGGAAGAGAAGAACGTGCACGCTATGCGCTATGGTCTCAATCTGGGCAAACAGCTCTTCACGCTGACCGCGGGAAAGTTGTTTAGAGTCTTTGACTCCAATCTCCCGAAGAGCCTTCAGAGTAGATGAATCAAAGAGGGCGCCCGCGACGACCATGGGGCCGATGACCGGACCTCGGCCCGCTTCATCAATTCCCAGAATCAAAGTCACACTATCACCAAGTCCTAGAGTAGTCTGGATTCTTTCTCAGAGCAATTGAAGAATTCTTAGCGAAAGAATAGAATGCCCTTGCGCTCTCGTGAAAATACGCAAGGAATCGAACCCATGAAATTGCTCTTTTATTCAAAAGGCCTCTATTCGACCTGGCTCTATTACGCCCCCGATCGCATCGCCTTTGATGCCGGGGAGGGGATGAGCACAATCTTGGGCAATAAAGCATTTGCCATCCAGCACGTCTTTCTCTCGCATGGCCATGCCGACCACATCTCAGGGCTGATTGGGCTGATCAATATTCGCAATAGCGGGATGGGCGATACTGAAAAACCGCTGCACATCTATTATCCCGAGGGTAACTGGCGAGTGGTTGAGCTGATGACTTACATCTCCAAGACCAACCCCAATCTGAGTTATGACCTCTTTTGGACTCCTCTGAAAGTGGGAGAGCGGGTTCAACTCTTTGAAGGACAGCATGGGCGGTATGCAGAGACCTTTTCGACTCACCACACCAAGAGCGAGATCTCGCTGGGCTACAACATCATTGAGACTCGCCGCCGTCTGAAGGGCGAATATCAAGGTCTAAATGAAGTCGAGATTCATAATGTCGTAAAAAAAGAGGGACGCGAGGCGATTACAGAGACCTATCCGCAGAAGCTCTTTTCATACAGTGGAGATTGCATGCCGATTGATCCAGAAGATGTAAAAGATACGGAAATTCTCTGCCACGAAGCGACTTTTTTGGATGAAGCCGATCGCGAAAACCAGACCCACTCGACTCTGTTAGAAGCGATCGATGTTGCCCAAAAGGCGCATGTGAAGCGCGAGCTCTATATCTTTCATCTTTCGTCACGCTATCGAACTGAGCTGCAGAAGTATGAATCAGAGCTTGCAAAGTTGAGTGTGGGTTTTAAGATCTTCCTTGTGCCCCCAGGAAAGATCTGTCGCTATGAGTAATCACGATTCACGAGTAGTTCAACACGCAGAGAAGATTTGGAGCTACCGCCACGACTGGGAGCGCGTAGAGCCAGCCATTGGCATGATTCTCACCGATGACGGCTGGATCGCTGTGGATGGAGGAAATTCTCCCCTTCATGGAAAACATGTTTTTGATGCGATGCAGTCTATTTCAGCAAAACCAGTCGTGTTAGTAGTTGATACCCATCGTCATTTTGATCATTCATTTGGGAATCAGGCCTACAACGCCCCGGTGCTGGCCAGTCAGCGCTGCAAAGAGCGCATGGAAGCCAATATACAGGATGATTGGGGATCCGAGCGTGTTCTCGACTGGCTGCGAAAAGATATGTTTTCACGCATCCCCACTCTTTCAGATAGAGACTTTCAGGATCTTCGTGTCATCCCGCCCAGCGAGAGTTTTTCAGCAAAGAAAAAGCTCACTGTTGGGGGCACCAAGATTGAGATGTTTTTGTTAGATGGGGTCCACAGTGATGACAGCATTGGAGTCTATCTGCCAGATGGGAAGACGCTCTTTCTCGGCGATGCCTTCTATCTGCTAGAAGGCCCTGAAGGAAAATTTACTCGCTTGCCAGATCTTCTCAAGCTGGTTACTCAATATGATGTAGAGGCATTTGTGCCGGGACATGAGCGAGCACATGATCATGCTGTCTTTGAACGACTTCATGAATATTGCCAAGAGCTAATTCAACGCGTTAATGAGCTGCTAAAAGATGGAGCAGCTGAGCAAGAGATTCTGGCCATCCCCTTCGATGAGAAATTTAAGCGAACGAGCTTTCTGAGCGAGAAGCAACATCAGAGATTTCTGAACGCTACGATTCGAGAGCTTCGAGAGAATAGCTAATCAAATTGTCCGTCATTCCCGCTTTCGCGGGAAGTCAAGAATCTTCCATGTAAAGTTTCAATAAAACTACTGGATTCCGGCTCGTGCCCTAACGGGCTTGGCCCGAATGACGAGCAGAATCTAAACGACAACTCCCCCATCAACACTGATGACTGCCCCATTGACATAATTTGAATCATCCGACGCCAAGAAGAGATAGACTTTGGCAACATCCAATGGCTGAGCAAATCTTCCGAGAGGCACCTTCTCTCTCATCATCTGCAAAATCTTTTCTGGCACAGATTGAAGCATCTCAGTCTCGATAAAACCTGGGCATACTACGTTGACGCAGATATTCTTTCGGCCAAGCTCCCTAGCCCAGACTTTGGTCATGCCGACAATTCCAGCCTTGCTGGCAACATAATTGGTCTGACCAAAGTTACCATACAGTCCTACAATCGAGCTGACATTGATGATCTTGCCCTTGCCCTGCTCGATCATAATGGGCGCAACGGCCTGCGTGCAGTTAAAGGTCCCTTTCAGATTGACTTCAATCACTTGATCGAAGCTCTCTTCCGTCATTTTGAGCAGAGTCGCATCGCGCATGATCCCGGCATTGTTCAGTAAAACATCAATGCGCCCAAAGCGCTTTTTTGTCTCTTCAACGAGGCGCTTGGCATCCGCCTGTTTGGCAATATTGGCTTTGATGAATACTCCCGTGCCTCCTGATTCCGTGATCTCATTTGCAGTCTCTGAACCTGTCGTTTCATTGAGATCCGCAACCACGACCTTTGCGCCTTCGCGTGCAAAGAGGAGTGCCGTATCTTTGCCTATTCCTTGCCCAGCTCCTGTAATTAGTGCGACTCTTTCACTCAATCTCATGGATGCACCTCGACTTAAAATTTCAGCAGGAGTGTACCCATAAATTCCATAAAAATAAACTTGAAAGGCTCTATAAAACGACTTATGATGAGCAAGGAATGGAGATTCTCATTTCACATCAGCCAACCTAAGGAGTGATCCAAGATGGGAAAATTTGAATTGTCGCCTCTTCCGTATGACTACAAAGCTCTGGAGCCCCACATTGACGCTCAAACCATGACGATCCATCACGACAAGCATCATCTGGCCTACACCAACGGACTCAATACTGCGCTTGAGAGCGCTCCTGATCTGCAATCAAAGCCTGTCGAAGAGATCTTGAAGAATATCAAAGCGGTGCCCGAGAATATTCGTGGCGCCGTCAATTTTCATGGCGGCGGCTTCGACAACCACAACATCTTCTGGGCCAATTTGAATCCCAAGGGAGGCGGCGAGCCAAGCGGTCCGCTTGCGGATGCCGTCAAGAAAGCCTTTGGAGACTTTGCAAAGTTTAAGGAGCAATTTTCAAAATCGGCAGTCGGCATCCAGGGAAGCGGGTGGGGCTGGCTTGTCTATAATCCCTCCGCCAAAAAAGCCGAGATCAAGACTATGCCCAACCAGACTAGCCCGCGCACCGACGGGCTAGTTCCCTTGCTGGGTCTGGATGTCTGGGAGCATGCATACTATCTCAAATATCAGAATCGCCGGGCTGACTATGTCGGAGCCTGGTGGAATGTGATCAATTGGGCGGATGTAGCCGATCGCTACAAGAATGCCGTCGGCTAATACACTTCAATGAAGGGTATCCTGGTGATCGCCGATGGCCTGGGCGGCCGCCCAACGGACTACAAAGGGAAGACCTGTCTTCAAGCGGCGCGCACGCCTCATCTTGACGCGCTGGCTCATCGCGGAGCAACGGGATTGCTCGATCCCGTCACGCCAGGAGTGCGCCCAGGAAGTGATGTCGCCCATCTTTCAATTCTGGGGTACGACCCCTATTGCGAATATCCAGGGCGAGGCGTATTCGAAGCAGCAGGTGCCGGGCTCGACGTCCAGAGTGGGGATATCTGCTTCCGCACGAACTTTGCCACAGTTGATGAAGACTTCATTGTGCTCGATCGCCGTGCGGGGCGCATTGAATCTGGTCAAGATCAGCTGGAGGCCGCGCTTCAAGAGATTCAGCTAGTCTCCGATCCAGATGTAAAGATCTTGTTCAGAGTGAGCACTGAACATCGCGGTGCCCTCATTCTGCGCGGAGAAGGTCTTTCGGCCAATGTTTCAGAAGCAGATCCACACAAAAAGGGGAAACGAGTCTTGGAGATTCATCCCCTGGACAACTGCATAGAATCCAGGAAGACTGCAAAGTTATTGAATGAACTGATTGAGGAGTCTCATACAAAATTGAAGAAAATCCCCTTCAACGTGCGGCGCGAGAAGAGTGGAAAGCCGCCAGCCAACATCTTGCTCCCCCGAGGCGCATCGAGCATGCCAAATCTGCTTTCGGTCAATGAGAAGTTCGGCGTGCGCGGATGTGTAATCGCAGGAGGGGCACTTTATCGCGGCATTGGAAAAATCGTGGGCTTAATGCCCATTCAAGTCGAAGGGGCTACAGGCGGTCTCGATTCCAATTTGAATAATAAAATCAAAGCGGCTCTCAAGGCATTGAAAACGCAAGATTTTGTGTTTATCCATATGAAGGGCACGGATACCGCCGGCCATGATCATGATGCCAAAGCCAAGATCAGCTTTATTGAAAAGATAGACACAGCTATAGGTATTCTTGATGAGAAGCTAGATTGGGAGGAGACTCATTTCGCATTTACGGGCGATCACTGCACACCGATTGACTACGGCGATCACACCGCCGAGCCCGTGCCACTGCTTCTCGCGGGGCCAGCGGTGATGTCCGATGATGTTGATAAACTGGATGAGAAGAGCGCTCAATACGGCGGGCTGGGACGAATCTCAGGAAATGTCCTGCCCATGCTGGCCAGCCTCAACAACTGGCTTCCGAAATTTGGAGCATAACTGATAATTGTGGGGAAGGTCACGCTCAAACTGAGGTGGTCCAAAGAAGAGGCTCGTCTCTTTCATTTATACAGCGTCGGGCTGCTAGGGAAAGACTTTCCAAAAGCCAAAAAGGGCATTCGAGAATGTTTTTCCAACTTGGGAACCTTGCAGCTTGATCCACTGCCCATCATGGGGCGGAGCCATGACCTCGTCATTCAAGCGCGGGTCGATGGCACACACCCAAATGAGGCACTTGATCTCATCCACAAAGAGAGATTGGGCTTCGAGTACTGGGACAAAGTCTACTGCGCCATTCCGCTGGAACATTATCCTCTGGCACGTGGGCGGATGGAGTCCGGAGGCGATGCCTGGTACAACACCCGAGAAGAGCTCTTGAGAAAGAAGGCTCCGGATGCCCTGGAGGTCATCTATAAAGCCGTGAAGAAGTCGGGACCCCTATCGAGTGTCGAGCTAAATGATCTTGGTTTGGGTCAGGAAGAGTATCGCGGGTGGAAGGCCAATACAGCAGCCAATGCCGCTCTTGACATCCTCTGGAACCAGGGGCGTCTGGCAGTGAGCCACCGGATCAATAATCGAAAATACTACGACATCACGGAGCGTGTCATCCCAAAAGATTATTTGGCAATAGAAAAACATTCGCCAGATGAGATGAGAAAGAACTGGCTCCTCAAGCGCGTTCGCGATGTGGGACTCCTTCCCCTCAAAGGCGATCAAGAGGTCTGGGCCTCGGTACGAACAGCACGTAACGAGACGTTTATCAAAAAACTGCTGGGGAAGCGTGAGCTGGCCTGGGTTGAGATTGAAGGTGTGCGCTCGCCCTGTCTGGCTCCTGCAAATGCTGCAGATCTGCTTGATCGAGCGAAGAGCGCAAAACCAGATGGCAAGGCGAAATTTATCGCGCCGCTCGATCCACTGGTCTGGTCTCGCAAGCTACTGGCTCAGCTCTGGGACTTTGACTATGTCTGGGAAGTCTATAAGCCAAAGCGCCAGCGAAAGTGGGGCTATTATGTCCTTCCGGTCGTCGTGGGGGATCGATTTGTGGCGCGCTTTGACGGAAAATATGACCAGAAGAGGGGCAAATTGACCGTAGCGTCGTATCATAAAGAGCCGGGGGGATTGCCCCACACAGACCCTTCTATTGAAAAGTCATTTGAGCGGTTTTTGGTCTATCTGGGTGGAGAGAAGATCAAGTTTCCTGCCAGGAAAAAGAAAAAATAAGATCAGCTCTCCTCATGGCTCTTTCTGGACTTTTTCGCTTCACCTCGCCTCTTCTTCTCTTGCAATCGCCTCTCTTTTGAAGCTCTGCTAGGGCGCGTTGGCTTCCGTTTTTTTCTTGGCTTCAATGCAAATTGTAATAGAGCTTGAAACCTTGTTACAGCCTCTTCGCGATTCTTGACTTGGCTGCGAGAGGTCTGCGAGACAATGTGCAAAAATCCCTCTTGATCCAAATGCGTCTTCAAGCGTTCCATCAGAATCTGGCGCTGCTCATCGCTAAGCGAAGGGGAATTTGCCAGATCAAATACCAGCTCAACCCGGCTCTCCACCCGATTGACATTCTGCCCTCCTGGACCTCCACTGCGGCTAAACCGAAAGCTTATCTCCGCAAGCGGGATTTCAAGTTGCGCATTGATAACTATATTCTGGACAAACATCTCTTCCCCCTAAAACCTTGAATACAAGCCCACATGTCATGCTAAGAAGTCACCATTGTTATTCGCACTACCGACCCTTGACCTGAAGTTCGACTTAAATCAGTCTACCGCAGGTTGAATGAATGATGTCAACAGGATTATTTAAGGAGGTTGGTAAGCAGTGAAAAGTAGATTGTTAATCGCTTTAGCGTTCGCGATTCTGGCGATCTCACTGCCGTCGTTTGGGCAAATCATAGATCATGCAGGTGATGTGATCCAGATATCACCGCCCCCGTCCGTCCTAGAGGGAGCACTCATCAGCAATGATGCCATTCAGGCATTCCCTGAGAAGAGCAAGCTCTTACTCGGATCAACGGGAGTCAATGTCAACATTAGCGCAGGCGCTGGAAACGCGCCCATCTTTGTGAGCACAGCCCAGGCATTGACAACAAGCACAGCCGGGGCAAATGCATATGTCAATTCCTATCTATTGCACGCTAATACAATCAATGACACCCGAATTCGCTTTACGGCATCTGTAAAGTTTGATGAGAATATTTTGGGGCTCATTGTCACGGAAAATACGTTGGAGCAATCCGACACACTTCTGGGAGACGGCGGAGTGACCTATCCGCCTGCCACTTCCACGTCAACGGATAATGGCCGAGGCCTGGAATTTACGACGGATCTGGATGGAGACTGGGTCTACATCTCCGCAGATCGCCGCACGCTCCTCGTCTCGTTGGTTGCCAAGAATAAGATGGATGAGATTCGTGTCGTCACCGATGCCAGCCCCGATGGCGGCGGAGAGCTTTTCACAGGTTGCGCAGGACTCACATCGGCACACATGGACATCTCACCCGGCAACAGCGAAAACTGGATCCGCGTGGATAGCATCGGAGGCGTCCGTGTTGCCATCTTCTCCCGTAACAACTTTGATGCACCCAACTGCATCTTTACGAGCTCGCTGACCTTTGGGCACTCCGGCGATGAGATCTCACAGATATCGTGCGGAGTCGCAGATTTCAATGCGGATGGCTTTGATGATCTCGTCTGCGACTTTGCCATCTCAAAGACGGGATTTACACTGAGCGATACGCAAGGCATCCTAAAAGGGAGAACTGTCAACAGCGAGACCTTCGAGTTTACGGACTCCATCACAGTCGTCGATGCCAGCCATGACCATGTCATCTGCTGCCAGCCTCATGCAAGTGCGCTTCAACTGGCTGGACAGATCGTCTTCTCAAGCCAAGTGAAGAATACCGAGTCCACAAGTGTTGAAATCTACAATCTTCTTGGACAGCTGATGTACAAGAGCGGCTTTGTGGATGGGAGCCGCGTCCTTTGGGGTCTCAGCCATGGGCAGAACCAGCCGGTCGTTAACGGAGTTTACTTCTATGTGGTAACTGTACGAACGACAGAGGGGAAGATCATCCAGAGCCAAGTGAAAGCCATTTCGATTCTGAGATAGATTTTCCGGTTCACACTTTCTGCAATGAGCCTCTTCTCATACTCTTGAGAAGGGGCACTTTGCTTTTTAGGGCATGCGGTCTGGTACGGATTCTTCAAGCTGACGTGGCCTCTATAGCAAAGCTTGTGTAACATAACGGCATCTTTGCACCGTCCCTAAGAGGCTTGTTTTGCACTCAAGCTTGTGATGGAGACAAGAAAACTGAGGAGATACTGAGATGCTTGTGACGGAAAACCTGGTGAAAGATTATCACGTCGGCCAAGAGACAGTCCACGCACTTCAGAATGTCAACTTCGAGACGACTGCGGGTGATTTTACCGTAATCAACGGCCCATCCGGGAGCGGCAAATCGACATTTCTCAACCTCATTGCCTGCATCGACCGGCCGACATCGGGTGAAGTCTATATCGATGGAGAAGCGACCAGCCAGCTTACAGAGAGCCAATTGGCCGAGCTTCGCAAGCGCAAGATTGGGCTTGTCTTCCAGACTTTCAACCTCATCCCGGTGCTCTCAGCCTACGAAAATGTGGAATATCCACTCTTGTTACTAGGTTTGAAGCGCTCCGAGCGGAAAGAGCGCGTCATGAAGCTCTTGGAACAAGTCGATA
The DNA here is from genome assembly GCA_016201405.1 of Candidatus Acetothermia bacterium. Taxonomy (GTDB): domain Bacteria; phylum Bipolaricaulota; class Bipolaricaulia; order RBG-16-55-9; family RBG-16-55-9; genus JACQCZ01. The sequence goes on along the minus strand of JACQCZ010000017.1, from coordinate 133,360 downwards.
TTCAAAATCTGGCCAAGCGCCGTCCCGATGAGATCTCCGGTGGACAGCGCCAGCGTGTGGCCATTGCCCGTGCACTGGTCACAGAGCCTAAGATCGTGCTGGCCGATGAGCCAACAGCCAACCTCGACAGTGAGACGGGCAAAAAGGTGATGAGCATCATGCGCCGTCTCAACGAAGAGCACAAAGTGGCATTTCTAGTGGTGACGCATGACCCCGTAGTCACAAATTACGCCAAGCGCACCATCAATATTCGGGATGGGCAGTTACTCGAAGATTAAAGCAGACGGGGGCGCTTCGCCCTCCGTCTGCTTTAATGATGTGCTAGTCAATCATTTTGATTGCTTCGTTTGGATGTAGTGATCTACGACTTTCTCCAGTGTCGTAAGAGGCATCCCTCCACTCCCTAAGATCAAGTTGTGAAATTCTTTGAGGTCGAACTTATCTCCCAGTGCCTTCTTAGCGCGCTCTCGCAGCTCAAGGAACTTCAACTCACCCGTCTTGTAGCTAAGCGCTTGGCCAGGAATGGAAATGTAACGAATAATCTCGCCCTGAAGCTGAAAGCCCACATTCTCGAATGCATAATCCATCGCTTGCTGCATGGACCAGCGCTTGTAGTGAATTCCGGTATCTAGTACCAGACGGGCTGCCCTAAACAGCTCCGACCAGAGGTTCGAAATTTTGCTGTAGGGATCCGCATAGAGCCCGAGCGAGCGGGCCAGCTTCTCGGAGTAGAGAGCCCATCCCTCCGCGTGAGCCGTAAAGATGATGACCTTTTGAAAGATGGGCAAGCTCTTCGACTCTTGCTCAATGGCAATCTGAAAGTAATGCCCGGGAACAGCTTCATGATACGTCAGCGTCCTCATACCCGGCTTAAGGGGCAGTCCCGCCAGATTGACATAGAAGACGCCTGGACGTGAGCCATCAAAGCTCGGCGGGTCATAGTAAGCACCGGGGGCTGAGTCTTGCTGGTACGGGGGAACTGCACGGACCTCTATGCGCGCCTTAGGCGTCAGATCGAAGACGCTGCCTACCTTGCTCAGCGCTTCATCAATCAGACCTTTATAATCAGCCAGTACCTGAGCACGCCCGGCGTCCGTGTCAGGGTAATTGAAGTTCGGGTCACCTTGAATAGAGGCTCGGTAATTGCGATAGATCTCGCCAAAGTTCGCGCCTTTGAATCCCATGCCTGTCAGAGTCTCAGTCAGCTCACCCTGGATGCGGGCAACTTCGCTGAGCCCGATCTGATGAAGCTCTTCGGGGGTCAAATCGGTCGTCGTATTATGGCGGACCAGGTAGGCATAATAGGCATCTCCGTCCGGGAAGCGCCAGACGCCAACCTGGTCATCACCCGGCGCATTTGACTCAATACTTTGCAAATATCCTATCAGCTTCTGATACGCCGGATAGACCGTCTGAGTCATCTCTTGTTCCACAGAGCTTGTCAGTGCAGCCTTGTCTTGGTCCGAGATCCCTTGAAGCTCGCCCAGTCTTCGGACAAAAGAGAGATAGATCGGATTCTTCGCAGGCTCTGTGCTGATCAAAGTCTTCATATCATTCAGGACAATATCTAGCAGTGTCTTAGGAAGGATATTGCCATGCTCTGCGCGAGCTTTTAGTCCGTCGGTGATTTGATCAAACTTGGTTCCGAATTTTGAGAGCCTAGCGACATAGTTCTCCGCATCCTGGCGGCTATGAATCTCATGATAATCGGTCATGAGCGTGACGACCGCGTTCTGGAGCCCAAAGCCTGGGCTGACCGGGTAGTCGTCGTACGCAAAGGCTTCTCCTCGGCTAATGTCATCAAAGAACCACTCCAAGATCTCTGAGCCAGTCTCATCTTCAAACGAGAGTTTTGAGCGGTCCAGACTGCGAATCTCGGCCAGTGCGTTTTTGGCATAATCAAAATTCTTTTGCTGAGCTTCTGCTGAGAGATCCGTAAGCTGATCACCCGTAGGATCTGGCTGATTCCCAAAGAGGCGGAGCTGGCTCACCTGCTCCGGGTCCGTCTTGAGAAAGTTCAAGAAGAGATTCTCTTGCAATTCCTTTATCTTTGCGGGATCGCTGATGCCGGTTGTTGCTGTTGTTGTGGACGCTGAAGTGCCTGTCTGAGCTGTTGTTGAGCTAGGCGTTGGATTAAAGGCAAGCCAGACACCGAAGATTGCGGCTGCAGCAATAACAAGAAAGATTACGACTTTGCTATTCATAGTTGAAGGCCCCCTCGATGATTTGAAACAGTTTGAATGATAGCCTCAATCGGCGGAATTCAGACATCCTACGCGACCAGCCTGACCTGATCAAAATCAGCCTAAATCGGCTTTGCCCCAGATGTCTGTTTTGCCTTAAATCTCCACGATCTGCCTCAAAATCCCTGCTAGAAGCGGTTGCCTTTATTTACCGGCAGTTCTTGGATAGCTATAAGTTCAAGGCGGTCAGGTGTCTTTATTGCATCAAACTCATATACGACTCTATATTGCGGGACTCTAGGTGGGAATGGAGTGGTGCGTAAGACATAAAGGCGTGAGTTGGGGAAAATTTGATCGCCATAAAAAGGATTGCTTGATAGAATGTGCTTACAACCTTGTGCAACTTCGGCAGAGACTGACGGGTCTCCACTGGCCTTTATGTGTTTCTGGAATCCTTTGCACTCTGATACTTCAATTCTTGCAATTCCCAAAGTTTCATATCAATCCCAATTGCTGACCGATTGATTTAGCCCACTCCTTATCTTCTTGAGTTACTGGCTCTTTTCGCCAAAGAAACACTGATTCATATGGGATGGTGTCGCCTTCGTTGGTGTATTGCCATCCAGGAAACTCATGCGACCACTCGCTGCTTTCAACTCCGTACAGCGGCCTTAAGAACTCAATTATATCTCGACATAATGCGATTTCGTTTTTGTCGAAGATTTGGAGATTAGGTTCTGTCAAAGCAATTGGTCGTTGTCGTATGCCACGATAAGTCTCTTCACCTACGATAGTAATACGGCCATCATCAATTAAAGATTGACGTATTTTCAAGAACAGGTCTGGATCGGGAGTTGGCCCGAATTGTTGGCGTATGTATTTAGTGCCAGTTATTGAACGCCCAAGATACGCATGAGCCCAAAAATCGGCTGTAAAAAGGAGCTTATTCAGTTTTGTAGCCCCAAAGTGTTTGTCTCCAATGCACTCTTGCGCAAAAAACACAATCAATTCTTCGAGCTTAACATCACCCGATTGCTGCTCTGTCTCTAACTTATTTTGCTTTATCATTTCTGTTAATGCTCTATTGGATTATAAATAATACGTCGGACATCCATAACATAAATCTTCATTTTACCATAGTCAAGCCCACTTGACACCATAAGGGTAGATAGAGATTCTTTGATTTAAGATTAGCCACAAGATTGGCAGCTCAGCGTTTTGCGGTCTTAGCTCTATCCCAATACATGCTCTTGCATTTCGGACATATCTTAGGCTCCACATCTTCATCTCGCGGAAGCCAATCATGCCCACAACGCAAGCACCTATAGCCCCAAATCTGGATCATCTTCTCATTCTTTTTTTCTTTCATCTCGTTCTCAGTCTATACCTAGTCTTACACTAAGTCAAATACCCCTCATAGGGGTTGACAAATGATCTACGTTATGTTACACTAATACTAGGTGATACGAATGACTACAAGAGAACAAAAAGGACTACAGATTGCAGCGACAACCAAACTCAGAAAGACGGGTCAGACATGGCTCGTGCCTTCACAAAGCGGCAAGGGGACTTACGAAGTCGTTTTAGACAAGCAATGCCCAACATGCACATGCCCCGATCACGAACAGAGAAAAGTAAAGTGCAAGCACATTCTGGCAGTCGAGTACACGTTTTCAAGAGAACAGAACGAAGACGGGACGACCACAGTAACAGAGAAAATTCAGGTGACGTATGGTCAAGATTGACCAGCCTACAACACCGCACAGAAGACTGAGAAAGAGCATTTTCAATCCCTTCTAAGCGACCTCTGCAAGACGATTGCGGAGCCAAAGCAAGAGATGGGCAGAAAGAGACTGCCGCTTTCTGACGTGACATTCGCTTGTGCTTTCAAAGTGTATAGTTGCTTTTCTGGTCGCCGCTTCAGCACAGACATGAAGACCGCTCACAAGTTAGGCCATGTATCCAAATTGCCGAGTTACAATTCGATGTTTAGATACTTTGAGAAGCCAGAACTGACTCCGATCATCCAAAGCCTGATCGTGCAAAGCAGCCTCCCATTGAAAGCCGTCGAGATAGACTTTGCAGCCGATTCTTCAGGCTTTAGCACATCTAAGCTGATCAATTGGAACGAGACCAAATACAAGGGTCACGGAGACATGGAGCATGATTGGCTCAAGGCTCACTTGATGACGGGAGTCAAGACCAACACGGTGACCGCCGTTGAGGTCTGGGATCGCCACACCCATGATTCTTTCCTCTTCAAGTTCCTAGTCGAAGCCACTGCAAAGAACTTCGACATGCGCGAGGTATCGGCTGACAAAGGCTATCTGAGCGCACGAAACTTGGAAGCTGTGACAAAGTTCGGAGCTACGCCCTACATCCCGTTCAAGAGTAACACAGTCTTGCGTGAAGTCCCGAACTCGCTCTGGGACAGAATGTTTCATTATTTTAGCTTCAACCGCACGGACTTCATGTCTCACTACCACAAACGATCAAACGTGGAGTCTACCTTCTCAATGATCAAGGGGAAATTCGGAGACTACGTTAGGAGCAAGACCCCAACAGCACAAATGAATGAGGTCTTATTGAAAGTCCTCTGTCACAATATCTGTGTCTTGATTCAGGCTACACATGAGCTTGGCATTGAGACTCAGTTCAGAAACTGAGGGAAATATTGACTGCTTATTACCATACTCCTAGAATGAGTCTATGGACGCTCCCATCGAAAAACAAGCAAACTTAGAAAATCATGATTGGATTGAGAGGGCGATCCAGTCCGCATCGCCTTTCCCCATAACTCCATCGGAGCATGAACTGTTGAGGGCCGTTATTGACGCGACAAATGCAACACAACTTCCGGGGAACGCCACAGAGAGTGAGTTCTATAGGGATCGTCGATATTTGTTGGCCGCCGCCTTCGATTTGCTTGTCGCGGCAGAATATTATCGATCAGTTTCCCACTTAAAATGGATTTACTGCCCATCGAATCTCGACGATCCAACTTGCTATTACCCTTATACAAACGTTTGCCCTCACTGCGTCATGTCCGGCGATTTCCACTATTCCCAGGCCAAAAAACCACAATCAGGCACTATTGGAGTGGCGACCTCTAGGTTGCTCGCCTTGTTTTTTGGGGAGCTCATGACTCGCTCAGACAAATCCGTAGAAATACTAAAAGCCTCAGAGCCGGTAGATGTTATATTTATCGAAAGAGATATGCAGCAGCCCACTGCGCTCTTTGCCGAAATAAAATCTGCCCCACTGACCACCTCCCCGCTTGCTGTAAGAACAGACGTATTAACCGTCGAGGAAAACGATACATCGATAACGGTTGCGACCCATGAGGAAGTAAGCGTAAATCTTTACAATTCTGAAATTTCCATTTGCATCCCAATGTTAGCCAGATCAGATTCCCTTCATTGGAGTATTGCTAAGTTCCCGCTAGGCAAAAAACAAGGCCCTGGCGACGGCGATTGGGCATATCGCGGAATCACCCAATTACTAAAGGACGATAAATCTTTCTTTCCCGCCTACTGCTCGTTCTGGCTTCACGCTTTTGGTTCTTACGCGGGGCGCGAAAATACACCAGTTTATTGGCTTACAAACGCATGTGGCCCCCCAAGACCGCGACCTGCCTCTTGGCCTCTACGCTCATCGGGCGAAGGGTATGAAACCGTGTCCGACGGGAAAACGAGTGTCGGGATGGACAGAACTGATGACATTAAAAAGAGCGCCTACCAAGTTTTAAAGCTGGGCGCGGAGGGTAAGCCAGCGTCACAATATCGATATTTAGTGGGCGTTGTGTCTAATATTCACGCGGTCCGACATTTTGACGAATTTCTTAAACCATTGAAAGATATTATTTGGACTAAAGACGAAACTGGCAACGTCAAGATAGCCTCACAACTACCACCAGGCACTGAGCTTTTCAATCTATTCGACGGCATAATCTCTTTAACGGAGACGACGGCGCGAGACCCTTGGGTTAAATCCATCTTTACTTTCTAGGATAAGACCATGAGCATAGTATTAAATCACCAAACGAGAAAAGTCGGTCCAGAAGTTCAGGAGCGGATAACGGCGCTCGGCATCGGAGAGCGAATGCAAGACCTACCAGAACACCTATGGCACAAAAGCTTTCGGTTTTATGTAAAGGAAGACCCCACAAGACGAGGCGGACCGAATTTAAGAATGATTCGACTAGACCCCAATAAGCCGTCTTTGACAGTTACCGCATATATTTTTAACAAGTTTGTACATCCTTTTGAAAATCGATTTATTACGCCTCGGGAGGCCGCCCGCTTGCAGGGCTTCCCTGATGAAATGGAATTTAAGGGAACTCTAACTAGCGTCCAACAACAAGTGGGAAACGCTGTTCCGATTCCCTTGGCGGAAGCGATATTCCGATCTGTGCTGTCACACGCATCTACAGTCGCGCCCAATCTCAAGCATTTTGACGCGATAAGTCTTTTCAGCGGAGCGGGTGGGATGGACATCGGCGCGGCCAAGGCCAATTTCGACGGGTCACAGTTTCGCACCCGATCTGCCCTTGACAACGACAAAGATTGTTGCGAGTCCTTAAATCATTATTTAGGCAGAGGCACAAAAGTTGTTCTGGGAGATATTCGAGGCGTAGACGATCCGGTCGAATTCTCTAAACAGGCAGGATTGGACAGAAGCGACATATGGTTAATCTATGGTGGTCCACCTTGCCAATCTTTCAGCCAAGCGGGTAAACAAAAAGGGGAGGACGATCCTCGCGGTCAACTCATTGGAGAGTTTTTGCGTTTTGTGGCCACAATCTGCCCACGGTATTTCGTTATGGAAAACGTGAAGGGACTAAAAGGAATTAAAGAGGGCGTTTTTTTGCGCCAAATTCTCCGAGAAATGGAAAGGCTAGGATACAATGTCGATTATGGAGTACTGAGCGCCGCGGACTTCGGAACTCCGCAACTCAGAAAACGGATCATTTTCATAGGCACAAAGAAAGAGTTGGGTAAAGCTACTCTACCTACACCCACGCATGCGGAATCCCCTGGATTACTCGTCCCCAACAGATATTTAACAGTAGCTGAAGCATTTCATGGTCTGCCGCCCATATCGCCTGACAGCAAGAGAAAAACAGAATGGATAGAGTTAGCAGGTCAAAACGCTCGGCTATAATGAGCCGAGTTCGATCAACGGGTAACGTCTCCACTGAACGAAGACTAAGATGCGCTTTGATGAGGGCGAAACTTCGAGGATGGAGAATGCACATGAAAGAGGTTCCAGGTTGCCCCGATTTCATTTTTGAAGCAGATAAAGTTGCGGTTTTTGTAGACGGGTGCTTTTGGCATGGATGCCCTCAATGTCATCGAAGGCCAAAGTCGAACCGGAAGTACTGGTCGAACAAAATCGATTCAAATATTTTAAGAGATAAAAGGATAAATGGCATTTTGATAGAACAGGGATGGAAAGTCTTAAGATTTTGGGAGCATTCTCTACACGATTTGGACGAAATAACTGAAAGAATAAGTTCCGAGACAATACAAACAAAAAACCCTTGCCCCAAATGTCCCAACTCTGCCTCAGAAGTCGGCGTGTAACGATAGATTTGAGGCAAAGCCGCCTAAATCATAATGGGATATGTCATACTAGATAAACAAATATCGCAGATTGGATGATAAAGAGATGAAAATCCTATTGACAGGCGCAACAGGCTTCATTGGGAGTCGTCTGTGTGAAGCGCTCGCAGGACATGGGCATCTTCTTGTTGCCCTTTCACGAGATCCAGTTTCAGCTCAAAAAAATATACCTCAATTAACAAAGGCCTATCTGTGGGCAGAGCCCGAAAAGACCCTTCCGCCAGCCGCGGCATTGGATGGCGTCGATGCCGTCATTCATCTGGCCGGAGAGAGTGTCTCAGGCCGCTGGACGCAGGCGAAGAAACGCGCCATTCGAGAGAGCCGCATCCTAGGAACCCGGCACCTCGTCCAGCAAATTTCTAATGTGAAGAATCGCCCCAAGGTCATGATCTCGGCCTCTGCGATCGGTTATTACGGTGATCGAGGCAATGAAGCCTTGAATGTAAAATCAGGGTCCCAATCAGACTTTCTCGCTCAAGTCTGTCAAGAGTGGGAGAGAGAGGCGTCTCGCGCAAAAGAGTCTGGTCTTCGCGTGGCCCATGTGCGGATTGGAGTCGTGCTTGGCCCAAATGGCGGAGCTCTCTCTGCCATGCTGCTTCCCTTCAAGCTAGGGCTGGGCGGGCCGATGGGATCCGGAAAGCAGTGGTGGTCGTGGATTCATCGGGATGATCTTGTGGGGCTGATTCAATTTGCGTTGGAGAATCAGCTTGAAGGGGCAATCAACGCTACCTCTCCAAACCCGCTTCCACAAAGAGAGTTTGCCAAAATCCTAAGCAGAGTGATGAGACGCCCAGCCTTTATGCCTGCGCCTGCTTTTGCCATCAAGCTGCTCTTGGGTGAATTCTCCTCAGAGCTACTGACCAGCAAGCGCGTAAGTCCAGAGCGAGCTCTTCAGGCTGGATTCAAGTTTCAATATCCTGAGCTTGAATCTGCCGTGCGAGAGATTTTGGTCAATAATTGACAATGAAACGATTTCATCTGCATATGGAGCAGAGGCTTCCAGCTTCTGCTAGTGAAATCTTTCGTTTCTTCTCTGATGCCCACAATCTAGAGACTCTCACGCCACGCTGGCTTGGCTTTAGGGTTCTAACTCCCAGTCCCATCGTCCTGCAAAAGGGGGCTGTCATCGATTATCGGCTCAAGTTACATGGAATACCGCTTCGCTGGCAGAGTGAGATCACAGCTTGGGAGCCTCCATATCGCTTTGTCGACGAACAGCGGAAGGGGCCCTATAGACTCTGGATTCACACTCACACGTTTGAATCACAAAAAGGCGGAACATTGACGCGTGACGACGTGGAATATGCCGTGCATGGTGGCTCTCTCATTCAGCGCTGGTTTGTCCAGCCGGATCTAAGGCGACTCTTTGCCCATCGGCAACAGCAATTGACCAAAATATTCGGGAATCCCCCAATCCCTTAGACACTTCCGCAGTCTGCAAAGAGGCAGCTCAGGCGTCCGATTCAATTGCCTATCCATAGATAAGACTGACTCAACGTTGTCCGTCTTACGTCGCAATACTCACCACAGCATTCGTCACAAGTGCCTGCCAAACGAAGCTGGACCACTTTTAACACAACATTGATTCTATTCAATGGCTTTGCTTCACTTGAGATCGCTTTCAGTCTCAATTTTCCATCATTTCACTCATTTTAACGCTCTTCTCCTACATTGCCCTTTGTGCTTTGAAAACGAAGTCCGGCACTCCAGCCGCGTGGGCGGGCAAAACGAAGTTCAGTGGCGCTAACAAAGCAATACGGGCGGAAGAGAGATCAAGACTGGGGCTCAGCTTGACAGCAGACCTTGGTCCCGAACTGTCCGAGTAGCAAGGTTACCCGACGATTCATTGCCATCTAGTCCCAACGGGCTCCTCAAATCGCTACTCGAATAGAAGCGACATGAGTCTATTTACACCTAAGGAGGTGTGTAGCGATGTTGAACAGGGAATTTTCAACATATCGCAAGGCCATTCGTGGCGTGACAATTCTTTTCGGAGTCGGGCTATTTATTGCAGCATTCGGCCTTCTCTATCCTGCTACCCAAGCCCAAACGACAGACCCCCATTGGGGCCAGTTCCAAGGAGTACAACCTGCCAATCTCAGTTTCCAGAGCCTCAGCACCTGCACCAGTGAGTTCTATTTGGTCAATGCGGATGGCAATAAGACCTCTCTTGCAGATCAAACGACCTCTAGCCTCAGCTTTACACAGCTCCGTGTCGACGGCGTGCAATTGGAATTTGAATCGAGCGGGAGTTGTCATGTTATCTTGAATCTTAAACCCCAAAGCTAGTTCTGCAGCTAAAGATTGACATAGACTCAGAAAGAGCAGATTCGAGGCAATCTGCTCTTTCTAGCTTTGAGAATCCCCCAAATCAATGAGATTGTCACTTGTAGACTCTTCGAGTTACCATAGAATAAAATGTCAGTCAACGGAAACGATATACTATGGGACTCCGCATCAGACTTCTTGGGGGGCTTACTGTCTATCGAGATGGTGTTGTCATTGAGGAATGGGGTTCAGAGCAAGCCAAGATTTTGCTCAAGATTCTGCTCTCTGAGCCTGGACGCGTCTTTTTGCATGAACAGCTAATTGAGCATATCTGGCCTGACGTCAATCTTGAGAAAGCCCTCCAATTCTTGCGCGCACGGGTTCATTCTCTTCGTCAAGTCCTGGAGCCCCATGCGGGCTCGACTTATCAATATGTGCAGACCTGCCCAGGAGGCTATCGCTTTAATCCGCAGCCCAATTGTGCGATCGACATTCTTGAGCTGCTTGACACGGCCAAAAGAGCCAGAAGTTTTCTGCATGAGAAGAGGCTCGAACAGGCTGCTGAGTGGTTTGAGAAGGCTCTTGGTCTCTTTCAAGGTGAATATCTGCCTGAAGATCGGTACGAAGCGTGGGCCTTTACCGATTCCCAGCGCTGGAATGAGATCCATGTCTCTATTTTGCTAGAGCTGGCCGACTGTCTGGCGAAACTTGGGCACTATCGTCAAGCCCTAGAGCGGTGCCGAGAGGCAATACTCGCATCTCCCGTTCGCGAAGACCTCTACCGGCAAGCGATGCTCTACTGCTATTTGATGGGAAACTCCAACGAGGCGCTCAAGATTTATCAAGACTGCGAGAGCTTCTTAGAAAGAGAGTTTGACCGACTTCCAGACTCTCAGACCCGCAGGCTGAGAGAGCAGATTTCCGCTGGCTATGTCCCTGGTGTCGATCCGGAATACCGCCCGCCTGCTTTGGTGCGTCATCCCATCCACCATTCATTCAGCCGCTTACCCTTCACTGGGCGTCAACACCAATGGGAAAGCTTGCTGGAGTGCCTTCAAAAGACGCGAGAGCGAAGCGGAAGACTGGTGCTAATTGGAGGAGAGGCGGGCATTGGCAAGACCCGGCTGGCTCAAGAGGTAATCCAAATCGCTCGACAGGAATTCGGTTTTTCAGTGCTTCAAGGGCGATGCAGCGAGTCGGCCAGCCTCACACCCTATCAGGCGCTGATGATGGCCATCAGAAATCAGCTTGCCCAGCTCTCACGACTGCAGCTTGAGGAGCTACCTGCGTTTAGCCTATCTGTTCTGCGCCCCTGGCTGCATGGTGTTGAAGGTCTGATCCAAACCCCAGAAGTTATTCCTACGCTCGGTCCAGAGCTTGAGCGGTTGCGTTTTTTCGAGGCAGTCACTCAGCTTCTTTTACGGCTTAGCGAGACTCAGTCTCCTATCTTGCTCTTTCTGGATGATCTCCAATGGGCAGACTCTTCCATTCTTGACTGGATGGACTATGCCAGCGCACGCCTGTCCCAAAGCCGCGTCCTTTTGATGGCCACCTATCGAGGTGAGGAAGTGCATGAATCCCATCCAGTCAGGCGTCTGGTCCGTTATGCCGATCATCCAACGCGCCAGAAGAATACAAAAAGTCTTTTATTGAACCGCCTGACGCGGATAGAGATGGATGATTTATTGCAAAAAACGGCTCCGCAGACCCCTCATCTGGATCTCTTAGCGCGCTTTCTGCATAGAGAGAGCGGAGGCAACCCGCTCTTTGTCGTCTTTTTGCTTCAATCTATGTTTGAAGAGAAGAGGATCGAGATGGCTCCGGATGGAGGATGGGCGCATCACATTAGCCAAATTGACAACCAGAGAGAAGGCCGCCTGCCCAAAGAGATTCAGCAAGTCATCCGGACGCGCATCGCCCGGCTGGATCCACCACTACTCACGTTGTCACAAGCCATCAGTGTGATCGGGTCGAATGCTGACCCGAAACTTCTTTCCACGTTCTGTCAGCAATTGGATCTGGGCGAGAATGAGCAGGATCTCAGACAAAAGCTAGAGAGCCTCGAGAAGATGCAGGTAATCTTCTCAGATCCTGGGGGCTACAACTTCGCCCATGACAAAATCCGTGAGGTGGTCTATCAAGAGATTCCTCAAGATCGCCGCGCATATCTACACGGAATTTGGGCTGCATCTCTAGAAGACTCCCTGGAAGACGGCGATCAGCGCCCTTATGAGCTCTTTGCCTATCACTATGGATTGGCCGGTCTGCATGAGCAGGCACTCCGTGACATTCTTCCCTCATTGAAACGCGCAGTTCGCGGCTTTCGCAATTCAGAAGGGCTCTCGCTCGCCGAAAGGGCATTGGAGCATCTAGCCCGCTTAACCTCAGAAGACAAGGCCAATTCTCATCTAGACGAAATGAAATTTGAGGTTCTTTGTGAGCGGATAAAGCTCCATGAGATCCTGGCCAATCGCGAGGCACAAGCTAAAGATATCGAGGATGTATTGGCGGTTTCTGCGAGTCTGCAAGATCCTGCTAAAAGTGCACATGCCCATCTCCTCAGAGCCAAATATTGTATTGACATGACGAAGTACCCCGAGGCCCAGCTTGAGAGTTATAAAGCTCTAGAAATCGCTAAGACAATATCGGATGAACCCCTGGAAGCCCGCTCCCTCCACAGCATCGCTCTCATTTATTGGTATACGACCGATTATGACTCAGCTCTAAGTTATCTGAACGATGAATACAAGCTGCAAATCAGGCTTGGCGATGATAAGAGTCGCGCCGAAACTCTGCATTATCTCGCTGGTATATCGTGGCGCAGAGGAGATTTTGAAAGGGCTGAGAAACAGCTTAGCGAAGCGCTGGCATTACGGGAGAGACTCAACGACTTGCCCGGCAAGGCGCTGACACTGCTGGCTAGAGGAGCTATGCACTGGACGCAGGAGAATTATTCTGAGGCCATTAAGATCTTGAGCGAGGTTCGGGAGCTAGCGGCCAAGATTGGAGACCGCCGGGGGGAGGCCCGCTCTTTAGGAAATCTAGGCCTGGCCTCTCACAATATCGGGCAATTTGAAGTTGCCATCGAACATATGAGAGAGGCCGCTCGCATTCACCAAGAGATCGGTGACCGGAGAGCTTGTGCCAGCGATCTCAATAATCTGGGGGCGGTATATTGGTTTTTGGGTGAGCACAAAAAGGCACAAGAGTGCCTGAGCGACTCTTTGACCACATTTTGTGAAGTTCGCTCACAGCAGGGCGAAGCACTGGCATTGGGAAATCTGAGCATAATCTATTGGCGTCTTGGCGAGATGCAACAGGCTATTCAAATAGGGCGAGAGGCCATTCGCCTGCATCGGCAGAACAACGATCAAAGGAACATGGGTGTGGTGCTGAGAAACGTAGGAGAGATGCTGCATGATTCTGGAGACCCACAACTCGCCTTAGATCATTATCGAGAAGCATTGGTGATCAGCCGCGCCATGAAACAAAAGGGTGAAGAGATGCTTCTTCACATGGATGAGAGTCACAGCCATCTAATTCTGGGGAATCTCACAGGCGCCTTTCAGAGCTCAGAAATGGCTTTAGAGATCTTGGGCGTGCTGAACCACACTTTGTATGGACCGTGGGTCTGGTTTCGCAGCTATCAGGTCTTGTCGGGCATGGACCGCCCCGAGGAGGCGAAGGCCTCGCTCCGCAAAGCCTATCACATTCTGATGGAGCAGGCTGCAAAAATATGCAATGAGCGGCTGCGCTCGAGTTACCTCAAGAATGTCCCTATTCACAGCGAGATTGCCAAGAGTCTGGAGGATTCTGTGCGATCTATTCAGCGCGACGACCCGGAATGCTATGAGCTGCTGCGGCGGATCCGTTGGGCCAATGGAGTGATTTGTCCCTATTGCCAGGGGCAAAAGGTGCGAATTCATGGCCATGTAAGCAGCTCAAGAGAGAAGCGCTATCTCTGCACGAATTGCAAAAAGACCTTTGCCGACCGCACAGGGACGATCTTTGCCAACAGCAATCTGCCTATCTCCAAGCTCTTTCAAGGTCTTTTGCTGATCGCAGATTTAGGCAGCAATGAGGGTGCAAGAGATACGCTGATCGACCGCCTGGAGATTCATCCGCGCAGCGCAAGAACTCTTCATAAGAAGCTCACTTCCGCTCTAGAGAGCGAGGCTTTATATCAGGGGCTTGTAGAGCAATTGCGTAAATTTCCCAACTTCAGCTAAGTAGATCGAAAAATAGTCTGACAGAGTCTCACCCCCAAGATTCTTGTAAGGCTCCTTGATTATGTTCTATACTGGTGCGGTCGGCACAGCGAAGACTAAGGGGGGCCTGTTGGAATCTCAAAAAACTCTGATCACTCTTCAAATCAATGGCGAGCGTTATGAGGTTGCTGTTACAGTCAACAAGACCCTATTAGAGATTCTGCGTGAAGATTTAGACCTGACCGGAACGAAGCACGGCTGTGAAGTGGGTGAGTGTGGGACCTGCACAGTGCTGATCAATGACCAGCCCATTCTTTCATGCCTCACATTAGGAGTTGAGATCCAGGGGCAGAAGATCACCACCATTGAAGGACTTGAGCAGAACGGAAAGCTTCACCCCATTCAGCAGGCATTTATCGAGCTGCAAGCGGCTCAGTGTGGCTACTGCACTCCGGGAATGCTGCTGAGCTCCAAAGCATTGCTTGATGAGAATAAGAATCCAAGCCAAGATGAGATCAAAGAGGCGCTCTCTGGAAATCTCTGCCGCTGCACTGGCTACTGGAAGATTATTGAAGCCGTCGAATTGACAGCCTCCCGGCTGGGCGCTTCAAAGGAGTAAGAGCGTGGCCAAAGCAAAGAGCGAATTCTCAGTCATTGGAAAGTCCTTGCCACGAGTGGATGCCGGAGATAAATGCACTGGTCGCACCAAATATGCCGATGATCTTCGTCTGCCCCGCATGGTCTATGGGAAAATTCTTCCCAGCATTCACCCCCACGCGCTCATCAAAAAGATCGATGTGAGCAGAGCCGAAAAGCTGCCTGGCGTTTTGGGAGTGATTACTGGAAGAGATCTTCCAATACAATTCGGAATCATGCCGACCAGCCAGGACGAGCATGCATTGGCATTGGACAGAGTTCGCTATGTCGGCGAGCCCGTTGTTGCGGTTGCAGCGCTGGATGAAGAGACTGCCGAAGAGGCTCTCTTGCTCATTGACGTCCAATATGAGCCACTCAAGGCCGTCATGTCGCTTGAAGATGCGATCAATATCAAAGAGCCTCGCATTCATGACTATGGGCCGGAGGGCAATCTTCACAAAATTGTCTCGATCGATTTTGGAGATGTGGATGGCGGGTTTGGAGAGGCCGATCACATCCGAGAAGATGTCTATTTCTATCAGGGAAATACGCACCTTCCCATGGAACAGCACTCTGCCGTTGCATCCTGGAATCCATCAGAGGAGAAGATGACGATTTGGAGCGCAACACAGACCCCTCACTATGTGCATCGGGCGTTGGCCAAAGTCTTAGAGCTTCCGGATCACAAGATTCGGGTGGTCGCTGCTCCTGTTGGCGGCGGCTTTGGCGGCAAAGATGATCCCTTCTCACACGAAATCTGCGCCTGCAAGCTGAGTATGCTGATTGGCAGACCCATCAAGATCACGCTGACCCGTGAAGAGGTCTTCTATGCCCATCGTGGGCGCCACCCGGTTCTGATGTGGGTCAAAACGGGTGTGACGAAAGATGGGAAAATCACCGCAATGCACTTCAAGTCTTTTCTTGACGGCGGCGCCTATGGCTCATACGGGCCCGCGAGCATATATTACACAGGAGCATTACAAACCGTCACATACAAAATTCCCAATTACAGATTCCAGGCGATTCGGGCTTTCACCAATAAACCTGCCTGCGGACCAAAGCGAGCTCACGGCACTCCACAGCCGCGATTTGCGATCGAGCGCCAGCTCGACAGACTGGCCGAGGATCTGAAGCTCGACCCCATCGCTATCCGGCAGAAGAACATGACCGGACCAAACCATGTCACGGTCAACTGGCTCAAGATCAACAGCAATGGCTCAAAAGAGTGCACCGAGGAAGTACTCAAGGCATCAGGCTGGAAGACAAAATTTGGAAAGCTTCCCAAAGGCAAAGGAATCGGCTTTGCGCTCAGCACTTATATTTGCGGCGCTGGGCTTCCTATTTACTGGAACGAGCTGCCTCAGTCTGAAGTCCAGATTCAGGTCGACCGCTCTGGCTTGGTGACGGCATTTTCAGGAGCGATTGATATTGGCCAGGGCTCAAACACCGTGCTGGCCTCACTGGTAGCAGAAGTCCTCGGACTCTACCAAACGGATGTCAGCCTTGTGACTGCAGATACGGATCTGACGCCGATCGATCTGGGGACCTATTCAAGCCGCGTGACCATGATGATGGGGCACGCAGCGATCGATGCCGCAATGAAAGTGCGAGAGCCGATCTTCGAGGCGGCAGCCGAAGAGATGGATGTCTCCATTGAGAAATTAGAAGCACGAGACCGAGTCATTTTTGATAAAGAAAACCCTGAAAACAAGCTTTCATTCAAAGATGCAGCACAATTGGCTGAAGCCAAATTTGGACCCATAGGCGCCGTAGGGAGCTACAAGCCCGCCCCCAAAATAGGCCAGTACAAAGGCTCGGGCGTTGGGCCATCACCCGCTTACAGCTTTTCGACCTGTGTGGCAGAAGTTGATTGTGATGCAGAGACGGGCGAGGTCAAGGTGGAAAAGATCTGGATCGCGCATGACATTGGCCGGGCACTCAATCCTCTCTCGGTCATTGGCCAAGTCGAAGGCAGCGTCTATATGGGGCTTGGCGAGGTCTTGATGGAAGAACAAGATTTCAGGAAAAATTTGCACAAAATTCCATCGCTTCTGGACTATAAGAGCCTCACTTTCAAAGAGATGCCTCCGGTTGAGACAATTCTGGTCGAGACCGATGAGCCAAATGGCCCGTTTGGTGCCAAGGAAGCAGGGCAAGGCCCACTCAGCCCGGTCATTCCTGCCGTGGCCAATGCCGTCTATAATGCGCTGGGAATCCACATTGACGAGATTCCGATCACTCCAGAAAAGGTCCTCAAAGCTCTGGAAGAGAAGAAGAAGGGTAATCCGCCGCGAGTCGGCCCCAAGGGCATCCCCAGCTACAACTTTCCGGAGCCCGTCAAAGTGGAAGTTCCGGCCGAGTGGAAAAGATAGATCATGCTACGACTCCCTAAGTTTCAATACCTTACCCCTCAAAACATCAATGATGCCTGCAAGATTCTGGCAGATCAAGGACCTGCGGCCATGATTGTAGCTGGCGGAACCGATATCTACCCGAAGATGAAGCGCCGCCAGTTCCTTCCCAAGACACTCATCGGACTGCGCAAAATTGATGATCTGGATAGGATTTCGGGCAGTGCAAAATCTGGGCTCACACTGGGCGCAAGTGCGACTCTTACGGAGGTCAGTAGTCACTCTGTTGTTCAGGAGAGCTATGCAGGACTTGCCAAAGCAGCAGGAGCCGTATCGACACCGATACTACGAAACATGGGCACGATTGGCGGCAATCTCTGTCTCGATACGAGGTGCAATTATTACGATCAGACTCATCACTGGCGACAAGCGATTGGATGGTGTATGAAGGCTCCAAGCGGCAAGGGCTGGCCCGTTCTGCAAGACTCAAAGCTCAACCAGAGTGGAGTCCCATGCCGGGTGGCACCAGGAAGCTCACGCTGCTGGGCCGTCTCATCGACCGATAGCGCACCGATGTTAATTGCACTTGGCGCAAAACTAAAGCTCATCGGCAGCAAAGGTGAGCGTGTCATTTCAGTAAAAGACTTGTACAACGACGATGGCATGTTCTATCTCAGCAAAGCTCATGATGAGATCCTCACTGAGATTCAATTGCCGCCATCGGACGGCATCAAGAGCACCTATTGGAAGCTGCGACGGCGTGAGTCGTTTGATTTCCCTGTGCTTGGAGTTGCCGTGGCACTGAAGCAGGCAAAGGATGGCACAGTGGAACATGCAAAAGTAGTTCTGGGTGGTATTGGCTCCTGTCCCTTTGAGATGGCAGAGGCTCAGAATATTCTGACTGGGAAGAGGCTGACAGAGAATCAGATTGAAGCTGCATCTCAATCTGTCTTTAATCCTGCCCGTCCGCTTGACAATACTGACTTTCATCTCTTCTATCGCAAGCGGATGGCTCCAGTCTATCTAAAGCGAGCGCTCACAGAACTCGCTACAATGGGCAGTAATGTATGAGAAGCACCAAATCTTCGCACGATTAGATTCGCTTCTTCAGCCCAAGACTCCCATCGCGTTGGCGACCGTCGTTGCCACCAGCGGCTCGACCTATCGCAAACCAGGCGCTCGTCTTCTTGTTACCAAGTCAGAGAAGTTTGGTGCTGTTAGCGCAGGCTGTCTTGAAGACGAGGTCATCTCCACCGCAAAGAGAGTTATCGCATCGGGTAAATCAAACCTTCTTCACTTTGATACGAGAGAAGAGATGGACATCATCGCCGGCACGGGTCTAGGTTGCCGGGGCACCATTGAGGTTTTTATTGAACCTGTCGTACAAAAAAAATCAGAAACTCATCTTTATTCATCGCTGCTTGGATTGCTGCAGAATGAAGTCTCTTGCACTCTCGCTGTGGCAATCGAGAGTCAGTCAACCGACTTGTCGACTGGGAAGCACTGGCTCTTTATTCCAGAAAAACTTGTTGGCATGACTTCAGACCCATCAAAATGGGATGAAGCCATCTTTGCAGAGCTAGAAAAGTTTCCCGAAAAAACGAGAACCTTTACAAAGTCACTCTCTCTTGGGAAAGAGAAGATCCGAATCTATGCTGAGAGAATAGAGCCGTCAGAAAGACTTGTCATCTTTGGAGCCGGTTTTGATGCCCAGCCGCTCGCCCAGATGGCGCTCCAATTGGGGTTCCAAGTCACAGTTGTCGATCACCGTGCGGAATATTTAAGAAGAGAAAGATTTCCTGATATCGAGAAGCTCATCTATGCCCATCCTACAGAATTCCCAGACAAAGTTTCACTCGATTCCAGAATGTTTGTTGTTATTATGACGCACAACTATCTCTATGATCTTGAGATTTTGAAGAATGTCATCAAAAGTGATGTGCAGTACATTGGGCAAATTGGTCCGCGATCACGGACGGAAGAGTTGCTGGCCGAGATCGAGAAAGAGATAGGCAAGCCAAGTAAAAAAACATTAGCAAGATTGCATGCCCCAATTGGGCTTGACCTCGGCGCAGAGACCCCTGAAGAGATTGCACTCAGCATCCTCAGCGAGATTCTGGCCTACCAGAATGGGCGGCTCGGCGGCTTTTTACGCGAGCGAAATTCTCCAATCCATGATGAGCGATAAGATTCCCGGTGTAGTTTTGGCCGCCGGAGATAGCAGCCGTTTTGAGATCGGAAACAAGCTTTTGATGCCTCTCTGCGGGCATGCTGTAATTTATCACACGACCAGAGCGATGCTTGAGTCTCAGCTTGAGAGCATCTTTTTGATCACTGGATTTGAGAGACCAAAGATCATTCGAGCATTGGAAGAGCTTGGGCGTCATTCAAAACTGAGTGTGATCGAGAATCCGAATTGGCCGACCGGAAGGGCTTCTTCTGTTCGAACAGCCATCAAAAAGATGCCAAGCAATGCTTTGGGTGCGCTCTTCCTCCCTGGAGATATGCCCCTCATGACAAGTGCGCTTATCAATCGAGTCATTGAGCAATTTGCTAAGCTGGGTAAATTGACGTTTCCAGTTCTGAACGACGAAAAGGGGCATCCAGTTTTATTTCCCCGTGAGCTTTGGCCAGAAGTAATGAAGCTGCAGGGCGAGACGAGTGCGATGAGTCTGGTCAAAACTCACTGGGCAGATTCCGAAAAGATTCTTCTAGAATCTGGAGAAGAAGTGACCCAGTGGGATATGGACACACCAGAAGAGTATGAGCTGATCAAAAGAGACTTTGATAAAAGGAGCTTGGGATGAAGAGTCGTAATGTGGCCATTCTCATCTTTGACGAGGTTGAGGTTCTTGATTTTTGCGGTCCATTTGAAGTCTTTTCCGTAACTGGCAAACGTGATAATTTAGAGCCTTTCAACGTCTACACAGTCGCAGAGAGACCAAAGCCCGTGCTGGCCAGAAATCTTCTCAGCATCAACCCGCGTTATCTGATTGATCAATGCCCCGAGCCCGATATCATTGTTGTGCCTGGGGGATTCGGAACGCGGAAGCTTCTACAGAATGAGAACGTTCTAAACTGGATACGCGAGAAATCAGAGAGTTGTGAATATCTGCTCTCTGTCTGCACGGGAGCATTGGTCTTGGCCGAGGCAGGGCTGCTCAAAGGCTTAAAAGCGACAACTCATTTTATGGCACTAGATATGCTCAAAGAGCTCGCTCCCGATGCTAAGGTCCTGGATAAAGAGCGCGTGGTAGACAACGGAAAGATTATCTTATCGGCAGGCGTCTCGGCTGGGATCGATATGTCATTCTATGTCGTATCCAAGATTTTGGGGAAGAGGGCCGCTGCAGAAACGGCACGCTATATTGAATATCCTTGGAATCCGAAGCTAAGAGCAGGCTGATCGATGCGTGTCTCAGCACTCATTCTGGCAGGCGGAGAGTCCCAGCGCATGGGGCAAGACAAGCGATTTCTTAAACTTCAGGGGCAGCCTCTCATCGAAAGAACCTTTCAGGCCGCGACAAAAGTTGCTGCTGAAGTACTCATTCTAGTCGCAAAAAGCGAAGATCAACAAAAAATAATAGAGCTCTTGGGATCAGAGCATCGCTTTCTCATCGATGAGAATCCAAACTCAGGCCCGCTGGGGGCGCTGATCGGTGGATTGCAGGCGATGAGCGGTGATTATGGTCTGTTGCTTGCGGTAGATTTTCCATTATTGACAAGCGATTTTTTGTCGAAGATGCAAGAATATCTTCAAGGGCTGCAACCTCAGCCCAGAGCGCTCATTCCCATTGATAAAGAGAATCTGCAAGTGACTTGCGCTCTTTATCATAAATCGCTCTACTCAGAGCTAAAAGATGCTTTTGAGAGTGGTGAGCTCTCTCTCTATCGCTGGATCGAAAAAAACCCAGAGGGGATTGCGACCCTCACTCCTTCAGTCTGGCAACGATGGGGGATTCGAGAGAACTTCACAGACGTGAATAGACCCGATGAGCTTCAGCGGCTGCTCAACGCTATTGAAAGTGGACACAATATGTCTGATAATTCTCAATGATGGAATTCCTGAAGGATCGCTACGGACGCAGGGTCAATTACCTGCGAATCTCGGTGACAGACCGCTGCAATCTGCGCTGTCATTATTGTATGCCTCTCCATGGCCTTCAGTTTCATAAGAAAGAGGAGATCCTCAGCTTTGAAGAGATCGTCCACACGGTCCAAATCGCCAATCGCCTAGGAATCGACCGCGCCAGGCTCACCGGTGGAGAGCCGCTCGTCAGACGCGATCTGCCTGTTCTCATCAAAATGCTTCGCAATGAGACGGACTTGAAAGAGCTTTCGCTCACCACCAACGGCCTCCTTCTGGAGCGGCTGGCTGAGGAGCTTGCCACTAGTGGCTTGGACTGGATTAATGTGAGCTTAGATTCATTAAGACCCGA
Source organism: Candidatus Acetothermia bacterium (assembly GCA_016201405.1). GTDB lineage: Bacteria > Bipolaricaulota > Bipolaricaulia > RBG-16-55-9 > RBG-16-55-9 > JACQCZ01. The sequence goes on along the minus strand of JACQCZ010000017.1, from coordinate 111,651 downwards.
CCGCTTTACAAGAATCACACGCTTTGGGCTCTTGGAGACTGTATGGGCAGGGCTGAGGCGCGCGACCGAAGTTGGCTTAAAGCCCATCAAAATTAATACGCTTGTATTAAAGAATTTCAACGAAGACGAGGTGGAAGATTGGCTCGATCTCACCATGAACAATGAGTTTGTGGTGCGGTTTTTGGAATTGATGCCAATCGGAGAGGGAGCCGACCTCACACATCTGGGAGGCTTCGCCAACCTCTCTGAAATCCGTAATGAGCTGATTGAAAAATTCGGTCTTGTGCCTGCCAAACCGGGGCGCGGCAATGGCCCGGCGCGTTACTGGAAAGTGCCTGGCGCCAAAGGGATGATCGGCTTTATTCTGCCCATCTCTGAAAAATATTGCGATACCTGCAACCGCTTTCGTCTCACGGCCAATGGCGAGATTCGTCCTTGTCTGGCCTATGACGTGCATGTGAAACTGCTCGATGTTATCAGAGCTGGCGATGAGGATGCTATTCGCGCAGGTTTTTTGGAGGCAGCAGACATGAAGCCCGAAGGCCATCATTGGGAAGTGGGCCAAGTGACACAGACGCTGATGTCGAGCCTGGGGGGCTAAGCCGTGCAGGTTCGTGTCGTCTTTTATGGCGGACTTCAACGAGTGGTCGGCTCAAGAGATATTTCCCTCAATCTTCCGGCACAAATTCTCAATCTCCAAAAGCTCTCCGAATATTTGATCGAAAGAACTCCAGAGCTGATGCCGCATCTGCAATCCGTGGTCTTTGCTGTGGACAACCAGATTGTTCCAAGCAATTCGCAGATCCAAGATGGCAACGAGATTGCGCTCCTGCCGCCTGTGAGTGGGGGGTAAAGATGGGGTGCTGGATTGCAAAGAAGCCGATGGATTTGAACAGACTCTTGTCAGAGACTGAAGATCCAAGCTGTGGAGGTCTTGTCATCTTCTCCGGGATCGTGCGTAATGAAAATGAAGGAAAGGCTGTGGAAGCGATTACATACGACGCCCATATCGAGATTGCTGAGAATGTCCTCAAAGAGCTTGAGCTGGAGATTTTGGAGAAATTTCCTGTAAAGCAGTGCAGACTTCAACATCGGATTGGCAGGCTCGAATTGGGCGAGCCGAGTGTTTACGTTGTGGTGCGCTCCAAGCATCGTGCTGAGGCATTCGAGGCGGCCCGCTATGGCATTGACGAGCTAAAGAAGCGCGTTCCCATCTGGAAAGAGGAGCACTACAAGACGGGAGATAGCGAATTTCAGGCTGGCGTCCCCATGACAGTGAAAGAGCGGAAATGAGAGATATCTCCCATAAAGTCGAGACTCTGCGTGAGGCTCTGGCCGAGACATGGATCAGCGTGCCCGGTGAGCTTCAGCCGCTCCTAGAACAAGGCAAGACAGAAAAAGGGGATGCGCTCGAAATTGCTCGCGCTGCTGGCATCATGGCTGCCAAAAGGACGTGGGAGCTGATTCCTCTCTGCCACCCTATCCCTGTTTTTCATGTGGAGATCAAATATCACTTTGAAAAGGGTGGGCTGCGCATCCAGGTCAGAGTCAAAAGCATTGCCAGCACAGGAGTTGAGATGGAGGCTCTCACGGCAGCCAGTATCACTGCCCTCACAGTCTATGACATGCTGAAGCCCTACAACCAAGAGATTGAAATCGGCTATTTGAAGCTGGTCTCCAAGACTGGTGGCAAGAGTGACTATCGTGAAAAGATTGAGCCTCCGATCAAGACAGCCGTGATCGTGCTCTCGGATTCTGTGGCATCGGGCAAGAAAGAGGACAGAGCCGGCGAGGCAGTTATATTTAGATTGGAAGCAGACAAAAATGTCGAGATTTTGAGCTATGAGATTCTGCCCGATGATGCACAGGCTCTTGCAAAACGTGTCAAAGAGTTGGTAAACGAAGGGGCGGATTTGCTGCTCACGGTGGGCGGAACGGGTCTCTCTCATACCGACATCACGGTTGAAACCTTGCAACCGCTCATCGAGCGCGAGATCCCAGGCTTGATGGAGGCAGCGCGAAACCATGGGCAGAAGAGAACGCGCTACTCCATGCTCTCACGCGGCATCGCAGGCATGATTGGCGACACGCTAGTCATCACTATGCCAGGCAGCACAAAAGGAGCCAAGGAGACTTTCGATGCCCTCTTTCCTGCCGTGCTGCACATCTTCCAAGTCTTAAGAAAAATACCGCACAAGCACGGGTACAGCTAAATGATCTCGGTCCAAGAGGCTTGGGAGCTTTATGCCAGCTTTATTTCAGCGCTTCCTTCCAGCAAAGTTCCATTAAAAGAGGCATTGGGACGAGTCCTGGCTCAAGATGCTACTTCCAAGATTGACCTCCCCCCATTTCCTCAGAGCGCAATGGATGGCTATGCCCTTCGGGCCGAAGATGTTGAGGTAGCTTCAGAAAAAATTACGGTCAAGCTGCGTATTGTAGGCGAAGTTCCCGCGGGGGGCCTGGGAAAAATCCCGGGAATAGGATCTGGAGAGACTATGCGTATCTTCACCGGGGCGCATATTCCAGAAGGGACGACCGCTGTGCTGCGCCAAGAAGATGCAAGAGTGGAAGGGCATTTTCTGATCATCTCGAGGCCGATTCCGCTACACGAAAATATGCGCCATCGTGGAGAAGAGATCCTAGTGGGGGGACCACTAGCCAAGGCTGGAACGCGTGTGACTCCCGGTCTTCTTACTGTCCTATCAATAGCAGGTGTTGACTCCGTAAAAGTGATTCGAGAGCCGAGAATTACAGTGCTTACTACCGGAGATGAGGTTGTCAAGCCTGGTAAGAGGCTGAGACCCGGCGAAGTCTACGATGGCGATGAGATTTTGACGAACTCCTGGCTCAAAAACCTGGGCTATTCCCAGGTGGAGACTTATCCCGTGCTGGACAGCCTGGAAGCCACAGCCGGCGCGATGAGTGATGCTCTTAAAAGCTCTGATCTTGTTCTTACCTGTGGCGGAATTTCAGTAGGAGACCGGGACTTTATTCTGCGCGCAACCCAGAAGCTGCGGGTCAAGGAGATCTTCTGGCAAGTACGTCAGAGGCCAGGCAAGCCGCTCTATTTTGGAATGCGCGGCAAAAAGATTGTACTGGGAATACCGGGCAATCCCGGTTCTGTATTTGTCTGTCTCAATCTTCACGCCATTCGCGTGCTTGATCTTCTGGAAAGAGACGCGCATCCAAGACCATGCCCGGTGATTGGGCGAATCTCCCAAGCTGTGAAGCAGAGCCCAGATCGTGAGTTCTTTATGCGCAGTTCGACCTCTATTTCAGAGTCGGGTGAGATTTGGCTCAATCCGCTCCCCAACCAGTCATCTCACATGATCACAAATTTTGCTGAGTGTAATGCGCTTGCCAGAATAGCCGAAGGAAATGCAGTGATAAAAAGGGGCAGCCGAGTCAACTGGGTATCGTGTTGATGATTTTGTCATGCAATTCCATTCATTGGCAATCTGAAAGGCAGCAATTCATTTGACAGCTTTAGAGGCGTGAATTAAGATACGACACCCTTTGGGAGATCGTCTAAAGGCAGGACAACCGGCTCTGGACCGGTTAGTGGGGGTTCGAATCCTCCTCTCCCAGCCAGACCCCGTATTTCCACGAAAATTTATCTATCTTCATCGATTTCCGCGTTGTCTCGGATCCAGGATATCTCGCACAGTGTCGCCAATGAGGTTCCAGGCCAGCACAAAGAAGAAGATGGCCAACCCCGGGAAGATATAGGTGTACCAGAATTCCAGTGAGCTGCCACCCGCTACGCCTGCAATGCGATTGCGAGCCAATGCGATCATCTGCCCCCAATCCGCATAATTCTCTCCTGACCCAAGTCCCAAAAAGCTGAAGGCTGAAAGCCCCAAGACCACCGTGCCAATATCCAGCGAAGCCAGGATGAGCGCAGGATAGATCATGTTGGGAACAATATGCTGAAAGAGAATTCGAGCGTGCCCCGCTCCCAAAGCGCGAGTTGCTTGAATGTACTCTCGCTCTCGAACTGAGAGAATGTCACCGCGAATGAGCCTCGCATAGGTCGTCCAGCCAAATATAATTGACGCAAGAATAATTTTGTCAAGACCACGGCCAATGACTGAGACCAGCACCAGGGTCACTAAGAACCCGGGAAGAGCCAGCATGAAGTCAACAAAGCGCATCGCAATGGCATCCACCCAGCCACCAAAATACCCAGACATCCCACCAACCAGAAGCCCAATGACAAAGCTGAAGAGCACGATCAACGCACCAGCAAATAGTGCTGTTCGAGTCCCCCAGACGAGACCATACCAGATGTCATAGCGGTTCTCTGTCGTGCCCAGTGGATGTAAGTGCCAATCCGGTGGGAATGTTGCCCAGGCCGCGGCATTGGGTGGCAGAGGGGTGGTCGTAAAGCCATCACGCGGCATCTCATGCGGCTTGCATGGGATATCTTTCATAAAAGGCGAGAGGAGCCAATCGGGAAAGATGTAATAGATATAAGATGGGCAAGTCTGTTCAGGGGGAGCGAGCCAGGGCGCTGCAAACATGACCCCAATAAAGAAGATGAGCAACCCAATCGCGACGAAAGAGAGCTTGTTCTTCTTGAGGCGTTTCCAAATACTGGGCGCTGGCTTAATCTCGTCAGTCATACCGGACCCGCGGATCAAAGATGGTATATAGAATGTCGATGATCAGGTTGGCTAGCACAATCAGAGTCGCGGTGAAGAGCGTGATCCCAATCACGGCGGGTACATCAAACTTGAGGGTCGCATCGACAGCCCAAAAACCGACGCCTCTATAGTTGAAGACGGTCTCAATGATAAATACGCCCGTCAATAAACCCACAATCACAAAGCCCGAGAGAGTCAAGACGGGAATGAGTGCATTACGCCGCGCATGCTTCTTGATGACCTTCTTTTCGGGCAGACCTTTGGCGTGCGCGGTCACAACATAATCTTGTTGCAGCGTCTCCAGCATGCTGCTGCGGGTGACGCGCAACAGCCCTGCCCAACTGAGATAGGAGAGGCTGACGACCGGCAAGATCAAGTGCTTAAAGGCATCCCACCAGATATCCCAGCGCTCATTCAAAATCGAGTCGACGAGATTGAGGCCGGTGTAGCGGATGAACTCACTCGAATAGACAATATGCTCTGCCCAGAGTGAGAGGCGACCCGGCGGCAGCCAGTCCAGTAACCCGTAAAAGATGACAAGCGCGAATATGGCAAAGACAAAGCTGGGAAGCGAATATCCAGTGATGGCTACAAAGCGCGTAACATGGTCAAGAAATTTATTTTGGTAGACGGCAGACTTCACTCCCATCCATATTGCCAGAAATATCAAGGGGCCAATCGAGAGCAGCGTGAGCTCTAGCGTAGCAGGAAGGCGCTCAACAAGGGCGTCGAGCACGGGCTTCTGAGCCGTCTTTGACCAACCAAAGTTGCCCTGAAAGACTTGTCCCAGCCAGTTGAAGTACTGCACATAAAATGGGTCATTAAGCCCGTACTTCTCAAAGATGCGCTGGCGCTGCTCATCATTGAGGTGCTTTGCGCTGACGATCATCTCCGGGTCACTGCGCAGATAGAGGCTGAGCCGCTGATATGGGCCGAGAAAGCTCATCACAATGAAGATGATGAGCGTGGCTGCTAGCCACATCAGAGGCAGCAAAGCAACGCGCCGGATGATATAAGCCAGCATCGTACCACCCTTCGCTTAGCTCTTGGAGAAGTACCAGAAATAGTAGTCGGGAAATGCCGTGTTGTTCAGATACCCGTGCAGCCAGCTGCGGGTATAGCGGCGCCGGTGCCATTCCTCCAATGGGATGATCAGCGCTTTGTCATAGACGATCTTTTGCAGCTCGAAATAGGTCTCCTTGCGCTTCTCTGGGTCGAGCTCACGCCTGGCCTTGACAATCATGTCATCCAGCTGGCTCTGGAGCTCGGGATCCATACCCATGTTGCGGGCGTAATAGCCATTGCTGTCCAAGATCGGGAAGACCCAGTTATTGGGGTCATGGTAATCTTCTCCCCAGCCGTTATAGTCCATCGGAATCTTCCCCAAATCACCGTCCTGGCTGATCGTGTTGCTCTGGAAGTCTTGGGAAATCAATTGGAATTTGGGGTTGATGGAAGCCAAGTTCTTGGCCATGATCTGGGTAGTGATCTTGACGGCTTGACCGCCCTGGACATAGGGGACGATGAACTTGAAGCCCTTGTCCCAAAGCTGGCCCCCAAAAGCCTTCTGAAAGTGTTCTTTAGCTTTGTCGAGATCGATGTCAAAGACAGGCTGTTCGGGGTTGTAGCCAAAGACCGAGCTCTCAATCGCACCACGGAAACGCGTGCCCTCGCCATGGATGGCATTCTGCAAATAAGACTGCCAGTCAAAGACGAAGCCAAAGCCCTGACGAACATCGAGGTCGCTAAAGAAGTCGGCTGGTATGCCATCGCCATCAAGCTTGCCACTGCCCACATAGGGGTTGTCTGTCATGCTGATCTTCTGGTTGAAGATCCAGAAATAGGCACTGCCAGTGGGCTGATTCTCATATTTTGAGACCAGCTCTCTCTGAACCAGGGGCTCGACTTGATCCTGACTGGCAAGAGGGATGGTGACGATGTCTGCATCCCCGTTTTGCAGCATCAAAAGCCGGGTAGAGAGCTCAGGGCTAAACTTGAAGGAGACATACTTGAGATTGGCAGGGCGCTCACGCCAATACCCTTCATCTCTCTCCAGATAAATCTCCTCGTTCGGCCTCCAGCGCACGAACTTATACGGGCCCGTTCCATTGGCAATGCTATAGAGACTTGAGGCGCTTTGGTCAGGGTCGTAGAAGTCTGGCCAGCTCGCACAATTGCCATCCCAGCCCGCCTTCTTGACCAAAGCTCCCGCGTCATTGTGGATATCCGTCATTACCCACTCCTTGTCCAGAATCGAAGCCCAGTAGCCGACAACGACCTGAAGGAATGGCGCGAAGGACTCTTTGAGATGGAAAGCAACGTTGTCTCCATCCACAGTCACAGCTGATTTGACTTGATCACAGATGGACTTCAACGTCTCCGGACTAAAGATGGTCCTCAGTCTCTCTGCAGCGCTCAACTTTTCACTCAACTTCGCTGCGCCAGCTTTGGCCGAAGGCTGAAGAGCATAGCCAAAGTCCATGATGGAGCTTGATCCAAGAAGTGGCTCCATCATCAGCCAGCTTGGCCCACCGGAGCGATCCTCAAGCAACAGGCGTTGTATGGAATAAGCGACGTCGTCGGGGGTGAGCTCGCCGCTGCCAGGGATGACGTTCCCCTGAGCATCTTTTACGGGTCCAGCATGAAACTTGATTCCCTTTCGAATGGGGAAGACGTAGGTCTTGCCATCGTCTTTGATCAGCCCGTTGTCCAGGCTCGGGACAGCAGTGGAGAGCATGGGAACGAACTTGTCTGGTTTATCGCCATCCCAAAAGATGAGCGTCTCGTAAATATTGAAGATGATCCATCCGCTGCCGCTGTCATATGCATAGGCCGGATCAAGCGTCTCGATAGGGTCAGCTGTGAGCGTGAGCACCAATGTATCGGGGTTCTTGACCACTGCGGCTGAAGCAGGCGGAGGAGTGCTGGTTGGCGGGCTTGATGCCGGCGGTTGAGGAGTCGAAGCCGGGTTCTGTGGCGAAGTGGTGGGAGTCGTCGGAGTTGTGGTCACAGGTGGGGTGGTGGGTGGAGTCGTTGGAGTAGTCGTAGCAGGAAGAGTGGTTGAAGTCGGTGGATTTTGCGTCTGTGTGCCGGGTGTACTCGAAGTATTAGGCGTTGTTGGGTTTTGCTGAGCAGTGTTTGCGTTGGTATTGGGTGCTGTAGCAGGTTTGTTGGCGTCGTTATTTGAGTTGTTATTGCTTGAAGAATTCGAAGATGTGCCTGTCTTATTTCCGCCACAGCCCGTCAATCCCACTGTCAACAGGCCAAATACTACAAGTAAAGCAAAGAGACCCCATCGCTTGAACGTCATGCCATACCCCCATTTTCTTGATTGTGTAAATACATGCTCCGCACGATCTCGTGATCTTTTGATCGAGATCAGCTTATCTGGATTATATATGAAATATCGGAGCTTTTTAATGTCTAATTTATTGAAGGTTGGAAATCCTGAGGAAATCGTCGCCTGGACGAGGGTTTTTGATTGAACTGATGGCAGAAGACAATGTGGAAGGTCCGTATGCCCTTTGCTTAGATGATCATCCTGACTTGGTGCATCAGGCGCTGAAATACTCGGCTAAGCAGGCCACTCCTGGTATCGATTCTAGCCGGTGCAAGGAGGCTTAACATTCGCTTCTCTTCTGCATCGCGTATCAGTGTGGAGTGCCGCTCTTTGACGATCTTTTCGAGTGTCATGCTGCTTTCCATCATTTTGCTCACTCCTCTCTTTTCTGCGATCTGTGAAAAGCCTAAATGAAAGAGTGGCTCAATCCATCCGACCAATGATGCGATTTGGCCAAGACATTTGACGGGGTGAATTTATGAGCTTCTAGGACAAATGATGGAGAAAATTTAGGCAAGCTCCTACTTTGCTTCTTCGTTGAGCTGTCCGTATAGTGTCGGAAGAAATGAGATCAATTATGAACAGAAGAAATATTTTCATTCTATCGCTATTGCTTGTCCTTTCGGTAATCTTCGTCACCAGTTGTGGCAAATCGCCGAGCACAAGCACACAGCCGGGCAACCAGAACTCGTCTAGCTCCTCCAGCAACCCAACAGGCTCGACGCCACCCAATACGACATCCCCAGCTTCCACTCCAACGTCGCCAGCAGCTGATGCCACCAAAGTCTCGCTCAAGTTGAATGTGCAAACCGGGCAGTCCTATCGCTCCAAGATGACGACCAGCCAGACAACCACGGTAGTCATGGATGGGCAGACGCAGAACTCCGACAGCACGATGGATGCCGTGATGAAATTTGATGTGAGTGGTGTGGATGCAGTGGGGCTCATGACCGTGGTTTCAAAATATGAATCGGTCAATACCCAATCGCACAGTGGCACCCAAGCAAGCGCTTATGATTCGACGAATCCATCAGCCTCCCAAGACCCTGAGGCTAAGATGTGGGATGCCGTCATGGCTGCTCCAATCACCATGGTGCTCTCACGACAAGGCCAAGTCCAAGAGGTCCAGGGTGTATCCGATGTTCTCGATCATGTCTTGAAGCAATACGATGATGCAAAGCGCAAACTCATAGAGCCGACGCTGCGAAGCACATTCAGTGATCAGTATTTCAAGGACCAGATGAGTGATTACTTTGCTCCCTTGCCAGATCACCTGGTAGCCGTCGGAGATTCCTGGCAGAGCACGACCACAGTCTCCTCGGGTGTTCCGCTAGTCATGGAGAACACCATGACTCTAAAAAAGCGGGAGGCTGGAGTGGCTACCATTAGCATCCAAACGACATTGAATACCAATCCTCATGCAGCCCCATTAAAGATTGGACCTGTAGAAACAAGCTACCAAGATCTCTCAGGAACTCAATCAGCAGAGCTTCAGATTGATGAAAAGACTGGCTGGATCGTCAAAGAAACGGTCACCCAGGATTTTAAAGGCCACATGTCGATGAAGATCGATCAGTTGGGATTTCAGCAGACTGCGATTCCGATCACGGGTCACACCGACATGACCTATGAGCTGATCCGGCCTCAGTAAGCGCCACTTCCCGAGGCGAACCGGACTCCTACCGAATGTAATTAGAGTTATATTCACCAAACTTTTACAGGACTACCATTCCTCTGAGCGAAGTTTCATCAATGAATGAGGAAAAGGAGCGACTGTGAAAGCGAACTTTAAACTATTTTTGAGTCTGTTGGTATTGGGCCTCTTCACCCTATTATCAGTGGGGAATGCAATCTCCAGACCTCTCAACTCCAGCCAGGCAACCACAGGGAATGAAGTCTGGGTGCTGGATCAGGGCAATGTGGGCGAGGAGAATGCAGGAGAGCTTCACATCTACTCGGCAATTCCGGATGGTAAGCTGCAGCATGATGAGATGATAGACCTCGGGGTTGCTGCCCAGGGGATCGGCGATGGGGCCGGCTCCATTCCGCACATGATCACATTCAACCGCTCGGGCAGCGATGCCATCATCCCCAACATGGGAAGTGGCCACGTCTATATCATGCACACTTCTGATCACCAGATTGTCGCCAGCATCGATGTTGGGGATGCAGCGCACCACGCTCTGCCAACCTGGGATGACCAAGTGATCCTGGTCGCCAAAGAGAACGAGAAGAAGCTGGGCCTGATCCGAACGGATTATGTCTTTGATATGTACAGCTATGACTCCAAGGAAGACTTAGATCTGGCTGCATATGAGAATATTTACAACCCTGATAACGCACCCTCCTGCCCACTGCTAGTGGGGCGCAAGGCGTATGTCGCTTTGCGAGGCGGCGGTCTTTACATTGTGGACACGGCCAGCAAGCCGATGCACATTATCAAAGCTTTTAGCAAGTCTGAAATTGCGCCTGCAGGATGCGGAGGAGTCTATGCCAACGGGCAAGTCTACATCACCGCGGGGGCCACACTCTATGTTTTTGATGCCAAGACTGATCAGCTGGTCCTATGCAAAGATATAAGCCACTGGGGCACAACGGCTCATGGGGTAATCAAAGTTGGTCTTGGAAAGTATCTCTGGATCGCAATGGAAGGCTCTGAAGACCGCATTATCGTCTTCGACACTGTCAATCAAGTTATTGTCAGCGAGATTGATGACATCGGAGCAGCTTCAGGCATGCTGTCCGCATCTTCCGATGGGCAATGGGTCTACGCGACGCTACAAGGCCCAAACAGCATGACGGCCACTCACAATGGCCAAGGTGAGACGCCAGGAGTCGATGTAATTCAGGTGCTCGATGATGGGGCAGATGGCCAGTTCTGGGGCTTCTACAATATCGGAGCCCTCTCGACAGACTCGCCAAACGACCCACATGGGATTGCGGTCCTGAAGAAATAAGAGACCCTCTTCTAGATGAACCTAGCCTGGGCACTGGCTGAAGTGAAAATCTCCGGTCAGTGCCCAGCTTTAATAGTACACGTAAGAAAACCCTCCTCTTATCAATAGCGCAAATATGTTGAGATCCTGTGGTGTTCGTTTCATTCCGAGTTTTGTCGAGGTAGGTTATCTTTTGACTCGATGGAATTCCCACGTCAATCGCGATTAGCACGGAAGCTTGTAGCAGAAACTGCTACTCTTCGTCGAAAATTTTGGCTGTTGCGAGAAGATCCGCCAATCCATCTGGGTTAATCAGCGAAGGGCTGGAATTAATTGAGCCAAGATCAATCCAATGACCATTAAAAGGTCGTCCACCATCTTCCTGTGCGTCAAATCTTTCAACTGAATATAGGGAGCTGTCTTTAAAAACCGCGCATCGTAGACAAAGACAATCTCATGAGCCAATTCTCCTTTGAAAGTATATAAATTTTCCAACACTCCAAGAAGTTTGGGCTTTTCAATTTCAGCGCCAATCTCTTCTCGAATTTCTCGATGAAGTGCCGCTTCACTCGATTCACCGAAGTGAATTCCGCCACCAAGAGGGCGATAGACTACTTCTCGTTTTATTGGATCGTGATAACTACCTACCAAGATCTTCGTGCCATTGCGGAAGACACAGATTGGAATTGGTCGAACAGCTTTTGAGGTCTGCATTATTAGAATGGAAGACTTATTTCGATAGCACCGCCGTGGCTTCAATCTCCACTTTGGCTCCATCTTCCAATAGGGCGGAGACTTCAACCAGAGTCATCGCTGGAAAGTGTTTTCCAAGCAGCTCTCGATAGACCTCCCCCACCTCTCGGGAGCGAGCCTTGTACTCTCTTTTGTCAACAATAAACCAGGTCAGGCGCGTGATATTCTCAGGTCCTGCTCGTGATTCCTTGAGCACAGCCAGTACATTCTTGAGAGTCTGCCTCACTTGATCCACAAAGTCGTCCGATTCAAATTGCTGCTTCGCATTCCAGCCAACCTGACCAGCCACAAAGATAACTTTGCCTTCTGCTTCAATTCCATTAGAGTAACCGCTGGGTCTCAACCACTCTTTCGGCTGTAGTATTTTCATAATCTATTCTTAAACTTCTCTTCCTCAAGCTGACGCAGCTTAAAGCGCTGAATCTTTCCAGTCTCGGTGCGCGGAAGCGCATCAATGAATTCAATCGCGCGTGGATATTTGTAGGGCGCAATCGAATTCTTTACATAGCTTTGAAGCTCCTCACCAAGCTCCTGGCTCTTTTGAGTGGCATCTCGCAGAACCACAAATGCCTTCACGATATGTCCGCGAGTCTCATCGGGTGAGGCGACCACGGCGCACTCTTTCACGGCTTTGTGCTCCAGCAAGGCCTCCTCCACTTCGGGGCCAGAGATGTTGTAGCCACTGGAGATGATCATGTCATCAGCACGGGCCTGGAACCAGAAGTAGCCATCTTTGTCTATGGTGTACGCATCACCGGTGAGGTTCCAGCCATCCACCACATAATCCCGCTGACGCTCATCGGCAAGATAGCGGCAGCCTGTCGGGCCGCGCACTGCCAGACGCCCAACTTGTCCAGCAGGCAAAGGTTGCATGTTTTCATCGACCACCATAGCTTCATATCCTGGCACAGGCTTTCCGGTGGCGCCGGGACGAATCTCATTCTCAGTAGCAGAAATAAAGATGTGAAGCATCTCAGTAGAGCCAATGCCGTCCATGATCTTGATGCCTGTGGCACGCTTCCAAGCTTCAAATGTCGGCAGCGGAAGAGTCTCTCCTGCCGAGACGCACTTCTGCAGGCTTGAGACATTGATGCCATTTGTCTTGTCGCACATCATGCGATAGGCCGTGGGGGACGTAAAGCAGATTGTAGTTTTGAAATCCTGAATAGCATTGATCAGCAATTCTGGTGAAGCCATCTCAAGAAGAATTGAAGAAGCCCCCGCGCACATTGGAAATGTCACAAGTCCTCCGAGCCCAAATGTGAAGGCAATGGGCGGACTCCCGATGAAGACATCTTCAGAATGGGGCTGCAGAATCTTATTAGAATACGAGTCGCACATGGCCAAGATGTCGCGGTGAAAGTGCATCGTCCCTTTGGGCTTTCCAGTCGTGCCGGATGTAAAGGCAATCAGCACTGTGTCATCGCTTGCTGTCAAAACATTCTTGAATTCAACGGGCTTTGTGGCCATGCGCTCTTCCAGCTCCGCACCTGATCCTGTCGCGCCGGAGCCATTGAAATAGCAGATTCTTTTCAAGGCAGAGCCTTGGGATCTCTTCATCTCTTCATCCAGGCGCTCGTCACAGAGAGCAAACTGGATCTGTGCCTTTTCTAGCATAACAGAGAGCTCTCTGGCGCGGAGCAGAGGCATGGTGGCCACCACAATCCCTCCCGCTTTGGCAATGCCAAACCAGCAGGCCATAAACATGGGATTGTTAGCCGAGCGGATGAGAACGCGATTGCCGGGGACGAGCCCAAAATCTTCTGTCAGCACACGCGCAACCTGATTTGATTTATCTAACAAATCCTGATAGCTCCACGCCTCGTTGGGTGTGTAAAAGACGACCTTTTCGCCCAGTCCTTCTGCAATTCGCGCATCGAGCAGACTTGCCGCGCAATTCAATTTATCTGGATACTGGAGCTCAGGCAGATCAAATTTGAAATGCGGCCACTGATCGCGCGGTGGCAAATTATCTTTGGCGAACGTATCTTTGTGCGCTGTGTACGCCATCACTTTCAAAAATCCTCTTCAACCCGGTTTAGAGAAGTTTGCCAGAAGCTGGCGGGCAATGACAATTTTTTGGACCTCAGACGCCCCCTCATAAATTCGAAGTGCGCGGATCTCTCGATACAATTTCTCGACAGGATTGCCCGAGACAACACCCAGCCCGCCCAGTATTTGTACCGCCTTATCGATGACGCTTTGCGCCGTCTCTGTGGCGTAAAGCTTGGCCATTGCGACCTCTTTTGTGGCGCGCTCGCCACGGGAATCTTTGCACCAGGCAGCCCGGTAAATTAATAGAGCGCTGGCATCAATATTGAGTGCCATCTCGGCCAACTTTTCTTGTGTCAGTTGAAGATCGGCCAGAGTTCCATCGAATATCTTGCGTGTGGAAGCGCGACTGAGTGCCTCATCCAGCGCGCGCCGCGCGAAGCCCAATGCCGCCGCCCCCACCGTAGCTCGAAAGACATCGAGCGTGGCCATTGCGACCTTAAATCCGTCGCCTCGCTGTCCGATCAGACATGATTTTGGCACCCTACAGCCATGAAATTCTATAGTCGCCAAAGGATGTGGAGCAATCACGTGAATGCGCTCTTTGAGCTTCAATCCCGCAGTGTCCGCATCGACAACAAAGGCCGATAGACCCTTGGCTCCTGGAGTCGTTTCAGTGCGCGCAAAGACGATGTAATAATCGGCAATGCCACCATTGGAGATCCAGGTCTTCGTGCCATTGAGCACAAAGTCATTTTTGTCTAGCGTGGCACTCGTAGAGATTGCGGCAACATCTGAGCCTGCGTCAGGCTCAGAGAGCGCAAAGGCTGCGATCTTTTTGCCTGAACAGACGGCTGGCAGATATTTTTTCTGTAATTCATCTGATCCGAAAAGTGAGATTGATCCGCTCCCCAAGCCCTGTATCGCAAATGAGAAGTCTGCCAAGCCATTGTGATAGGCCAAGGTTTCACGGATGATGCAAAGCGATCGCACGTCCAATTTTTCATGAGCGCCGCCAAATTCAGATGGCACGCAAAACCTGAGCCACCCTGATTTTGCCAGTTTCTTGACCAGTTCTTTGCAAGCCTCATCCACATCTTCGTCCGCAATAGAAGCAAGCTCTCGTTCTGCCCAAGAACGCAAATTCTTAGCCAACACTTTGTGCTCTCCACTTAGAAAAGGCCACTCTAAAAAGGTCAGATCACTCATGGCTTTTATGATCAATCGCCCTCAAATACAGGCTTCTCTTTTTTCAGAAATGCGTTGTAAGCCCGCTTGAAATCTTCGGTCTGCATGCAGATGGCTTGCGCCTGAGCCTCCATCTCGATGGCCGTATCCAAGCTCATACTCCATTCTTGATTAAGCATATTCTTGGTCATCGAGTGAGCGAAATTCGGGCCTTTTGTGATCTCCTGCATGAAAGCCACCGCTTCCTCTAAAACTTTCTCTGAAGGGCAAATCTTGTTGAAGAATCCCCACTGAAAGCCTTCTTCGGCACTCATTGTTCGACCAGTGAATAACAATTCTGCGGCACGTCCTTGGCCGATAATTCGTGGCAGCATAGCGCAGGCTCCCATGTCGCAGCCCGAGAGCCCGACTTTGACAAATAAGAAGGCCGTGCGCGTGTTAGGAGTTGCAAAGCGAATATCCGAAAAGGTAGCGACCATCGCTC
This sequence comes from Candidatus Acetothermia bacterium, assembly GCA_016201405.1. Taxonomy (GTDB): domain Bacteria; phylum Bipolaricaulota; class Bipolaricaulia; order RBG-16-55-9; family RBG-16-55-9; genus JACQCZ01. The sequence goes on along the minus strand of JACQCZ010000017.1, from coordinate 96,312 downwards.
CGGCTCCGACGCAGACACCATCGATGGCAGCGATGACTGGCTGCGGGCAATTACGAATTGCCTTGACCAGATCTCCAGTCATGCGCGTGAATTTTAGTAGACCATCCATGCCCATTTTGGTGAGTGGGCCAATGATGTCATTGACATCGCCGCCAGAGCAGAAGTTGCCTTCAGCTCCAGTAATTACAACACCATTCACATCTTCTGCATAGACCAGATCCCTGAATGTATCTCGAAGCTCGGCATACGATTCAAACGTGAGGGGGTTTTTCTTCGCAGGGATGCTGAGTGTGATTACCGCAATATTTTCACGCATCTCCCAGCGGAAGTGCTTTGGCTTGAAGTCTGACATTTTCATAAGCTTAATCGTCTTCAAGAATGAGGATAGAGTCAAGTACACGTCAGTCTGCTTCCAGAGGAGAGTCTCCGTTTTGAGATTTTAAGAGATGTTAATGTCTGGAGGAACACTTCCACGTTCTGTTAAAGTTCTAATGTACCCAGCGCGAATAGCTTCATCAAAAAATGGATCGATTTCGAAGATTGATCTAATTGATAACTCTAGACAAAAGTTTGCCAATGAAATGTGCCGCTTTAATGTCATCTCAGGAGCAAGTGTTTTCTGCCCTTCTGTGAAGTAAGGGGTCGGGATGTTAAATACTGTCCCAAATTCTCCTTTAAACCCTAAATCCGAAAGAAGATCGTCTCGTGGACGCGCAAACCCCGTATGGATATATTCGCTATAAACTGAATAAATATATGGAAAACCCTCATCTTCTTTAGTTATGTGTTTTAGATATTTCTCAGTTCTTGGTGTTTGCAATAGTTTAGTGAAAAATTCTTTGGTTTCATCTGACAGTTGTCCTCCGTGCTTTTCAAACCATGCCTGTTCAAAGTCGTACCAATTTCCTTTCCCATGAAAATTTCTTCCATGCAAAAGTTTATCTAAGGTTTTTTCGTCATCTAAGAGTTGTTCCTGCACGTATTTAAGAAAAAAACAATTTCCAATAAGCATCGTACCGAAGTGGCAGTTCCAATATGATTTCTTATATTGACATTGCTAATTAAGCTTCGCGTATGTCCTAAAATTCTAAGAATGCATTCATAGACAAGAGCTCTTCTTAAATCTAAGAGATCAGCGCCAAAAGAGTATCCCTTGCCGAAAGGCAACATTGGATGAGCCTCTAAAAGAATCATCATTTGTTCTGTGTCTTCAAGGTCCTCAGATATTGCCGATAAGAATGCCTTTATCTCACTACTGTATGAGATCAATGGTTCAGAGTGGCCACCCAAACCTCGCAATTTCTCAATCGCTTTACGTCTTTCATCATTAATTTTCTTTCCATAGTTGTTTTGCATAAAATCCTTCAAGAAATCCTACTGAATCCGTCCAATCCATTCTACTTTCCCATTGACGAAGTCTCCGTCCCACTGTATAATTCGCATACTATTTATTTGGAGGGTGATTCAAGTGCAGCAGTTTTTTGTCGTTGAAGTCTTGCAAGACAGCGTCTTTACAAAACGCATAGGATTCTCTTTCAGCCTCACCCCTTCCCTATTCCCCACCTATAAACCCTCCTGTCATATGCGACACAAAGCTTCCTGTTGGCGATAAGCTCAATAATTCAAAAGCTGTCTCTGTAAATTCATAACAAGTTGTCGGCGCACTAGGGCGCTAGTGGCCTCAGTCTCATCGAACATCGATCAAAGTCTCTCTGCTCATTGGCTGAGAGTCTGAAGCCATATTTATATGCAAGGAGCACGACATTGACACTTGAAGTAGCCGAACGCGAGTCTAAGACGGAGGAAGATAAGCGACTCAATTCCAAGCTGGTGAGTGAGTCTCAGACAGAAGTGATACAAGTGGTCCAGCCAGAAGATACCAACCCAATGGGCGTGGCCTTTGGCGGTAAGGTGATGCAATGGATGGATTTGGCAGGCGCAGTAGCCGCAACGCGCCATGCCCGGCGCCCAGTCGTTACGGCCTCTGTCGATCACTTGAGCTTTCTCGCACCCATCCATGTCGGAGACTTTGTCATCATCAAGGCTGCCGTCAACTATGCAGGCACGACATCCATGGAAGTTGGAGTCTCTATCGAATCGGAAGATCCACAAACAGGGCAACGCCACCACACCTTAAGCGGGTATTTGACCTTTGTTGCCCTCGATGGGCGGGGCAAGCCAACTCCAATTCCAAAGGTCGTTCCAACGACAGAGCAGGAGAAGCAACGTTACGAAGAAGCCAGGCGCCGCCGGCAATTGAAGCTCCAATGGAGAGCAGAAGAGTTAATTTAGATCAGGTAGATTAAATAGAGAGGGCGCAAAGCACATCGCGTGCCAGCGCCCTCTCTATTCACATGCACAACCTTAATTTATAAACCGCCTCTGAACAATCGCTGAATGTCTTGCCAGGTGATGATCAGAATGAGTCCCATAAGAAAGATAAATCCGATGTAATGTACCCAACCCTCTTTCTCGGGTGGAATGGGTCTGCCTCGTACCAACTCCACGAAAATGAAAAGAATGCGGCTGCCATCCAGCGCCGGGAAGGGGACTAGGTTGAAGATTCCAAGCACAAGGCTGAGCAGGGCTACAAGCTGGAAGAAGCGGTCAAAGCCCTGCATGATGCTGACGCCAAGGATGTTTGCAATTCCCACTGGGCCTCGGAAGGCTTCGCCAGCGCTCACCTGCCCCCGTATGACGTTCAATATGCCTTGATAAAGAAGATTGATCGTATCCAGAATCCTCTTGAAGCCGATGAAGATGCTTGCAAAGATCCCTGCAGGCTTTCTCTGGGCCGATTTGAGCTGTATTCCTAAAAGAATATCGACAAAATCTTTTCCGGAAACATCAAGGGTGAGGCTTTGAGACTGGCCACTTCGATTGAGAATTAGCGTCATAGAGCCACTAGTCGCCTGGGCGGTTAGCACAACTCGCAGCAGACTGGTGATGGTGCCGACAGGATTGCCATCGGCAGATACGAGCACATCTCCTGCACGCAGACCCTGCTGATACATGAATGAGTCTTTAGCGACTCTCTCGACCACAGGCAAGGTGGACGTGATTCCAAGAGATAGTCCTTGAATCTTATCAATCTCTTCTTTGCTCGTGCTGGCTGGGTCAATCTGCGCCTCTGGCAACACCTCTTGACCTCGCTGAATCTTCAATTTGATGGGAATCCCTTGGGCCAGAGCATCATCCATCGCCGCAGTCACTTCTGGGCTGCTTGGGGTCGGTGTGCCATTGACGGCCAAAATTACGTCATTCTCTTTGAGAATTCCTTGTTTGACGAATGAGGCATCTTGCGGGAGGACGGCGATCTTGTTAGTGGGGAAATTGAAGAATATGCCGATGACATAGCGACTTACGGATTTGTCATAATAGGGCTGGATCGTGACATTGAGATCTTTTCCATCCCGCTCGATCACGGCAGAAATGGGATTCTCTTTGGCCTTCTGCACAATCGTCTGGATCTGATCGCTAAAATAGATGTCTTCGCCATTCAGTTGCTTGATCTTGTCGCCGCTCTGGAGCACACCCACGATGTGCGAGCCCGGATTCACCTCCCCAACCTCGACAAAGGGGACGCCAAAGGAGCTGATGTAAATGATCATCAAGATGACAGCAAAGATAATGTTGGCTACCGGCCCAGCTACGATGATCGCAATTCGTGAGAGCGGCGGCTTTGTATTGAAGAGGCGCTCTTGTGGAACTTGGTCATCTTCTTCTGTCTGGGCATCTTCTCCAGCCATGCGGACGAATCCGCCAAGCGGGAGGAGGCGAAACGTATATTGAGTCTCACCCTTCTTCTTGCGCCAGATCGCCGGGCCAAAGCCGATAGCAAACTCATGCACCCAGACTCGCGACCATTTGGCAACCAGAAAATGGCCCCCCTCATGAATAAAGACCAATAAGCTGATCGTAAAGCCGAATGTGAGAAGGGTTGTCAAAAATGAGAGGATTGAATCCAGCGAAATATTCATCTCAGGTGGCTGTCACTCCTGTTCACGCGGGATAGCCCGGATTCTCATGATTTTGCGGGTCTTGGCGGTCACCCGGGCGCGCTCGCTCATTCGCAATCCAACGACCCATAAGATTCCATCTGAATCACAGATAATCGGGATCAGATCCCGATTTCCTCTTGGAATTTTGGCATCTACCAAGATATCTTGAATCTTCTTCTCCCCCTTAAGGCCTAACGTCCTAACACGGTCACCGCGACGGCGATTCCTCACCACCAGGGGGTGCTTAATCTTATCGAAATCAAAGAGCGCTTCCCAACAGTCAGCAACACGAGTCCTTCTGCCTGCCAGAACCTCGACCTCAAAGTGCCAGCCAATGGCGGAAGATACCAGATTCCCCCCCAGACTTAACTCAAAGCAGAAACTCTTGGTGCGCTTTGTTGAAGGCTCGCTTGTTGTGATCACAATTCTGCTGGACTCAAACGCGATGAAGAGACCACTGCCTAGCGGAATCCACGACCCAGAGCTTTTCTTGTCAAGCTCATGAAGTGCACGCTCTATATGCGCAGATTCGATGCCATGCACATTGCCTTTCACCCTGCGAATCGCCTCTCGCAAAACAGACTCTAGCAAGAACTCATCGTGGCTTCGCAGCATCTCTCTATCAAGAGCGATCTCATTTTTATTTTGTGATAAAAGGACTTTTTCTAAAAACTCACTCGCGATTTGATCCACAAAGCGATTGGCTTTGTGCAAAGTCTCTGAGGCGCGAGCAATCGTCTCTAGTGCATTGGGATTGAATCCCATGATGACTGGAAGAAGCTCTTGTCTCACCCGGTTGCGGGTATAGATTGACTTTTGATTGCTTGGATCATTTCGGTACTTCCATTTCCCTGAATGAGCCAGCTCTTCAATCTCATCACGGGTGCAATCAATCAAAGGCCGAATGAACCTTAAAGCAGCTTGGCTGCGAACTGGTGGCATCCCTGCCAGCCCTTGCAGCCCGGAGCCGCGCAGCAGATTGAGCAGAAAGGTCTCAACCCGGTCATTGAGATGGTGTCCTAATGCGATTGGGTTAGCCTTGAATTTTCGTGCAGCCTCTTTCAGAAACGCATAGCGTGCTTCACGTGCGACTTCTTCCGGGGAACGCTTCATCTTTTTGATCAACTGGGGTACATCGACAGCCTTCACAAAGACCGGAACACCAAGCTCTTTCGCCAGCTTGCTCACAAACTCTGCGTCTTTGTGGGAATCCATTCGCATCTGATGATCGAGGTGCGCGACGGCCAATTTGAAATCCCAATCCTTGGCCAATTCGCAGAGAGTTCTAAACAACACAACAGAATCTACTCCACCAGAGACGGCGATCAGCACCCGGTCTCCAGGAGCAAGCATCTTATATTTTTTGATTGTTTGCTCAATCTTCTTCTCAAGCACATCTCTATTTTCCTCTCTCCAAGCGGCCAATTCAATCAGATTTTTTTAAAAGATGCTAAAATTTTGAGCGAGGTGATGGAAATGCATCATTTTTGCACGACTCTTCGAAGCCTGGTTCTCATTCTTATGACATCTCTCTTTGCAACGGGCTGTTTCGGAATGCCAAATGCCATCGTTCACGCTTCGGACCCACAGACAGCAGACCCCTGCACCGGACCAAATCCCATCGTGCAAAAACCGGACTTCAATCTTGTCCAGATCGCCAGCGGTCTCTCATCCCCGCTCTATGTGACAAGCGCACGAGATAATTCCGGCAGACTCTTTATCGTCGAACAGACTGGAACGATTCGCATCTTGCAAGATGGAAAGCCTCTGGCAGCCCCGTTCTTGAATCTTGGCAACCGCACTCGAGGAGGCGGTGAGCAAGGTCTGCTCAGCGTCGCCTTCCATCCTAACTATGCTCAGAATGGCCGCCTCTTCGTGGATTACACGCGAGCCGGAGATGGCGCAACCATCATTGCCGAGTTTCACGTCGGCTCTGATCCGAACCTGGCCGATCTCGCTAGCGAGCACGTCTTGCTCGTCATTCGCCAGCCCTTTAGCAATCACAATGGCGGACTCGTCAAGTTCGGCCCCGATGGCTATCTTTACATCGGCATGGGAGATGGCGGATCGGGTGGCGACCCCCAAGGGAATGGGCAGAATCTCTCTGTATTATTGGGAAAACTCTTGCGCATTGATGTGGACAACACTGATGGCAAGCCTTATGCCATCCCTGCTGACAACCCGTTTATCAACACAACTGTCGCCGGAAAAGAAGTCTACGCCTATGGACTCCGTAACCCTTGGCGCTATTCCTTTGACCGCTGCAACGGACGCCTCTTCTTGGCCGATGTGGGCCAGGGAAATTATGAGGAGATCGATCTGATCGATTCAGGTGGCAACTATGGCTGGAACACTATGGAAGGCACTCACTGCTTTCATCCCTCGTCTGGCTGCAACCGGACTGGCCTGACCCTGCCCATCGCAGAATATGATCATTCCGCTGGCGATTGCGCCGTGACTGGTGGATATGTTTATCGCGGCACAGAGATTCCAGACCTCGATGGACATTATCTATTCGCAGACTACTGCACCGGACATCTCTGGTCGCTCGTTCAAGACAGCACTGGCCAGTGGCAAATGACCCAGCTTCGAGATCTGGGCTTCAACATCAGCTCATTGGGTGAAGATCAAGAGGGCGAGCTCTACATTGTTGATCTTGGTGGCGCCGTATACAAGATTACAAAATAAGCGCGGCTTTAGAGCTTGTAGAGATCAGGTCGCCGATCTGCAAAGAGATCATTGCGCAATGAGACTCCCTTGCCACAAGCTTGGCTCGGATCGATCTCGACCACGCTAAGCTGTTCGCGTTCTTCGGGGGCGCTTGCCAGCACAAGGCCATCGGGAGCGACAATCTGGCTGCCGCCCGTATAGCTCAATTGTTTCGAGCCGCGATCATCGGTGCCACAGCGATTGGCCAAGATCGTAAAGAGATGATTCTCAATTGCGCGAACTCGCGTGGTAAGCTGCCCATACGTAGGCAGAACGAGATTGGAAGGGTAACAAAGAATCTGCACCCCCTGAAGCGCAAGCGTGCGCGCCGATTCTGGAAAGATGTGATCAAAACAGATCAGAATTCCGATCTTGACTCCATGAATCTCAAAGACCGGAAAACCTCGGTCACCTGGCTGAAAGTGAAGCTTCTCTTCATCAAAGAGATGAGCTTTGCGATAGCTGCCAACGACGCCCTGCGGCCCGATGAGCACGGCGCTGTTAAACCGCTTTTGGCCAGATTTCTCTGGCATCCCCATCACAATATGGCAGCCTCTCTCGACTGCGAGCTTCGTCAGGAATTCTGTGCTCGGGCCGGGAATGGGTTCAGCAAGACTCTCTGCTTCGGCTGAGTTTAAGAAGAGATAGCCGCTGTTGGCCAATTCTGGAAAGACAATCAGATCCGCTTCGGTGGTGAGAAGTGTTGAGGCCATCTTGTTCAGATTCTTATCTATCGCACCAAACTCAGGCGAAAACTGATAAAAGCCGATTCGCATGGAGCCTCCTCAGACCAAGGATCATTTTAAATATTCCCAAATTTCCTTGCCATTCTCTTCTCTCTATCGGAAGCTCATGGAAGCATGATAAAGTCTCGTCAATCACCAAGAGCACATCTTGCAAGTTCACAGAAAGCCTCGCAGTGTTCGGTCTCGGGTGAACCTCCGAGAGAATTTCAACACATACGTATCAGAAGAAAGGAGTGAAGCTCCATGCGGATCTTCAATATGGAAGAGCGGTTGCATCAACATCAGGAGTCTTCCTGGATGCGCTCATTTGGAGGACGTCTTAGTACAGTCTCCGACGGACCATTCAGCCTTCCGCCTCTGGCTCGCAGGCCAAGGATCAATCTTCTCCTCTTGTTATTATTTGTCTTCATTCTTACAGTCACAATCCTGAGTGGCGCCCTTGGTCAGCCGAGGAGCGCTGATGCTACAGCTCTCAGCTCTGTGAATTATGTGCAGCCTGCGGTCTTTGCTCAGGCCGATGAGAATCAGTGCATGCTGCAGGTCGCTTCCAACGGTAAGGCGGCCCTTTGGATCCCCATTCTGGATCCATCCGATGCGCCTGTACCCAACAACGAAGAGAGGTCAAGAATGAATGGCACAAGTGGCGCGATGTTATGAGTGATATGAAAGACTAGAAACGCGGACTTGTAGTTAACGCAAAAGAGTTTCACGAGCTACCGGGATCCTGTCAGGTAAGGTCCCGGTAATTCTTTTTGGCCTGCTAAAGCTATTGAAATGTTGCAGAGAAGAGACCGGTCGACACGAGCTGTACTGAGGTTGATGAGAAGCCGACAATCTCTTGGACAAATCGACTCGACCAAGTCCTGCTTGACAACGTGGGCAGAGAGAATTTAGCTCCAAGACAATTTTGAGGGGTTCCTCTTCACCTCGGTAGGGCTGGTCTCCTGCAAACAGAGCGCCGCATCGCACGCACCGCACTGCAACCTGCCCTCTTGCTGACAACATAGCTCTATACACTACAGGCGCTTTCATTTCCGACTGGAAGTGGCTCCCTTCCCCGCGATAATTTCTCATAGAGACAAACAAATTCTACAGAAAATCAAGAGAAAAATCAAGAGTTTAGGGCTTGGCAAGGACTTTTTTGACTTTTAGATCGGCTCCACAGAGAGATCGCCGACGCCTACATCAAGCCGCAAAAGTCCGACACCATCACCCAAGGTTCCATGCGCGCTATGGGCTATGAATCCCTCTTTCCTGACGGTCATCTTCTCAAAGCCGGAGATTGAGAGATCGCCGAACCCCACGCTGGCTGATACTTGAAACGATGCATCTTGGCTCAGGTGGGCAGTAAGATCGCCGGTTCCGACGCTGGCGTGGATGGAGTTGGCCTGCAGGTTCTTCAGATCTAGATCTCCGATGCCCAAATCGAAATCAAATTCAGGAGCCTGGGTATCGATAAAGATCACTTCGCCCACACCTTGATTTGCGGAGATCTTCCCATGGTAATTCTTTACCTCAATATCTCCGACTCCCTGATCAAGGTTAAGAGCCGTTCCAAAGGGGACTTTGAGCGTGTAGTCGACATTCCAATGGACAGCCCAGCCCTTGGGATGGATGGAGCGAATCTCTAAGGTATCTGCTGTACTCTTGATCTCAACAGTGGCTTGGGCAAGATACTCTTGCGTCTTTGCCTTCTTGATGGCTGTCAAAGTGACTCGATTTTCAGACCAGCCTTCAATCTTGATACGGCCGACGGAATTCTCCAGCCGGAGTGACTCTAACTGAGTAAATGTAAAATCACGCTGAATCATCTCCGTGAAACGAAAATTGGCACTTGACTCGGCAGAGATGTCGAGCGAGCAACCCGCGGCTGCTATCAGAAGCCCTGCAACTAGAACGCCCATCGTGATCAATGCAATGTTCATTCTGCCCCTCCCCAATGAGATGTACCTTTTCTGCTCAAGTAGGTGTTGGAGAGAGGCAATTCGGTTCAATGCTGTTCATTCTCCATGTGTGTTACAGCCAGCGGCGCACGCGAGACTTGTAGTTGCGATACTCTTCGCCAAAGAGGCTCTCTAAATATCTCTCTTCTCGCAAGATCACGCCCAGTTGCATAACCACGAGCACCACAGGCAGGGTGAGCAAAATCCAGAGGCAATTGAAGAGAAGTCCCAGGCCAATCTGACCCAGCGTCATGCCGAGATACATCGGATTTCGGGTAAAGCGATACGGCCCTTCGTTGACCAACGACAAAGTCGGCTCATATGGATTGACGTTAGTTCCAATCTTCTCCATACAGCCCTTGGCCCAGATGGCAAGATAGACTCCAAACAAAATGAAGGGTATTCCTATGAGTTGAAAAACCCAGCTGGGCAGGAATGTTAATGGAAAGGCTACTTGAAGAATGGCTCCTGCGAGCACCCCAGCCAAGTAAATAAGTGGAGGGAGCGCAATCACACCTGCGGTTGTCAAATTCTTTTCTCGAGTCATCTCGCTCGCCTCCAGTTCTCATATTTAGATTTAGTTTGGCAAGAATACTCTGAGATCCTTCCAGCCAAAGGCACATTCATTCAAAATCTGGCCTCCGAGATCAATCTTTTTCTCAGCAATCTTTCTGCCTCCTAGCATTTCATAGAAGCGGCACGCTGGATTCTTTCTCAGGACCCAGACCATCATGGAATCAATGTCTTGATCAAGGAACCACCCGACCAGAGTCTGAACAAGCCTTTTACCGATCCCCTGGCCTTGAAATTCCTTAAGTAAATAGATGGCGAACATTTCACCCAAATATGCAGGCTCTTCCATACGACTCCGTCCTCCAGATACAAATCCAACGATCTTTCGATCTGTAGTCTCCGCCACAAAGGTCAAGCTTTCATGTTTTGATAGTACGTCTTGCCATGTCTTCTCTCTTTTGTCATACGAGAGATTGGCCAGATAGTCGTCCGACACGATTCCAGCGTATGTTGTCCTCCAACTATCTACGTGCACTTTGGCGATGGCCGATGCGTCCTTCAGGTCTGCCCGGCGAAAAAGTATTGGGTCGGAATTTTTGTCTTGCCCTGTTGGCATAGGTCCTCGAAACTGACAAAGGGTAACAGAATTGCACGCAGAAGACCAAATACGCACCTAGTGGGATTTTGCTTGATTGCAAAGTGCAAGTATAATGCTCTTTGAAGGAGTAGATCGGGATGGCCACCCAAGAGAGGCGATCTGCAACAGATCCCCGGATCAAACCCAAGCGCTCTGAATGCCCCATTGCAAAGACACTAGACATCCTTGGAGATCGCTGGACCTTGCTGCTCATCCGTGATCTGCTCTATCTGAAGAAGAGCCGCTATCGAGATTTTCTCGTCTCTCCAGAGGGAATTCCAACCAACATCCTCGCCGAGCGGCTGAAGCGCCTTGAGCTGGCAGGCGTCATCAGCAAGAGGCTCTACAGCGAGCATCCACCACGCTATGAGTACAAGCTGACAGAAAAGGGGCTCAATCTGAAGCCAGTCGTGGATTCCGTCATCCAGTGGGGCAAAGAGAATTGCCACTAGATGACGTTGCAATAAGTATAGATTTGACTCTCCTCAGCTATCATCAGGCTATAAATTTTTTCGAACTGACTTCCAAAGGAGTGAGTCCATGCCCAAGAAGATCGTAAAGAGCGATGCAGAATGGCGAGAGCAGCTCACACCCGAGCAGTACATGATCACCCGTAAGAAGGCGACTGAAAGGCCTTTCACAGGCGAGTACAACAAGACCAAAGATGAGGGCAGTTATCGCTGTAGCTGCTGCGGCACAGAGCTATTCACTTCCGAGACCAAATATGATTCCGGGAGCGGATGGCCGAGCTTTTGGGCTCCGGCCAAGAGTGAGAATGTGCGCATAGAATCGGATGAGAGCCACGGCATGGAGCGCACGGAAGTTCTCTGCAGGGCCTGCGACGCGCATTTGGGACATCTCTTTGATGATGGCCCAAACCCGACCGGGCAGCGCTTCTGCATCAACTCGGCCTCATTGAGACTGGAAAAGAAAGAGAAGAAGTCTGCAAAGTAAATGAGGAGGGACGTTGGACGCGATTGAGCGCGTGACACAGGAAGAGAATCTCGATCCGCAGGACTGGGACGGGATGCGCAAGTTGGGCCATCGCATGGTGGATGAGATGATGACGTATTTGGAGACTGTGCGGGAGCGCCCCATCTGGCAGCCGATGCCCGATGACGTCCAGCAATTCTTCAAAGAGCCTTTACCACAAAAGCCCCAAGCGCCTGAGAGCATCTATGAAGAGTTTCTGAAAAATGTCCCGCCCTACAACATGGGAAATGTGCACCCGCGCTTCTGGGGCTGGGTGATCGGGTCAGGAACTCCGCTCGGTGCGCTGGCCGATTTTCTGGCGGCGACAATGAATCCGAACATGGGTGGCGGCAATCATGCAGGCAACTTGATGGAAGGACAAGTCATCAACTGGTCCAAAGAGATGCTCGGCTTCCCTAAAGAGGCGAGCGGTCTTCTCGTCAGTGGCGGCTCAATGGCCAATCTGGTTGGCCTGACTGTCGCCCGCAATGCAAAGGCAAAATTTAATATTCGCGAAGAGGGTTTGCAAAAGGCTCCGCACCAGATGGTCTTTTACAGCTCTAACGAGACACATAGCTCCAATATCAAAGCGGCAGAGCTTTTGGGGCTTGGGCGTGAGGCCTTACGGCTTCTTCCCGTCAATTCCGAGTTTGAGATCAATCTTGATGCTCTGGAAGAGGCGATCAAACGCGATAAAAGATCGGGCCATTACCCGTTCTGTATCATCGGAAATGCTGGCACAGTCAATACCGCAGCGACTGATGACTTGAACCGGCTGGCTGACATCTGCGAGCGCGAGGGCCTGTGGTTTCATGTAGATGGAGCCTTTGGCGCGCTGGCCGCACTTTCACCGCAATTGAAAAAGATCGTCTCTGGCATGGAGCGGGCAGACTCGATTGCCTTTGATTTTCACAAATGGATGTATGTCCCTTATGAAGTGGGCTGCGCTCTAGTGCGCGACAAAAAAGCTCATTACGACGCATTTAGCTACGTCCCAACTTATTTGGCCAAGCATGAGCGCGGCGTCGCGGCTGGCCCTGTCTGGTTTAGCGATTATGGCATTCAGCTCTCCCGCGGCTTCCGGGCGCTCAAGGTCTGGATGTCGCTCAAAGAGCATGGCATCGAGAAATATGGTCGCTTGATTCAGCAAAATGTGGATCAGGCCCACTATTTAGCAAGTCTGGTTAGAAAAGAGAAGGGACTGGAGCTGCTTGCCCCAGTTCCACTCAATATCGTCTGCTTTAGATATGCTTCAAACAAGCTTTCAGACCAAGCACTAAATAAACTCAACCAAGAGATCTTGATGCGCCTTCATGAAGAGGGAATCGCCGTGCCATCGTATACAATTATCGACAAAAATTATGCAATCCGCGTGGCGATCACCAACCACCGCAGCGAGCGCTCTGACTTTGATCTGCTGGTGCACGAGGTCTTGCGTCTTGGCAAGGCGCTTCAAGAAAAACCAGCCTGATAATTTCTAGAAGATGTAGAAGATCACCTCGAAGTGCATGGTTGGGCTGAATGTTGATGAGGCATAGGTCTCTTGCGTCTGAGAGGATTTGACGGGTGGCTGAGATGGCTCACTCGGCACCGGAAACGGAGGGGGCACAGGCATCTGATTGGTGGTCACAGTCTGGGAGTAGATGAAGCCAAACTCCAAGTCAACTCCAATCTTGGGAAGCGGCTTCCACTCAGCACCAAGAGTCCCTTCCATAGCCAATGTTGTCGTCTCACTCTTTGAGCTGGACCAGGGCCAGCATGGGGGCATAATCGGACCTGGCTTCACATCCTTGGGACCGGGGGCAGGGGGTGGTGGAGGCACGCCATCGAGCGGGCAGTAATAGCCAGACCCCGCGGAGGCAGTGACAAAGTGAATCCCGCGTCCTGCCAAATAGAAATCGTGGGTCTGCATCGAAGCGAGCTTGAAGAGAAGCCCGCCGGTGATGAGCGTGTTTGAGTTCTTGGATGAGGCATCTTCATACGAATATGCCCAGCCACCCGCTTCGACTGCAAAGAGCGGGTTGACCCAATATCGCAGCGAAAGTGCCGTTCCGAGTGATGGGTCACTGGAATAGCCCGAAGTCGGTGTTAGGGCCGATGGCATAAACCGAAATCCAATACCGCCTGGCCCAGCCTGCGTCACTCCGCTTGCATCTCCAGCTGAGTTTTGAGCAACTGCACCATGCCAGACTGTTAACGCGCAGGCCAGCAACAGTAAGCTTATGAACCTCTTCTGCATAGATCTCCTCTCTTTGGACTCAACGTCGGCATCTTGATTCTAGCGGTTCTTTCGATTGAGCGTCAGCAAAAACTGCGGTGGCCGCCGCTCTTGGGATAGCTGTTCGTAGGGATATGCGACCCTGAGCAAAGAGGGCTCACTATAGGCTGGGCCAACAAATCCGAGCCCCCATGGCAAGCCATTATCTGTAAATCCACCGGGCACTGTGATGATAGGATAGCCAGCCAATGCCGCATAGATTCGGGCCAGCGACTCATTGGTGGGCATGACCAGTGCCGTGAGATTGTTATCTTTCATGACAGCTTCGATGCCCTCGGCTCCCGTCCAGCGGCGATAGGTGGCCAATGCCTCTTGGTACTGGGCGTCGCTGATCTTGCCATGCACGGCTGTATCTTCAAAGAGATCCTGACCAAAGAATTTCAATTCTTGAGCTGAAAAATCTTTGTTGAGCGCAATCAGATCATCCATCGTTCTTGGAATTCGGGAGAGTTTTACATTGGGCGCTGGAACACGGGTTGACAAATAGGCCGCGATATCACCATTGAACTCGTATGACAGAACGGGTGTAATTCCAACCGTCTTGTCGTTGTAGTCAAAGACTTCCTGCAGATGGGGCATGTCTTTGATCTCGACAATCTCCGCTCCGGCAGCCTTCATCAGAGCAATTGCTTTGTTGAAGAGCCGCTCAACATCGGGTGGCATGTCACCGATGAGGGGGCGAACGATGCCGAGCCGCGCGCCTTTTAGTCCATTGGGATCAAGAAATTGAGTGTAGTCAAAATAAAACTTTCCCGCGCTATTGGAAGTCATCGGGTCTCGCGGATCGACACCCGTGATCGCGCCAAGCACAATCGCAGCATCCGTAAGGCTGCGAGCCATCGGCCCAACGGTGTCAAAGCTATGGGCAATGGGCACGACGCCGGCTCTGCTCGTCAATCCAATTGTCGGCTTGATGCCCACGATGCCATTGATCACAGAAGGAGCTGTAATTGAGCCCGCTGTTTCGGTTCCTAGAGCAACTGTGACTAAGTTTGACGATACAGCTACACCCGATCCAGAGCTTGAGCCCCAAGGCGTCGAATCAAGCCGATATGGATTGCGGGTCAGACCCCCCCGCGCGCTCCAGCCGCTGATGGAGGCATTGTCGCGGTAATTGGCCCACTCGCTGAGGTTGGCTTTGCCCAGAATGACAGCGCCTGCTTTTCGTAGCCCCTCAACAACAAAGGCATCTTGACCGGGCACTGTGCCTGTGAGCGCAAAAGAGCCTGCTGTCGTCTCCAATTTATCGGCTGTGTCAATATTATCTTTGAGCAAAATCGGGATTCCATGAAGTGGCCCGCGGGGCCCAGATGCTTTTCGCTCGGCGTCCAGCGCGTCTGCCATGGCCAGGGCATCGGGGTTGAGCTCAATGATCGAGTCAAGCATCGGCCCAGTTCTGTCCAGGGCATGAATTCTATCGATGTAGGCTGCAACAAGCTGATGCGAGGTGAGCTGACCTGCATCCATCATTCTCTGGATTTGAGGAATGCTAAGCTCCATGAGGTCGGTACGGGTTCTGGCCGCTACGCTGATTTTGGCCTGGGCGCTAAAGACCTCTTCAATGCTGGGAATCCAGAGCTTCTGGCCTTCCTTGAGGTTGTTATCTTGTGTGTTGATAGCAAAGGCAGGGTCTTCATCCGCCTTGATCGTGCTAAACCAGACTATGGCAGGAGCCAGCTCATCTGAGCCATAGAACATCTTGGCCACTTTGCCCAGATCGTCCCCTTTTTGGACAATATAGACCTGATTGGTCTTAGGCTGAAGGGTGGGTGAGCTCGGGCTCGTCAAAAAGAGTCCTGAGACGACGACCAGAACGGCAATCACGGCCAACAGAATCGGATTCAAAGTATGGTTCACAGTCATTCGCTCCTTTGATGGCTTTTCTTCTGAAATCTTAGCATCAGTGTGGCGCGAGAATGAAATTGTGTTGGACTTTGGGATCCGCATGAACCCCCTGGTGATTTTTTGCATGCACATAGTGAGGGCTCCGCAACAAGAGGTCTATGCCTAATAATGCAACGCATCATTGGAGGAAGATGATTTCTAAAATTGCACTGATTGCGCTTATCGTTTTGGCGATTTTTGTAGGCTACAAATTCTTGCAAAATGGCGATTCTTCAGTTCAATCACGGGGCTCAGCACAACAACAGACCGAATCTGTATCTCGCGATGCCAAATGGCAAGCCGATGTGGATTATTTGTACAGCGCTTTACAAAAGCGCCACCCCAACCCATTTTATGTTACTGCAAAAGCTGATTTCGACCGTGCAATTCAAGATCTCCATGAGAGAATCCCATCGCTGACAGATACTCAAGTGGTAGCTGGGTTGTTGAAAATCATTGCTCTTATTCATGACGCTCACACTCAGCTCAATCTGTTATCCGGGAACTACCCGATCCATTTCTATCCTCTCAACATGTATCTATTTAGCGATGGACTCTACGTCATCGATGCACTCCCTCCCTATGAAAAGGCAATCGGTGCCCGTGTCGTGAGCATCGGAGTCACACCATTTAATGAGATTTACAAACAATATGAACCCTATATATCATCTGAAAACGAGAGCCGGACAGAGTTCATATTTCCGACCCGGCTGAGGGTTGCAGAGTTTCTTTATGCCTTTGGCTTTTCAGACAGCCCTGATCAAGCAACATGGGAGTTTGAGTCACCAAGTGGAGAGCTGTTTTCACTTCAACTCTCAGCCATGGGGTATGACAAGGCTCCACAAGGTTTCTTTGCCACAACGGCCATTGTTGATCATTCCACCAATGCACCTCTCTATTTGCAAAAACCTGATGAGAACTTTTGGCTTCAGTACCTTGATGACTCCAACGCGCTTTACATCCAATACAACAATGTACGAAGCAGTACCCAGTCCGGAGAGGGTCTCTCTGCTTTTAGCAAACGAGTGCGTGATCTCGTCCAGCAGCACAACCCAGATCGAATTATTCTAGACATTCGCCACAACGGCGGGGGCGATAACACAACCTATGGACCGCTTCTCAATCTTCTCGTTGACGATCCGGCGATCAACGGGAAAAACAGACTCTATGTGCTGATTAGCCGATCAACTTTTTCAGCCGCCGTCAACTTTCTCGCTGAACTAAAGTTCAAAACGGATGCAATTCTGGTGGGTGAGTCTTCAGGCAATCGCCCCCACATGTATGGTGATTGCAATAGAGTGACTCTTCCAAGCTCCAAGATTGATCTCTGTATCTCTTCTCGATTCTGGCCCAAGGGCGCTCCACAAGATGATCGGCTGACAATCCCACCCGATCTTCCCGTTGACTTGTCTTCCACAGAGTACTTTCAGCATCACGACCCAGTTTTAGATGCTGCACTCGGTGCAAAATGAAAGAACTTCTGACACTTGGCAATATCCGCCCATCTTCCTATAATCGGCATATCGTTCATCTAATAAAGATCAGACAGATATAGGGAGGGGTTCAGCAATGAATAAGATGGCATTGCTTGGAGTAGGCATTCTTGGGTTATTTGTCATTTTGACTGGATGTGCAAGCAGTTTGGTTGGGTTAGACGGTGGAGTCAAATCCACTGGCTCTATAACGCCTCCAAACATGGCGATCTCAGGCGGAGCACTCCAAGGCCAAGGGGTTTACGGGGTAGTCCTCAGCATTGGGAACAGTGTCACAGGCACACTCTATGGAAATAACACGGAGACCTGGAGCGGTCAAGATTGGTACCACGTTCAAGGTCTTGTTTATGGTGATAAGCTCTCCGCCCAATTCATCTCCAATGGTGACCTAGATTTCTGTATCTGGATCAACCGCAAATATGCAGCCTGCGATCTAAAGACGTACACAGCGCCCAAGTCATTGTCCGCATTTGTCAGCGACCCGGATGACGTCTGGATTTGGGTAGGGGCATGGAGAGAGAGCAGCGGTGCCTACAAGCTGACGGTTTCAAAGTAGTGATGCCAGCCATCTTCTAAGCCGTCTCGCTGATTCAGTAAATTGAGGCAGCAATTCTCTGGCCACATAGTTCTGTTTGACTTTTATAAGACATAAGCATACGCTTATATGCATGAAGTCCTTCGAATTTACTGAGCTCACCCAACAACGAGAGAAGAGCGGAAAGCTATATCTTGAATTTCTCAAAGTTCCGTCTTTAAGCATGGGGCTTTATGGGTTGAAAGCAGGCTCAAAAGATCCTCAAAAGCCACATACTGAAGACGAAGTCTATTACGTTGTTAGCGGGTGCGGAAAGATCTTTGTAGATAACGAAGACCGCAACGTCAAACCGGGCTCGATTATCTATGTGGCAGCCAACGCGGAGCACCGCTTTCACTCAATCACCGAAGATTTGGGCATTTTGGTCTTCTTTGCTCCTGCAGAATATTCAAACAAGTCCACCTAGACAACAATCATGCGAAAACTGAAATATCATCTCGTAGATGTCTTTACTGATCAACCATTTGGTGGCAATCAATTGGCCGTCTTTCCAGATGGGCCATCGATCCCGAGCGAGTTGATGCAACGCATCGCCAAAGAGCTCAACTTTTCTGAGTCTACATTCATCTTCCCGCCCAAGAATCCAAAAAACGATGCCTGGGTGCGAATCTTTACGCCAGCCCGCGAGCTTCCCATGGCTGGACATCCAACAGTAGGAACAACATTTGTTCTGGTAAAAGAGAAGCTTTTGAAGAGAGCCGGAAATGTAACGGAGATTACACTCGAAGAGGGTGTTGGTGATATCTCCGTTAGCATCGACTGGAACGAGAATAAACCAGACCTCATCACAATGACTCAGCCTCATCCAAAGTTTGGCTCAATATTTCCAGATCGAGAACTGATCGCTGAGATGCTTTCAATTCACTCATCTGGTTTGCATCCTGATTATCCACTGGAAGTCGTCTCATGTGGACTGCCCTATCTGATTGTTCCGATAGTAAATCTGAAGACAATACAGAGCATCAAATTGCGGCTCGATCTATGGAAAAAACATCTGAAGCACTATGAGTCAGATCATATCTTCGTCTTCACCACGGAAACAGAGCGCAAATCTTCGACTGTCCACTGCCGCATGTTCGCCCCTTCAGCGGGGGTTCTCGAAGATCCAGCGACAGGGAGCGCGAGTGGCCCGCTCGGCTGCTACCTCGTCAAACATGACATCGTTCCGCCCGCAAAGAGCGAGAGGATCATCAGCGAACAGGGCTTTGAGATTGGAAGACCCAGCATTCTCCACATTGGAATTGGACTTCAAAACAATAAAATCACTGCCGTGCGCGTGGGAGGCCAGTGCGTCTATATGGGAGAGGGATACTTGCATCTATGAGCACTACGAAGATCCAGATTGCGAACTCTGAGAAAGAGATTGCGCGTTGCTTTGAGGTTGTGGCACAGCTTCGGCCCCATATCAAGGACAAGCATGAGCTCATGGAGCGCGTCAAGCGACAGCAGAGCGAAGGCTATTATCTGGCCTATGCAGAAGATGGAGGAGTCGTTCATGCTGTTGCTGGCTTTCGCATCTTTGAGATGCTCTCTCGCGGGCGCTTCATGTATGTCGATGATCTGGTCACCAACGAGAATTCTCGCTCCGCTGGCTATGGCAAGGCTCTCTTTGAGTGGCTCGTGAGGTATGCAAAGGCTGAGAAGTGCGAGCGGCTCAACCTAGATTCCGGAGTCCACCGTTTCAGGGCGCATCGCTTCTATTTTCGCGAAGGCATGCACATCCAGGCCTATCATTTTTCGCGTGAGTTCTTAGATCCCAAATGATTGAGATTCGAGAAGCAAAATCAAATGATTTCGAAGCAATCTGGAATATCTTTCATCAGGTCGTTGCCAAAGGAGATACTTACGTATTCTCGCCGGACATCAGCAAAGAAGAGGCACGCTCTGTCTGGATGACGCCGATCGTTAAAACTTATGTTGCGAGTAATGGCGATTTAATTGTCGGGACCTATATTTTGAAACCCAATCAGCCAGGGCTTGGCTCTCACGTCGCCAATGCCGCATTTATGGTTGATTCCCTTGCGCAGGGCAGAGGCATCGGCAAAACGATGGGTAAGCATGCACTCAATGAAGCCCGAAGACTTGGCTACCAGGCGATGCAATTCAATTTTGTGGTAAGCACCAACATGAATGCTGTAGCCTTATGGCAGAAGCTTGGCTTCCAGATTATTGGGACTTTGCCCAAAGTCTTTCAGCACAAGCAATTAGGGCTTGTCGATGCCTATGTCATGCACCGTTTTTTATGACCCTCTACTAATATCGCCCACCCAATGGGAATGATGGGTCAGTCATGTGGTCTTTGTTGTCTCCCCACATTTTTTGTACATAACTGAGCTGGCCCCAATGATAGGTGGCATGAAAGCCTGGAACAGTCATGATAAAGCGCGTCTTTACGGTATGGCCAAATGGTAATTTGATAGGAGTGTCGAGTGACTTGTCTGGGGCAGAGCCAATTGTTTTCGCCATCATATCGCAGCTCTGCTGAAAATCCTTTAGAAGCTGCTCACGAGTCTTGACTTTGGGTGTGGAATCGGATGGCGGTGGTGCCGGGGGATCCTCTCCTTTGATCAATGCTGCGAAAAAGTATTGAGAGCCCGTCAAATGCTCTACCATCTCCTGTGCAGACATGGAATTTGGGTCTGGCTTCCACTGAAGTTTGTCGCTAGGAGTCTTCTCCAAGGTCACCTTGAACAGATCAACTTGAGTGAGATAATTCGTCGCCGTATCTTTCTGAAAACTCATTTGACTCGCCTCCTAGGATTCGGAGATCACTGTCACTTGCAATATTGTAGCGATTATTTATTGCCAGGTCAATAGAGTCTGTAAATAGATAGGAGTGCTCGGATTCATTGAAAAATGATGCAATCTCTTGGAGTGACTTTTGCTGATATCAGGCACTTTGACATCATCGCCTGGGTAGCCGATGACGGGCAACAAAAATAGGATCTCATTGAAAGCTAATCTTAAAATATCGTTGAGAAACCCCCATCCGACTTGGAGTAAGCATCAATGATGCGAGCCCTGCGCTGCGAATCGGTGATTTTCCTAGGGACTCGAAATTGAGCGCATTCTGGCCGCATATAAAAAAGAGGGAGCGGATGCAATGCACACCCGCTCCCTCACTCTTCTCTATTCGATCGAGTGCTCGATCTGGCAGCGACTCCCACTGGGTGCCAATGTGTAGCGCTTTTTTAGCTGTGACCCAAACGCGATCAGCAACTCGCCCAGCCGGAGAAGGACTTTATCCAACAGGCTGGGCTGAGAGACCTTCACTTTTCGAAGCATCCTCTCGCGCTCGGCTTCACTCAAACGACTTGCATGGCTCAATCTAACTAACTTTTCCAGATTATGGGGGCTATCTAACACAGATCCCTCCTTTATGTAGGATCAGACGCACCTCCCCTAGTGCGGGCACATCGAACATCCGGTTGAAATGTCTTTGCTTCAAGAATCGAAGATATCATCGTTCCTCCAAGTAAATATGAACTGGATAATTGCCACAGAGATCGCTGCCCGTGCCATGACAGGCAAGACGCTCCCCACAAAGGATCTCTCGATTTCGATGGAACCCAACCCGATCGAAAAACGAACGCCAAACTCCGTACGAAAGCCTAGCGTCTATAAACTCCGAACTTGGGAACTAAAAAAGGCCTACAGATCTTTGACCGCTGAGGATTTGAAAAAAGATGGACTCCTCACTGGAAGACCGCGAGTAGGGCATCACGCCCCGGAGCCCGTTTAGAGGGACTTAACCGGGGCGGATACCACTGTTGTTTGCATTCTGATCATTGTGATACCACCCCCCTTGTGCCAGTCAATTTACTCTGGCCGTAAAGTTCGTGTATATTATCATAGTTCTGACCGACTGTCAAGAGGCAAAAACTCTGCTTCTAATGGCAATTCTTGTCATGTGGGTGTATGTTGCGCTACTCTAATAAGAATAGTATCGCACTCTCGCAAGGAGGAAATTATGAAATCGATCCTCGTTCTGATCGTGACACTAGTTGTTGCTCCACTGGCTCTTTTGGCTGGATGCGAGAGCGGCTTTTTCTCGAAGCACTCTTCGCACGAACAACTCTTCAATAATCTTGGGAATTATCATCATGTCATCTCTACCAAAGTTCCGATGGCGCAGCGCTATTTCGATCAAGGGCTCACTCTCACCTACGCCTTCAACCATGATGAAGCTTTTCGATCCTTTGAGGAGGCTGCTCGGCTCGATCCTGATTGTGCTATCTGTTACTGGGGCGAGGCACTTGTGCTTGGACCCAATATCAATGCACCAATGGATCCCAGTTTGAATGAGAAGGCTAATCAACTCGTGCGAAAGGCACTTCAAGCTGCGCCCAATGCAGGTGCGAATGAGCAGGCATATATTCAAGCTCTTACTCACCGCTATGCTGAGAATCCACCCGACGACAGGCT
The DNA here is from genome assembly GCA_016201405.1 of Candidatus Acetothermia bacterium. Classification (GTDB taxonomy): domain Bacteria; phylum Bipolaricaulota; class Bipolaricaulia; order RBG-16-55-9; family RBG-16-55-9; genus JACQCZ01. The sequence goes on along the minus strand of JACQCZ010000017.1, from coordinate 74,116 downwards.
CTCACTTGATATTGATTATGCCAATGCCATGCGTGAGGTCGTCAAGCAATTCCCCGATGACATAGACGCAGCCACACTCTTTGCCGAGGCACTCATGGATGTCACACCCTGGGCCTACTGGACCAAAGATGGCAAGCCGACTCAATATACAAACGAGATCGTCTCCACTCTTGAGTCTGTCTTGGCACGCAACCAGAATCATCCTGGCGCGAATCACTATTACATCCACGCCGTAGAGGCATCGCAAACTCCTGATCGGGCCATCCCAAGCGCAGAGCGGCTTCCTTCGCTTGTGCCAGGCGCAGGACATCTCGTTCACATGCCCGCTCACACCTTCTGGCGGGTGGGGCGCTATCACGACGCAGCAGTGGCCAACGAGCATGCCATTCATGCGGATGAGTCGTATATGCCAGACATGAATATGCAGGGCTGGTACTTAACAGCTTATTATCCTCATAATATTCACTTTCTCTTTGCCGCATCCGCCATCGAGGGCAATAGCACTGAGGCTATTCAAGCCGCTCGTAAACTAGTGGCTGAGATTCCAGCTTCTCATTACAAAGACTTCCCGCCCATCGAAGACTTTATGCCTATGCCCCTTTTTGCTCTGGTGCGCTTTGGCAAATGGGACGAGATCCTCAATGAGCCACAACCTTCATCTCAGTACAGGTACACCACTGGCATGTGGCATTACGCCAGAGGGCTTGCATATGTACGAAAAGACCAGCTTCAAGAGGCAGCAGACGAGCTGAACAAGCTGACCCAGATTGCGAATAGCGCAGAGATGAAGCAATTTCCCCTCGCCTCGGGCTCGACGGCTGATGTTATGCTTAAGATCGCATTGCTCATTGTAGGCGGGGAGCTCGCAGGGGCACAGGGCAATTCAGACTCGCTCATCTCGCAGCTCAAACAGGCAGTCGAATTGCAAGATGGGCTGGCTTATACCGAGCCGCCAGCCTGGTACTACCCCGTCCGCCAGTCTCTTGGAGCAGCTCTGCTCGACGCAGGACGGGCATCTGAGGCAGAGGCCGTCTATCGCGAAGACTTGAAAATTTACCCCAGGAATGGCTGGTCGCTTTATGGGCTAATGCTGAGCCTGGAAAAGCAGAATAAAACCACAGAGGCAGTGCAAATCAAGACTCAATTTGATGAGGCATGGCGATGGGCCGATGTGACTCTCTCTGCTTCGCGTTTCTGAGAATAATTGTGTTATTCTGATCCGTGCCCTGGGAATCGATCGGCAGCATCTTACAAGAATTCTTCCTCAGTTTTGTTCCGGTCTTTGTTGCAATGGACGGGATCGGCACGCTGCCCATCTTTGTCGGCCTGACCCATAACTTTTCTGTCGATGATAAGCGGAAAGTGATTCGGGATTCCGTTCTAACAGCCTTCTTCGCCGGAATTGCTTTTGTGTTGTTAGGTAAAGGAATTCTCAGCTTTCTAGGTGTCACAGTGGCAGATTTCAAGATCGCTGGCGGCGTTCTTCTCTTCATTCTTGCACTCAATGACCTGCTTCAGCCCGTCCCCAAAAAGCGACGAATGCCGCATCTTACAATGGGAGTCGTGCCGATTGGCATCCCACTGGTCGTCGGGCCGGCAGTCTTTACGACATTGCTCATTCTGATCGACACTCGCGGCCCCCTATTCACTATGGCATCTTTCTTGCTCAACGTCTCCATCGTCTGGGGGTTATTCAGAGCTTCGGACTGGCTCTATAAGAGATTGGGCGGTGGCGGAGCGGCAGCTCTGTCGAAAGTGAGCAGCCTCTTCTTGGCAGCCATTGGCGTAATGATGCTCCGCATGGGCCTCCAAGAGATCTTCCATTTTTGAATGCTAGAAAAGGATCTAACGAAAGGCCTGAATGCCTGTGATGTCTGCTCCCATCACCAGCGTATGAATGTGGTCGGTTCCCTCATACGTATAGACCGTCTCAAGGTTGGTCATGTGCCGAATCGCCTGGTAATCCAAGGTAATGCCATTTCCACCCAGCAGATCACGAGCCATTCTTGACACATCGAGAGCCATGCGGCAATTATTCCGCTTGGCCATGGAGACCTGCGTATGCAAGAGCGTGTCAGCATCTTTAAGTTGTCCCAGCCGATAAGATAGAAGCTGAGCTTTGGTAATCTCAGTCAGCATATCTACAAGCTTCTCTTGCACTAGCTGATATGAAGCGATTGGCTTATCAAACTGCTTCCTCTCCAAGCAGTACTTGAGTGCTTCATCATAGCAGGCCATGGCCGCACCAATGACGCCCCAGGAAATGCCATAACGAGCCTGATTGAGACAGCTGAGCGGGCCTTTCAACCCCTCTACGCTGGGCAGCATATTATCTTTTGGAACTCGACAGTCATTGAGGTAAATCTCACCTGTATGAGAGGCGCGCATCGAGAACTTTCCATCAATCTTGGCTGTTGAGAATCCTTTTGTGCCCTTCTCTACTAAAAAGCCTCGAATCTGATCATCTGTCTTGGCCCAGATAATCGCCACATCCGCCACATTGGCATTGGTAATCCATGTCTTGTTTCCATTGAGGACGTAATTCTTGCCATCTTTTACAGCGGTCGTCTCCATGCCTGCCGGATCGGAGCCATGCTCTGGCTCTGTTAGCCCGAAGCAGCCAATCATCTTGGCTTTGGCCATCGCCGGCAGATACTTCTGCTTCTGCTCTTCTGAGCCAAAGGCGTAAATCGGGTACATAACCAGCCCACCCTGCACCGAGGCCATGCTGCGAAGCCCTGAATCGCCACGCTCTAGCTCTTGCATCATCAGGCCATAGGCAATGTTGTCAATTCCTGCAGCTCCGTACCCTTGAAGGTTCGCGCCAAAGAAGCCAAGCTCAGCCATCTCCGGGATGAGCTCTTCAGGAAATTTTTGCTGTTCATAGCAATCGGCGATGATAGGCAGAATCTTTTCAGTGACAAAGGCACGTACCGTGCGGCGGACCTGTCTCTGCTCTTCTGTTAATAACTCGTCTAGGTTGAAATAATCTACACTTCGATAATCACTCAAAGTTCCCATGCAATTCCTCCAGATCGTACTGAGTACTCTATCAAAATGATCCTTTCAATTCACGCATTGTTTGCCCTAAGTCCTTGAGGCCGCTACCTTGTAGTCTGATGAAAATCATAGAGACAAAAATCCACTTGGATGGGCGAAGAGAAGAATTTGCCTGTGATGCCGTCGTACTGAAGCCCGATGTTGCCATCGTCAATTTCATCTGGAACCGCGAGAAGCCATTGCGAGATGGCCCCATCTATCTTCCAGCCGGTGAGATCCACACACGCGCTCATTTTTGGAGGGACCGAAATTATCTCATCTACAAGATCACTCTTGCCGATGGCACACTCTTGGGGCACCGCTTTGATGTCTGCGAGAAGGTCCAGATCAGCAGAGAGATCACCTGGGTCGATCTGCTACTCGATCTCTGGGTTGAGCCGAGTGGACAGATCCATATTCTCGACGAAGACGAGATGCATGAATCTCAGACCCGTGGACTTCTTACTCAGGACAATCTCCAGATTATTTCATCCACGAAAGAGCATTTACTGAAAAAATATCGACAAATCATCGAAGAACTTGAAGAATGAGCGGCGTTGCTTTACTCCCCTTCGCACAAGGGCTATACTGGTGCTGATTAACTTTGCCGAGCGAAGCCCGATCTCTTCCAAGAAATAATGAAGCAGAGCAGGTTGTCTTAGGCTGCGCCATCATCGAAGCCGAGACAGTCATGCCGCTGTTGACCGAAAAGCTCACGCCTCATCATTTCTATGCCCGCAGCCACAGACTCATCTATCAGACACTGCTTGAGCTCTTTGAGAACTCACAGCCAGTCGACGTAATCACACTGGGAAACCGCCTCGAAGAGAGAAATGTGCTTGGCGAGACAGGTGGCCGACTCTATCTGACTGAGCTTCTCTCCCGCGTCAGCACAACGACCTCGGCTGGCTATTACGCCGAGATTGTGCGAAAGAAAGCGATTCTTCGTGATCTTGTTCAGACGGGGCAGGAAGTTGCAGAGCTCGGGTTTGAAGAAGAGAAAGAGCTAGACCAGCTGCTCGATAGAGCCGAAGAGAAGATCTTTCTATTGTCTCGCCAAACGTTGAAGGAGAGCTATCATTCGATTTCAGAAATCCTGCCTGAGCATCTTGATTTACTTGAAAAACTTCAAGACCCAAAGCGAAGCACAGTAACTGGCCTCTCTTCTGGATTCAAAGAGATGGACAAGCGCACCGCAGGCTTTCATCCAGCGGATCTAACGATTGTCGCTGGCCGACCTTCGATGGGAAAGAGCTCGTTTGTATTCTCGATCGCACGCAACGTCGCTCTTCATCTGGGAAAGTCTGTCGGCATATTCAGTCTGGAAATGACCAAAGAGCAGGTGGTTGAGCGGCTGCTCTGCTCAGAAGCTCAGGTCAATTTACTAAGGCTGAGAAGCGGCTATCTGGGCTCAGACAGCGATGCCTGGCGGCGCATCATGCTCGCTGCCAACCGGTTGCAAAAGTCATCGATTCTTATTGATGACATGCCCGCGATCTCTGTGATGGAGCTCAAAGCCAAAGCCCGCCGCATGAAGGCCGAACATGGACTTAGTCTCTTGATTGTTGACTATTTGCAGCTCATTGAAGGCGGAGGGCGTGTGGATGTCCGTGAGCAAGAGATCTCGTACATTGCTCGTTCATTGAAGAGCCTGGCCCGCGAGCTCGATGTCCCCGTGATGGCCTGTTCTCAGCTCTCCCGTGCCGTGGAGCGGCGAGATTCTAAAAAGCCACGACTCTCTGATCTGCGCGAGAGCGGAGAGATTGAGCAGACTGCTGATGTCGTTATGTTCTTGTATCGCAAAGACTATTATGACGACGTCAAAGCTGACAGCGATGAACATCTGAATGGCGGCGAGCGGGAACAGCATGAGCCCTCTGTAAGTGAGACGGAGATCATCATTGGCAAACAGCGTAACGGCCCTGTCGGCTCATTTACGCTCATGTTTCACAAGATTCATGCCAGCTTTTACGACTTCCAGCCCTTCGGAAACCCAACTGGAGAGGTCTCTCCATTCTAGATGCAGCACCCCTTTTGATCTGAAGGCCCGATCAGGCTATAATCCAAACCTTGAGGGCAAGCACCGCAGAATGCTTGCGGAATCTTAAAACAAAAAGCGCTCTTTCAAACCTTATGCAGCTTAGCGTTCAGAATCTTGTCAAAGATTTCGGAGGTCTTAGGGCCGTTGATCGGTGCTCGCTAGAGGTAAGAGAGGGCACGATTACAGGGCTGATTGGCCCCAACGGGGCTGGCAAGACTACACTTTTTAATTTGATCACTGGCTTTTATAAAAGTGACTCTGGTCGCGTCATTTTTGAAGATACAGATGTGACCGGGCGTCCGCCGTACACACTATTCCGCCAAGGGCTTTGCCGAACCTTTCAAATCCCTCGAGAGTTCAAAGAGATGACTGTTTTAGAAAACCTGATGCTTGTCCCCGCCGGACAATGCGGCGAGAGAATCTTTTCACCTTGGTTACAACCGGGTCGCGTTAAGCAAGAGGAGCGGGAGCTCTTTGATAAAACCATCGCGACTCTTGAATTTGTAAATTTAATCCATTTAAAAGACGAATATGCCAGGAACCTTTCAGGCGGCCAGAAGAAACTGCTAGAGCTGGCTCGCGCCATGATGGCCGATCCAACCATGATTCTGCTGGATGAGCCTGGGGCAGGCGTAAATCCGACATTGCTTAAGAAGTTGATGGGCTATATTGAGCGGCTGTGCGCCGATCGAGGAATCACTTTCTTTCTCATTGAGCATGATATGGACCTCGTCATGGCGCTTTGCAACCCGGTCATCGTAATGAGCGAAGGGAAGAAGCTCATGGAGGGGACTCCCAATGAGGTTCGCTCTGACCAGCGAGTGCTGGACGCCTATCTCGGGGGGCAATATGCCGCTGCTGACCGTTGAGCAGACGACCGCGGGCTACGGAGAGATGAACATTCTCAATGAAGTCTCTGTATTCCTCGAAGAGGGCGAGATCGTCTCGCTCATTGGCCCCAATGGAGCTGGCAAATCGACTCTGATGAAGACAATCTTCGGACTGCTCAAGCCGCGCCAGGGCAAGATCACTTTTAATGGTAGGGATTGCACAAGCTGGGACCCAGATCAGATTGTGAAGCTCGGCATGTGTTATGTGCCTCAGACAGAAAACGTCTTTCAGAGTCTCACTGTCAAAGAAAACATGGAGATGGGTGCATTCATTCGAAAAGATGACTTCTCCGGCCGCATTGCAGAAATATTCAATCTCTTTCCTGATCTTCGTACCTTCAAAGATAAGAAGGCCGGCGACCTCAGCGGTGGCCAGCGCCAGATGGTGGCGATGGGGCGTGCGCTTATGCTCGACCCAAGACTTCTCTTGCTTGATGAGCCATCAGCAGGACTCTCTCCTAAACTAGTTCAGATGATCTTTGAGAAGATTCGGGAGATCAATGCGATTGGGGTCTCGATTCTGATGGTAGAGCAGAATGCGAAGCAGGCGTTGGCGCTCTCCAATCGCGGCTATGTGTTGGCAACAGGCAGAAATCAGATTGAAGGGGCAGGCAAAGATCTTCTGAACGACCCCGAAGTAGCCCGCCTGTATTTGGGAGGCTGATTCTTTCTCTTGCCGGCTACTCTGCTCTCATGGATCAGACACAATAGAGAAGCGATCACCAAATGGGTCATTTGGGGAATCATCGCCTTGGGACTGATCTGGGGGCTCTTCATCGCAGACAATGGCGGTCCCCAGCCTATTGTAGATGGCATCCGCTTTGGCAGCATTCTGATGCTTGGCGCGATTGGTCTGACGCTCACCTATAAAATTCTCAACTTTGCCAATTTTGCACATGGAGACATTCTGATCTTTGGGGCATATATTGCCTTTTCTGTCGATGGCCTTATGGTGGATTCGCTGCCGCAACTCTTTCCCATTCTTGCAGACCCAGCCAATGATGATCTGTTGCGGCTTATCGCCCTCTTCATCGCAATGATCTCGGCAGTCTTTGGAGCTATCGGGTTCGCGCTGCTCATCGACCGGATCCTCTATCGTCGATTACGCCGAAGCGCGTCAGTAGTCTTAGTCATTGCCTCTTTTGGAATGGCACTCTTCATCCGTGCACTGGTGCAGGCCGTCTGGGGAGTCGCAACTCATACGTATTCGGTTCGTGTGACCCTTCCAATGTATGTGGATGCCTTTGGAATCTTTCAGTTCAGAATGACTCTCTTGCAGCTCGTGACTATAACGACCGCATTTACGTTGATCATATTGCTGCACCTCTTCTTGCGATACACTCGCACTGGGAAAGCCATGAGAGCCATGTCTGATAACATGGATCTCGCCAGAGTGAGCGGGATCAATACCGAAAAGATGATTCGCTGGACTTGGGGAATCGGCTCAGGTCTTGCAGCCGTCGCCGGAGTCTTCGCAGGACTCAATCTAGGCGGGCTTACTCCGATCCAAGGCTCAGACATTCTGCTCTATCTCTTTGCAGCAGTGATCTTAGGGGGCATTGGCAGCCCCTACGGTGCAATGCTTGGAGCGCTTGTGATCGGAATCGCACAGACGATTCTGATCGCACCAGTCACCACGATCTCGAGTCAATACAAGCCAGGAATAGCATTTCTTTTGCTGATCATTATGCTGCTGGTCCGTCCTCAAGGGCTTTTAGGGTCGGCGGGAAGGAAGGGATAGCACAAATATGTCACAGATCATCTCGCTGCTTCTCGTCATCATTTCCGTTGCCGGTCTTGCTATTTTGTTGACGCGAAAGTCTAGAAGCTCCCGTTGGATTGCTTTCGTCGGCACTCTCATAGCCTTAGGCTTGACCGTACTTATTGGATCTCTCCTTGACGCTCCTTCCGAGAGTATGTTCTCTTTTCTAGTGGATTTCCTCATGCTTGGTGGGACATATGCCATCTTATCATTGGGACTGAACGTCCAGTGGGGTTATACGGGATTATTCAATATCGGCGTAGCCGGCTTCTTTGGCGTCGGTGCTTATGTGTCCACAATCCTGGTTCAAGACCCAATCAACGTGGTTGGAGCAGGCAATGAGTCTATCACAGTTCATTTCTTTAATCTTCCCTTTGTAGTAGGACTTTTGGGAGCTATGGCTGCATCGGGAATTGTTGCAGTCGTTGTGGGGTTCGCTACCCTTCGTTTGAGGTCCGATTATCTGGCCATCGCCACCATCGGGGTCTCTGAGATTTTACGTCTGATTGCGACCAATGAGCGTGGCATCACCATAGGGAATCGCGGGATTGAGAATATTCCGCAACCCTTGCATCAGTGTCTGGTGATCCCTGTCGGTGCGAACCCTGCTCCGCCATGTGATCTGTTTGGGATCAAAATTCCACAATTCATCTCCCTAGCCCATTACGACTGGTTCTATTTTTTGATCGTCTTGGGCTTTCTGCTGATTGCCTTTTTGGCATTAGAACGGATCTCCCGCTCACCATGGGGCCGGGCGCTCCGGGCAATACGCGAAGACGAAGATGCGGCATTGGCTCTTGGAAAGAATACCTTCCGCTTCAAAATGCAATCCCTGATCGTTGGCGCCATTATCATGGGGGGTGCAGGGAGCATTGTAGCTCACATGGTCAAGTTCATTGATCCTAGCGTTTTTGACCCCCTGCAAAGAACATTTCTGGTATGGGTGATGCTTATTGTCGGAGGAACGGGAAATAACAAAGGTGCAATCTTTGGAGCATTTTTGATGTGGGCGATCTGGAGCACCACATCACGCCTGAATGACATTCTACCGCCAACATTACTGACGCCGCTGGGGAAGATTGACGTCGCATCACAACTCTTCGGCCCGATCCGCATCATGGCTATTGTGATAGCTCTAGAAGTGATCCTGTTATATCGTCCAAGAGGATTGATCGCAGAAGAGAAGCACACCTCAACAAAGATCGACCATTAAGTCTTCAATCAGTTCAAAAGAATACACGGGAGAGCATTACCTCTCCCGTGTTCCGTTGTTTCTGGTCTTATTTTATTTTGGCTCTTAGGGCAGCTTACCGCAGAAGGGACCGCCACTTGCATCGAAACCACAGTCAACAGTCGCAGTATCGACAATCTTGCCATTTTCATCAATGGTCCAAGTTCCGACTGGGCCGAACGGATCACCATGAGAGTCAAACTCCACAGGTCCGCTTACACCCTGGTAGTTGATGTCCTTACCAGCGGCAGCATCAGCCAATGCGGCACCAAGCTGACCAATCGTGTATTCCGTGCCTGGGGTGTTGGCAACTGAGCGCAAGTTCGCTGCAAGGTTGGCGCCAGTGATGGCCTGGCCCTGCCCTTTAGCCCTTGCCGCTGCCAATGCAGTTACGGCAATTGCGTCAAATGAGTGTGGAGTGAAGACGAAGGGGTCCTCATTCAAACGAGCGCGATACTTGGCTGTAAACTCAGCACCGCCTGCTGTTGTAGCCGTTGCAGGGGCAGTTCCGACCTTGCCCTTCAAGAGTGCAACTCCAATCGCTTTCGCGACTCGGGTCATCAAGTCCTGATCTTTGTTCCCATCCACAAACAGATCGAAGTTAGTGACCCCGGCCTGAACCATTTGAGTGAGAAGCTGTTCACCTTCATTGAAGGTAATCAGGCTGATTGCCTCTGGGCTGCCGGCTCTTGCAGCAGCGATTTCTGCTGAATAATCGGTTGCTTTCGTGTCGTACAGAGAAAGGTTGAGCACTGTGCCGCCCAGCTTTGTGAAGTTGTCTCGCAAAGAGTCGGCCAATCCCTCACCATACGCGTCGTTGCGAGCGATGATGGAGATCTTCCTGTAGCCCTTCTTGTTGAAGGCCAAATCAGCCAAGACGATACCCTGCAAGGAGTCTGGTGGAGCAGTTCTCCATACCAAGTCATTGTCCTTCAGATTGGAGATGGCTGGAGAAGTAGCTGATGGAGAGATTAAGAGTACTCCGTTGGCGATTGTGACCGAAGAGATGGGAATGGTCACACCGCTGGCGGCTGCGCCGAAGATCGCTGGGACTTTGTTCACATTGATCAGGTCGGTCGCTGCTGCAACACCTGTGTCTGGGTTCGTGCCATCGTCACGAACTAGAATCGTCAGAGGTCCTACGCCTGGGATTCCGCCCGCAGCGTTGATCTCTTCTTTTGCAATATCTGCGGCTACGCTGAATCGCGGGCCGAAGCTTGCCAGACCACCGGTGAGGGGTATACAGGCCCCCATTAACATCCCACTCTGAGCAAAGCTCCAGATGGGACCGGATATGACAGAAGCCCCTACGGCCAAACCCATTCCCTTAAGAAGGGTTCTTCGACTGACGGACTTCTTTGCTAGCGAAAGGTCCTTGAACATAACTTTAAATCCTCCTCCTCTAGATGAGGTTTTACTGGTAAATACACATACTAGCATAGTTTTGTCAAAATTGTCAATATTTGCCCATGTGAACGGACATTGCTCTCGTTTGTAAAACCTGAAGGGGAGCGAGAGCCCGTTGTTTCGAGACAAGCTCAAGCTTCAGATGAACAGCGTGCCCCTGGCGCGTGGTTTTTTCATTACACTCCGCGAGCTTATCGCGACGGGTTCAACAATCTCGCATAGTAAATAAGCAACGAATCTCGCCTGGTATAGTGTGAAGCTTACGTTGACATCCATGTCTCTATTGGGTACGCTACGGGATGCTTTTGGGGGCTATAGCTCAGTGGTAGAGCGCACGCCTGATAAGCGTGAGGTCGTAGGTTCGATTCCTCCTAGCCCCACCAACGCCCTTATTGTAAGAGGGGACGTAGCTCAGCTGGGAGAGCACCTGCTTTGCAAGCAGGGGGTCGCCGGTTCGAGTCCGGTCGTCTCCACCATCTTTTAAAATAGAAAAGTCTTTATGAAGAAGATTGGGCTTTGCATAAGCTGCCAAAATATGAAGCTAATCCGCTCCACCAAAGGCAGTCTCTTCTATCTCTGTTCTCTCTCTTATAAAGACAAATCTTTCCCTCGGTACCCAAAGCTGCCTGTCTTGATCTGCTCAGGCCATCAGAAGAGACCCATCAACTAGCTTTTGGCCTCTTTCAGATAGCTGGCAATTCCATTTGCAAAGAGATTGTTGACTCCGGTGCAGAGAAATTGAAAACCTAGGCCGCGCCAGTGCTTGACCTGTTGGCCATCTCTGGCGATTGTGCCGGTCAGTTTGTCAGCCTTCTTAGTCCGCCTGCCGAGATCTTCAATGAGCGTTACGACTTTGGGATGCGTCGTCTGTCCGGGCAGGCCGAGTGATGAAGATAGATCCGATGGGCCAAAGAAGATCATATCAATGTGCTCAACGGCCAGAATGTGATCAAAATTTTCCACGGCTTCAAAGGTCTCCACTTGAACAGCGATGAAAGTCTCCTCATTGGCATGTTTCACATACTCGGGAAGCCCTCCCGGAATGAGACCCCAATCAGAGGCACGGCTTGCGGCCAGCCCTCGGCTTCCGATCGGGCCATATTTGACAGCATCGACGACGCGCTCTGCTTCCTCTCGGCTATTCACCAGTGGGATAAGTACGCTGCCGGCTCCGCTGTCTAAAAACTTTTGCATGTGCTGCTGGTTGTTTTCGCCAATGCGCGTGACGCAGCCGATGCCACGCAGCTCCGCCGCCCGATAGAGATTTTCTGCACTCTCGGGCGTCAGGCTGGAATGCTCGCCATCCAAGATGACAAAATCCATGCCTGCAAGCGCCATGATCTCTACAATGGCTGGGTGCGAAATAGTGGAGAAGGCTCCAAAGAGAACTTCGCCGGTGTGAAGGCGCTCTTTAAAGTCATTCTTCTTCATGAGGGCTCCTTTTGCTGAAAGAATAGGACAAGGTTGTCGCCGTAAAAGCGCTCATCAAAGCTCTTCAAAAGATTGTATTCGCGATGCAGTATCTCTTTTTTGAAGACTTCCACAAAGACAATGCTTTGTGAATGCACAAGAGCAGAGCTTGACAATTTTTGCATGGTGCGATCTGCCAAGCCCTTCCCGTAGGGCGGACCCACAAAGATGAGGTCGAATCTCTGGTTTTGCCCGGCGAGTGCGTCCAGGGCTCTAAATACATCATCGGGAATCACAGTCGATTTAGCTCCAAGATCAAGCTCTTTCAGATTGGATCGAATAATTCCAAGCGCTTCTGGTGATTGATCCACAAAGACTGCCTCTGCTGCGCCGCGGCTTAGCGCTTCAATCCCGACGCTGCCCGTACCAGCAAAGAGATCAAGGAAGCGGCTCCCTTCGATCACTTCTTCGAGAATATTGAAGACGGCAGCGCGGACTTGATCGCGCATCGGGCGGATGGTATTGGTCTTAGGAGCATGAAGCTGCCGCCCGCGAAGCACGCCACCCGAAATTCTCATTTTTTATTAATATTCATTGATATTGCCTTTTCGAGGCGCTCTATGACTCGTTTCTTTCCCAAAAACTCCATCATCTCAAAGAGACCCGGCCCCTGCGTGAGACCGGAAAGGGCCACTCTGCAAGGCTGCGCAACTTCCTTGAGAGAGCTTCCATTTGCTTCTAGCTTGGCGCGAACGGCAGCATCCAGATTGGTGGCTGTAAAACTCACATTGTCGATATTTTCTTTGACGGCTTCAATAACGTGCTCAAGCAGTTTGGCTTTGTCGGGTGTCAGAAACTTTTCAATGGCTTTGGGATCGTAGTATTCCAGTTGATCTTTCAAAAATGGCTTAGATGACTCAGCCAACTCGACCAGAGTGCGATTGCGCTCCTTGAGAAAATTGACGACTGCTGCCCAGCGATCGGCTGAGATGGCATTCGCTTCCTGCTCTGAATAAATCCCCTTCTTGATCGCAAATTGCTTCGCTAGCTCACCCAATCTCATTGGATCACCGTGCATAATGTAGTGATGATTGAGCCAGAGCAGCTTCTCCTCATCAAAGATGGCGGGTGATGGATGAACAGCTTCCAATGAGAATTTTTGAATCATCTCTTCCATCGAGAAGATCTCTTGGTCGCCATGGGACCAGCCCAACCTCACGAGATAGTTGACCAATGCCTCCGGCAAGACTCCCTTTTCAAGATACTCAAAGACAGCAGTGGCTCCATGTCGTTTGCTCAATTTGGTGCGATCTTTGGCCAATACCATTGGTACATGTACAAACTTTACTTTTGTGTAGTCGAAGCCAAGTGCACTATAGATTAATAGCTGCTTGGGAGTGTTGTTAATGTGCTCATCGGCACGAATGACATGCGTGATTCCCATCGTAACGTCATCCACAACAACAGCGAAATTGTAGAGCGGAAGCCCATCGGAACGCTGAATGACAAAATCATCCAGCTCCGCATGCGCATAGACAACATCGCCTCGAATCAAATCACGCACCACTGTAGAACCATGAGGATCGATCTTGATGCGAAGTGCTCCTTTGCGCCCTTCGCGCTCAAACTGGCTGCGCTCGTCGGGCGTCAGGTTGCGACATTTCCCATCATAGCGAAAGTTCTGCTTGGTAACCTGCGCCATTTTGCGTTTCTCTTCGATCTCTTCTGGGGTGCAGTAGCAGAGATAGGCCTTTCCTTCAGCCAGCAATTTTTTGGCGTGTTCCTGATAAATAGAAGTTCTTTGACTCTGAAAGTACGGACCCTCATCCAAATCTAAGCCTAGCCAACGAAGGCTTTCCATGATTGGTTCGATCAACTCTGGCTTGTTGCGATCTGTGTCAGTGTCCTCGAATCTCAGAATAAAAGCTCCGCCATGATGACGGGCAAAGAGCCAGTTGAAGAGCGCCGTGCGCGCCCCTCCAACATGGAGCTCACCCGACGGGCTTGGTGCAAATCGAACTCTAGGGCGAGTTGTGCTCTTTTTATCGCTCATGGAATTCGATTTTAGAAGAAGTAGAAGTGAAAGCCCACTCCACCAGCAATCCAGCGGAAGTCGTAGAGGTTTTGCAGGTTGAGGGCGAAGCCATAGTCCACGACAGGATTGATTCGATCAATCGGCCAATTTGCAATCTCGATCTCGCCCAAGACGCCGATAAATGGCTCCCGAAGGCTGAACCCGGTCAGCTGCGAGAATTGCAGAATCGCGGATGGACCGATCGTGAAGTAAAAGTCGGCTCGCGGATTATCACTCACCTTGAGTAGAAACCGCCCTGAAACATGAAGATCGAGCTTATTGGGTCCGGTCAGCTCTTGCTGGGGACGAGCTGGCACTTCAGGTTTGCCCGGCTCTGGTGGCACATAGGGCGGGTAGTCATAGCCTGGAATGGGAGCGAGATTGAATTCAAATCCACGTGTCTCATCGAGCCAATATCGAACGCTGACCCCCAAAAAGGGGAAATTGGCATTGAGTCCGATGGACCAAGTGATTGAAGCGTTAGCATCTGATGAAGCTGCTTCTTCTCCAAACAAGGCCAGTGCAGGGCATGCACTGAATGAGATCAAGAGAATCCCAACAATCCAGAGGGATCGCCTGCTTCTATCCATGAAACTAAGCCTTAACTTTCTGGAGTTGTCCTTTGTAAATGGCAGTTCCAGTTTCCGGAATTCCCGTGACAGACTTGAATCGCTTGCGCAGATCGTTAGTGACTAGGCCTGGTGTCCCTTTACCAAGAATTCTTCCATCAATCTCGACGATGCCAATCACTTCCGCTGCCGTTCCGGTAAGGAAGACCTCATCGGCCATGTAGAGCTGTGCCACGCCAAAATTCTCTTCGCGGACTTCGTAACCGGCTTCGCTTGCCAGCTCCATAATTGTGGCGCGGGTAATTCCTGGCAGATTGCAGACGATGGGCGGCGTGTAGACAACGCCATGCTTAATCATAAAGAGATTGTCTGCTGTTCCTTCAGCCACGTTGCCCCGTACGTCGAGCATAATGCCTTCGTCTGCACCCCAGGCATTGGCCTCTAGCTTGGCCATGATGTTGTTGAGATAGTTGAGCGACTTGATGCTGGGCGAGAGGCTTTCAGGAGCTCTAGCGCGTGTGCTGGCGACTTTGGCCCGCAGCCCTCTCTGGTACAGCTCCTCGGGATAGAGGCTCTTCCATTCTTTGCAGATCACGATCACAGTTGGCTTTCCCTTGCACTTGCGGGGGTCAATTCCAAGGTCGCCCACGCCGCGTGTGACAATAGGCCGTATGTAGCTAGTTTCAACTTCATTCACGCGAAGCGTTTCAAGGATGGCATCCTCCATCTCTACTTTTGATAGGGGCATAGCCAGCCGGATAGCCTGAGCACTGTCGTAGAGGCGATCCAAATGTTGGCCCAACTTGAAGACATATCCGTTGTAGGCGCGAATTCCCTCAAAGATGCCATCCCCATAGAGCAGGCCGTGATCAAATACGCTGACACTCGCCTTCTCCTCAGGCACGAATTCCCCGTTGAGATATATTTTCATAGATTGCCCCTTTCTATCAATGTTGCTTTACTTCTTAAAGATAGCCCTGCTCGCATCAGACTGACGCTGGGTGTTCTGGTCGGAGCCGACTTAGAGACGAACACTCCTTTACTAGATTACCCGACAAATGATAAAATGTCAACAGGTATGATACAAATATCCGGAAATACATCAATACGTCCATGATTTCATTAATAGACTCACTGAATGAATAAAACATTAATAGAATCACAGGACATTTGGCCATAACAATGTGAATTAGTTGATCTGAGGAGAACAATTTAGGGCAATAGAATACGTAAATTCCAGCATCTGCAAAGCGCCGAGACGTCCGGTAAGATGGAAAAAGAAAGATCAGAAGGAGCTCGAGCGATGAAATCAAAGCACTTTGTCTCATTAGGTGATCTTAGCCGTGATGACATCTGGACATTTCTTGATACCGCCAAGCAGCTCAAACTAGAACACAAGACGGGTCATAGCCAGCATCTGCTAAAAGACAAAACCTTGGCGATGATTTTTCAAAAGCCATCCCTTCGAACACGCGTCTCTTTTGAAGTGGGGATGACGCATCTTGGCGGCCACGCCATCTATTTGACACCGAGCGACATCCAGCTTGGCAAGCGCGAGACGACAGAGGACATCGCGAAAGTCCTCTCCCGCTATTGTGATGGGATTATGGCCCGTGTCTTTGGTCATGAGATTCTGGAAGAGCTGGCCAAGCACTCCGATGTGCCAGTCATCAATGGCCTTTCGGATCGCGAGCACCCATGCCAGATCTTGGGAGATTTGTTGACTGTCTGGGAGAAGAAGCAGCGTATCGAAGGCTTGAAGCTCGCTTGGATTGGAGATGGCAACAATGTCTGCCATTCTTGGCTGCAAGCTGCCCCGAAACTTGGAATGTCTGTCTCTGTGGCCTGCCCGAAAGGCTTTGAGCCTGACGACAAGATTGTAGAGTACGCCGAGAAGTTCGGTCCAAAAGTCGAAGTTGTTCACAACGCCGAAGAGGCAGTCTCGAAGGCCAATGTTCTTTACACTGACGTCTGGGCTTCCATGGGGCAAGAAGAAGTCGCGGAGCAAAAGAAGGGCTCTTTCAAAGGCTTTCGAATCACGAAAGAGCTACTCAAACAGGCAAATCCGGATGCCATCGTGATGCACTGTCTCCCAGCCCACTATGACGAAGAGATTGCGTATGAAGTGGCGCACGGCCCACAGGGAGTCATCTTTGACGAGGCTGAGAACAGACTTCATGCACAAAAAGCAATCATGGCGCTCTTGATGCAATGATCAGTCTTTGAGATTGAGCGGTCTCTCAACTGTCTCTCTCAAATCAAAACCCCGTTCCAATAACGCAGCTACAAATGGCTTGGCAGGCACGGACGGATCGGGCGGATTGGCACCCGGTTTGATGGCTCCCTGCGCCTGCAAAATGGCCACAATCGCTGTTGGGAATCCTGTCGTCCGCTCCATGGCTGTAAAGCCTGTCACTGGATCAAAGTAGTCAATCAGATCAAGCTGAATCTTGATTGGCCGCTTTGACTTCTTCTCTTCGCCAATCCCCTGAACTCTCAATACAACCAGATCGCGTGCATCTGGAAATTCCAGGCGTGACCCAGCCATGTGCGCAAAGACAACTCTCGGAGCGACTTTAGTACCGCGAATGCTCGTCTGACCAGACTCCCACATGCCGAGATCTCGTATCGCTTTTATCTTTTCGCAGTGGCCGGGATAGCGCACAGTCTTGTATTCATAAGCCTGCAGGCTCTTTTCATATCTCCAAGGTGCTGTCGATGTGCCACCTGATGTCAAAAACGCCTCGCAGCGCCCAATGGGTAGTGGAAATTCGACCGCTTCTAATTCTGTCAGTGGCTCGAGTTCTCTGACCTTGCCATTGCGCAGTGAATAGACGAGGCTGTCATACTCATTGATCAGCCCATCCATGCTAAAGAGCATTTGGTACCCCAATGGCGGTTGTGGATTTTGAGGCAGCCCACCGCAATACATCTTGATTTGGCGCGGCGCCGCATTGATTGAATTGAGTCTTTCCAAAATGTAAAGCGCTAGAGAATTGGCCATTCCGGGCGCCAGACCACAATCAGGCACAACGGAGACACCAGCCTTTTTTGCAGCACTCGCCATACCAATCTGCTCGCGCACAATGTCGGTATTGCCACCGAGATCGCAAAAATGAGCGCCTGCTTGAATGGCAGATTCTGTAAGCGAAGCGTTAAATTTATATGGAACGGCGCTCACACAGACATCGATTCCTTTGAGAACATTGCTCAACTCTGATCTGTCTCCGACATCGAGTAGAGAACCTGAAGTTATCTCGCTGTCCGAAAGCTGATTGACGCGTCTTGCCGACTTCTGAGCCAATCTCTGATCTTGATCAAATATTTGAATTGCCGATGCCTCTCCAAAACATGCGAGGTCGTACGCGATGGCTGTGCCCTGACGCCCCGCTCCCAAGACTACATATTTGCTCTTCATATTCCTCCTAGACAACAGGTCGATTCTCTTCAGAGATTTCGGAAGTCGATGGGCCAATAGGCTCTGGCTCTTGGGCCGGCTTGCTCTTCCAGAGTGACAGAATTAGTAAGAGGCCACCCGTGCTAACAGCCATATCGGCAATATTGAAGATGGGCCAGAGCATAAACCCCAAGTCAAAGGGGCCAATAAAATCGACCACTCCGTGATCCCAGCGGAGTCGATCAATCAGATTCCCCAAAGCACCTGCAGAGATCATAGAGAGTGCTAGAAGGCGCAGCCAGTGATCCAAGGGCGTTTTGGAATAAAAATAGAGAAGAACAAGCAAGATGATTAAAGCAATGCTTGTAAAGATCCAGCGCGAATAAGACCCAAATGTAAGGCTGAAGCCGCCTCCTTCGTTAAAGGTCAACGTGATAGGCACGATATCCAAGAGTTTTGTAGTCTCAGCATAATGAAGATTTTCCAAGGCCCACTGCTTGGTGTAAATATCAAATCCCAAAATGACCAAGACTGCTGCAAGGAGAAAGATCCATCTTTTCATAAATCTATTTCCACAAGCGCACAGTGTAGAAGATTTTTGCTCTGGCTGCGAAGGGGAACAGAAGCAGGCATCAACGATCCAACCTTGGGTGCCGCAAGCCGTCTATCACTGCCAGGCCAGAGTGCTTACCCGCAGCGGACACTCGCGCCTATCCTGGCTTACATGACCTCTTACCATTTTCGTTAGCAATCATATAGATCCAATCTGGATCACAGGAGGGACACGTGGTGAGAGAGAGAATCATCGTAGGAGCAAGACTGCTCGCCTTTATCTGTGCGTCTGTCAGCTTTTTGACCGCCCCTGGACTCGTCTTTGGAGCACCCCAACCCCAATCGCATGAGCAGCAATCGGCCAGCAAGTATCTGATCGCTCAATTTCAGTTTCAAAGCTCTGGTGCAGTGGGAGACGTGCTTCAAGGACTGGCTGTCATCAGCAATGCCGGTACTGAGGGCGGAACACCCACCATAGAGATTCGCATCAATGACAGGCTTTTCAATCTCTATGACATTCATCTTGAGCCAGGTGAAGTCTCCAACTTCCCGTTTCGTCACATCTTTGATCATATCGGCACCTATACAATCGAGATCAGGACCCCAGATGATTCCAAATCTCAGAAAGTCAATGTGATACCAGGCGGGAAGGATGCATCCGTCCCCTCTCCAACGCCAGCACCCACGCCGTCCCCCAATCCTGTTGACTCTCACGTCTCATTGCAAACATTCGATAAAGACGCCAACTGCAAGCTGGACGACTCCGAGTTCTTCAGCGTCATTGACCGCTGGGTCAGTGGCACAAGCTCAGATACAATCTTCTTTGCAGCCGTCGACGCATGGATCTCGCAGTCCTCAATTTGTGTGGCCGCAAACCAGTTTGCAGCTATCGCGTTCAATGCACAGCCCACTCAGAAAAGCGTTCTCTTCACGGCCCTTGGAGAGCGAATTGAAGGCATAGAAGTTCAAGTCTTTGATTTGACTGGAAAACGGATTACGGAGGCAGAATCAACAGGAAGCAAGCTGCGCTGGAATCTTGTTCGTTCTGACGGCAACCAGATTGCGAACGGAGTCTATCTCTATCGAGTGCTAGCTTACGGGCCAAATCATCGACTAAGCACAAGCTCGATTCAAAAGCTGCTCGTGTTGAGATAAGTAGTCAATATAGTAGTAGCTCTAAAGCCTGCGGGCGTTCGCTCCCGCAGGCTTTTAATTTTTACAGATGCCTAGAATACTCTTGTGAAGCGAGCTTTCAAATCGGCCAGTCTTTTCGCAGGCTCATTGCTAAAGACGAGTCTCACGAATTGATCGCTATTGACCTTGCCCCAGTCGCGCATGGGAGTGGCGGCAATCTTACCCTTTTCTAAGAGTGACTTCGATGCCTCAAAAGAGGTGAGGCCGATCTCTTTCACGTTGAGCAGCAGAGACCAGCCGCCAGCCGCTGGAATGACTGAGTAATTATGAAGTTGCTCTAATAGAACGTCTCGTCTCTGCTCCCAAATGTTGACAGCTTCTGTTACACCATTATTTGAATCTCTTAGAGCCGCTGCAGCACCTGCCTGAGATATGCCGGTTGGCGCTACAACGTTATAAATGTGGACCTTGGCAATGTCTGCCATGATCTCTTTTGGACCTGCAACCCAGCCCACTCGCCAGCCGATCATGCGATACTCTTTGGAGACGGAGCCCACAATAATGGTTCTCTCAGCCATCCCATCAAGCGAGGCGGGGTGAATGAGCGTACGCTGGTCAAAGAGAATGCGCTCCATCGCAGCGTTGTAAATGAGCCAGAACGAGTTATGCTGACAGATGTCGGCAATCGCCTTCCACTCAGTCTGATTGAGAACGGCCCCCGAGGGCATGGATGGATTCATGATGAACAGAGCGCGGGTGCGCTTATTGATGCTTGCACGCAAGGCATTTAGATCGAGTCGCCATTGGTTCTCTCGGATGACAAAAGGAACGAGTCTTGGCACAGCCCCTGCAAGCTGCACGCGATAGATCATGCCCGCATACGTCGGGTCGGTTAACACCACTTCATCTCCCGGATCTGTGGTTGCAAGAAGAGCATCAAACATTCCCTCAGTTCCGCCGCAGGTGATCACAATTTGCGAGTTGGGGTCGTACTCTAGCTTTGTCAGTTTCTTGAGGTGCTCTGAGACGGCGCTTCTCAAATCGAGAGTGCCCGTAAAAGGAAGATAGCTATTGTCATCATCTCGGCCAATGGCAGCGCGAGTCGCCTTGATGGCAGATTGAGGTGGAAGCAGGTCTGTGTCCAGGTTCTCCATGCGAAGAATTTCTGGATCACTGCCAGCCGCTGCGGCCACTCTGTCTATGGAAAATCCGGGGATGCCTTCCAATCGGCGCACTGACATTACAAATCATCACCCCACAGGATTTGAAATTTATGGCTTATAGGGGTTGTTCCCCAAAATCCATAGATACGAGATGATTTGACCCAAATGATAATATTCATGCCGCGCAACCCAGCGCAGTATCTCTTCAGAAGAGATACTCTCTTGATTCCACCAGAATTGTCTCCACTCAGGCAGGAGCTGATGCGGCTTATCCAGCTCTTTGTCATCCCGCAATGAATCGAGAAATTGATTGGTCTCTTTGCGGACTCCTTCCAGATCTTTCAGATGTGCGACCAGATCCTCTCCGCTCCAAGCAATGGCCTTGCCCCAATCCAATGGCTGCTGGGTCCTAAGGTTATGGATGCAGATCTTCTCCATCGAACCGATCTCCTGAATCTGACCTTTCAGCGTCCTCATCTTGGGGCGCGGCTCCCAGTTGTATTCTTCTGGTTTGATCTTCTCGGCTTCCTTTAGCAATTCTGTGCGGATGTCCTTCATGATTCTTTGAAGCGTTGTGATTCGGGTTCTGCCCATATGAGCTCTTCCTCCTTTCGATTATTTGGAAATGATCTCACAGACGGCCTGACAAAATCGCTCAATCTCGTCCTCAGTATTGTAATAGTGGACCGAGGCCCGGACTAGGCTCTCAATATTGCGGGCTTCCATATCTAGTCGCGTCCAGACTTTTGTCGAGACCGTGACATTGATGCCTCTCTTGGCAAGCTCCTGCTTGATTATTTGAGCATCAACGTTCTTAGACGTAAACGTCACAATGCCGCACTTCTCAATCCCCAAATCACGCACATTAATGCCCCGAATCGTGCTGAGCTTTGCCCGGAGCCTGTCAGCCAAGCCCTTCACGCGTCGCCAAATGTCTTCGAGTCCCAATCCAAGTGCATAATCTACGGCAACGCCAAGCCCGATTTTCCCTGCGTAATTCTGTTCCCAATTCTCAAAGCGCCGGGCATCAGGTCGGATAATATATTCATCTCGGGAAGGCCAATCGGCAGCGTGCATATCCAAGAGGGGCGGCTCCAAACTCTCAACTACATTGCTATTTACATAAAGAAAGCCAGTCGCACGTGGACCACGCAGAAACTTTCGTCCAGTCGCCGAGAGCATGTCACAGCCGATCTCTTTGACATCGATTGGCATCTGCCCTACGGATTGACAGGCATCGAGAAGATACAGAACATTCGCTTTACGCGCGATCTTCCCGATCTCTACTGCTGGATTTACCAAGCCACCATTGGTAGGAACATGAGTGATGGAGACGAGCTTCACTCGCTCATCCATCATATTTTTGAGCGCTTCAACTGAGAGCTGACCGGACTTGTCGTTAGGAATCACATCAATAACGGCACCCGTCTTGCGAGCAATCTGTAAATAGGCAACGTAGTTGCTGCCATACTCTGCCGTCGCTGTCAAAATCCGATCTCCACGTTTAAATGGAATCGAATAAAATGCCATATCCCAGGCACGGGTGGCATTCTCAATAAACGCGATCTCCTCTCGTTTTGCGCTGATGAACTGAGCTAATAAATCATAAACATGCTCGATGGAATCTTGCTTGCGATCTGCCGCTTCGTATGCTCCGATCTCTGCCTCTAAATCGAGATGATCTTTCATTGCCTTAAGCACGGGTTGAGGCATCAGCGAAGCTCCGGCATTATCGAAATGAAGAATATGTTCGCAGCTTGGGGTCTCGCGACGCGCCTTTTCAATGTCAAGCATTCTGAAAATTTCCCCTTTCATACGATTCCCTTTACGCTAAAATAGATAAGCGGCATCATCATACTAAATGCGAAATGGGAGGAGTTTCGATGAAGCGCTTCGCTCAGTCAAGATCTACTCGCTCGCTAGCCATTTTAGCCTGTGTATTCATTACGGGGCTTGCAGCATATACAAGCTCTTCCCTGTTAGCCCAAGGGAGCACTCCCTCTCTTGTCTACACACAATTTGACCCGCTGGTGGTGCGTTCTGATCGTACAGATGCCGTCAATTTTTATGCGAAGATCATTGGAAACCCATCGCGAGTTATTTTGGCCTTTGATCAGCCTGTAGGCGCTGCTGAATTAGAGCTGCGAGATGATGGCATGGGCAACGATCTGCGCTCACGCGATGGGATCTATTCGGCTTCAATTCCTGCGCTACAACTGACCCGGGGCCTGCAGCCGGATGACGTCTTCAAGTACTTTGTCGGCTTTCTCAAAGTCTTTCAAGGAAGCACTCGTGTGACTCAGGGCAATATCTTTGCAGAGATTATTACGACTGATTTCCCTGTTGAGCCCGTGATATCACGGGCTCCTGACGTGCAATACACAGCTAATCTCGTCAACATCGTTGATCCATCTTTCTTTGCAGACTCAGGCTTTAACATCGCGCATCTCACGAAGCAATTTTATCAGCTCTTTGGGGATGACTATGATTTTATTGATATAGTTATTGATCCTTCGTATTTTCAGAATCGCTTTCATTTCACAGTGAAGAACAACATTCAAGGAATTGGGGTACAGCTTTCCGATCGCACAGGTGATTTTGGCAGCTCGGGAAAACTGCTAGGCATCACAGTCTTTCCGAATACCACCTTCTTTGATGGCGTCTCTCAGGGCTATCAGCACGAACTGGGACATCAATGGATCAATTATCTGAGTGGAACGGCTCTGGCCTCAGGAATTCCGCACTGGCCTCTCTCTAGCTTGGCGAGTGGCATTATGGGGTGGTCAGTACCGCCGACAGGTGAAGGCGGCGATTTCCCATGCAATCTAGTTCAAGGTTCAGATGGCATTCGCCTCGTACGGCGAACAGAGACACCTGTCTTTACCGATCTTGATCTCTATTTAATGGGGCTGCTGGAACCAAACGAAGTCAGGACGCAGTATGTATTTCCATCACAAGATATCAATACATTCAACACCATCATCAGTCAATGCAATGGCCAGATTTACCAGGGCAAGCTGAACAAAGTTACGCTGGATGACGTCGTTCATATTGTCGGACCACGCAATCCGACTGTCGAAAATTCTCCGCATCAGTTCAAAATCGCAACCATTCTCGTCACTCCCGATAAGCTGCTCGATGCCGATGCAATGGCCTATTACAACTGGTTTGCCATGCGTGCAGAGCTGTCTGAGCGGGCTGCCGTACATGAAGGATTCTCAAAAGAGAATGGGAACCCATTCTTCATCTCCACAAAAGGACTCGGCACGCTCGACGCTCGCATTCAGCCAAAACCCTGAACGTGAGTGGATGGAAATTTCCGTTGACGGGCACTTTCAATCGGCATATACTCAATTTTGCCAGGAGTAGATCAAATCCGAAAGCAAGCGAGGTACAAAGTTGAAGCGCTGGTTCAATCCCAAGCTCTGGGTCGGCCTCATGCCCAATGGTCTCGGACAGATCAAGCCCAATCACTTCTGGGAGATGTTCAAGACAGCTTGGCAAAACCGTGATCAGCTGGGCTTCGCCTGGCGAATCTTGCAACGTGGAGTCTGCGATGGCTGCGCCTTGGGCACAACCGGAGTGCGCGATTTCACCATGAAAGGAATCCACCTCTGCACAGTGCGCCTCAATCTGCTACGTCTCAATACAATGCCCGGGCTAGATGTCAAAATATTTAAAAAGACGTCTGAGTTAAAGAATAAAGATTCGCGAGAGCTGCGCCAACTGGGACGTCTGCCCTACCCCATGATTCGCCATAAGGGCGATGAGAACTTCCAAAGAATCTCATGGGATGAGGCTCTTACGATCATTGCAGACAGAATTCGCAAAACGAGGCCAGAGCGATTTGCATTCTTCTTGACGTCGCGGGGGATGACAAACGAAGTCTATTATGTAACCCAAAAAGTCGCTCGCTTCCTTGGCACTAACAATGTAGACAACTCCGCCCGCATCTGTCACTCGCCAAGCACAGTAGCACTCAAAGAGTCGATAGGTGTCTCGGCTTCTACCTGCTCATATAAAGACTGGATCGGCTCTGACTTGATTTTATTTATTGGAAGCAATGTCCCCAATAACCAGCCTGTCACAACCAAATATCTCTATTATGCTAAGCAAGAAGGAACTAAGATTGTGGTCGTCAACCCCTACCGCGAGCCAGGGCTTGAACGCTATTGGGTCCCTTCCGTCTTTGAGAGTGCTCTCTTTGGCACGAAACTAGCAAATGAGTTCTACTCAGTCCACACGGGTGGAGATATTGCCTTCTTAAATGGGGTCTTGAAGGTCCTTATAGAGCGAAATCAGGTTGACGAAAAATTTATTAGAGAAAAGACTTCGGGGTTCGAAGCACTCAAAGCAGCATTAGATATGCAATCATGGAGCGAGCTTGAGAGATTTTCTGGCGCTTCGCATTCTGAGATGGAGCGACTGGCGGACACGCTCGCCAAGGCGAAGAGTGCTGTCTTCGTCTGGAGCATGGGGCTGACACAGCACGTCTTTGGAGTCCAGAATGTGGAAGCACTCGTCAATCTGGCGCTGGCTCGCGGATATGTTGGACGCGAGAAGTGCGGCTTAATGCCAATACGTGGCCATAGTGGCGTTCAAGGCGGCGCGGAAGTCGGCTGCGTCCCGAACAATCTGCCGGGTGGATTCCCTGTGAATGATGAGAACGTTAAGAGATTTTCAGCTCTCTGGGGGTTTGACGTTCCAAAGCAGAAGGGACTCACGGCTGTTGAGATGATCGATGCAGCACATCAACACGGGCTCGATCTTCTCTATTGCGCGGGTGGCAATTTTATGGAGACACTGCCGGAGCCAGATTACGTTCAAGAAGCTCTGGAGCGAGTTCCGCTTCGAATTCATCAAGACATTGTGCTCACATCCCAAATGCTGGTTGACCCCGCCGATACTGTCATTCTACTGCCGGCACGCACACGCTATGAACAGCACGGAGGCGGTACCGAGACGAGCACAGAGCGGTATATCATCTACAGTCCAGAGATCCCTGGACGGCGTATAGGAGAGACTCGCTCCGAATGGGAGATCTTTATGGAGTTGGCCGAGAGAGTCTATCCGGAGCGCAAAAAGCTCATTCATTTTGAAAACGGACAGGCCATTCGCGATGAGATCGCCAAAGCCGTGCCGTTCTACGACGGCATCCAAAATTTGAAGAAGAAGGGCGACGCAGTCCAGTGGGGCGGAGCCAGGCTCTGTGAGAATGGCCAATTCAAGACCGCTGATGGCAGAGGGCATTTTACGGCCTTGACTCCGCCAGAGCGCATGATCCCTGCTGGCAAATTTATGATGAGCACACGCCGCGGCAAACAATTCAATAGCATTGTCCACCAGGCCCGTGATCCTTTGACGGGCGCTCTTCGCGATGATGTCTTTATGAGTAGTGAAGACGTAAAAGCACTTGGATTAAATGAGGGTGATTCCGTTCTTCTTCGCTCTGAGACTGGTGAGCTCCGGGGGCGCGTGAAGATCGTTCTGATCAAACCCAAAAACGTGCAGACCCACTGGCCCGAAGGAAATATTCTGCTCAAGACTGGCGTTCGGGAGCCTGTCTGCGGTATCCCCGATTACAACACATGGGTTGAAATTATTCCACTAAATAAGCATGCGCCAGCGCTGATGCCCGCTCTTCAAAAGGCCGGCACATGATTCCACGCAAGAGCACGGCACGAGCGATCATTCAGAAAGTCTCCGATGGCAAAGCAATGAGAGCGCGCGACCTCGTCGCTGTTGAAGAGCCTCTTGAAATTCGCCTTGGATATCTTCTGAAGAATAAGCGCATGGAACAGAGCATCTCGATCACCATGCGAACTCCAGGTGAAGACTTCCAATTGGCGGCCGGATTTCTATGTTCTGAAGGCATCATTCAATCTCCAGCACAAATACTTCAGATGAGCTACTGCGTCGGGCTTGAAAAAGAGAAGCAGGAATACAACATAGTCAGCGTGCAGCTGATTGATGAGATAGAGTTCGATCCAGCCCTTTTGCAACGTAATTTTTATACCACGTCAAGCTGCGGAGTTTGCGGCAAGGCTTCGCTCGAAGCTCTTCAAGTGCAGGGCTGTCCCGTTTTCCCCAGGGCAAAGCCCCTATTCGCAAGTGAGATCTTCTATCAGCTACCTGAAAAAATTCGGGCTTCACAATCGGGCTTTGAAAAGACGGGGGGGCTTCACGCTGCCGCGCTCTTTGACCCTGCTGGCAATCTCATTACACTCCATGAAGATGTGGGTCGTCACAATGCTGTAGATAAATTGATCGGTGAACAGTTTCTGGCATCCAAGCTGCCGCTAAATAAATATCTGATGATGGTGAGTGGCCGTGCCAGTTTTGAGATCGTGCAAAAGGCATTGATGGCCAGCATCCCCGTTGTGGCAGCCGTAGGCGCTCCATCGAGCCTGGCCATCGAATTGGCACGTAAGTTCGGAATGACCTTGATCGGATTCTTGCGTGAGAAATCATTCAATCTCTACTCAGAGCCAGATCGAATTGCAATGTCCGGGGGCAAAGCAGGTGACTGAGAGATGATTGGCCTTTGCACAGCACTCGTCCTGGCAGCCCTAAAGCTGTCATTAGAAGAGAATCTCTGGGAGACTACGATCATTCAGAGCGCGCAATTCCTCTGGTGGTGGTATCTCCTTACCGGTCTCTTTCTCTCTGGAATTGTCATTTTGGCCTGGGCGGGAGATTTGGGTGTCGAAGGGGCAAGACTGCGTGCGGGTATCGCAACCCCCGTAAGCTGGCTGACAGGCCTCTCTCGCATTCCCGTCAACCACCTCGGAGTAGTGGTCTTCTTATGCGCAAGACGGCTTATCTTGCTATTGGGTGCCTATTTCTTGATGCAGGGAATCCAAGCAGTTGGGGCGCTATTTACTCGCGATGAGTCGTATTTTGTTCTTGGTGGTGTTTTTCTTGCCCTTGGACTCGGAATGGGGCTATTCTCATCTGCCATACGGCGTGATCCAAAACGCGTTCCGATTGAAGAATCTTGAGCTAATAGCTGTTCTACAACTCGTCTGACCACTCTTTCCATTTTGGATCAAGCCAAAAGTAGGATATTTTTACGGCCGCAAAATAATGGCAAGTGGCCCGAGCAGAAGCGGGTCGCAAGCAGAATGAGCTGCCTGGGACTGCGGTTCGTCCTGCT
Organism: Candidatus Acetothermia bacterium; assembly: GCA_016201405.1. Classification (GTDB taxonomy): domain Bacteria; phylum Bipolaricaulota; class Bipolaricaulia; order RBG-16-55-9; family RBG-16-55-9; genus JACQCZ01. The sequence continues at coordinate 46,291 of JACQCZ010000017.1, read as the reverse complement.
GAAGCCGAAGGTATGAAGGCCCGCCTCTTTGCGGAGGCTGAAGGAATGCGTAAAAAGGCCGATTCGTTCACCAATCTTGATGAGTCATCCAAGGTCTTAATGATCTTGCAGCAGTACCCTCAGATCATTGCGGCACTGGCGCCAGTAGCCAATGCAGTCTCTGCGCCGATGGACAACATTGACCACTTGGTCGTGCTGGGCGGCGGCAGCGGTGCTAATGGTCCCGACAGAGATAACATGGTCTCGCGACTGACTGGAACGATCCCATCGACGGTCTATCAGCTTTTGCAGGTCTCTAAGGCATTGGGAATCGACTTGAGCGATCTATTAAGGACTTTGGGAATCCGCGCTGATGGCCAGGCTCAGCCGCCTGCCAACGACTCATCGAATAAAGGAGAAGCCGATTCGTGACATCACAGGAGATTCGGGTCGAACTCAATTATTGTTGATTGACTGAGTCCAAAGAGCAGTTTTTTGGGCGATCAAACGATAATAGATCAGTCGTTCTCTAAAACGTAGTGATAGATGAGTGCTGCCAAGGCCCCTCCAATAAGCGGGCCGACCCAGTAGAGCCAGAGGTTCTCCAAACCGCCCCCAAGAAGAGCTGGTCCCAAAAAGCGAGCGGGGTTCATAGCGGCTCCGGAGATCGGGCCGCCGGCCAGAATATCAAGTGTGATCGTCAATCCAATGAAGAGCCCTCCAACTTTGGGAGCGCGTTTGTCAATAGCCGTGCCAAAGATCACGAAGACTAAGAAGAAAGTTAAGACAATCTCCATCACAAGCCCCATCGAAGCTGAAACTCCCGTACCCAATGCAGGCGTGCCCAGATTGACCGCTTGAAGAGCCTCGGCTGGCATGGCCTGCTGAATCATAAATGCCCCTGCGATTGCCGCAAGGCATTGTGCGATCATATATCCAATAGCGTTGACAATATTGATCTTTCCACCAAGCAGAGCGCCAAACGTGACTGCGGGATTGAAGTGCCCTCCGCTGATGGCTCCTGTCGCGCTGGCCATGACTGCAATTGTCAGCCCATGTGCTAGGGCAATTCCGACTAGTCCAAGCGAGCCATGGGTGATCTGATTGACAGCGATGGATCCCACTCCTACGAAGATGAGCGCGAAAGTCCCGATAAATTCGGCGACGAGTGCCTTACCATTCATGTGATCAAATCCCCTCCAAAAGACACTTGTATCACAAGATGACTGCTTCTTCCAAAATTGTCGTTTAGAGGGCTGTTCTTGATAACAGAACTGAACTTTTTAAACAACTATATCACTAGTTGACAAATGAGTCGAGTTATGTTAGTGTATCTGGTGCAACTAATAGTGTAGTATCACAAGTGAGGTGGATCTAGTGGCGAGAAAAAAGTCACCCATATTGACAGAGGCGGAGCTGCGTCTGATGCATATTGTCTGGGAGAAGGGCTCGGCAACTGTCAAAGATGTTGTGGATGCGTTACCCAAAGAGTTCGATCTGGCGTACACCACTGTTTTGACCACGATGCAGAATCTGGAGAAGAAGGGCGTTATCAGGCATGAGGAGCAAGGGCGTGCGTATCTCTATTACCCTATTTTGAAACAGCGCGAAGCGAGACGCAGCGCCGTGCAATACGTTGTCAAAAAGTTCTTTGATAATTCACTAGAACTGCTTGTGCTCAATATTTTAGAGAACGAAGATCTAGAGCCGGAAGAGCTTCAAAAACTCAAAAAACTTCTTGACGAGAGTGAATAAAGGAGAGCTATGCCTTTCTTGCCTGCAGTTGGAGACCTTTCACGTTCTGTGATAGAAATTCTCGGAAACACTCTCTTGCCTGGCATCGCTCTTGTGTTACTCGTTGAAGCATTCCTGAGAGTCTTTCACAAGGTCAATGCCTCTACTCGGCATGGCGTCTGGCTCTTTGGAATGGTAATTCTTCTGTTTATGCCTTTGTTAAGCACCTTATCTCATGTCCAGATCCCAACTCCTGGAGCAGCAACCTCTGACCAGCCTTCAAGTTTAGACAATACATCCACTGAACCCACCGCAATGAATCCATCGATGCAACCCCAGACGACCGCAAATGTGAGCATTCCAGAATCCTCGGGTGAGACTATGAAGAGCAGTCCACAGGACTTGAGCGAACGTGAGCCGCTTCAGAGTAACTCAAGCAATTCTCGAGGGGCAGTTGTTCAGCTTCCGAGCAATTTGGCCATTTATCTCTTCCTCGCATGGCTCGTAGGAGGAGTGGCTTTACTGGCGCGGCTTGTCTGGGGGTATCTCCATCTGCAATGGCTAAAGCACAAGAGCACAGCTTGCACCAGCGAGCTCATAAGGCTCAGCGAGCATTTATTCTCGAAAAGAGCATCACGCAACGCGGAGATACGTTTCTCATCAGAGATTGGGACGCCCATGTTTGCAGGGCTCTTCCATCCAATGATTTTGATTCCGAGTTCTCTGATTCAGCATCTCTCTCAATCCGAGCTTGAACAAGTAATTCTGCATGAGCTTGCGCATCGACGTCGCAAAGATGACTGGACCAAGTTTTTGCAACGAGTCATTCAAGCCATCTTCTGCTTCCATCCCGCAGTCTGGTGGATCTCCAAGAAACTCGACTTCGAGCGTGAAGTGGCCTGTGATGATTGGGTATTAAACCAGGTAGAGTTTGATTGGCGCATGTACACCTCTTGTCTATTGAACGTAATGAAGAGCGTGAAGAGCCAAAAGAGACGTGCCTTCACAACTGGGCTTTTAATGGCAAGGACACAAATAGAGAGGAGAATTCAGATGCTGCTTGATCAGAGGCGGGTCAGAACAATTGCTATTTCGAAACCAAGAATAGCATTGATTGCTCTAGTGACCTTTATCACTGTAATTCTCATCTCACAAATCGCACCACAGATTGCCGTATCTCAGCAGACAAATCCGATCCTCACAAAGATAGAGCAAGCAAACCAAGCAGTCTTAAAAGTGAAGACGAATTCATCTCTAAACTCTTATGGAGATGCTACGCGGACTCTTATAGAGCCACTGGAGCTCGAGATGCGCTTCCCAATAGCTGATGTCACGCATTTCAGTTTTGAGAAAGGGATTCTCTATCTTTCTGGACCGTACCAACCAAATTCATTCTACAAGCCAGAATTTGCCTATGTGATCGTAAATCACCCGGCCAGCTTCGGATTTTCAGATGGATTCATCATCACCAAAGTCACATTGCAATCTGGCGAGTTTAGGATCGCCTACGGCCTTGGTTTGCAAACATCAACAACCGACATCGTGAATATGGATAGAGCCCCGATACCAGTGCCGATTCTGACTCCAAAGGAGATAAAAGCAATGCAACCATGCAATTTGTCCGTAGAGACCTTGGGCTCAGATGGAGTTTATGTCGTTGGGAAGCTCGCGCTGTTTGAAGTTGATCCGACAACTGGTGAAGAGCGCGCCGTAAGACCCTGCGACCTCGCGCCAAAGAGCAAAATCATCCTCAAGACGTTTCAGGATGAAAATCAATAAGGAGGCAAATCAATTATGAAGAAGAAATTCGCGATTACGATGATGTTGATCACAAGTGCTTTCTTGTTCTTAAATTTGGCTTCATTGGATGCGATCTCTGATACGCAAAGTGGACAGTCATCAACACCCGACCCGAGTGTTCCTCCTAGCTTAGACCCAACCAAGACACCAGAGGAGTGTCAGAACCTTTTGGGGAGAAGCCACTGGAAGTTTGACTCTTATCGTGGCCAAGTCCTTGATAATCCGTGATGTCCAGATTCACTTCCCCGTTGATCAGATCTCAATATTCAAGATCAAGACGGGAGGCGTTTGCATACGAAGTACCAACATCAGTGCCGTTATTTTAGATACCCCCGTTGAATTTGATTTTATCGGCTCAGAGATCGTGGCAAAATTCACAATGCGATCTGAAAATCGGTGGATCGTCTCCGCGGACTTCCTGACTGGGTCATCTGGAACAGGAACTTATACATTCAACGGAAGTGAGGTAAATGCATTTGCAACCGAAGACTTCCAGGTTTTAGGCGACTTAACATTTTCACAGAATCCGATTAATTTTCATGTCCCAAAATATCTTCAAAGCCCAAATGACTCAGTCGTAACGATCAAACCACATGATGAATAGTAAGACCCTGTTTCAGAAGGTACGGATTATCAAAACGAGGAGAGGCGCGACCAACCCCATTGGCGACTCGGATTCTCCATGATAAGATACTCCCTACTAAAAGGGAGTGTCTGATTTGGAAAAGATTCTGCTCTGGGTTCACATTCTTTGCGCCATGACGTATATCGGTGGGATGATCTTTCTTGCAGCCGCTGTCATTCCGTATGCCCGCAAGCTTGAGCTGGAAGCGCGCGGAAAGATCATCTCTGGCATCGGCAAGAAGTTTCGTATGTTGAGCTGGGTAGCCATTGCTCTGTTAATCATCACAGGCTTTGGAATGCTTGGCATAAGCGGCCAGACTTCAGCCATCGGAAGCAACACAACCTTGATGTGGAAGTTGATTCTCTTTGCTTTGATGATCATTCTGAGCCTCGTGCATGACATGGTGATAGGCTCTCGTTCAGCGAAAGACCCAAAGAATATTAGCCTAAGAACTTTTTCATCTTGGACAGGCAGAGTCACGCTTCTGCTTGGATTGGCTATTGTCTACCTGGCAATCAACTTGAATCTCGGCATCTAGACATCACTCCAATGCAAGCAATTGCTTCATCTTATCTTGAGAGATTCCACTAATTCGCATTACTTTCTCAGAATTTGCTTCGCCCAGAAGAATCTCGAATGCCCTCTTAGGAAGCTGCAATTCTCTTGCTAATAGATCGATGACTGCTTTGTTGGCCTTCCCCTTTTCGGGTGCTGCAGTCACAGAGATAAGCAACAAATCACCGCGAAGACCAATAATTTGATTCTGTCTTGACTTGGGCTTGACTTTAATTGTAAGCACCAAATCCTTACCAACTTCTCGCAGAAAACTCACATGCCTATCGTACCCTCTCACTATGAAAATCTCACGACTTCTATCGGAAAGTCTCTCGGAGCTACTATACTTTTCCATAGACTCAGTCGCAGGAGTGCAGTAAGATGTCGCTTGCTTTGACTCAGCGAAAATCGGGCACCTTCGCCGCAGAGAAAGAGGCGGGCACAATGGCAGTCGCGTTTTTCCGCTCCTGTCTTTATGACATCGCACTCTGCGAGAAGGCTTTGGATGCTGGAGTGCTGCGGCGCTGGGAATGGATTTTGCGTGGCGGCCAAGTGCAGGACTACTCGATCACGCGATATTACCAGGCCATCGCCGAAACAAAGGCTCGTTTGCGAAATCCAACGAATATCTCGGCATATTTGATCTATAAGATGACGCATGGCGGCCATCCGGATCAGGAGATTCCAGACTTGAACGGAGATGAGCGCGAAGGAATTCGACGCTGTATAGCCTGCAGCGCCCCAATCGACGAGGATCGAAGGCGCAATATGCTCGAAAAGATCGAAGCTGGCTATCATCTCAAAAACGTGAAGACGCCATTTGATATTGATGATATGGTCAATACGCATTTGACACAGGAAGAGATGTGCAGGTTCGTCGGACATGAAGTGAGCTTCAGTTATCAAGAGAAGAAGATTCAAGAGACGTATGATGAATTGGAACAGAAAGAGACAGACGCATAATTCGTAGGGGGGAATATGCAAGGACCTGACTCCGGAGATCGCGATCTCAATCCAATCTTTGAAGAGCTATTCTCAGAGAGGCTTGAGCCAATACGGTACGATCAGCACCCATCGGATGATCTCTTACTATCTTATCTTCGGGGGAAGCTGCCCAAGGGCTGGCGAAGCCCCGATCTCTATTTACAAGATGCCAAGAGTGCGCTAGGGGTAACAACGTGGCAACAGAACGAGATGACTGCCCACCTGATCACCTGTATTCGATGTCGCCAGCGTGTCGAGTTGTTGCGTGAAAATCATTCGCAACCTGGCGGAGTCGTATCTTGGGTGGAAAACGTGCTGAGCGGATTGAGAGATCAGCTCAACCCCGTGCCACGGCCGGCACTTGTGACGATGGCCGCACAGTTTGCTGCCATCGTAGGGCTCGGAGCATGGATTCTCTTCCAGCCTTCTGCATTGACATCGACCGCATCCAATCTGCAAGGAGCTTCCAGTGTCTCTTCGTCCCAGATGCCTACGCTGCCAGAGCCCGGACCCGTAGTCAACTCGGAGGAGCTTCGATCTGCTTCTACAGGGAATCTACAGCTTCGCAGAAGCACAGTACAGTCTCTGATGAGTAATCCTGATCCTCGCTACCTTGCCGATACAACTCATTGGCTCTCCGTCGAAAACGATGCCGAGATTAGACAAAAGCTGATGATCGCTTGGCAAAATCAGTTCAATGCGATACAGGCCCAAATCAATTCAGCTCAACGGGTCGTCAATCGGGTCAAATCAGAATACCAAGAATTGGGAGACTTCCCATCAGGATCCTCAGACCTCGAAAAACTCATGACACTAGCCGACAATTTGAGCGATAGCTTTAAACTCAGCCAACCCGACATTTTCTGCACTTTGATGGGCAGTCTGTCGTTCAGTCAGATTCAGAATGCTGCTAAAGATGTGGATGCTAAGCTAATCATCGACGGAGTGAGTCCTGCAGGGAGTTTTAGGCTTCAGTTGCCGGCAACGAATTCAGAGCAGGCTCTGCAGCAACTGGAAAATGAATTGAGCATGAACTGCACTAACAATTAGTCGCTTAATTCCTTACAAGCCATGAATAAGCACCTTGTCAATCCGCGGCCCGTCCATGCGCTCTACAATTAGCCTGAGATGCTCATGTCGAAGAAGATCTCCTTCTTTTGGAATTCGCTGGAGCTGATAGAGAATAAAGCCTGCAATCGTTTGATATTCACCCCTCTCTGGTAATTTTAATTTGAGTTGCTCATTGGCATGATCCATTCGCAACTGCCCATCCACCCGGATGGTACGGCGGTCCACACGCTCAAATTGCGGCTCACTCTCTTTCACACGCTCGAGCTGCCCCACAATCTCTTCTGCCAAGCCATTGAGTGTGACGATCCCTTCGGTATCGCTAAATTCATTGACGACTGCCACCATCGGGACACGCTCCCGCTGCATCTCCTGGAATAGAGCGCTGACGCGCTTATTTTCGGGAACATATTTGATTGGATGCGTGAGTGCCTTGATAGGTTTTCGAAGAGCTGACGCCTCCTCACGAATCACTTTCAGCACATCATTGATCGAGAGATAGCCAACGACATTCTCAGGCTTCTCTCGGTAAACCGGAAATCTCGAATGGCCCGATTCTTTGGTGGCGTCTAACAGATCCCCAATCATCTGATTCTCTTCCAGGCTCTCCAGCTCTGGCCGGGGGGTCATCACATCTTTGGCTTCCAGCTGAGTAAACTCAATGACGCTGTGAAGCATCTCTTCTTGCTGCTGATTGAGCAACCCTCTCTGGTAGACATCGATGAAGTGCATGCGTAGCTCTTCAAGGGAATGCATTTGGCCAGGCTCTGTCATCTGGCCGCGAACGCCTGCCACCTGTAGCGCTGCTTGTGAAGCGCGGTCGAGCATCCAGATAAATGGCCGAAAGATCAGCTCAAAAATTAAAATGGCCCGAACTGTGATCATCGAGATCTGCTCTGGGTTTCTAATCGAGTAGATCTTTGGAGCCTGCTCACCCAACACGATGTGGAGCGCTGTGATCAGTGCAAAGGCAAAGATTGTGGCCAAAGCATGCGTGGCCCCCGTCGCAAGCACATGGGGGAGAGAATCAAAAAGAGGCTGAATCAGCTGAGCCATCGTACTCTCTCCGATCCAGCCCAAGGCAAGACTGGCCATCGTGATGCCCAGCTGCGCGGCAGCGAGAATCCGATCCGTCTGATCCAGCAACTTCCGCACCAGCTTGGCTGAAGGCTTGCCCTGCTCGACCAGATATTCAATACGGGCGCGCCGAACGCTGACTAGTGCAAACTCGACGGAGACGAAGAAGCCGTTGGCGACAACCAGAGCAACTACAGCTAGAATTTCAAAGGCTACCATCCAAAAATTGTCCATTGTTTTGATTAAACTCGCGCAACAATGCCCCATCCGAAGCGTGATCCAGAAGACCTCCACCCCAAAAGAACTTTTATATAATAATGTAAATAAATGCCAATGAGGAGGCAAATATGAGGGGTTTCGTCAGTATACTCGGTGTGCTTTTGGTTTTGCTGGTCGTTTCACCGCTCGCATTCTCTCAAGACTCGGCAGGAGTTCGTCTGATCAATCTCTCTCCAGACACAAAACAGGTTGATCTCTGGGTGGATGGGGCGCTCACGAGGGAGTTCCTTCAGTACTCGGTTGCATCGGACTACATCAATCTATCTGGTGGCACGCACCAGATTCAAGTGCATGCTGCTCGTGGAGAGAGTGTACTGGCCCAGCTCCAAGTCGAAGTCTCAGTTGCAGCCAAATACACAATAGGGCTCACGGGGCTTTCAGCTCAGAACAATCTCAAGCTGTTTTCTCTGGCTGATGATCAAAGCTCAAGCTTCGTCTATGCCAAGGTCCGCTTCGTCAATGCAACACCCGGCATGCCTGCTGTCGACATCGCCATTGCCGATAGCAGGACTGTGCTCGTGAGCAATCTTGGCTATCAACAGAGCAGCCCTTATGTACAGGTTCAACCCGGCGTGTACGATTTGGAAGTGCGTGCTGCTGGAACAACCAATGTTCTCTACACAATCCCAAAGGCAGGACTTAGCCGAGCGGCCAACTGCACTATTTATATGACAAACGTAGGCACAAACGAGACTTTAGAGACGACTCATACATTTGAGGCCAATTCGCACCTTGAGAATAATCAGATTGTGATTGGTCTCATCCTGTGGGCTGCTCTGTTAGCTTGGTTCGTTCAAAACCACGCGAAGAGCTAGTCAACGCACTTGACTTCAGCAGTATCCATGACCAGAGAGACATCTTTGGATTCCGCGAAGCCAATGATTGTGTACGTCGTTGCCTTCTCACAGAGAGCTTTGTAGTTGAAGACTTGCGTGTCACCGGATTTGGCGTTCAAGATGACACCGCGAAGCACATTCTGCTCAATGCTGATGAATTCGCCTTTGTCGACCAGCTTTAGACCTGAAAGCTGTTCACGCACGGAAACTGCCGGTAGGCTCTTTTTGATAGAAACAGAGAACTGGACTGCGAAGACTTCTCCTACTTTGACCTGCGCTGGAACTGTGTGATGCAGTTTGAGTGCAGAATTCTCAGAAGTCGGGATGCCATTGTTCGGGTTGTTATCGTTTGAGAGACAAGCAGTGAGTAAGACCGGGATTGCAATTAAGAGACCCGCTACCAAAAGTGCTTTTGCCCTGACTGAAGAATGATTAATGTTCATCATATCGAATAAATTCTCACCTGCCGCTTAAGATTTCTGTCCCCATACATAGCATAAAGTGGTGCTCCGGTCAACCTCGGCTGTCCAACCTCCGTTGAATTTGATTGATTCTCATGATCAACTTAAAATATTTTCAGATCAAAACCAGGAGGAAGAGGAAGCTTCATGAATCCCAAATCTTCAGAATGCTCGTATTGGATTGCGCTCAACCTGATTCCAAGCATGACAGCGAAGAAGTTCAAGCTTTTATTGGAACACTTCCAGAGCGCTGAAGAGATATGGGCGGCCCCGCATACAAGGCTCAAAGAGATAAGAGCATTTGCACGCTATACAGATGATTTTGTTCGCCAGCGGAGCGTGGTCGATCTTGACGCTGAGCTGCAGCGCATTGAAAAGAGAGGGCTTGGTGTAATTACACTGCTGGACGAGAATTACCCGAGATCACTTCGCGCCATTGATGACCCGCCCGCTCTTCTTTATGCCAAGGGAAGCTATATTGAGAAAGATGAGCTTGCCATTGCGATTGTCGGCACGCGAAAGCCATCTCCGTATGGAAAGCTAATCTCTGGAAAACTGGCAAAAGAGCTAGGAGCACTGGGTTTTACTGTCGTCAGTGGCATGGCGCTCGGCATTGACACGGCCGCTCACAAAGGAGCTCTTGCCGCGGGCCATCGCACGATTGCTGTGCTGGGTGGCGGCTTCTCAAAGATCTATCCCAGTGAAAATAAGAACTTGCTCGAACAGATTTCCACCTCTGGAGCCGTGCTCAGCGAATATCCCATTGATATGAAGCCTGATAAATGGACATTCCCCAAAAGAAATCGAATTATCAGCGGCTTGACCCGAGGCACAATTGTGGTCGAAGCTCCCGATAGAAGCGGCGCGCTGATCACGGCCCGGTGCGCTCTGGAACAGGGGCGAGAGGTCTTTGCCGTGCCTGGGCCGATCAGCGATGAGTCTCATTCCGGCACGCATAAGCTTATTCAAGATGGCGCCAAGCTCGTCAGAAATGTGGATGATATCCTGGCTGAGTTTTCAGATCTGCGAAAGACGTTGGAAGCCAAGCGCTCCATCAGCAAACGAGAAAAGGAGCCACAGCTTTCCGCCTTGGAGCAGAAGATATTTTCGGTACTGCAGTTTGAGCCGATTCACTTTAATGACGTAATCGAGCGCTCCGGCAGCTCGACATCCGAAACTTCATTTGCGCTCTTACAGCTCGTGATGAAAGAGCTGGTCAAAGAGTTAGAGGGAAAGCGTTTCGCGAAGTTGCCTTAAGCGCTCTGTTGTGGTTCAATAGCTCGTCATTCTATAAACTGCTTGGGGTGTTTTGAACATGGAGCGAGAGAAGACCTTGATTTTACTCAAACCTGATGCCGTTCAGCGTAAGCTGATGGGCAAAATCATTCAGCGCATCGAAGAGAAGAATTTGGATATCACCGCGCTAAAGCTCATTCATGTTGATAAAGCCATTGCAGAAGAGCACTATGGTGAGCATAAGGGAAAGCCATTCTTTGGTGAGCTGATCCAGTTCATTACAGCGGGTCCCGCTTTGGCCATGATTGTGGAAGGTCCCAAGGCCATCTCTGTGATGCGCGCTATGATGGGAAAGACCAACCCCTTTGAGGCCAGCCCTGGGACATTGCGGGGAGATTTTGGCCTCGATCTGACAGCCAACCTGATTCACGGCTCCGACTCGCCGGAGTCCGCTTCACGAGAGATTCAACGATTCTTCGGAAAAGTAGTAGCGTAGTCTCTGAGCACGGATCGGGAAATCTGTCCTTGAAGAGATCTCGGTCGGCACACTAGTATTTTATTTAGCTATGCATAAGGAGGAGGAGAAGAATGGAACTGCCCAAGTCCTATGACCCAAAAGGGGTCGAAGACAGCCGCTACCAAGTCTGGTTGGGGAAACGTTACTTCCATGGCGACGTCAACTCAAAGAGAGAGCCTTTCTCTGTAGTCATTCCTCCTCCAAACGTCACGGGTGAGTTGCATTTTGGACATGCGCTCGTCAACACGCTTCAAGACATTATGATTCGGTACAAACGGATGGATGGCTATGAGGCATGCTGGTTGCCGGGCACCGATCACGCCGGAATCGCCACCCAAAATGTCGTGGAGCGGGAATTGCGAAAAGAGGGATTGACCCGCCAAGATTTGGGGCGTGAGAAGTTCATCGAGCGCGTCTGGGCTTGGAAAGAGAAGTATGGCAACAGAATTCGAGTCCAGCTCCAATCGCTCGGCTGCTCCTGCGATTGGGAGCGCGAGCGGTTTACGCTCGACGACGGCCTCTCGAAAGCCGTGATTGAAGTCTTTGTCCGGCTTTACGAAGAGGGGTTCATTTATCAGGGTGAGCGGCTGATCAACTGGTGCCCGCGCTGTCACACGGCTCTCTCTGATATTGAAGTCAATCACGAAGAGAAAGAGTCAGCCCTTTATTACATCCAATATCCGGTCAAAGATTCGAATGAATCGCTCGTGATTGCAACGACTCGTCCAGAGACAATGTTGGCCGATACTTCCGTCGCAGTCCATCCCAAAGACAAGCGCTACAAGAAGCTGATTGGCAAGCATGTCGTTCTGCCATTGACGGGAAGACTCATTCCCATTATCGCGGATGATGCTGTGGATCAAGAGTTTGGGACAGGCGCACTCAAGGTGACCCCTGGACATGACTTTGCCGACTTTGATATCGCTCAGCGTCATCAGCTTGAGATTATCAACATCTACAATCCCGACTGTACAACCAACGAGAATGCTGGGATCTATAAAAACACGGACCGTTTTGAAGTCCGCAAGCGCGTTCTCAGTGATTTACAAGCTCAGGGCCTGTTAATAAAAGAAGAGCCGTACAGACAATCTGTTGGGCACTGTCAGCGCTGCCACACGGTTGTGGAGCCTCTTCTCTCCAAGCAGTGGTTTGTCAAGATGCGCGATCTGGCCAAGCCCGCGATTCAAGTCGTGCGAAATGGCGAGATCGAGTTTGTCCCGGAGCGCTGGCAAAAGATTTACTTTGACTGGATGGAGAATATCAAAGACTGGTGCATCTCTCGGCAGCTCTGGTGGGGACATCGTATTCCGGCCTGGCGCTGTGACGACTGCGGTGGCATTACCGTGAGCCGTGAAGCCCCTAAGAGATGCTCAAAATGCAACTCGTCCAAAATACAACAGGATGAAGATGTGCTTGACACATGGTTCTCGTCCGGTCTCTGGCCCTTCTCAATCATGGGCTGGCCTCAAGAGACTCCAGAGCTGAAGAATTTTTTCCCGACATCGCTGCTGGTGACGGGACCAGACATCATCTTCTTCTGGGTTGCCCGAATGATCTTCTTTGGGCTTCATTTTGTAGGAGAGATCCCGTTCAAAAGGGTTTTATTCAACCCCATCGTCAAAGATGATCAAGGTCGCAGGATGAGCAAATCGCTTGGCACCGGAGTCGATTTTCTGGAGCTCAAAGATGAGTTCGGCATGGATTCCGTGCGATTCACACTCGCCTCTTCCATGACCAAAGGGCAAGATTTGAAGCTCTCTGTGCAAGATGTTGAAGGCGCCAGAAAATTCTTGAACAAAATCTGGAACGCGACGCGCTTTGCACTGATGAACCTTGAAGATTACGACCCCAAATGCATTGACCCGGAAAAACTTGAATTTGAGCTCGAAGACCGCTGGATGCTCTCCCGCCTCAATCATGCCATTAAAGTCGTGCGAGATTCTTTTGAGAGCTTCGATTTCAATATTGCAGCGACGGCGCTCTATGAATTCTTCTGGCACGACCTCTGCGACTGGTATCTTGAGTTGATCAAATCGCGCATCACTCGTGGAGAGCCGAGCAAGGCGGCAGCACAATATGTGCTTCAGCTCACTCTTCGTGAGAGTCTTAAGCTGCTTCACCCCATCATCCCGTTTCTCACCGATGAGCTTTGGCAGAAGTTGCCTGAGACAGATGCAGAGAGCGCCATGATTGCCCCTTTCCCAACAACGCAAAAGAGGTGGGCCAATGAAGATGCCGAGCACGAGATGGGAATCTTGCAGGAGTTGATTGGGGCCATTCGCACAATTCGGTCCGAGCTCAATGTTCCACCCAATAAGCAGACCCATGTCCATATCCAGACAGAGAATGCCCAGATTGAAAAGCTTTGCAAGATGCACAAAAGCTTCTTCACGGAGCTGGCTCGTGTTGAGCAGCTTGAGATTGGTGCACATGTGAAGCGTCCGGATAAAGCGCCTCGCAAAGTTTTTGATTATGCCGAAGTCTTTGTCCCCGTTGAAGGACTGATTGATGTTGACCAGATGACGGCTTCGCTGAGCAAGGAGCGGCAGGCTGTGCTTCGCGAGCTCCAGAATATCGAAAGCCGCTTGGGCAGCACTGAGTTTCTTAAAAAGGCCCCTGCTGAGATTGTGGAGCGAGAGCGGGATAAATTGAAAGACCTGACCCTCAAGGCTGAGCGCCTCAACGATAACCTGGAGCTATTGGGAGCAAATTCATAGAAGATGTCTGTACTAACACGAGTCGATGAGCTTTCGACAAAAATTGAAGCTCTGCGAAAGCTGGATCTGCCAGACCATATTGTGCTATTTGCAGGCAGTCCTGATGTTCAAGGAGTCACAGAGCAGCTGATCGAGTCTCTTTTCGGAGATCTGAGCATCCAGTATGTAACGCTCATCTTTGATAAAGAGGTCTCAGGTGCGCATTTTCTGCGCGATGCGTCACTGCTATTAGAAAAATATGAAGTACGAGTACATTTGTTAGGATCAAGCAAAGAAACGAGCCCGGAAGCGCAGGCGCTCTTCGCAAAGATGACAACGGCCACTCGCAACTTCAGCCAGCATCATCTGAGCATTGCTGTGAACTACAACAGCCGCCAAGAGATTCTTCAAGCAGCCAAACATTATGTTGCTGATAAAGCTCATGGTCGCTTGAATGGAGAATCTCTTGGTGAAGCCACGTTTCGAGAGTATCTGTTGACCCGAGAGATTCCCGATCCTGACTTGATCATCAACACCGATAAGAAACGATGCATCAGCAATGCTCTGCTCTGGCAGCTTGCCTATACCGAGTTCTGGACCTCAGATAAGACTTGGGCTGACCTCACCTCCTCTGATCTAATTGAGGCGATTGTGGCCTATCAATTCCGCCAGCGGAGATTTGGCGGTCTCACTCAGCCCACATAAATGCGCTTTCTTTCCCAGAGAATTCTTACGGCGTTGGTCGCTCTGCCTCTTGTGATCGCGTTTCTCTATGTTGGGCAAGAGTACGACATAAAGTGGGCTGTCCTGGGGCTGGTCGCACTTCTCACTGCCATCTCCTGTTGGGAATTTGCCAAGCTCGTCCAAGAGATCGGAGTTTCAATCAATCCCACATTCTTTTCTGTAATAAGCTCAATCTTTGTGGTTGGCGTCGGCATACTCGGTGAAAGCTATCTTCCCATCATATTGGCTATCTTTTTTGTTCTTTTGCTGCTCGAAAACCTGCCACAGTCAACCGGAGTTCTTTCGATCCTCTGGTCGCTCGCAGGCCTTATTTATCTGCCTATGCTGCTTCACTTCTTGTATGTCATCTATCTTTCGGCCAATGGCTTCTCTTATTTACTCTGGCTCCTAGCACTGGTCTGGGCGTATGACTCCGGAGCATACCTCGTTGGCTCGTTATGGGGGCATCATAAGCTCGCTCCAGCCTTGAGCCCCAAGAAAAGCTGGGAGGGAGTCGCTGGAGGTCTTGTGTTTTCAATGGTGGTAGGGGTGCTCGCAGCTATTTTGCTGCCATGGAACTTCACTTTGGAGATTGCGCTCCTCCATTCGCTCGCGATTGCGCTTCTCGTCAGCGGTTTTGCACAAGTTGGCGATCTCTTTGAATCAAAGCTGAAGCGGCAGGCAGAAGTCAAAGATACGGGGAATCTCTTCCCTGGACATGGAGGAATGCTGGACAGGATTGATGCACTCTTGATTGCTACCCCTATCTTCTTCTTCTATCTCAAAGTGATTTTGCAATGGCTCTGAATGAGCGCTGGCGCTTCCTGACTGCTGAATTCCCCAGCGACCCGGCCTTCAACTATGCACTCGAGAACTCCATCGCAGAGCACGTTGGAGCGCGAAAAGTACTTCCTACGCTACGTCTCTGGCAGCCGGGGCGCTGTCTTGCTGTGGGGCGCTTTGACGTCCGCCTGCCGCGCTTTGAGACGGCAGTTCAGCAGTTGAAAGCGCAGAAGATCAGGGTGATTCAGCGCATCAGCGGCGGCAAGGCTGTTTGGCAGGAGAGAGGGTATCTCAACTTCTCGGTAATAGCACCACGAACATCGCTTGGCATTCCAGAGAGCTACCGACAATATTCAGAGGGGCTGATCCGCGGCTTTCGCGCACTGGGAGTTGAAAGCCGCTTTGAACATGTCGAAGGGGCATTCTGCGATGGACCCTATGATCTTGCAACTGGAGGCCAAAAGCTGGTCGGCACGGCACAAGTCCAGAAGAAGAGTTTTGTCATTGTGCATGGCACAATTTTGGTTGACTGCGACATCCATGAGATGGTGCACTATGTCTCAGAGTTCTACAGGCACGCGGGAGGAGAGAGCTCACTCCGCGCTGAAACGATGATTTCGCTGGTCGAGGCAGCGGGCCGCAAGCTGACGCAGAGCGAGATTATAGATGCAATTCATGAAGGCTACCAAAGTTCTTTGGGAGTTCTAGTTGAGGAAGAAAACACTAGCAGTGAATTGGAGCTCGCCAAGGCACATCGACAAGAAAGAGACTTATAAGTTCTGAACCAAGATTTCGACCTGCAGCGAGGCTTGCGTGCCCTTCGCATCCGTGACCGTGACTTTTAAGAAATAGAGGCCATTCGGTATCTTTCGTGTATCCCATGTGGTGCCAAAGCCATCCGTGTAATTCCGATCCAGCCCAATTTCGACATAATGATCCCCATTGGCAGAGTACATAAACGACGCAAATCCAAAAGTCCCCAAGCCGTCAAAGCCTTCAGCCGAGATGCTCAGTTTTGACATGCCCACGCATACCCATTGCGGACAGGTAGTGACCCACTTCAAACTGGGTTTCGCAGCCTCACCAGAGCCGCCTGGAGGGGAAGTCGGCTGACCAGGATCGCTTGCCGAAGCCGTTAATGTGGATAGCTGATCCGCAAGCTTGGCATAGTTTTTTCTGGCAAGCGTGCACTGGCTCGCTGAAAGGCTGGCCCTTGGCTGCGGGGAGACTCCCGAGCCGCGCATCAAGTTGTTCATGTCTGAAACCACATCGGCCAGCCCGTCTTCACCCACGTGAGCAAGCCCCAGGGTATGGCCAATCTCATGGCTCAACGTAGCGATCATCTGTTTAGGAGCGACGTTTTGAAGAAGCGATCCCCAGCGGACAAGGATGTAGTCATTTGGCCAGGTATTCTCTCCAAAGCCCTCGACAAAGGCATTCAGCTCTTCCGGATCGCCTGTCATGATCTTGGACCCAATCACAAATACATTAATGACAGGCTGAGTCGAATCTGGCAGCCCCTGAGAAACTTTTGTGGCAAGAATTTTTGCGGCTTCACGCAAGGCGTCTCCGGCGCTGCGGCTGCGCTCCACAATCTGGAGTCCAGATTGTTTGTTGATCAAGGCATTGGCCAGGGTCCCGCCATTGATCTTAATGCTTGCTGGATTGACCACCCAAGCACCTGCGAAATCGAAACCCAATCCACACTGATCCCAGACAGCCCCAAGACTTGGAATGACTCCGCTCTTGATGGCTTGAACTGTCTCAGTGCGAGGCTTTCCAAGAGAAGACTGACCATCCATTGCCGCTCCATCCACAAGAGTCGTCTGTCTGTCATCCAAAATAAAGAAACGGATGGGGATCCGCTCTTCAACGGGTCTGACGCGAGCCAGCTCGGTGTCAAAGTTATAGAGCGGCGGCTCTCCGCACGTCACGACGAGCTGCTGGGGTGCGCTACGCGCTCCGGATGCATCGAAAAGAGTGGCTGCGAGTGTAATCTGTTGGGAGAAACTTGTGCACTGAAGAGAGAACGAGAGCACCCCTTCACCCGAGGTTTCCGAATGGGTAGCGGGAATCAAAGTGCGTTGAAAGCGGCCATCGGCAACATCGAGTCGGGCATAGAGAAGGCCATTGTCCAGATCCGCATAAGTGATCTTGCCATAGCCTGTCTCATTCAATCCAAGATGGCCTGGGAATATGATCTTCACGATTATGGGGGCTCGCGCTCCCCATCCCGTCATACCTATTGTGGCAGACAAGATCAATAAGAGAACCACAAGAATAGGCCCTCGTGACAGGCGTATTCGATCTTTCATGGGCAACTCCTCACACAGCGCTGCTCGACCCAATCCGAAGCGCGGAAGTGATCCCATTGAATCAATCTAAACAAGCTTTGTCAAGGATTTCGATTACTCTTCTCCGTCAGATCGTGAGTTAACCTGAGTTCTGCTTACGAAGAATCTGCTTGAGCGCTTCCCGTTTGCTGAGCCCCGACAATTCCCGCTCGTGCTCGTCGACAAATTTCCGCACCCACTCGGCATTTGTATACGAATAATCTCGCAAGACCCAGCCGATGGCCTTGCGGATAAAGAATTCCTTCTCATGGGCTAGCTTGAGTATCGTTACTGCCAGAAGTCTCGTGTTTGTCTCTTTTTTATGGTGAAGATGGGCAAGCAGCGAGGCACGTCGCACCCAGAAATTCTCTGAATTTGCCCATGTCCTGAGAACTCGCTCAAATTTGCGGTGCCGGAGAACAAGAGGGCTGACCAGCTTACCCACAATCCAGTCCAGCGTGTCCCAGTTCGTAGCCGTCTGGACCAGCTTCTCATAGAAGGGCCATTCCGTCTGATCCCGAAAGACTTTATAGTGTTCCGCAACTTCCAAAGCCTGATACATCTCTTCCCGATATTTCCCGGCCCAGAGCTCTTCAATTGCCTGCTCATATTCATCATGGGATTGAATGGGGTATTTCCGAATGGCTTGCCGAAAGATTTGACGGCGCGGCGTGGCTGAGATCCCATAAAAGGGCTGATTCGTCTTCATATAGGCTTGCATCGGCACGGCCTTGGCCGGGTCGGCAGCCATTTTCATCTCTTTTCGGAGCATGCGGACCAGGGGATGCATCACGCTCTTTATATACTATCTCTTCTTGTTGAAAACCTGATCAAAAGACTTTAAGATCACACTTACTAAAATCTGTCAGCCTCAAGAAAGTGCATATGATCTACTCAAATGCCTGTGAATATGCCATTCGTGCTATGACGCATCTGGCTAAGAAGCCAGACGAGCTTCATTTGGCGAGAGAGATCGCCCAGGATGAGACCATCCCGTACTACTTTCTGAGCAAGATTCTGCAAACACTGGCCAAGAACGGCTTGCTCAGCTCGACCAAAGGGCGGGGTGGCGGGTTCCAATTGGCCAAAGCTCCAGAGAAGATCAGTCTCTATGATATCAAAGTCTGTATTGATGGCGCACTGGATTTGGATGAGTGCGCAGTCGGGCTCGCCCGGTGCAGCGACAAGCAGCCCTGCCCGCTTCACGACACCTTTAAGCCATTGCGAGAGAGAATTCGCGCTTACTTGAAAGAGACCAGCTTGGCTCATATGGCCGTAGCCGTCGAAGCCAAACGAAGACCAACAAGCTAGTCTACCACGCTCTACCGCGACCCCAGCGTTCCCAGTTCATTGTTGAGTGATGCGGGTCATTCCTTAATGCGAGCAAAATATCTGAAAATATAGAATCTGCAGGCGGTAAAGGTCATGGAATGATGAGCAAATATCTAGAGATCACGGGTCCCAAGCTCATATTGACCGGCCTGTCCACGAAATCGCGAGACTCACACGAGTCAACTGGAAAGCACGTATGACCGAGAAATACTGGTCGCTTTATCAGAAGAAGCGTATGGATGCTGCTGGGGCCGTCCAGAAGATCGAGAGCGGTCAGCGGCTCTACATCAGCGGCAATGCGGCCACACCATTTGTGTTGCTAGAAGCACTCGCTGGCAGGGCCAACGATCTTCACAACGTGGAAGTGCTGCATGTTCTGCTCTTGGGGAAAGGGCACGAAGACCCGCTCGCCCGGCCAGAGATTCGTGGCCACATTCGCCATAACTCACTCTTTGTCGGCCCTGCGGATCGCGAAGCAGTCAACACCGGAAAGGCCGATTATATTCCGGTCTTTCTCTCCGAAATTCCTGATCTGCTGCGCACGCAGCTCCGCCCCAATGTGGCTATCATTCACACTTCGCCCCTCGATGATCACGGCTACTTGAGCTTGGGCGTAGAGTGTGTCAGCACCAAGGCAGCCGTCGAGTCCGCTGACTTTGTGATCGCACAGGTCAATCACCAGATGCCGCGCACGCTCGGGGATGCCTTTGTGCACATCTCGGATATCGACCGGCTGATTGAAGTCAATGTCCCTTTGCCGACTCTTGAGCCTGAAGAGCCGGATGAGATCTCGACCCAGATCGCCCAGCACATTGCTGCGCTCATTGAAGATGGCGCCACGCTTCAACTTGGGATCGGCTCGATTCCCAACGCCGTGCTCCGGCTCATCAGAGACCACCGAAACCTCGGCATCCACACCGAGATGGTCTCAGATGGCGTGATGGAGCTAATCGAAGCCGGTGTGATCACAGGCCGCAAGAAGACGCTGCATAAGGGTAAAGTGATTACCACATTCATTATGGGCTCTAAAAAGCTCTATGAATATGTGGCGGACAATCCGCAGTTTGAAGTCCACCCCGTCGATCACACCAACGACCCCTTTGTCATTGCCCAGAATGAGAAGATGATCGCGGTCAATTCAGCGTTGGAAGTGGATCTGTCCGGGCAGGTCTGCGCCGATTCGATTGGGTACACCATCTACAGCGGCATCGGGGGTCAGGTGGATTTCATCCGGGGCGCTGCTCGCTCGAAGGGCGGAAAGCCAATCATTGCCTTGCCCTCCACAGCCAGAGGCGGGAATGTATCGCGCATTGTGCCTCATCTCCAAGAAGGTGCGGGAGTTGTGACGGGGCGGGGTGATGTCCATTATGTGATCACGGAGCATGGCGTGGCCTATCTGCATGGAAAGAATCTGCGCGAGCGCGCTAAGGCTCTAATAAAAATTGCCCACCCTAACTTCCACGGAGAGCTTGAAAAGTCCACATACTGCAAGCGATTCCATTCTGTTTCCTGATATGTCAGCAGAGATTGCCTTAGGATAAAAGAGATTATCACTAAGGAGGTCCTTCGGATGAAAATTGCGAGAGTTCTTTTATTTGTGTTTTTTGGATTGTCCGTTTCAGTGGCGTTTTCAGCTCAACAACAAAGTGCAGACAAGTCGTGCTCACCAATTTTGACAAAACATGATTCACTACATATTGCGTGGATTGATTGCAGTAACCGACCTGATCCGAATATTGCTGTCGAAGATGAAATTCTCATCATCGTAAACGGTAGCAATCAACCAATGAACCTTACAGGCTTCGAGGTGAAAGACGCGAATGACCATACTTTCGTGTTCAGTGACATCAACACCTTGAATAAGTATTGTTGCCAAATAAAGTCCCACGATCTACTTCGGATTCATTCTGGGCCAGCTAACAAGGACATCAAAGAACCTGAAAGCGATCACGATCTTTATTGGCAAAATGCCGAAGTATGGAACAATGACCATGACAGGGCTGTGCTGGTAGATAAGGATGGTATAACAACAGTAGACATCTATGAATATTGAACGACTCTACAATAAAACGAACAAATCATCTGTTGATCAAAAGACAAAGTCATCATGTTATAATGAGTAGAGAAGAAAGGAGGTGCTATGTTCAAAGAGATTCTATTGCCTACCGATGGATCAGACCACGCGGACGAAGCTGTCAATTGCGCCGTCGCGTTAGCGAAAAAGTTTGGAGCAAGACTTCACCTCATCCATGTCATCGAGATCCCGCGATTGCAAGATTATGGCGCGTTCTTTGCGCTTCCTAATATCTTGGAAGAGCTTCGCAAGTCCGGCGAGGCGATCCTCAAAGAGACTTCAAAGTACATCCGTGAATCGGGTCAGCAGGAAATAGCGACCGATATGCCAGAGGGCTACCCCGCCGACGAGATTCTGGAGTATTCCAATCAGAACAAGATCGATCTGATCGTGATGGGAACTCATGGGCGACGAGGATTTAACCGCGTAGTGCTGGGCAGCATCTCGGAAGAGATTGTGCGCCGCTCTCCCGTTCCAGTCCTCACCGTGCGCATGAGTGCGGATAAGAAGTAGGCAAGAATGGGTACGAATGGCTAGGCTGGAATTCAAAAAAGAATGGTCAGTGGTATAATCCGACAAGATGTCACGGATTATCGCTCGCGCTCTCGCATGGGCGTCACTCATCGCTGGCTTATTCGCAACAACTGGTCTTGCCGCAGACCAGACTACAATCAAGGCTCTAATCCCTTATGACATCAATCGCAATAATCAACTAGACAGTCCAGAGTTCTTTCATGTGGTGGATGACTGGGTCTCCGGCAAACTTACGAACACAATTATGTTTGCGGCGATCGATCTCTGGCTCGACAATTTGCCACTGAGCACAAACCCCGCACATCAGCCACAGCCGCAAGAGCCGAGCTGTCCCAACTCAGAGCCGCTTCTCGCCCTAAGAAATGGAGTTCCCTTTGGAAGTCTGGCTCATCCGGCACCCAGCTCTGGTCTCTCTTCACCGATTCAGATCGCCTTTAGCGATCCAGTCTTTCTGCCACAAGGAACCAATGTTGCCTTGACGATCTCATCCGATATGCCGGGAATAGAGCCTCGAAATGGCTCGTTTAGTCCTCCTGTGGAGTTTGGGACCTTTTATGCTCTGGGTCCGCTTCAACTCAATGGGACTGGCACAATCCGATACGGGACTCTATTGCCTCCGCAGTTCGGCTGGGCTGCCTTTACGCCCTTTTGGGATGATCTCACGCCCTTTGGAACGATCTCTTTTTCAGTCAGATTGACAACGCCGCACTGCTCAGCCGTGCAAGCCTCGGGATCGGTCAATCTGAGCCGGCTTTCACCTTCATTGATGTCTGGTTTTGCACCAATGAAATCAACAACTGACATGATTACTTTCTCATCCCTGAACAACGCACCCATCCAAGTTGAGATCTTTGATCTCTCTGGCAGATCGCTCTATCTGAGCAACTTTTCCAAAAAAGTTGAGCTGAGCGCACTGACTCTAAGACGGAAAATCTCTACGGGTATCTATCTTTATCTGATGCGTGCGAGGTCTCTGAGTGGGGAAGCCCTTCCAGTGCGGATTGGGAAGATTGTACTTCGCTCTAACAAATAGCTATCTGGCCATTACGAGATCGCGTCTCTCAGCCTGCCGCTCACTCCAGAACTCTTCCAACAGCCCCCGCCAACTGAGAAGCTGACAGAACCGCCCATGCAGCGTGACCCCAATCACCGGGCTCTCGCTCGAGCGGAACGCTTCAATCAACTCGTCAAGATGCGCGTGGGCTTCAACCTGTGAGACCCCTCTGATCAGCTTTTCATCGGCAACGGAGATGTCATTCAGCAGAAAATTCATCTCCCATTTTGAGAGCGATGTGGCTGGCGAAGGAGCATATCTCATTAGATCTTCACGCAACACCACTCCAACAAATCCATTCTCACCGACCACAGGCAGGGCAGGATCGCTCGTCTGATCCATTGCGTAAAGGGCCTCTCCCAGTGAGACATTGGGACTTAGCAGCGTAACGACTCTCTTTTGCTCAAATGTCTTCATCTCGTTTACCCCTTTCTGCTCGTCGGCCGAGAGGCAAGCGCTTCAATGCGCTGCTTAAAAAATTTTCGTGACCGGTCAAATGCTTTCGGGTCTTGATAGAGCTCATATCCCCAGTTAGAGCCCATCGCGACGGCATTGATCTCAAAGGCAAGTTGTGCAGCATCCAAATTGGCTGGCAGCTCGCCACTCTTCTGCGCGACTTCGATCAGCCGCGCCAACAGATCAAGCCATTCCGCCATGATCTCACCGACGCGATCGCGAATCGGACCCGGACGGCTCTTGAATTCATGCGAGACTGCCGCAAAGAAACAGCCGCCTCGAAAGACTTTGCGCTCCGCGTAATCGAGCCATCTCTCACAGATAGTGCGAAGCCTAGGCATCCCTTTTGGCTCCTTGAGCGCCGGGTCTATCACCTCGTTAATAAAGACTTCACGCGCCGCTTCGACTGTCGCCAGCTGCAGCTTCTCTTTTGAACCAAAATGCGCAAAAAGACCGCTCTTGCTCATCTTAAGCTCTTCGGCCAGCCGCCCAATCGAGAGCCCTTCAAGCCCTTCTGCAGAAGCAATGTCTTCTGCCACTCGCAAAATCTCATCGCGAGTGCGATTCCCTTTAGAGATCTCTGCATCTTTTCGGCTCTTTAGTGTTTGTAGACTCATAGAAAATTCCTACAAAAGCTATAATAGCACGAACGTTCGTTTTTGTCAAGGGGGACAAGAGACCAGCCTGCGCATTCGCCCTCTAGGACAGGAAAGATCGAGACAATATCCTGAGAAATTTTGACATGACGCTAACTTTTCTTTATAAGAGGAGGTCAGGGTCGTATTATTGCCACTTGCGGAGAACCGGGGTGAGAGGGACATACATGGACGCCCATTTGCTCTTTATCTTTTCAGCGGTCTTGTATTTGGCTGGCGCCGTATCAGCACTCTTCGGTAGTCCAAAAACTCGCTGGGGAGCGTACTTATTTGCCATTGCTGCCTCACTCACAGGACTCATCTCCAGCCTGCTCGTGCTCCTCAATAATTCTCCCATTACTGTTCACATTCCCATCTTACAAAGCCTAAAAGATCTAACTCCGACTCTCTCGCTCTTCTCAAATATGGGCTTGCACGTAGATGCGCTCAGTGCCTTTTTTGTGCTGCTCATCTCAATGCTCACGCTGCCGGTTTCAATCTATGCCATTGGCTATGTGCGCGAGTACGAAGGCAAGAAGTCACAAGAGCTATTGGGGGTTCTCTACAATCTCTTCCCGCTCTCCATGCTGCTTGTCGTCACGGCGAACAATGCGCTTCTCTTTTTGATCTGCTGGGAATTGATGACACTAGTCACTTATTTTTTAGTGACCTTCGATCACGAAAACCCTGAGAATGTGCGTGCGGGCTCGCTCTATTTCATTATGGCGCATGTCGGGACGGCCTTCTTGATCGCGCTCTTTGTACTCTTTTATCAACACTCTGGCTCGCTAGACTTTGATTCGTTCCGCCAAATCGCGGGCAGCTGGTCAGAGCTTCCCAAGACCTTGCTCTTCTTCTTTGCGCTGATTGGCTTTGGCATGAAGGCCGGAATTGTTCCGCTTCATATCTGGCTGCCCGAAGCCCACCCAGCCGCGCCCACTCCGATCTCCGCACTCATGTCCGGTGTCATGATCAAGACGGCTATCTATGGACTACTAAGAATCTATTTTGATCTTTTAAGACCTGATATGGAGTGGTGGTGGGGTGTGGTAATTCTGGCTCTGGCCACAATCTCGGCTGTGATTGGAATCCTCTTTGCTCTGATTGAGCGCGATCTCAAAAGAATCCTGGCCTATTCCAGCGTAGAGAACATTGGAATTATCTTGATTGGAGTCGGGCTGGCCATGATCTTTTATGCCTATCCCAGCTCTGTGAAATTTGAGACTCTGGCCAGCTTTGCGCTCATTGCTGCACTCTTCCATCTTGCCAATCATACGGTCTTTAAGGGGCTGCTCTTCATGGGCGCGGGTGCTGTCTTTCAGGCGACCCATACCCGCAACCTCGAACATCTGGGCGGGCTCATTCGTTGGATGCCTTGGACAGCCGCCTGCTTTCTGGTCGGGGCCGTGGCCATCTCTGCGCTCCCCCCCCTCAATGGCTTCGTCAGCGAATGGCTTATCTTCCAGTCACTCATCCTTGGGCTGGCTGTTCCTGATCTGGTCGTGAAAGTCGCGCTCCCGGTCTGTGCTGCGCTGCTTGCGCTCACGGGTGCGCTTGTCGCGGCCTGTTTCGTGCGAGCTTTTGGTATCACATTCTTGGCCAGACCCCGCAGCGATAAGGTTGAGCAAGCTCGCGAAGTGCCTCTCCCGATGCGATTTGGCATGGCCGTACTGGCGCTTCTCGCTCTATCGATGGGTCTCACTGCGACTGCGATTGTTCCCGTTCTCAGCAACATCGCCAGCTCGTTAGTCAATAGTCCAGGCATTGAGACCGCCCTCGTCAATGGGACAATTTTATCTCCCCCGGCAGCGAATCATGGAACAGTCTCGCCTCTTGGATTGGCCTGGGCATTTCTCTTTCTTCTTCCGATTGGCATCTGGTTTATGCTGATCCGCAGTCCGTTTCAGAGGAGAATCGCTCCGACCTGGGCCTGCGGGCTAAGCACTCTTTCTCCCCAGATGGAGTACACAGCGACCGGATTTTCAAAACCGATTCGCATGATCTTTCGCAGCCTGATTCAGCCTCGCAAGGAGATCATTGAAGAGACGGATGAGTCGAGCTATGTCAAACGGCGCGTGCGGGTGCGTTTGGACGTTCAATCGCCATTTGACCGAAGCTTTTATAGCCCGGTCTCGGCATTCATCTTGAAGAGCTCAAGATCAATCCGAAAAATTCAGAGCGGAAGCATCAATGCCTATTTGGCCTATATCTTCTTGGCACTCGTTGTGCTGCTCATCTTTGCGCGGTGATTGAATGAACTGGACAGAGCTAATCACGGGGCTCGTAATGATCTTGATTCAGCTGGCTCTCTTTCTTCTGCTCGCCCCCCTTGTGACGGCATGGGTGCGCAAAGTCAAAGCGATCATGCAGAATCGCCAGGGTCCGCGAATGATGCAGCCATACTCTGATCTTTGGAAGCTGCTTCGCAAAGAGGTCATTCAGCCAGCAACCGCCTCATGGATCTTTACGATCACACCCTATGTTGTCTTTGTGACAACTCTGTCCGTTGCCTTGATTGTGCCCATCTTTACGACAATTCTGCCGCTTGGGTTCATCGGAGATGTCATTGCACTCGTCTATATCTTGGCCACCGCCCGCTTCTTCACCGCGCTGGCAGGGCTCGATGCAGGAAGTCCCTTTGGCGGACTCGGCTCCAGCCGCGAAATGTCACTCGCCAGCATCATTGAGCCTGCAATGATGCTCGCCATCTTTACCGCCGCTGTGACCGCAGGCTCGACCAATCTGGGCACAATCGCGGCGCAAGCCGATGTCGGCCTGCTCCTCACTCCTGCCCATCTCTTTGCATTCCTGGGGCTCTTTATCGTCGCGATGGCCGAGACGGGGCGCATCCCAGTGGACAACCCTGCTACTCATCTTGAGCTCACGATGATCCATGAGGCGATGATCCTGGAATATTCAGGAAAATATCTCGCCTTGATGGAATGGGCCTCTTCGATGAAGCTGCTTCTTTTCCTGACTCTGCTGGCCAATGTCTTCTTGCCATGGGGCATCTCGAATGATCTGAGTCTGGTCTCTCTTGGAGTTGGAGCCGTGGGCTACGGCCTCAAGATCTTTGCATTGGCAACGGTGATGGCCGTGATTGAGTGCTCTACCGCAAAGCTGAGGCTCTTCCGCGTGCCTGACCTCTTAGCCGCTTCGTTTGTGCTCTCTCTCATCGCGCTCATTCTCTTCTACTTACTAGGAGGGGAGAGCCATGCCGTTCTGTAGCACCGATCTTGGACTGACCTTCGATCCACAGATTGGAGAGAGGCTGATTGATCTCTTCGCAGCGTTTATGCTCGTCTGCAGCCTGCTCTTTCTGGCCACCGAGCGGCGGAGGCTCCATGTGCGGCTTTATGCTTTTCAGTCGCTCTCTTTGGCCATTGTCGCCTTCAGCGTCGCCTTCTTTCAATGTGAGAGGCACATCTTTATTGCGGCTATCTTGACACTCATTCTCAAGGTGATCATCATCCCTATCGTTATGGAACGAATTCTTCACCGCCTCATCCCTCAACAGACTGTAAAACCAGCCATCAACATCCCGGCATCGCTGCTGATCGCCGGAGGTCTGGTTTTGGCCGCCGATCTCCTGACACAGAGCATTCTGGCCACTGGGCATCAATTTGCCCTGGCTCAGAATGTGCTCACGATTTCGATTGCCGTCATGCTGCTGGCTCTTCTCACCATGGTGACGCGCAAGAAGGCACTGACCCAGGTGATCGGATTTCTCAGCATGGAGAATGGCCTCTTTTTGGCGGGCATCACGATCACCGCCGGAATGCCCATGATTGTCGAGCTGGGCGTCTTCTTCGATGTGCTGGTGGCCTTCTTTATTATGGGTGTCTTCTTGTACCGGATCAGCGAGACCTTTGACACGATCAATCTGGAAAGGCTCACCAAGCTGAAGCACTGAGACTATGGGAATCGAATCAATTATTCATTTCATTCAAGATGATGCCATTCTCTTGATGCTGCTGACGCCTCTCCTTGCGGGGATTTTCTGTGCATGGATCGGGACGAGGCGTGAGATGGGCGCGATCAGCGTGACCGGCTCAATGATCACACTTCTTTTTGGTCTTCTGCTGGTTGATAAAGTTCTCGCCAATGGCTCGGCATCGGCACTCAACAACTTTCTCTATGCAGATGGCCTCAGCGCCTATCTGGTGCTCATCATTTCTGTCATCGGGCTTTTGGCCAATATCTATTCAGTCAGTTATATTCACGAGGAATACGCGCAGGGCACAATCGACGCCGGGCGGCTGCGCCTCTATCACTTCCTGCTCAATCTCTTTCTCTTTACGATGCTCTCTGCTGTTGTTGCCAACAATTTGGGAGTGCTCTGGGTGATGGTTGAAGGAACGACTCTCGCTTCAGCATTTTTGGTTGGGCTCTATGACCGCGAGGAGTCCGTTGAAGCGGCCTGGAAGTATCTCATTCTAGGCTCTGTCGGGATTACCTTTGCTCTCTTTGGGACGATTCTGGTCTATTTCTCAGCGCAGTCTGCCTTTCAAAATGGAGCTGGATCGCTCAACTGGACGGATCTTTCCAATCCGGCTATCGCCCATCTGCTCGATCCAAGCATCTTGAAGCTGGCCTTTATCTTTTTGTTAGTTGGATATGGAACAAAGGCCGGTCTGGCACCGATGCACACCTGGCTGCCGGATGCGCACAGCCATGCACCCACTCCCATCAGTGCTCTGCTTTCTGGAGTACTGATCAATGCCGCCATGTATGGCATCTTGAGATATCATCATCTGCTCTTAGCCAGCCCGGTCACGGCAGGCTTTTCGGCAAATCTTCTGCTTATCTTTGGGCTTCTCTCCATCGGAATCGCCACGCCCTTCATTCTCGTCCAGAAAGATTACAAGCGCCTCTTTGCCTATTCTAGCATTAAGCATATGGGCCTGATCGCCGTAGGCATTGGCTTAGGAACGCCGCTCTCTCAATTTGGATCATTGCTGCATGTTCTAAATCATGCACTTTCAAAGGCCTTGGCATTCATGGGCGCGGGAAATATTTTGCTCAAATATCACACCAGAGAGATATTCCGTGTCGTAGGCGCAGCCAAGATTATGCCCTTCGCTGCGATCTTCTTCTTTCTTGGAACGCTGGCCATCTCCGGAGTGCCTCCATTTGGGACATTTTTGAGTGAATTTCTCATCTTGGCAGCCGGATTCTCCGCTGGCCGTTATTGGATCTCTGGATTTGTATTGCTCTTTTTGGCTATCGCGTTTGCAGGGTTTATTATTCATGCCAGCCGTATGGTCTTTGGGAGCGCTCCAGAAGGCGTGGTACCTGAAGAGGCTCCAGCGATGCGGCTCTGGCCCATGGCACTATTGGTCTTTCTGGTTTTACTGCTCGGGCTCTATATTCCAAACCCGCTCCACACACTTCTGCAACAAGCGATCGCGGCGGTGAATGTTCCATGAGCTCACGATTAATTATGGAGACGCTGCAGAGCGAGTTTGCAGACCACTTGGCAAAAATTTATGTGCAGCATGAGGACGAGATTCAGGTTGAGCTCTTGTCAGAGAGACTCGACTGGCTCCCCAAAATTTGTCTCTTCGTGCACCACCAATGGAAAGCTTTTTTTGTCTCAGCCTGGGCCAGTGATGGATGCAAGCAAGAGCATCAGTTCAAGCTGCATTATCTCTTTTCGCTCGACAACGAAAAATTATTCTTGGTCATTCATGCACCGGTCAGCGCAGACCAGCCAGACTTCCCCTCGGTTGCCGCACATCTCATCGCGGCCAATTGGGCCGAGCGTGAGATTCAAGATACGTTTGGACTGACTGCTGTAGGACACCCCAATCCGAAGGCCCTGTGGTCACATCCCGATTGGCCATCGTCAACGTTTGCAATGCGCAAGGACTTTTCTATCCATTCAAACCCTACTCGCGTGGATGGAGACTTTCCAATCGCTTCAGTCGAAGGCGAAGGAGTGCTCGAGATTCCCGTAGGGCCCATTCATGCAGGGATCATCGAGCCGGGACATTTTCGCTTTAGCGTTGCGGGAGAGCCGATCATCCGCCTCCAGGCTCAGCTCTTCTATACCCATAAGGGAACGGAGAAGTTGGCAGAGGGTCTCTCTCCAGAGCGAGTGCTGCATCTTTCGGAGAGAGTCTCTGGCGACTCGACCTTTGGCCATTCAACGGCCTTCTGTCATGCCGTTGAGCGCATGTGCGGTCTCACAATTCCTGAAAGAGCGCAGTCGCTGCGAATACTCTGTCTTGAGCTGGAGCGAATCCACAATCATCTGAGCGACATCGGCATGATCGCCAACGATGTGGCCTTCTTGATTGGCTATGCCCATGCCATGCGCGTCCGTGAAGATGTGATGAGCCTCAATGAAAGGCTCTGGGGCAGCCGCCTCATTCGAGGCGTCAATGCGCTGGGTGGCGTTCGGCGCGATCTTTCACTCTCTATTATTCCAGAGATCAAGTCTCTCATGATCAAAGTCCGAGAGGAGTTGAGAGAGCTGGACCAAATTTTGATGAATAGCGCCTCGGTTGTGGATCGTTTAGAGACTACCGGAATTCTGCACCAAAGTACTGCGAAGGATATAGGCATCGTCGGAATCGCTGGGCGAGCATCAGGCCTCGATCGTGACTTCCGCCGAGATCACCCTCATCTTGGCTATTCCCGTCTCACCTTTAATGTTCCGACTCGCCAGACTGGCGATGTTATGGCTCGCACTCAAGTACGCATCGATGAAGTGATGGAATCAACGCAGATCATTGAGCAGATCCTTCAGAAGATTCCAGACGGCCCCATCAAAATTTCAACGCCTGAATTGCCGAAGAGTGCTTTTGCGCTGGGATATTGTGAAGGCTGGCGCGGCCCCATTCTTCATGCCCTTGAGACCGATTCTCATGGAGCCATCACTCGTTACAAGATTGATGACCCCTCGTTTCATAACTGGCCTGCGCTTCTTTTTGCCGTCCAAGGGAATATCGTCCCTGACTTTCCGCTCATCAACAAGAGCTTCAACCTGTCCTATTCAGGCAATGACCGCTAGGAGGAGACGTGCTCAAGTTTCTTAGAAAGAGTCTGCAAACGGGGCTCGTGACGACGCAATACCCGCGTCTGCCCGATCTTCCTCCTGAGAATTTCCTCGGTGCTCCAGTGATCAATTTTGAGAAGATCTCAATTGAGCGGCTCAAAGAGGCTGAAAAAGTCTGCCCAACTGGCGCCATTGCTGTTGAAACCGACGGAACTCGATCAAAAGCAAGTCTGTCCTATGCAAGCTGCATCTTCTGCGGGCGGTGCGCAGAAGCCGTGCCAGAAGCGATCACCATGAGCCAAGAGTTTGAGCTGGCTACATTCTTCAAAGCCCGGCTGATTACGAGCGCTGAGTATGTTGACGGCAAATTGACTGGCGTCCATCTCCCCAAAAGAGAGGCTTCAATCGAAGAGCTGGGCGAGCGGGTTCGAGATGAGATCTTCAAAACCCTGGGGCGCTCCCTCCACATTCGCCACGTGGATGCGGGCTCATGCAATGGCTGTGAGCTGGAGATTGCAGCACTGCAGAATCCCATCTTTGATCTGGAGAGGTTTGGCATGCACTTCGTCGCCTCACCTCGCCACGCCGATATGCTTTTGGTGACGGGGCCCGTGACCCGAAATCTTGAGATCGCGCTTCAAAAGACGTACGAGGCCACACCCGATCCCAAAGTGGTGGTCGCTGTCGGGGCTTGCGGCTGCAGCGGAGGAATCTTTGGTGAGAGTTACGCCAGCCGGGGTGGAGTCGACAAAATTGTACCCGTAGATATTTATATCCCGGGCTGCCCGCCACGGCCCCAGGCGCTATTACATGGCCTTCTCTTAGCCATGGGGAGACTTTCCATTCATTGATCAAAATAATTTCAAATCTTCATCTCCATTCATGCATAGCCCCATCACATGAGCATAATCATTGAATCAAAGGAAGCATACTTCTAGTATAATTTTGTCGGACGCTCATAGAGAGGAGGCGGACGTGGAGACTCGGTGGTCAAATCGATATGCCCAGCGCACGCACACCATGGAAGCCTCGATCATTCGAGAGCTTCTGAAGCTGACAACCCATCCTGACATCATCTCGTTTGCCGGAGGTCTTCCCGCTCCCGATGTCTTCCCGGTTCATGAATTTGAAGAGGCTTGCAGCCGGGTGCTGAGAGAGCATGGAGAGCAGGCGCTGCAGTACAGCACGACAGAAGGCCATCTGCCTCTGCGGGAGATGATCGCCCGCCATTCGGTCCGATATGGAATCAACGTCGGTCCTGAAAATATCTTGATCACAAGCGGCTCTCAACAGGCACTCGATCTGATCGGAAAAGTCTTTATCAATAGTGGGGATAACATTCTCATTGAGCATCCGACCTATTTGGGCGCGCTGCAAGCCTGGGGGACCTATCAGGCTGAATACATCCCCATCCCGCTCGATGACCAGGGTATGTGTGTTGAACAGGTCGCAGAAGCCCTGCGAGCCGGATCGAAGTTTATTTATGCATTGCCCAATTTTCACAATCCAGCAGGAGTCACGCTCTCCTTGGAGCGCCGCAAGAAGCTGATTGAGATCGCCTCTCGTGAAGGAGTGCCCATCGTTGAGGATGACCCCTATGGGCAGCTCCGCTATCAGGGAGATCACCTTCCTCCGCTGGCCGCTTTGGATAGCGAAACGCCCAGCAAGAGCGGATATTCAGGAAATGTCATCTATCTGAGCACATTCTCGAAGATCTTAGCACCAGGAATTCGCTTAGGATGGGTGATTGCGGCCCCATCAGTCATCCAGAAGCTGGTCCTGGCCAAGCAGGGTACGGATCTGCACAGCAGCACCTTTGATCAGATGGTGGCGTATGAAGTGGCCAAAGGCGGATTCTTAGATCAGCATATCCAGAGGATTCGGCGCGCTTATGGAGAGAGGCTCCAGGTGATGCTGAGCGCGCTGGAAGAGTACTTCCCGGGCGAAATCGAGTGGACAGAGCCCAAAGGAGGCCTCTTCCTCTGGGCCACGCTTCCGAAGCCATTTGACACCCGCGAGATTCTCAAGATCGCAATCCAAGAGAGAGTGGCCTTTGTGCCTGGAGGAGCCTTCTACTCCGACGGGAGCGGCTGGAACTCTATGAGGCTCAACTTCTCGTACTGCGCGCCCGATCTCATCGTTGAGGGCATCCGGCGGCTCGGAAATGTGCTTGAACACGTATTCGTTTGATATGCGATGAAGCGAATATCACCATTTGCAGATGTCTAAAGAAGACCTAGCTTTTTAAGGCAGCGATCACTTCATCGAGCATCTTCTTGGCATCGCCAAACAACATTCTGTTGTTTGCTTTGTAGAATAAGGGGTTGTCAACGCCCGCATAGCCAGAGGACATCGAGCGCTTCATCACAATGGAGGTTTTGGCTTTCCAGACTTCAAGCACGGGCATCCCGGCGATGGGGCTCTTGGGGTCTTCCATCGCGGATGGATTGACGATGTCGTTGGCTCCAATGACCATGGCCACGTCTGAATCTGGAAAGTCCTTGTTGATCTCATCCATCTCAAAGACGATGTCATACGGCACATGAGCCTCTGCCAGCAAGACGTTCATGTGACCCGGCATGCGCCCTGCCACCGGGTGAATTGCAAAGCGGACATTGACATTCTTCTCTTTGAGTAATGTTGTGAGCTCATAGACCGAATGCTGGGCTTGTGCCACGGCCATGCCATAGCCAGGCACAATAATGACATTTTTCGCCCTGCGGAGAAGCTCCGCTGTCTGTTGCGCTGTGATCGGAATGACATCACCAGCAGGAGCTTGGGATGCAACAACTGCCCCGCCCTCAGTGCCAAAGCCCCCTGCGATCACCGAGAGAAAGTGCCGGTTCATGGCGCGGCACATGATGTAAGAGAGAATCGCACCCGATGAGCCGACCAATGCACCCGTCACGATCAAAAGATCGTTGCCGAGCATGAAGCCTGTTGCAGATGCCGCCCAGCCGGAGTAGCTGTTGAGCATCGAGATCACGACCGGCATATCGGCCCCGCCGATGGCCATCACCATGTGGATGCCAAAGAGGAGCGCCAAAACGATCATGATGCCGAGAGGGATCATTCCCTCTTCATGTGACCTCGCACCGATGAACCAGCTTCCAGCAAGTATAACTCCCACGAGAATCACGAAGTTGATTGTATGACGTCCCGGCAACAGCAGCGGCTTTCCGGTGATTCTTCCCGAGAGCTTTCCAAAGGCAATGACCGAGCCCGTGAATGTTACGGCTCCGATTAAGATTCCCAAATAGATCTCAACTCCGTGGACTGTTCGGGCTGGTCCGTCATAGTAAGCCGTCGGGTCAATATAATTGGCCAGCCCCACCAGCACCGCAGCCAGACCGACCAGGCTGTGCATGATGGCAACCAGCTCTGGCATCTGAGTCATCTTCACGCGAGTCGCAGCCGTGATTCCGATGCTGCCGCCAACCACCATCGCCAGGAAAATAGGCAGATAGAGACTGACCTGAGGGCTCAAGATTGTGGCTGCGACGGCGAAGGCCATCCCGATCATTCCAAAAAGATTGCCCCTGCGCGCCGTCTCCGGATGGCTGAGCCCACCAAGGCTCAAAATGAAGAGCATTGTGGCGATCAAATAAGCTGCGGCAATCAGTCCTTCGCCCATGAATCAGCCCTCTATCTCTTGAACATGCGCAGCATTCGCTGCGTCACGTAGAATCCACCAAACATGTTGATCGAAGTGAGCAAGATTCCAATTCCAGCCAAAATGAAAATTAGAGAATCTGGAGCGGAGATTTGGATGAGCGCACCAATTGCAATGATGCTGCTTATCGCATTGGTCACGCTCATGAGCGGCGTATGCAGCGATGATGAGACGTTCCAAATGACCATGTAGCCCACGACGCAGGCGAGCGCAAAGACGACCAGATGCTGCATCAGATCGGGCGGCGCGTACTGACCGGTCAGTAATAAGAAGCCCCCCGCAACTAGCATAGGCAGCACCGCCTTGAATAGGCTGCCCGATTGTGCAGTCGCACTCTTCTTGGGTTCGACATGCTTGCTCGTGGCACCTGCTGTTGCTGCTCCAGCAACAGCAGGTTTTAGTGGCTGTGGTGCGACAGGCTGCTTGGATACGGCAACAGGTGGCGGTGGCCAGAGAATTGTCCCATTCTGAGTCACTGTCACAGCGCGAATCACTTCATCTTCCAGATTTATATGA
Organism: Candidatus Acetothermia bacterium; assembly: GCA_016201405.1. Taxonomy (GTDB): domain Bacteria; phylum Bipolaricaulota; class Bipolaricaulia; order RBG-16-55-9; family RBG-16-55-9; genus JACQCZ01. Next base: position 11,328 of record JACQCZ010000017.1, on the reverse strand, counting down.
AGCACTCCATCTTTATTAGGACAGAGCTCTTCGATCAGATTGGCTAGGTTTGTGGCATAGAGTGTGCTTGCCTGTCGTGGCAGACGGCTCGCCAAATCCGTGTAGCCAATCAGCGTCACCGAGTTGCGAACGACAACTTCACCTGGAGAGGTGCGCTCGCAGTTGCCTCCTTGCTCGGCAGCAAGATCCACAATGACGCTCCCGGGCCTCATCATCTCAACGACAGAGGCAGCGATAAGCTTTGGGGCTGGCTTCCCGGGGATTAAGGCGGTGGTAATGATAAGATCAGAGTCTAAAGCCTGCTTGGCGATCATCTCGCGCTGAGCCTTTTGATAGCCCTCGCTCATGACTTTGGCATAGCCACCCGTTCCACTCCCCTCTTCGCGATAGGGAACCTCGACAAATTCTGCACCTAGGCTCTTGATCTGATCTCGCACTTCAGCACGGGTGTCTGTTGCGTAGACGGCTGCGCCGAGTCCGCGCGCCGCACCAATCGCGGCCAAACCTGCAACTCCTGCGCCGATCACAAATACTTTTGCAGGAGAGATCTTGCCGGCAGCAGTGATCTGCCCGCCCAAAATTCGTCCGAAGTGATGCGCCGCTTCGATGACAGCTCGATATCCGGCCAGATTGGACATGGAGCTGAGGGCATCGAGCTTCTGTGCCCGCGAGATGCGGGGAACGCAATCCATCGCAAAGACTGTGGCGCGCTTAGCAGTGAGTCGCTGCAAAAGCTGCTGGTTTTGAGCCGGCCAGAGGAAGCACATGAGCGCGCTCCCATCGGGCATCAAGTCCACTTCATGGAGATTGAGTTGTGGATGATTTTCAGGCTCGCGGACTTTTAGGACAAAATCCGACTGCGCCCATAGATTGGCAGGGTTCGCTACAACATCAACACTGGCACTGCGATAGGCCTCATCGGGAAAATCAGCGCTGCTGCCAGCCCCGGACTCAATTGCGACTGAAAAACCTAGCTCAATCAGGCGCTTTGCGGATTCGGGAGTTGCGGCAACTCGCCTCTCATCTTTGTGAATCTCCTTTGGAATACCGATTTTCATTCGATCCATTTGCACAGTTATACAAAATATGAGAGCACTTCGGTACTTGCAGAATGCGCCTGTCCTTCATGAGTCGCAATCCAGCGCCGCACCCTTTGATTGAGGTTGGTATGGACAGAGAGAATCACTCTCAAGCGGATCACCCGTGGACGCATAGGCACGAGCCCGTGAGCCTCCGCAGATCCAGCGAAATGGACAGTTCCCACACTTCCCGCTTAGGCTCTCCACATTGCGAAGAGATTTGAAAAGAGGATGATCACGATAGATCTCGACCAGACTCGATCCAATAATATTCCCCGTTGGGATGGGCAGAAATCCGCTTGGGTAGATCTGTCCCACATGGGAGATGAAGAGAATCCCATTGCCATCCCGGATGCCAAACCCGCGCCCAATCGAGCTCTTCAGAATCTCTTGCTCCGAGAGTCCCGCGGCCTGCATATGCAAGAATGCAATACGCCGGAAGTGATGCGCTTCCGTTGTCTTGATCGCAAATGAAGCCTCCTGACTCTTGTTGTAGAGCCAGTTGAGAAACTGCTCACTCTGTGCCGAAGAGATTTCAGTAAGAGCAGAGCCCCTTCCAACTGAAATGAGAAAGAAGAGCACCCAGCGCTGGATGTCCATTTGCAAGACTCGCTCATAGATGGCAGGTAAGTCATCCAGAGTCTCTGCCGTGACCCCGGACGATGAGCTCGCTGCCTCCCGGGGATGGGTCCATAAATAGGGGAAAGGGATAGCAACAAGGCAGCGTCGATGAATCGGCACACTTCCGGCGGCGTATAGCGCACGTGGCTGTTGAGGAAGATCTCGTTACAAAGAGCTGTCTGCGAGCCCCGTTATGAGTCTTTCTGCTTAGGGATTGAGAAATCCCGCTTCATGGCCAGCAGGGCGGCCTGTGTGCGGTTCGTGATGTGGAGTTTATCGTAGATCACGGACAGCCGATTGCGTACTGTCTTTTCGGAAATGCCTAACCGCTGGGCAATTTCGTGATTTGGTGCCCCCTGACTGAGGAGACCCAAGATCTCCTTCTCTCGCTCTGTCAGGTGCTCAGATTGCTGATCCTGAGACTCAGACTCACCAATTCTGCGGAACTCATCGAGCACCTTGCGGGCCATTTGCGGATTAAGAGTGGCCTCGCCGGAGGCGACATCTCGTATGGCTTTTAACAGCTCATCGGAGTCTGCGTTCTTTAACAAGTACCCCTTGGCCCCTGCTTTGATCGCTTCAAAGAGATATTCATCCTGGCGCTCCATGGTCAGCATAATCACTTTGGCATTGGGGACTGTCTCGGCGATCTGCCTTGTCGCATCGATGCCCTCAGATCCATGGGGCATGTGAATATCCATCAGCACCACATCAGGCTCCAGTGATTTGCAGCGCTGAATGGCCTCTTCAGCACTGGCAGCCTCATCCACCACCATCATGTCCGACTCAGTGCGCAACATCTGTCCGAGAGCCTGTCGCACCAGAGTGTGGTCATCTGCAATCAGGACGCGAATCAAGATTTGCCTCCTTTGGGCAACGGAAGGCATGCGAAGATTTCCGTGCCCTGGTCAGAAGAGGACCTCACATTAAGAGTTCCCTCCAAGACCTCTACCCGCTCGCGCATGTGTCGAAGCCCAACGCCTTCTTTCGTTCGCCCCAGGTCAAACCCTCGTCCGTCGTCCGTGACACGAAGACAGAGGATTTGAGCCTTGACTTCAAGATGGATTGCTACATTTTTTGCTCCTGCATGACGGCTCACGTTATGCAACGCCTCTTGAATGATGTGAAAGATCCCAGTCTCAAGCTCGTTCGGCAATCGCTTCTCTTCTCCGGTGATCGTCAGCTGCATGTGGGTCTGGTTGACCTCTTCAAAATCCGCTGCGGTTTTGCGCAACATCTGAAATATCCCGACCCGTTCAAGCTCGACCGGGCGCAGCGCATAGACGGCCCGGCGCACCTCACGGATGCTCTGCTTTAGCGCCTCATGAATGACAGCCAATTCTCGATCGACCTGGCTGGGCTCCGTGCGCAAGAGCTTGCGGCAGACTTCGGCCTTGAGTGCCGTTGCGTAGAGATTGGGACCCAAAGTGTCATGCAGATCATTGGCAATCTCGGCTCGCACATCATCGGTGAGTTGGATCATGCGCTGCTCTTGTTCTCGAAAGCGTCTCTCAACCTGCTCCTTTTCGGCCAGCTGACGCTCGATCCAGAGAAGCACGTACCACGTCACCATCGGGCCGAGCACGGCATACATAAAGAGCTCGGTCCCCAGATGCATCGAGAAGATCCCTTGATGCTCGGGAAGAGTGAGATTTAGCAGAAGCTGAACGACTCCAACCGTGACAAAGATCGTCAGCGGCAGAATCCGCCGCGCCCAGGTAATCTGCTCGCGGATGCTAAGCGACCGCCACTCCTGCCAGCCTTGACTTAGTTTCACGGTCTGCACCTCCGTGCTCTTCTTTATCCTATTCGACAGCCAGCTTCTCGCCTAGGGACAAATGACCCGGTCTTTCCGGGACTTTTTCATCTATTTATCCAGCGATGGCTTCGATAGAGTATATTCAGATGTAAATATCTAAAAGGAGTGATGAGACATGACGAAGAACACATCGATCAAGATGATTGCGATCCTGGTGACAGCACTGCTATTGGTGCCATTCATCGCCAGCATTGTTCCAGGGCAGGCCGCTCAAGATGCTTCCACAACGATCCAACTTGGGGATTTCTTCTTCCAGGGTCCTGAAGGCAAGACAGGCCCATTCGACCAGCCTGAAGTGAATATCGCAACGATTACCGGAGCATCTTCAGGAGAGATCGTTATCACGCTTCAAAACAACGGAAAAGTTGAGCATGAGGTGCTCAGCCCTCTCTTCATGCTTACGAATGAGACTTCGACAGTCTCCTTCGATTCCGCGGGCAATCAAGTCAGCCGAGTGGAAACTGTCGGCTCATTGAGGGAAGTGGCGATCGAACCAGGGCTCAAGACAGAGATCACTCTGAGCCTGGATGAGGCCACATTCAGATCATTCGAGGATGACCCAAATCACGCCTTGCAATTTGAGATCGAATGCTTCGTGGGTCACGGAACATCTGGAGATCACTACAAGCTTGGTATGCGGGGCTTCATCACTCTAAAGCCATAATAACCTATATCTCACAAAGGAGAGGATCAAGATGAGCAGCAAAAAGTTACACACAGCTGGCAAGTTGACACTCGTAGGACTCGTACTGGCATTGGTTGTCACAACGGTCCCGACACTCTTGACTCAGGCACACGACGTCTCATTGATTAAGAAGACGATCACCATTGAGATGAATGAGTTCAGCTATACAGTCGATGGGGTTGCCAACGGCCCAGTCAATCTGAAAGTGGGCGACGTGACCACACTGATCTTTATCAACAAGGGAAAGATTACTCACGACGCGCACTTCGGAACGGATCCTGATCTCAAAGGCCGACTTTTCAACAACAACATTGTCGCGCCCTTTGACATGCTAGTGCTTGAGGCTGGCGAACGTGCCCAACTGACATTCACAGCCAAGACTGCTGGCACCTTTGAGCTTGGCTGCTTCCAGCCAGGCCACTATGAGGCCGGGATGAAGGTCGCATTTGTGATTCAAAACTAGCAGCCAATCTAGGTAGAACTTCTCACGAGAGAGGGAAGAGCGGTTGCTCATCCCTCTCTCGCATCAATGATCGCCAACCCAAAGCACTCCAAGATTTCACACAGAGGATACGTGTAATTTTCAATCTGCTCTTTGGCGATGACCGACTATAAATGACCGTACCAGAGTGAGAGATGCTCAGATCCGATCACCCTGAAATGTTAAGCAGATCATGTCCGATAATGGCTTCAATGCCTGATGCGCCCGAACAGATCAGAGCAGCTTATTAGATTTGACTCGATCTCTCGCACCGCTCGATCCACTCGTCCACAAGATTAGAAAATATATCTTCTTTTTCCATCGGCAGCACATGTCCTGCTTCGTCCAGTACCACAAATGATGCGCGATTAAAATTCTCCAGAATGCTCCACGCATCGCGATATCCCACGCTGTCATCGAATTTTCCAGTTATGATCAGTGTAGGAAATTCATAGGGCTCGGCAACGTCATCAACGCTCCATGAGAGCGAATAACCCGTAGCAAAGAGCTTTTCTAAAAATGGCTTTTCCCCACGCTCAACGCCGGGGATGATCACAGAGAGATATTGAGCCCAAGTCTGCTTTGTCGCAATCACAGCGATCTTTTTGAACTCTTCGACCTGCTCCGGAGTCATGCTCCTCCACAATTCTGGGTCTTCGTGCAAGATGCTTCTCTTGGGCAAAGCGGGTTTCTTTGGGTCTGGAATAATCAACGGAACAATTAGACAAAGCCCTCCTATGCGCTCTCGGTACTTTGCACAGAGAGCCCGTGCCAAATAACCTCCATACGACTGGCCTATGACTAAGAATGGCCCCCTGGGAATTCTTTCATCCAAAAATTTGATGATTATATCTAACATCTCATTAGAAGACTTGATCCGCGAAGAAGCCTTCGTTTGCCCCATCCCTGGCAGATCAAAATAGATGCGACGAAAGCCTGATTTATTCTGGAGTATTGGCTCCATGCAGCTTTTGAGAACCCGATGATCTAGGCTATATCCATGAAGCGTCAGGATTGGAATTCCTGCCCCATGCTCTTCGTAATAGACTTCAATTCCGTCAATCTTGCAGATCATAATCACATACTATAATCAATAAAACTGCTCTATCGAAATCGCGACTCATCACCAGTAAAATAATACGGCAAGGAGGAATCTTGAAAGTTCTTGTCATCGGTGGGACGAAGTTTTTTGGCAAAGCAATTGTGCGACAGCTTCTCGATGCGGGCCACAAAGTCTCGATCTTCAGCCGGGGAAATCAGCGCCCTGAGTTTCTGGATCAGGTCGAGCATATTGCAGGAGATCGCACCAATTTTTCTGAATTTAAGAGCAAACTTCAGAAGCGGACATTTGACATAGTGATTGACAACATCGCTTTTAACGCAAACGAAGTGCAATCCGCTCTCGATACATTTGCAGGAAATGTCAAGCGCTACGTCTTTACAAGCACCGGATCTCTCTATGGCACAATGACAGCGCGAAAACCGATTCGCGAAGAGGATGTCAATTTTAAGTTCCAGCCCCCCGAAAAAGAGCGAGATCAATTCGTCTGGACGTATACAATGGGTAAGCTGCAAGCCGAAAAAGCCTTATTAGATCAGGATAAAATCGAATTTACAATCATACGTCCCCCGATGGTGCTGGGTCCAGAAGACGTCTCGCTGCGTGGCTACTTTTATTTTCAGAGATTGCTCGACAAAAGACCTCTGATCCTCACCAATGGTGGCTTCCAGTCCTTTCGCATGGCCTACTCTGAAGATTTGGCCAAGGGCTATTTGTTAGCGATGAAATCAAAGAGAGCAATTGGACAGACTTACAACATCGCTCAGCAAGAAGTGATCACCTTGCGAGAGCTTTTGGAAGAGGCTGCCAAAGTCTTTGGCGTCGAGACAAACTTTGTGGACATTCCCTACAAAACCATGAGTGAGAGTGGCTTTCAATATCCGGAGCCCTATTCAGTTCTTCAGAATTTTATCCCCGATCTGAGCAAAGCTGAGCGCGATCTCAGCTACACTTCTACAACATTCTCAGATTGGATTGCCAAGACAGCGCTCTGGCACCGGGATGTCTATCGAGGAAAAGATTCTAGCAACTATGAAAACCGCGCCAAAGAAGTAGACTTTGCTGAGCGCTTTCAACAGATAGTAAGCTCACTCAAAACCAAGTCATGAGATCGTCGGTTCGGACATTCTGGACGTCCGTTCGGTCATCGATGGTGTCCATGAGCCTGTCGTTTATGGCGTATCTCAAAGACTTAGCTCCTTTGAAAACAACGCCATCATGCGACGTGAATCATGGCGCTTTCATGACCGAAACGCCATCAATCCTGTCCGCCTGCTGGGGCATAGACTGCAGGTCTCTTTTTGAAGGTGGCAACTGCCAAGCCACTCAGAATTGCCGCGCCACCCACCAGCGTTCGCCAGCTCAATTCTTCATTGAGGACAAGCCAGCCCAGAATGACAGCGATCAGTGTGCTCAAGAACGGCATCAATTGAACCTTTGTGACATCCATACGCTTCAAAAGCCAATAGAGAAGAACAAAGGCTAGCGCGCTACCAATGAATGCAAGATACAATATCGAGATCCAGGCCAGTGGAGTCCAATGGAATGTGAGAGGATCTCCTTCTGTAATTAATCCAAAAGCGAGTAAAGGAAGAAATCCTATGGCTATCTGCACAGTGGTTAAGACCAGCGGATCAAGATGCCGGCCTCGCGCTTTGATTTCGATCCCTGCGAGCGAAGTCCCAATAGCTGCGAGAATTATCGCGGCCGCACCCAATGGAGCGATCGGGTCATCCACCTGAATCTGTTTAGAGAAGATCAGAGCAACGCCTGTTATGCCCAAGAGAACCCCAAAGATCTTGGCCGGGGTGATCGGCTCGGAGGGCAAGCGGAACTGTGCAATCACCAGGCCAAAAAGAGGAAGCATCGTGTACAGAATTGCAGTCAAACCCGATGAGATGTGATTCTCTCCCCAAAAGACGAGGCCATAATTGCATGTGAACGTCAAGATTCCCGTCCCTGCCATAAGTATCCAGTCACTGCGAATCTTAGGGATCTCTCTCTTTGTAAGCCAGACCAGCAAGATGAGCGGGATAATCGCGATCAGGAATCGAATGCCTGCAAAGGTGAATGGCGGCAAATCAGCCAGACCCAGCTTGATAAAGAGCCAGGTCGAGCCCCAGATTGATCCTAAGATGAACCAGACGAGAACCGGAAGATTCACAAGACCTCGCTTTCGTACTTTGTATGTCTATGATAGCGGCGAAAAGGTTTGGGGGCGATCACAAACTCGGTAGCACAAGCCGGGCAAACGAGATATTCTCTTTCTGTTCATCTCCAAGGAGGCAATGGATGGCATCGGAGCGATACGATTTTCAGCATGGAAAATTTCATTGCAAAATTCTCAGCGACAGAACCTATCAAGGTCCGATGGACATGGCCAAGATGTTCCCCACGGCTCCGCCAGATGAGCTGCAAGAGGCATTGAGAGCCTACAAGATCGATCCGAGCAACATCACATTCTCGTATAACTGCTTATTTGTCGCCACAGAAACGCAACGAATTTTGGTTGATGTTGGCATCGGGCGTGAGCAGGAAGGAAAGCTGCTCAGCCATCTGGAAGCAGAAAAGATCTCTCCCGAGAGCATCACTCATGTCATCATCACGCATGGCCATGCCGATCACATCGGCGGGCTCACCGATGCTCAAGGAAACCTTGTTTTCAAGAATGCAGAATATTGGATCTGGCATGATGAGTGGAGATTTTGGCATGATGAAAAGAATCTGAAAGACTTGCCCCCACACGCAGTAGCTGCGGTCAAGAAGAATTTCCCGGCTATAGCAGAGAAGATCAATCTAATAAATAAAGAGCGCGAGTTTCTTCCGGACTTATCAGCGATTCATGTGCCAGGTCACACCGTGGGGATGATGGCTCTGAAATTTGAGTCTGGAGAGAGAAAGCTTTTGGCCGTGGCAGACAGCTTTCATAGGCCATTCCAAATCGGCCATCCAACCTGGAATGTCAGCTTCGACCGCATCCCTGAAGAGGCGCCAAAATCACGCCAGAAACTCTTGAAGCTTGCTGCAGCTGAGAATGCACTAGTCCTGCCCTATCACTTCCCACATCCGGGTCTGGGGCGAGTCAAGGCTCAAGGAGATCGCTGGGAGTGGGAGCCAATCTAAGAAAGCTTCACGCCTTCTGTGCTTCCACGACAATCGCTTGCATGCTGGACCGGACTGGCGCCTTCCCAAATTTATTCGCCAGCTCGCGCTCCACATGACTCATGACCTCTTCGATGGAGTGGGTCTGTCGCTCTAGAATCTGCAGGCTGATGGGGTTTCCTTTGACAAGGCCAGTCGCAGCATCTCTGGCGGACGGGCTGCTCAGCGGACATTTCAGGACAGAGAACGTGATCTTTTGAAAGCCCGTGCTGAGCAGCATCTCTTTGATCGGGTCGATCTGATAAAAACCAAAAGGAGTCTGGTAAAAGCCTGGTGGGTTCTCGCGGTAGAGACTCGTTGTCAGGCCGTGCATACTCTTCGGAATCGGGTTGTAATCCAGTGAATCCCAGACATTGAAAAGGTATCGGCCCTGGGGCTTTAAGATGCGAGCGACTTCTCGAAAAGAGGCAAGTTTATCTGGAAAGAACATCACTCCAAATTGGCAGACAGCCGTATCGAAGGCCTGATCGGGAAAAGGGAGAGACATCGCATCGGCAGGTTTGAACTCGATCTTTTCTGTTGGCTTGAATTTGCTCTTGGCAATTTCGAGCATCGGCTCATTGAGGTCCGTTGCAACTATCTTTGTGGCAGGGGGCAAAGCGTCACGCAAAGAGCGCGTCGCTACCCCTGTTCCGGCAGCGATCTCAAGCACTGAGCTACCTGAGACTTTGGCAGCACGCTGAGCCAAATCTTTTGCGTAAGGCTCAAAGATCATCGGCCCTAAATATTTGTCATAATTTTCGGGAATCGAGCCTGCAAAAGAAGCAACTTGATCTGTCATCGCGACCTCCATAAATGGTTCAATAATTTCATAATTCTCAGTTTACCTGAACAGAACGACGATTGCTCACATCCTTACACAACATAATCATGTAAAGAGATGAGTGATCTGGTAGGTTTATTCGACACTTAACGCAGGGAGCGCCCTGACAATCTTATTCGTCTCTAAACTGATCGTGACCACTTTCTTGATGAGCTTCACGATATAATCAGGCTCATCTTCCCGATTGGGGTCATTCACAATTCCGCTTCGCTTATCGGTCTTAACCTGATACTGATCCACAATCCAATCGAGGGCCGAGCGATTTCCCAATCTGTATCCAAAAACATCAGGCGGGATTCCGTCCAGCGTGAGAAAATTATTGTAAATCAATTGGGTCTTATCTTTTGAGAGCTTCATCTTTTCAACGCGCCAATTGAGAGGCTCATCTTTGTTTTCAATGACCTCTAGCGGATATTCCTCTTGCTTTTCATAATTGGCATGAAGCTCTGCAAGCTTCTTCCCTGCTTTCGAGAAGCCCCAGAAATCAGGGGTAAAGGGAATTCTTGGCAATTCCCTCTTTAAGTTGGCTTGGTAATTTTCTCCGTACTTTTGATGATGAAGAAGTCCATAAACATAGTAAAAGATGTCCCATTTTGTAATTTTCTTGTCATTGTAATGGACTCGAAATTCTTTGAGTGCCCAGTCTGTGATGTTCTCTTTACGGTTGCTGCCATCTTCGTCGTACGTGTAGAAGGGAAAGCATTGGCCATTTGGAGTAAATTGAACATCCGGTATAACAGAAACCATGATTGTATGAAAGGGCTTTGACATTCCTATCCCATTCATACAAATCACTGAGTTATTTGCATCTCTCAAAGGGAAAATTTTGGGGAACTGTCCTTGTCTATGCGTCAAAATGCTATCGAAAAATAGCAATTCACTGGTATATGGGCGATATAGTGATTTGCGTATTTTCTTCTTTTCAAAAGCGGCATATTGATTACGCATCAAGCACTCTTTTAAGCGGCTGCTCCATTTAATCTTTCGCGAGTCATTAAGGACGAAATCATCAAGATTGGCATTTTTGTCAGTGCGGTTGTGCCAGCGGTCGACTTCCACATTGTATACATCGATAAGACTCTCCACGTTGGCTTGAAGTGACAATTCATCGAAATTATATACCCATACATCTCTTGTCGTTTCTGCTCCTCTGCTGTAGGACATAAACACTGCATTGCCTTCTCCAGCTTTAGCTTCTTGCGTTCCTAATGGAAGTAGATCACCATATTCATCCTTCAATCCTTTGGTAATCCAAGTGTGCTTCGCATCTGACATGACTTTCTCCCATAGGATTTTGGTCGGAGCGCAACTTTCATCCAGGAACGAATATTTTTGCTCTTTCTTCCAATACTCATCGGTTCTGGCATAGAAGATTTCTTTAGCTTTCTTCTTGCCATGGTTTTTGACAAGAAAGTTGATACTGACACCAACCTGAATTCCAAAGACATTGTGTGTAGTGGGCGTGCACCCCTAGAACTGTACCAGTCAAAAGTAGAGAATCGGCGGATCAAGGAAGGAGCCAAGCAGATGAAGAAGAGCCGATTCAGCGAGCAGCAAGTGGTACAGATCTTGGCAGCAGGGGATCAGGGAGAGAAGTC